>JAWVFI010000109.1:0-3878 GCA_033856235.1 Blastocatellia bacterium | reverse complement strand
CTGACTGAGACTCCGTGCCCCTTAATACATCAAGTATCCCGCCCGAAGTTTCATGAACTCCGCCAACGGCGCTTGCCAACTCTCTTCGATGCTTTGCAGAGAGTCTCCCCGCTCAAACGCTTCGCGCATGGCGGCCGTTCCTGAGATTACGTCGAACGGGTTTTTGTCGTACTCGTACTCATACGGCGGCAATTTCCATTTGAACTCGCCGGGGTAAAGGTCGTGAATGGTCTTCACCACGGCGATGCCGGAGATCACCGGCTCAAATGACGCGCGATCGGTGACGTGTAGTTGCACGCCACCGCAACTTTTATCCATATGCTTCTGAAACGTTGGGCGAAAGACGCACGAGCGGAAGTAAACGCCGGGCAGGTTAAGCTGCGCCAGTTCCTTTGCCAGACGCTCCGGATCTACATAAGGCGCGCCTACCAGTTCGAAAGGCAGCGTAGTTCCCCTCCCTTCCGATAATTGCGTCCCCTCGACGTGCACGGTGCCGGGAAAGACGGTCGCCGCCGCGAGGGTCGGCATATTGGGTGACGGCAACACCCACGGTGCGTCCGTTTGATCCAGCCAGAGATCGCGCGACCATCCCTCCATGGGAATGCGTTCCAAATCACACCCGATGTCGAAGCGCTCATTAAACATTCGCGCTAGCTCACCGACGGTCATGCCATGGCGCGTCGGGATGGGAAACTGCCCCACGAACGAAGCGTACTCCGGATCCAGGACATTGCCCGCGACTTGCTGGCCATTGATCGGGTTGGGACGATCACAGGCGATGACCTGCATGCCGAACTTCTTGGCCGCCCTCATGCAATTGGCAAGAGTGTAGACAAAGGTGTAGATGCGGCAGCCGACGTCCTGCATATCAAAAACCAGCACATCGACATCCTTCAGCATTTCCTCAGTCGGTTCGCGGGTTTCACTGTAGAGCGAATAGATTGGCAGCCGGGTGACCGCATCGACGGTATGGTCCGTCTCGATCATGTTGTCCTGCACATCGCCCCGGATTCCATGCTGCGGTCCGAAGAGCGCAGTCAAATTAATATCGGAATGTTCATGAAAAAGGTCGGCGACGTGGCGAAGGCTGTGGTCGACCGAAGCCTGATTACAAATCAATCCGACGCGAGCGCCGCGCAAGAGGTCGATTTTCTCGTGCAGCAGCCTTTCGACTCCCAGCACCACTCGTTGCTTACCTGTCGGTTTTGTAGCGGGTCGTTCGTCTGTTCTGACGCGCATATTTGTTTTGGACGCGACTTTTTCCCGAATCCTATCGAGGCCAAAGCCATGATTACGAAGTATCTCACTTGGCACGGTCGCATCCTCCCGCAGCAGACCGAGCAACAAGTGCTCGTTACCAATGTGTTTGTTCATTAAAAGTTCGCTTTCTTCCAAAGCGTTAAGTAGGGCCCGCTTCGCGTCGCTTGATAAAGGAAGTTCTACGTGCGTTGCAATGGATTCCAGCGGAGGACTGCTAGATCGAATGGAAGATCGCACGGCTTCTAAATCCATCCCGGCATTCCGGAACAAGGGCGTCACGAAGTCATCTGTAACGGACATTAAGCCCAGCAATAGATGTCCCGCAGCAATCTCCCTGGCGCCGAGCGTCGACGCCTGGTAGCGCGAGAAAAAGATCACCCTTCTCGCTTCGTCGGTATATCGTTCAAACATTTCTTAAGTTAGCCGCAGAGCACAGAGCCGCCATTCACATTCAGTATCTCACCTGTAATGTGCCGCGCCCACTCGCTGCATAAAAACACAATGGGCCAGCCAATGTCATGCGCGGTCGCAATGCGACCCAGCGGGATGGTGCTCTCGATAGACTTCCGATATTCCTCATCGGTAAACACATCCGCGCACATGTCAGTGGCCACCCAACCCGGCGCTACTGCATTAACGTTGATACCGAATTCCGCCAACTCAGCGGCCAGGGACTTGGTGAACGCAATCTGACCGCCCTTCGATGCGGCGTAGTTGGAAACGCCCGCTTCGCCGCGTTGTCCCGCCGTTGAACTTATAATAACAATTCGTCCGAATGACTGCTGCTTCATCTGCCGCACCGCGCCGCGACAAATGGTCCAGGTGCCCTTGAGGTTAAGATCAATAGTACGGTCCCACAAGTCCTCGGTCATTTCCTCGATCGACGCTGCTTCCCAGATACCTGCGTTGCATACCAGAAAATCGATCCGCCCAAACTTGTCCAGGGTCTCATCAACCAACCGATCCGCTTCCTCAACTTGCGACACATCCGCCTGCACGGTGATGGCTTCGACGCCGGCCGCGCGTGCACTGCTGGCGGTAATCGAAGCCGCGTTAGCGTCGCTAACATAGTTGACGACTACATGCACGCCCAACCGCGCGAAGCAATCCACGGCCGCACGCCCAATGCCGCGCGATCCTCCGGTGACCAGGGCCACGCGGCCTCGGACGCCGAGTGAGTCCGCCATCGCTCGTTGCAGATCGTCGTTGTTAATTGTGCTCATTGCATTCAATACCAAGCCAGAAAGAATAAACCGTCGGTTGCGTAAAGCAAAGTGTGCAACAGGTTGCGTATGTCTTGATTTGGAGAGTTCGCGGAGGGATTCTGATCTCCTCCATCTGGGAGGGGACTAAGGGAGGGCTTGAGGCCAGCGATTTACGACGCACCCAACGCGCGGCCTCGATGGCCGCGCGCTGCTCTCTTGCGTTGCCGGCGTCGATTCTGGAAACGTCATAACGCTCTTCGCCTTACTGAGATTGCTGAATCAGGATGGGCGCGCAGCCATCGAGGCCGCGCGTTTGTCCAGTTTGAGAACAACGGTCATACAAGTTGCGAGAAATCTCTTCGGGATCATTTGAGTTCCGCGCAAACCCTGGGTTGAATTAGCGAACGCTTTCAGCATTGTGGCGCCCCCTAAACGTCTAATCTAAGCCATCTCTATACCAAACGGGGGGCGGGCCGCGGACCACTTCTCCAGAACTGCCAACGAATAAGCCTTCCCCTTATAGCGGGCGCCACGGCATAGAGGTTGCGGTCTTCTTTCAGTGAAAGAGAAAGGGAGAGCAAACCACATGAAGAATTTGAGAACAGTTATCGGCGGGGCTATTTTCACGCTCGCTTTAGTCTTAGGCATATCTGCTCTGGCCGGTACCACGGCGCAGGCGCAGTATCGTAATGACCGCAACGTACAGCGACAAAATGATTCCGACACTCGGGCTTGGAGACGCAATCGAAACCAGAATCCACACCGCCGCCATGATCGCGACGGAGGTGAGATCAGGGACAATCGTGACTATGGCCGCAGTCGCGGTTATGGCAATGACGGCTACAACAATGGCGTCTATGGCAACAACGGCGGCTATGGCAATAACGGCGGCTACGGTAACAACGGTGGCTATGGCAATAACGGTGGTTATGGCAACGCCAACCAGACGGCGATGAACCAGGGCTACCAGTATGGCTTGAATACCGGCGCCAGCGACGCGCAACGTGGTCAGAGCTTTAGCCCGCAGCGATCACACTATTACAGGGACGCTTCTTCGCAGGCGTTTCGCAACGGATTTGTGCAGGGTTACAACCAGGGCTATCGACAGTATGCCGGCAATGGAAACGGAACCTACCGGCGAGGCAACACGCAGGGTGGTATTGGTGCAATTCTCGGCGGCATCTTGAATCGACCGTAGGCCGGATCTTGTAGGGGTGGCCCTCCGTGGCCACCCCATTCGTTACGTAATCGCAATCTCCAATACAAAAAGGGGGCGGCCACAGAGTTGTTAGTTGTCAAGACATCCTTTACAGATCGTTATCATGACATCCTTTACACTTTTGATTACCGTCCCGAGTTGTTTGCAGTTCGGACTGGCAGGAGCACCGCGGTGCTCCTGCCGGTCTGAAGGTC
>JAWVFI010000108.1:0-16987 GCA_033856235.1 Blastocatellia bacterium | reverse complement strand
TTCGCGATGCGGCGGGGATTATAGCAGTCGCATCGGAAATGGGTTATAAAACAGACACGAAATCATTCGACAGGTAAGTAACCGGGAGGGCGAAATGGCCGCAGCAGACATCGGCATCGCCGGTGTGGGCGTGATGGGTTCAAACCTGGCGCGCAATATCGAGCGGAACGGCTTTGAGGTGGTGGTGTGGGATCGTGACCCGGCTTTCGTAGCGGAAGCAATGTCACACATCGAAACCGGGCAGCGAATTAACGCCGCCGCGACGCCAGAGGAATTCGTGCGGGCCATCAAGCGCCCGCGCAAGATCCTGATCATGGTCAAAGCCGGCCCCCCGGTTGATTGGACCGTGGAACAGTTTCAACCCTTTCTGGAAAAAGACGACATCCTGATCGATGGTGGCAATTCCTTTTTTCAGGACACGCGCCGTCGCGAAGCCGCCCTCGGGGCAGCCGGTCTGCGTTTCATCGGTTCCGGCGTTTCCGGTGGCGAGGAGGGCGCTCTGCATGGACCGTCATTGATGCCCGGCGGCGCCCGCGAAGCTTACGAGGAAATCAGACCGATCTGGGAAGCGATCGCGGCAAAAACGGCGGATGGCCCATGCACCACCTACGTGGGCGGGGATGCGGCCGGCCACTTTGTGAAGATGGTCCATAACGGCATCGAGTATGGCGACATGCAATTGATTGCCGAGGCCTACGACATCATGCGACGCGTCCTGGGAATGGCGGCGCGCGAGATTGCCGGTGTCTTTGCGAAGTGGAACGAGGGCCAGCTGGAGTCGTACCTGATTGAAATTACTTCGCAAATACTTCGCGTTGAGGATCAGGAGACGGGAAAGCCGCTGGTCGATCTGATTTTGGATCAGGCGGAACAAAAGGGGACCGGCAAATGGACTGCGCAGGTGGCCCTCGACCTGGGAATCGCGATCCCCACTATCAACGCAGCCATTGATGCGCGGTTGATGTCGAGTTTGAAGAAAGAGCGAGTGGCGGCGAGTCAGATCTTTGGGGAAGAAAGCGGGGGCCAGCCGCCCTTCCTGACTGCAAGTGTTCCCAGTTCAAATCAGCGCGAGACGATCCCAAGCCGCACTCAGGAAGGTGGGGTTACCTCCGCTGTTACTTCTGAGACTTTACTGCAATACCTGCACGACGCGCTTTATGCTTCCAAGATCTGTTCTTATGCGCAGGGTTTCAGTTTGATGCGGGCCGGTTCGGAAGAATGGAAGTGGGGCATCGATCTCAGCGAGATGGCGCGCATCTGGAAAGGTGGCTGCATAATTCGGGCGAAGTTCCTGGATAGCATTAAGACTGCTTATCAAACGGATCCGGGACTGGCGAACCTGATGTTGACCCCCGAACTACGCGATTGGCTGGTCAGCGCGCAGACAAACTGGCGTGAAGCAGTGGGCGTCGCTCAGCGTCATGGCGTCCCAGCGCCGGCGATGGCGGCGAGCCTCGCTTACTTTGATAGCTACCGGACGGCGAATCTGCCGCAAAACCTGACCCAGGCGCAACGAGACTTTTTCGGCTCGCATACTTATCACCGCAGCGATAAACCGGAGTTGGGCGCGGTGCATACGGAATGGGAATCTGAGGCGCCCGGAGGTTGATGCCAAAAACATTCCGCAGGTTATGAAGATCACAAGCTAAAGCTTGAACTCTAAACGCCTGGAACCGGAAGTCGAGTTCGCTCCCAACGGGTGTTTAGAGTACAAACTTTAGTTTGCTCCCGATATTTGATCGATTGAGGAGACAGTGATGGTACGAAAGATTTCTCGCGCGCAACTTGCCTGCCTGGCGCTGTTGCTCCTGATCGCGAGCACGCCGGCAGTCGCCCAAACCAAACCGTTTCGCATCGACTATACGGTGGCCGTGGAGCGTCCGGACTCCGGCTTGTTTCATGTGACTGCCGATCTCAAGAACATCAATCAACCAACTGTGGATCTTTCGTTGCCGGCGTGGACGCCGGGCTGGTACACGATTGAGAACTACGCGAAAAACATTCTGCGTTTCACGGTCAAGGACGCGAAGGGGACCAGCCTGCCACAGACGATGGTGCGCAAGCAGACCTGGCGAGTGGAAACGGCGGGGCGCAAAGAAATTTGGGTGGAGTTCGATTACCGGGCTGACATCCTCGCTCTTAATCAGGCGAAGATTGCAAACGATTTTGCCTTCTTCACCGGCACACAACTGTTCCTGATGGCGGAAGGGCACCGCGCCAGTCCCAGCTCAGTACGCTTTGTAGTTCCCAATGGTTGGAAGATTGCTTCGGCGCTACGCGAGACTTCTGATCCATCGAGGTTCACGGCTCCCGATTACGACACCCTCGTGGATGCACCCAGCGAGATGGGACGTTTTGACGTGACACGTTTTGAGGTCGAAGGTAAACCGCATTACCTGATAGCCACGCCTGCCGGCGCTTTTTCAAGTGAGAAGTCGCGCCAGTTTACCGAGATGCTGGCCAAGGTCGCGGTCGCCCAGAGCGCCATCTTTGGCGGCTTGCCCTATGAAAAATATATTTACTTTTATTTCTTCGCACCGTCGGAGTCGAATGCCAGCGGCGCCCTGGAGCACCAGAACTCGCATGTCAGCTTCGCACCGCCGGGCGATGTTGCGGAACCGGAATTCATGATCGGAACGGCGTCTCACGAGTTTTTTCATACCTGGAACGTAAAACGGATTCGGCCGATCGAAATGTGGCCCTACGACTATTCGCGTGAGGACGAGACACCGCTGCTCTGGGTCTCTGAAGGCTTCACCAACTACTACGGAATCGTGGGCACGTACCGCGCCGGGTTGACTACCAGGGAAGCGTTTCTGGATCGGGCCGCGGGCGCGATGTCGGACATAGAAAACAATCCGGCCCGCAACTTTATCTCTCCGGCTACCTCGTCTGTATCAACCTGGCTTGGTTATGACACGCCCGTCGCCTTCAACATTTCGTATTACACGCAAGGCCAGAACCTGGGCGCGCTGTTGGATCTTTCCATACGGCATGACAGCGGCGGCCGGGCCAGCCTGGACGATGTGATGCGGGCGCTGTATCGCGACTACTATCAGCGCGGTCGCGGCTTCTCCAGCGCAGATTTGCTCGGCATCATCAATCGGCTGAGCGGGCGCGACTACCGGGATTTCTTTCGCCGGTACGTGTGGGGTGTAGAGGTCCCTGATTACAAAACGATCTATGGCTATGCCGGTTACCTTGTGGACAAGAAAGGCAGCCAGGCGCCGGTGTTGGGCTTTGATGGCCGGTTCCGTTCGGGAGGTTTTCGCGTTCAGGGAATTCACGCCAACTCAACGGCGGCAGATTCCGGACTGGAAGTCGGCGATGTGATAACTCTTTTCAACGGCACCGATCCGCGCCGAGCTTTGCTATCTGATTTAGCCGGCAAGACCATAAAGGTAAAGGTGAAGCGCGGTGAAGAAGAGAAAGAGCTGACCTTGAAAGTGGCCGCGCGCGAAGTGGTGAGCTATGAGCTGAGCGAAATTCCCCGGCCGACGCCGGACCAGCTGAAAGTGCGGACCGGATGGCTGAAACGTTGAGTGATCGACGCTAGTCTATGGGACAGGCAATCTCATTAACACCTGACTTCAGTCAGGTGATCCAGGTGACGATTCATCTCCTAACCGTTTTTAACGGTTTAGGTTTTGGAAACTGTTGAAACAGTTGCCGGAGTAGATTTGATCCTTGATCACCGCACTGAAGTGCGGTGCTAATGAGATCTAAGATTGGAATCGGAGTATCTGAGTTCTTCGCACCAAAACGACCACTATGAGCGAACGCGAACCACCGGCCCCAGATCCCGACAATCCGCTGCGCGCCGGGATGCGCATCGAGCATAGTGCGCCGCCGTGCGCGGTAGTGATCTTCGGCGCTTCCGGCGACCTGACCAAAAGAAAACTGCTCCCAGCTCTTTATCGCCTGGCCGAACAACGGCTGCTACCGGCGGAGTTCGCCATCGTTGGGGTGGCACGCGCACAAATGAGCCATGAAGAGTTTCGCTCGCAAATGCGCGCTGCCGTCAGCGAGCAGGACGACGGCGATCGCTTTGACGAAGCCGTGTGGCGAAGTTTTGCTGCCGGAATCTTTTACCTCTCGGGAGAATTCGCCGACGGGGACACGTTCAAGCGTTTGCGGGAAACACTAGCGGAGGTAGAAACCGAACGCGGGACTGGGAGTAATCGGGTTTTCTATCTGGCGACCGCGCCGGATTTCTTTGGCCTGATCGCTAAACAATTAGGAGATGCGGGACTGGCGCGTGCGGCAGGCGCTGCCTGGACGCGCATCATAGTCGAGAAGCCCTTTGGCCATGACTTGGAAAGCGCGCGGGCTTTAAACGACGAGCTGGCGACGGTGTTCGAGGAAGACCAGGTCTATCGCATCGATCATTACCTGGGCAAAGAGACGGTGCAAAACCTGCTGGTGTTTCGCTTTGCCAACCGGATCTTCGAACCTGTCTGGAACCGGGAACACATCGATCACGTGCAGATCACGAATGCCGAAGCGCTGGGCGTCGAAGGGCGCGGCGCTTTCTACGAAAAAGCCGGCGCCGTACGCGACATGATTCAGAGCCATGTCTTCCAGGTGACATCATTGATCGCCATGGAAGCGCCGTCATGGCTAAGCGCCGACGCCATTCGCGATGAAAAAATAAAAGTCATGCAAGCGGTCCGGCCGATTTCCGGAGCCGAAATTGCTGATTCTTCAGTTCGCGGCCAGTACGGTCCGGGTTTTGTCCTGGGGGAGAAGGTTCCTGGCTATCGTGAAGAGCCGGGAGTTGATCCTAAGTCAGCAACCGAAACATTTGCCGCGCTCAAGATTTTTTTTGATAACCCGCGCTGGCAGGACGTGCCCTTCTATCTTCGCTCCGGAAAACGGTTGACGAGACGAATGACCGAAATCGCCATCCAATTCAAAGAAACGCCACATCCGTTATTCAGCGAATGTGATGCCCCGCTGCAGGCCAATGTCCTGGTGCTGCGCATTCAACCGAATGAAGGGATCACAGTTCGCTTCGGCGCGAAGTTGCCGGGGCAGGCGATGCGGATTCGCTGGGTGAACATGGACTTTCGCTACGGTTCATCGTTTGGAACGGAGCCGCCTGAGGCTTACGAGCGTTTGTTGCTGGACTGCATGCTGGGCGATTCCACGCTTTACGCGCGTCGTGATATGACTGAGCGCGGCTGGGAAATTGTGATGCCCATCTTAGAAGCGTGGCAAAAGTCGGCGCCTGACTTTCCAAATTACGCCGCCGGATCGGTGGGACCGCAAGCTGCTGAGGATTTGATTGCGAGGGACGAGAGAGAGTGGCGGCAATTGTGATGGCGGTGGGCTGTGGGCAGTAGGCAGAAGCAGGAGGCAGGAGCAGGTAAGAGATAAGGTGAATCTGTTTCTTTTCAAACGCAATGAATCCGACCCTGGAAACAATTAAGCCGGAAGTGATCGAACGTGAGCTGGCCCAGCTTTGGCAGGAAACATCGCGGGCTGCGCTGCAGGACGTGGCCCCGGGCGACGAGCGGGCCACCATGCGCGCCCGGGTTGCCAACCTGATGATCTATGCTCCCGCCGCCGCGGCGGATGAAGTCAACGACGTCCTGGAAAAGTTGAGCACCCACCATCCGTGTCGCGCGCTTTTGATGATTGCCGCCCCGGACGCTCCCAATCGTGACATCGAAGTGGTCGTTAATTCTTTTTGTCACGCCGGAGCTGAGAAGGGGCCTCGCAAGCTTTGCTGCGAGGAAGTGAGTCTTTCAGCAGCCGGCCGCTTCGTGGTGGAACTCCCCAGCGCCACCATTCCTTTACTAGTGCCGGACCTGCCAGTGTTCCTTTGGTGGCGGGACGATTTGCAGAGTGTCGCCGAGGTCTTCGATGAACTGGTCCAGCGCTCTGATCGGGTGATCATCGATTCGGCAGATTTAAAGAAGCCGGGACAAGAGATGAAAGTGCTGGCGAATATCGTCAACTCAAAGGATGAAAGCCAGGCCGCCTTCAGCGATTTGAATTGGGCCCGATTAACTTCGTGGCGGGCCTTGCTGGCCGGCTTCTTTGATACCAAACCGAATCGCACGGCGCTGGAACAGATTGTGAATGTGCGCATTGATTATGCTGCCAGCGATGGTCAAGCGGCAGCGCTCTCTTCACAGGCGCTGCTGATTGCCGGCTGGTTGGCGAGCCGGCTGGATTGGAAAATAACAAAGTCTGCCGCCCACGTTACCAAGGGTTCCCACAGCGTGAAGTTCGAACGGAACGGGCAACAAATTCGAGCTGATTTTCTGCAGGTGGAACCACATCAACTGCAGCCCGGCCGTCTGGCGCGAGTAATACTGACAACCAGCGACTCGACCGCTTTCGAAGTCAGTCGCAGCGAGGATGGACTTTACTTGCAGACCAGCATCAACCATGAGAGCGCAACTAAACACGCCAGAGTCTCGCCGTCGCACACGCGCAGTGTCGCTGACCTGCTCAGCGGCGAGATGGACATCCTCTGCAGCGACCTGATGTGGGAAGAAGCGGTACGCAAAGCAGGGGAAATTGCCGGATAGATAGCGGCAGCGAGGAGCAAAGGGCAAAGAGCAAAGAGGTAAGGGCAAAGAGCTAAGAGCCACTCCGTCTTTTCCCTTCGCTCTTTGCACTTTGCCCTTAGCTTTCCTATAGTCGCTTTACCATGACCAACCTCCATAAGCGTCTCACTCATCATCTGCTGATAGCCGTTTCAGTCCTCCTGCTGACGCTGCTGGCAGCGCCCCTCGCAGGCGCTAAGGACAGTTGGACCAGTGTGCGGTCGAAGAACTTCTTTCTGCTTGGCAATTGCAGCGAGAAGGAAATTCGCCAGGTTGCAACTCGTCTAGAGCAGTTCCGCGAAGTTTTCTCGCGAGTCTTTCCCGGCCTCAATCTCAAAACACCGGTCCCCACCACCGTAGTCGTTTTCAAAAGCGACGACTCGTACCGTCCCTTCAAACCCGGCGCCTCGACGGTCGGGTATTTTCAGCCCGGACAGGATGTGAACTACATCACGCTTACCACCGAATTGCGGGGCGAGCAGGATCCTTTCACCGTCATTTTTCACGAGTACGTGCACCTGCTGGTAAACAATACGGTGGAAAGCGTGCCGACGTGGTTCAACGAGGGACTGGCCGAGTATTACAGCACCTTCTCCGTCGCCGACGATCAGAAAGTGACTATGGGCAGGCCTATCGGGAACCATGTCTTCCTGCTGCGTGAGAAAAAGATTCTGCCCCTGCGCACGTTGTTCGCAGTAGATCACGACTCGCCGTACTACAACGAGCGCGAGAAGCAAAGCATCTTTTACGCCCAGTCATGGGCCCTGATGCATTATTTGATTCTGGGCAATGAAGGCCGTCGCGTGCCGCAACTGGGGACCTTCCTCAAGCTTTTGAAAGAGAACGAGCCGGTAGAGAGCGCTTTTCAAAAAGCTTTTGAGTCCACTTTCGAGCAAATGGAGAAAGAGCTCAAAGAGTATTTGAAGCACGATCGCTATCCGGTAATGACCGGGCACTTTGAGCAAAAGCTGGCACTCGATAAGGAAATGCAAAGTGCGCCGGTGGGGGAAGCGGAAGCGCAGGCCTATCTCGGCGACCTGCTGTTTCACAGTCACCGCTCGGACGCAGAAGGTTATTTACAAAAAGCTCTCCAGCTCGATCCAAATCAACCGCTGGCGAATGCGTCACTGGGAATGCTGCGCGTTTATCAAGGACAGTTTGCGGAAGCACTCAAGTTACTGCAGCGTTCAGTAGCGGCAAACTCAAAAAACTATTTGACCCACTACTACTATGCACTGGCCCTGAGCCGCCAGGGCATGGACGCAAACAACATAGTGATGGGCTATTCGACGGAAAACGCGGAGACCATGCGCGCGGAATTGAAGCGAGCCATCGAACTGGAGCCAGGCTTTCCCGAGTCCTACAGCCTGCTGGCTTTCATAAATATGGTGCGCGATGAGCAACTTGACGAGTCGATTGCGCTGATCAGGAAAGCCCTCGCGATTGCGCCCGGCAAAGAGGAATACACTTTTACGCTGGCACAGCTCTACTTGCAAAAGCATGACTTCAAGGCCACCAAACTAATTCTGGAGCCCATTGCGCGCAACGGCGCCGACGCGGAAATGCGCCGGCACGCTCAGACTTTATTGGATCAAGTGACCGCGTTCGAGAAACAGATCTCCGGTTTAAAGGAGTCTGAGGAGCGAGACCCTCCCGTTGGAAATGCCAGAGCCCGAAACGCAATGGAAGAGACGCCGGACGTTAACATCGATCCGCTTTCCTATCTCGGTGAGGCGCTGCGCAAGCCGGCCGCGGATGAAGTCCGCGTGCAGGGGAACCTCGTACGCATCGACTGCAGCGTGAAGACGATTATTTTCAGCATTCAGACCAGTGAACGTTTACTAAAGGTGCAGTCGGAGAATTTCGAGAAGTTGGAGCTGAAGGCGTTTACGAATACTGCCGGCAGCGAGATCACCTGCGGCGTGCGAAAGAACCAGGATGCAGTGGTGGTAACTTACAAACCGAGCACCGGGTCGCGAGCTAAGACGGATGGTACCGCTATCTCACTGGAGTTCGTGCCGAAGGAATTTAAGTTGAAGAATTAGAGGGAGGACGATAGACGTCGGACGATAGACGATGGACGATCGACGATAAACCTAGCCCGACCGTAGTCCATGGTCCATTGTCCACGGTCTATCGTCCATCATCCAGCGCCTCAGGGCCGCGCGGGTTTTTTCTCCGGCAGTTGAATCGCTTTAGGAATGTCGCCATCATCAACGATCAACGCAGGTTGAGCGCCGGGTTTTAGCTTCGGCTCGCGCCGCAGGATGGGCGGAATCTTCGGCGCGGTTATTTTCAGGGTCGCGACCGCGCTGGTGCGGCGCAGAATGGCGCCGCCATGACCCGCCACCCAGGTTGCAGTATCGCCGCGATAGGCAATTGCAAAGAGCGACGTGCTGGTTACCGTTGGTTGCATCGCCCAAGTTGCGCCGCCATCTTTCGTCATTAGCACGCGGCCCTGATCACCCGCAATTAATGCTTCTTCGCGGCTGGCAACAGCGACGGCAAAGAGGTTGGTGTTGATTCCGCTCTCCAGGTCCTTCCAGGTCACGCCGCCGTCATCGGTGCGCAGAATTATTCCTTTCTCTCCGACCGCATATCCGCGTTGGCTATCGGCGAAAGTCAGCGCATACAGCCATTCTTTCAAACGCAGTGGACTCTGTTTCCAGTTTTCACCGCCATCTTCGGTGCGCAGGATCGTGCCATGCGACCCGACGGCCACGCCGTGTTTGGCATCGGTAAAGTGAACGTCTTCCAACCAGGCAAAGGTATTGGGATGTTGGGACCGCCAATTGACGCCCCCGTCCTGAGTGAAGATGATTGCGCCGCGCGCGCCTACGGCCCAGCCCAGTTGCGGAGAAATGAACGTAACGCTCAGCAGGTCCTCACGGGCTTCGGTGCGTTGCGGAGTCCAGATCACCCCGCCGTCTTTCGAGGAAAGAATCGTTCCCTTATCACCGACAATCCAGCCTAATTTGTTGTCAATGAAAGTAACCGCGTTCAAGCGCGTGTTGATGCCCGACGGTCTGGCTGTCCAACGTTCGCCACCCGAAGTCGTGGCCAGAATTCGGCCGCGCGCCCCCACTGCCCAGCCGCGTGAGCCATCCAGAAAGAAGATGTCGGATAAGTCATCGCGCCCGCCTTCGGTCAGGCGCCGCCAGCCCATACCGCCATCGTCGGTCCGCACCACCAGGCCATCGCCGCCGGCGGCCCAACCGGTGTTTTCATCGGCGAAAAAGACGGTGACGAGTCGCGGCGCGGTGCGCACATTCACCGGGAGCCAGAGATTTCCCCCGTCGCCCGTAGTCAACACCACCCCATTGTCACCTGCGGCCCACCCGTGAGTTTCATCGGTAAAGAAGACTGAAAGCAGATCGGTGGTCACCAAAGTTTCGGCTGCCTGCCAGGTAGCGCCCGCATCGTTCGTCAGGAGCACTCGCCCGCCGTAACCAACCGCAGCGGCCCTGGTGGCGGAAAGAAAAGCGACACCGGTCAGGGGAAGATCGCTGAGCGCAGTTTTGCGGTCCCAGTTAGCGCCGCCATCGTGCGTGACTATCAGAGCGCCGCGATCGCCCACCGCCGCTCCCGTGTTTTTGTTAATGAAGGAAACGCAGAAGAGATGAGAGCGCACCGCAGTGTTCTGCAAATGCCAGGTCAGGCCGCCGTCGATCGTGGCGGCAATGCGTCCATAAGTACCGACTGCCCAGCCGCGAGTCTTGTCATCGGGCGCGAAAGCCACGCTGTACAAGTGGTCTTTGATTCCGGATTGAGCCGCGAGCCATTTCTGACCGCCATTGTTGGTTATCAAAATGACGCCGCGGGCGCCGACCGCGACGGCGCGGTCTTTATCTTTTACATAGAGGCCGTTCAGAGTGGTCAACACGGACGACGTTTGCGCTTCCCATTCAAAGCCGCCGTTTTTCGTATGCAGAATTGCGCCGTCAGTTCCGACCGCCCACCCATTGCGTTTGTCGGGCGCAAAGCGAATGGCGTTGATGGCATTGCCCTGGGGGAGCGGGTTCTGCCATTGCCAGGCGCGGGAAGGCGATTGCGCGCGCGCGACGAAACCGGATGCCGCCAGCAAGGCCAGCAAGACGCCGGCGCAGACCACACCGAGGGCTAATCCCCGCGGCAGGGCGGATCTAAAAGACTTAAAGGTAATGACTTCTTGACGCATCAACACTGACCCGATTGTACGGGTCAACAATACTCAAAACGCCGGCCACTGGATCGGGAGACAGGATTATAGAGGCGGTGGGAAGCGAAAGCGAATCAGAGGCCAGAGGCCAGAAGTCAGAGGTCGGAAGCCAGACGTCAAGGGAACAATGGCCTTTTGATTCAGCCGCGGCCTGTGACCTCTGACTTCTGATCTCTGACCTCCGACCTCTGCCACCTAGCCCCATTTGAAAATCGCGCGAAAGACCGGCAACAGGCGATGGGTGGCGACTTTTTCACGGAAGAAAGCCTCATGATCGCGCTCGACCTCGGCCATCACCCGCAGTTCGTCGAGGTATTCCGCCAGCCCCAGCGTGCGCGCATGTCGGAAGGCCGTTTCATACTCAGCGATATTGCGGTTTTCCAGCCGTCCCGCAAAATACATGGGCAGAAACCATCCGATCAGGTGACATCCAATCCCCAGGCTGCGCCCGATCAGCCACGCCCTTACTTCGCGCCCGCGCCGCGGCGCCGCCGTCAGGTGGTTCAGCATCTGTCTGACGTTCTCGCGGTGGACCCACTCGTCGTCTTCAATGCTTCTGACTTTCTCGCGCTCGCTTGTTTTCCGCAGCGACTTCCAGTGGCCGCGATAGGCATAAGCGGCGGCCAGTTCGCCGGAGAAAGCATTCTGCAGGATAAGGATCAAAGCGGCGCGGGCGACTTCGGTGGTTCCCTGGGCGTCGACACCGCTCAATTCCTGGAAGGCTATGTTGCTCATCTGAGGCCACTAATAATGACTTCCTGCCGTTCCCACTCTCTGGCTCGTCGTGTCAACGCCTCGATCTGCTGCGGCCAATCGTGCAGCGTCGCTGGATCAAAATCGGCTCCATTTGGCCACACTAGTGTATCGACTTCAAGATCGAGACGCACTTGGTTGAAGATTGAAAGCTCGCGCAAGGGTTCGAACAATTCGCCAGCCAAAACACCCTCAAAATCAATGATTTGTTCAGTCTCGTCATCGAAGGTGACGCGCAGAGTATATGGGGCCACTATCTCAAAGGAATGAACGCGATGGATTGGATGAATCATTGCTTGCTACCTCAAGGGATCAATGGGCAAGGGTCTGTGGCCGGACTGCAGCCTATCCCAGTCAGCACGTAATTCGGTTTGATGAAGCTCAGCCCAAGCCTCAACTAAACGCTGCTGTCGTCTCGGCAGTGAACCGGCGATGATTTCGACTGGATCAATCCCGTAAACTGCTGTCTCATCGTGATAGTAAGCGTGAAAATGAGGCGAGTGATGCGGCTCGCCGAGTTCCGCAAACATGCGAATAATGATTCCAAAGAAGCGACTGAGTTCTGGCACGCCGCTATTCTACTGCGCCAAAACAATGCGTGCAAAAAGCGCTATTAACCTCCGGCGATCCCAATTGTGTCCACCGCCTCCTGCAGGATCTCATTATCAACCCGGCCCAATGCTGCGATGCGGCGAGCGGCGCGATCGGTGGCCTCCTGGACCACATGTCCGTTATGTCCCTTGGTCCATTCCCATTTAACTGCATGGCGCGTGGCGGCTTTATCCAAACGCTCCCACCAGGCGTGATTTGTTTTTTTTCGAAAGCGCCCCGACATGGTTTCAACCACATAACGCGAATCCGTCAACAGGCGCACCTGGCAAGGCTCGCGCAAAGATTCCAGTCCCAAAGCGGCGGCCGCAACCTCAGCCTGTTGGTTGGTGGCCTGCCCGAGGTAAGTACCGACAGCGCGCCAGATTCCCTGGTAACCCAGAAGGGCTACCGCCGCCGCGCGCGTTGAAGCCTGCCCGTTTCCGAGGCTCGAGCCGTCACAAACAATGGTGACTTCTTTTTTTGGTTTAGACGGCATCTGGAATGCTTCAGAGGTTTACAGCAAGACGCGCGTTCGTCGCGGTATTACCTTTCCCCGCGCCCCTTCTCCACGCCGCTTTCCATCTCGACTCCCAAGTTGAACACTCCCGGCTGATCGATCGGTTCCAGCCAACGTAATGCTTCATCCAGCACGCGACGCTGGTGCTCCGGCCAGAGCGGCTTTCCGGCGACGCTGCCGAGTTCTCCTTTATAGAACGCTGCGCGAGGCGCCCGCACGCGTTCCATCATTTCCTTATCGACGCAGAGGGTCATCGTGGGAATGCCCGCCGCTTCAATGGTGCGCGCTGCCAGGGCCACCGACTGATGACAAAGACGCGACGCCGGGATTAACAGCGCCGCTTGTACTTCATAACGCTGCAGCCGCTCCAACAGTTTGGGCAGCATCTCGTCCACCAAACGCGCGGCGTTGGGGATGAAGCCGGAGAAACTCCAGAACGCAGGATTCAATTGGCCGATAATGCCATTGCCACTGAACTCTGCCAGGCGCGCTAGCGGTAACTGCGCATTCAAGTCCTGATTGACCGCTGCGCCGTCGTAGCCGCGAGTAACAAAGCGCAGATCGTCGGCTTCGATTTCCGTGGGTATTTCCCGAAAGGTCAGGTCGCCATCCGCCGAATCAGCGTCGAAAGGATCAGTGCCATCCAGGTATCCGCCGGCGGAAGAGATCAAAGCCAGATTGATCATGGGGAGCGCACTGCGCGCCGGCACGAACGGCGCCCGTTTGTTTTCTACGAAGGGGTACTTCTCGCCCACGCCGGAGCTGCTGCCATTGATGCGATGATCGCCTTTCCAGGATTCGTAACGTTTCACCCACTCATCGCGTCGTTCAAGAATGTCCACTACGCTCTCCTCGTACTTTGTTGCCGGAGCTGTTAACTCTCTGACTGTTTAGCGGCGGGCTACGCCGCCGTGTTCGCGCACCATCCTCGGCGGCGGTAGCCCGCCGCTAAACGAAATGAGGTTGCAGTCCCTACTTGCCCGGATCGGTAAAACAACTGGGATAGGGCGCGAACTTCGAATCATCTATCACCACGTTGTGTTTGATCTCTGTGATTTTATAGACAAAGGCAAACCCCGGCAACGAGTTCTCGCGCACGGTAAAGGGCAATTTCACCCCGTCAACTTCCCGGTAGTCTTCATAAAACGTATTGCCCTCGCGCAGCAGCAGCCCATTCTCAACATCGAAATAATATTTGCTGCGCTCAGACGCGTTCCCCTGTAACACGTAGGCTTCGCGCTCGCCAACTTTTTCTTTTCCTTTCAGCGCCCATTCCGGATACAGATGCTGGAGTTCGCTGGCCTTATTAAAATAGCCCTCGCGGATCGCCTCAAACCAGCCGGCTCCCGAAATTTCAATGTAGCCCTGCAGCTCGTCCTGCCACCACGCGGCCTGATCATTGTTACCGCGCATCATCACCCCTAATCCGGGAACGGTGATAATGCGCGCAAATTTGTTCGGCGCTTTTTGATAAAGCTCAAGCGCTCCGTTGACGCCCAGGCTCGTCTCCGCGCGTCCCACTGATACGCGGCTGTGGAGTTTCCCCAGCGCCGTCCGTCCGCCAATAGCGGCAATATATTTCTCAATGATCTGGACAGCGGTGGGCATATCGGCCGGGGCAACGGGTGGCGACGGGTTGTTTCGCGGCGTTGGCTGGGGAGCGGGTGGTGGTGGCTCTGCGGAAATCACTACAGACGTCTTTGGTGGCGCAGCAGCCTTCGGCAGACTGATCTCCGGGGCGCTGGTGACTAAGAAGGTCTTTCCAGGCAGCGGCGTGCGCCAGTAGCCCTGCAGCTTTCTGACGGCCGCATCGAGTTGCGGGTCATGCCCGGTGAGCAACGCCGCCCGGCTCAGCTTCACTTGTAAGTCCGGCACCACGCCATGGCCTTCCAGCAAAGTTCCGCCACTCGTGTGATAGTTGGCAAAAGCATATTGAAACAGCGCCCCCGTGGGGAGTTCTCTGATGGTTGATGGCAGTGTGTTGCCGGCGCTGGTCTCGCCGATTACGTAAGCGCGCCCCGACTCCTGCATGCTGGCGGCAAACATCTCTGCGGCTGATTGCGTCGAACCATCGATCAAAATCACCAAAGAGCCCTGGTAGGGAAGTTTTTGGGGAAAGCCAAATAGCGGAGTGCGCCCGCCGCGAGTTTCCAGAAAACCCAGCGCCTGCGGATTGCGATTGAGGATGCCGAACAGACCGCTGACCATGCCCAGCAGTCCGCCGCTGTTCCCACGCAGATCGAGAACTATGCCAGGCGCCTCGCGCAGCAGTCGCACGGCGTGACATAACTTTTCCATCAGCGGCGGGACAAAGGCGTTGAATCGGACATAGCCGATGCCGCTCGCCAGCCGGCGCGAGTCAATCTCGCCATACATCGCCGGCAAGCTTCCCACCGGAGGAGACATCTCGCCTTTCAATCGTTCTCTCGTGACGGTCATAGTACGCGCGCGATTTCGCCCGTCAAGATATGACAGCCGCACCGCGGTTCCCGGGGGCCCGTTGATATAGCCAGCCACTACGACCAGAGGCAATTCCGGACGAATGATGGCGTGATAGATCGGCGACTGCAGGGTTTCTGCAATAATCGTTTCCAACGAGTTGCCGTTTGCTTTCTTGATCACAAACCCCGGGCGCAGCCCCGCCCGCGCGGCCGTCGAACCCGGTACCACCCGCGACACCACCACCATCCCGTTTATAATGCGGACGTCAATGCCGATGCCGTTGACCAGCTTCTTCGTTAAGTCCAGGTTGCCCTTTAGCAGCAGTTTTGCCGCATCCTTTTTTTCCGGCCCGCCGGCGTCCCCTTCGTCAGGCAGCTCACCCTCTTCATCGGGCAGCGCCTGAGGAATCGCGTCCGGCGGTATGATCAGAAAATGCGATTGGTGCAATTCGTTGAGCATGAGTTGGAGAAGGTCGTGCACTTCGGCGTCGGTATTCGCTTTAGTCACCAGTGGCTCATAGTGCGCGCGGACTGCGTTCCAATCCAGACCTCCAAATGCGGGATCGAAGAAAAATTGTTGGATGGTATTCCAAACTATATTGAAGGCCTCTAGCCGTTTCTGGGCGTCCGTTGGCTCGGTTGCCGGGGTGGGTGTGGCTGCGGCAGGTGAAGTGGCAATGACGGGCGGTTGTTGCGCCTGGACGACCCGGCTGGCGGAGCCGCTTTGCGGGCCGAGCGTCAGTCCGCACACTAAAACGACGGCGAGTGTGTGCCGCCACCGCACCCGGCCGGAAAGGCTAATGTGAAGTTTTGGATTCAAGCTTTTGCGGCCCGGCGAGCAATCAGAAAAAACGCGATGAGTGACGCTAACATGGCAACGGCCAGCAACGCCACTGAGTAACCGTGCAAGGCGTCGAAGGTCAGGCGGCCGGGATGATCGTGCGCGACCTGGTCGATGGGTACGGCAAAGGACATGCGCAAGGCCAGCATCTTAGGCGAGATGATCCATTGACTTACTGCGGTCGCCAAGGAAACGAGGGTCAGCAGGATTACTTCGGCATACCAGAATCGCTTCGTTGCCGGGCGAGGGAATAGAAAGGCGGTCAGCAAGAGTAGAACTCCCATCACGAAACCACCGGTATTTATAGTCGCGAGGGTGCGCGTCACGATAGTGCCGGCCATCTCGCTGGCGTTGCTGAGTTGAAAACCGCGCAACACGCTGAACACAGTGGGAGCGACCCTCGCGCTGAAGAAGAGCGCCGCGCCGAGCCAGGCGCCGAGCAGCAGAAGGCGAATGTTTTGCATCGTCATTTTGGTGTGCGGCGACCTGTCGCCGCTTTAGTCGGTCGCGACCTGTCGCGACCACGTCTTATTGATCAGTCTCCAAAAAAATGCGGCGTCAAGCCGCCGCAGAGTAAAGCGGCGACAGGTCGCCGCACTCCAAAGCTTTCAGTCAAACTCCATTACTTCCGGCAGCAACCTGATTACTGGAGGATCAACTTCCGGCGGCGTCAATTCGCGCGGATCTGCGGCAGTCAGCAACCATGACAGTGAGCGATCAAGCTGTGCCTGATAGTCCTCCAGATCAAGCGACATAAAGGCGTTGGTTTTCAAGCGGGCAAACTTTTCCGTGGCTGCCTGGTACATCCGCCGCGCCGCGCCGGGGCGTCCGATTTCCAGGTGATGGAAAGCGACTGCCGACTGAATCATGGCCTGCAGGAAAAGCTTCTCCTGCTGGCCCACCGGCCCCAGCCAGCGATCTTCCCAGGCATCGTGGGCCGCATGAAACTCGCGCGCATTGTAGAGATCTATGCCGGCAATGTACTCAACCGGATAAGCCGCAATGTGCGCGTCGTTGTAGTACGACTCGTTCATAAGTGGACTATTTGGAGTGCGCCGGCAGAGCGCAGCGGCGACGGCGCTTTGG
>JAWVFI010000107.1:0-4462 GCA_033856235.1 Blastocatellia bacterium | reverse complement strand
TTCCACTACCTCGGCCAACCGCAGGCCGCTCCTGATGTTGTTACGGCTCTTGGTTATCTTGTTTTCTGCTGCCTGAGGAAGGTTTATCGTAAACGTTGCGCCCTGTCCCTCTCCGGCGCTCTGCGCGTTCACTGAACCGCCGTGAAGTTCCGCCAGGTGCTTGGCAATGGCCAATCCCAAACCTAATCCGCCGTGCATGCGCGTGGGCGTGCCATCAGCCTGACGGAATCTATCGAAGACAAAAGGAAGGAAATCGGGACTGATGCCGCACCCGGTGTCAGTCACGTGAATCTGTACAAAATGATCTACGCGCTCCAATCGGACCGCGACGCTTCCGCCGCTCGGCGTGAATTTGATGGCATTTGAAACCAGGTTCCAAACTACCTGTTGCAAGCGGCTGGCGTCTCCCACTGTGCGCCGAGCTGACGGGTCAAGAGTTACTTCTAATTTAATGCCCTTGGTGTCGGCTGCGAGTTGGACGGAATCAATAGCCGCGTTGATAACGGCGGCCACGTCGACAGGCCCCACGTTGAGCCGAAGCTTGCCCATGATCATCCGGGATACGTCCAAAATATCTTCGACCAGTTGCGCCTGAGCCTTGGCATTGCGATCTATCGTTTCGACCGCGCGCGCCAGCGTAACGTCATCGAGTTTCCCCTTTCGCAACATGTGCGACCAGCCCATGATTGCCGTCAAGGGAGTGCGCAATTCATGGGAAACGGTCGCCAGAAATTCGTCCTTCATGCGGTTGGCGGTTTCGGCCTCGGCACGTGCGGTCTGCTCGCGGGCGAGGAGGCTTTCCAGTTCTGCCTGGGCACGTTTGCTTTCAGTAATATCGCGCGCGATTTTCGATGCTGCGATGACCTTGCCTTTGCTATCTCTTATCGGGGAGACCGTAAGCGAAACATTTACGGTTCGTCCGTCTTTTGCGACTCGCA
This sequence comes from Blastocatellia bacterium, assembly GCA_033856235.1. Lineage (GTDB taxonomy): Bacteria > Acidobacteriota > Blastocatellia > Pyrinomonadales > Pyrinomonadaceae > DASXRU01. The sequence continues at coordinate 3,524 of JAWVFI010000107.1, read as the reverse complement.
CGGTTTCGTAGTGATCGATCAGTTCTCCGCGGCGCAGCTTGTCGAGAATAATGGGTTCCTCGTGCAATCTGTCGGGTGGAATCAAAATAGTAACCGGCTTCCCGATAACCTCTTCCGCGCGGTAGCCAAAGATTCGCTCGGCGCCGGCATTCCAGCTCAGAATTTCGCCATTCAGATTTTTACTGATAATCCCATCTGTAGAGGAGGTAACGATGGCAGCGAGGTGTAAGCTGGCTTCCTCAGCCCGCTTCCGATCGGTAACATCACGGGTGAAGCAGCGCGTGTGCACAAATTCACCGTTCTCCCAAAATACGTTTGACGATATGAGAACGTGTCGAATCGAACCGTCTTTCGCCTTAAGCCGGGCCTCGTAATTATGTAATTCCTCACCATTCCTGAGTCTTTCTAGAATGTCGCTGATAACTTCCTGGTCAGCATGGAACTCGGTCACGTGGTGGCCGATATACTCGTCGAGCGAGTATCCCAGAAGGTCAATTTCGGCGCGGTTGGCCCACTTAATAATTCCGTCTTTTGCTACCCAGTGCATGCCCAGCGTGGCATTCTCGATGAAGTCAGTGAGCTCCGCCTCGCGCTGTCCCAGGACCTCTTGCGCCCGTTTACGTTCGGATATCTCGCCTTCCAGTGATCGTGCTTTCTGTTGTAACCGCAGAACGGCGCGGAGGCGTTCATCCGGACTGGCCAGCGTCGAGTAGCTCTCTGCGGGAATTACCCGCGAATGCGATGTACACACGCCGCTGAGGGGCTCGATAAATTTCTCACCGTCCAGTGCGTTCATCGGATAGGCACAGAAGAGGGAGAACGAATGATTCTTTTGCAGGCCGTTCCACAATTCTTCAAGAGCGATTGCAGCAGTGTGGTTACCCTCCGCCCAAAGCAGCGCCACCATCTCCCCAAAAGCGCGCAGGCCAGGTCTCTCCTGCGATATTTCGGCAACCAAGCTGCCGATAACGTCGGTGAATTTGGTCGGGTCAGGTGACCCATCAACCATGAATCGTTCCAGGGTTTCCGTCGCATCCAACAAAACCAACTGGTTCGAGGCCTTCAGCCCAGCCACATCGAGACCGTGTGTTTGCAGTAGTTGCTCAAGCCCTTGACGGTGAGTCTCGGTGGCTATGACTATTACCGCCTCGCCGGCGCTCAGTCCTGTCCCCACGAAGCCACTCAGAGAATTCAGAAGAAAGTCGTCCATTTCGTAGAACTGGACGAAATGCTCTGTAGCCGTCATGTCGCTCCAGTCGGATGTGGGCGCCAGGGGCGTGTGACCCCGTTTATTCGAATCCACCTGGAAACTGCCAGGGACAGGGCCGCCGTTGTTGTTATTTCTTCCGATCAAGAGAGCCTCCTAAATCAACTGATTGAGGACCGGTTGTCACTTAGTCTGGGGTACTTAGTAGTTACTGCGCCAGGGGGAATGAGCACGCTATTTTAACAGTATGATTTTCTAAATCCAGTTTAAGATGAGCACGCGCAGCCGGATCTTGTGGTATTTTTGTGTCAGTCCTTCATCCCCGTGGTCGTGAACAATAGAACTCGGCGTCGCGGGTGTTGTGTGTGGCAGCGTACATACTGTGTGTTACACTCTTTAGTAAATTAACGGGAATCTTTAATCAAGTTTGACTTAAAGCATTGCGCGGCGTGCCTTCGTGGCCGAAGTCTAAGTCACCATCGTCCCCCTCGATGCTCCCAGAGAGCACACGCAAGTCTTCCTAAAGTAATGCCCTACGAAATCTATGGATTGGGATGAGGGCAGTTGTTGAAGCTGTTCTTTTTTGAATCCGCCGGCTGCGTAGCAATGGTTGCTATCGGCATCACAGGCTGCTACCGGGTTAAGGAGAGAGACGATGAAAGTTTTGCTACTGAATCCTGAATTTCCCGACACTTATTGGAGTTTTCGACATGCGTTGCCTTTTGAAGGGAAACGCAGCGCCTTCCCGCCTCTCGGCCTGATGACCGTTTCTGCCTTGCTCCCAAAGTCATGGGAAAAACGCATGGTCGATATGAACGTGCGCACTTTGAAGGATTCGGATATCGCCTGGGCAGACATTGTCTTTGCGACCGCGATGCTGGTGCAGAAGGATTTTCTGCACGCGGCGGTGGACCGCTGCAAGGCGATGGGTAAGCGCGTGGTGCTGGGTGGGCCATACGTGACTACGACCATCGAGGACCTGCCGGATGCCGATCACATTTTCATCGGCGAAGCAGAAACAACCCTGCCGCAGTTTGTAATTGATCTGGAACGCGGCGAAGCCAAAGCGACGTACCAGGCGGCCGAGAAGCCGCCCCTCTCGGTCACGCCGATCGCGGATTTTCATCTTGCCGATTTGAAGCGGTACAGCTCGATGTCGGTGCAGTATTCGCGCGGCTGTCCGTTCAATTGCGAATTTTGCGACATCATCGAAATCTACGGCCGCGTGCCGCGCACAAAGAGCAACCAGCAGGTGTTGGCAGAGCTGGACGCGCTGAACGACCTGGGCTGGCGCGGTACGCTTTTCATAGTTGACGACAATTTCATCGGCAACAAGAAAAACGTCAGGAAGCTGATCCCCGATTTGGCCAAATGGCAACGCGAGCATAATCATCCGTTTTCATTTGTCACGGAGGCCAGCGTAAACCTTGCCGAAGACGACGACCTGCTCACTGCCATGCGCGAGGCGGGCTTTCGGCGCGTCTTTCTGGGAATTGAAACTCCGGTCGATGCCAGTCTGAAAGAAGCGCAGAAGGGCCAGAACACGCGCCGAGATTTACTGCAGTCCGTGAAGAAGATCCAAAACTTCGGGATGGAGGTAATGGCCGGCTTTATCGTCGGCTTCGACAACGACCCGGAAGACATCTTCGACCTGCAGATCAACTTCATTCGCGACAGTGCCATTCCGGTGGCCATGGTCGGGTTGTTGACAGCACTTCCTGACACGCAATTGTGGCGGCGTCTGGAACGTGAGGGGCGGTTGCTGGGAGAGAGCTCGGGAAACAATACAAATCTGGCGCTTAACTTCGTACCAAAAATGGATCCCGCCATCCTGGTTGAAGGCTACAAATCGATCATGAGGACGATTTACGCGCCGCGCGCTTACTATGCACGAGTTCTGGAATGCCTCAAGCGCGTACCTCAGTCCGAGGCAGAGGTGAACCAATACAATATCCTCAGCAGTCTGATTTCTTTCGCCCGTTTGACGATGCGTCTGGGCGTGATTGATCGCGAACGACGAGAGTTCTGGCGCTTCTTTGTCACCGCCGCCGCCAAACATCGGGAAAAGTTTGTGGAGTCAATGAGGATGGCGGCAATGGGTTACCACCTGCGAAAACTAAATGAAGGGTTCGGCGACGCCTGAGTCGGAACCGCTGGGGTAGCGGGCGGTTGACCTTTCCTTTTGTCCAACTCAATAACGCGCGATCAACCGCCCGCTACGGCAGGCGGTTCTGACAGAAGGGTTGCGTTCGCGGTTTCCTGAGCGCGGGCGCTCACTTCTCCGGAAGCCATCAGGCGCACCTTCTTCAGTTCCGGG
>JAWVFI010000106.1:0-97195 GCA_033856235.1 Blastocatellia bacterium | reverse complement strand
GAACAAAACAAGATAGTTGGTGATGCGGCAGAGTGGCTGATCAAAGCGAACAACTGGATTCGCGATCGCACGCCGTTGAACCTGGGCCAAATCTTTTTCTATCCGATTCATGAAGGCCTGGGTGGGCGGATACGCTATTTCATCAGTGGCGGCTCGGCCTTGAATGAAACGGTGCAGCGCGACTTCCAGGGGCTCGGGTTCACGATTCTCGAGGGCTACGGCCTGACTGAAGCCTCGCCGGTCCTGACCGTCACCCGTCCGCAAAACAAGATGCTCACGGGAAGCGTGGGCAAACCGTTGCCCGGCGTCGAAGTGAAGATTAAAGACGCGGATGCCAGTGGTGTGGGCGAGGTAATAGCACGCGGCCCAAACGTGATGCTGGGCTACTACGATAACGAACCCGCGACGAAAGCGGCCCTCATCAATCGCTGGCTCTACACTGGCGACCTGGGTCGCTTGGACGAAGAAGGCAATCTCTATCTGGTGGGGCGCTCCAAAGAAATCATTGTCGATACGAACGGCAAGAATGTTTATCCCGACGAGATCGAAGAGCTCTATTCCAGTTCCTCCTACATCAAGGAGTTGAGTGTGGTGGGCTTGCCGGATGGGATTGGCGAGAAGGTCGCTTGCCTGGTGGTCGCGGATGAAGACTACGACATCGCCCTTTCGCGGTCCGAACTTCGACGCCGCATCGAAGACCATTTTCGCGAAGTATCGGCCGCCTTGCCTTACTACAAGCGCGTCAAAGTTCTGCACTTCTGGAATGAGGAGCTGCCGCGCACAGCCACCCGCAAGGTCAAGCGCCGTGAAGTTACCGCGATGCTGGAGACGCTTGAGGAGGCTGCCAAGAAAGGATCAGCGGGCGTCGCTCCTGATGAAAGCCGCCGCGACGCAATCTGGCTGCGTGATATCGTCGCCTCCGTTTCCAACCGGCCCCGCACGGAGATTTCTTTGAACTCGCGCCTGGGCGATTTAGGCTTTGACAGCCTGATGTTTGTTGAGCTGGCGACCGCCATTGAAAACGCAGGTGGGACGCTGACTGCGCCGGAACGGCTGAACGAAGTCCAGGACGTGCGCGAGTTGATGACCGTCGTGAATCGCGAGGGCACCAGTGCCGTGAGTGCTCCGAAGTCCGCGCGCGCCCTAAAGGACAAAGAGGAAGAGGAGATTCACATTCCTTCCTTCGTGCGGGTCATCGGCGGTAAAGGCCTGGATGTCGTGCAGCACCTCTTCTACCAAAAGTTCCTGCGCACAAAGTTCGAGGGCCAGACCAATATTCCGTACCACACAAACTTTATTGTGGCGGCCAATCACGCGTCACATCTAGACATGGGATTGGCCAAGATGGCCCTGGGCGATGCGGGTGAAGGGATGGTTGCGTTGGCCGCGGCGGACTATTTCTTCGATAACAAGTACAAGCGCGCCTACATGGATAACTTTACTAACCTGGTGCCAATGGAGCGAAGCGGATCCCTGCGCCAATCATTGCGGCACGCCCGTTCTTACTTAGACCGCGGTTACAACGCGCTGATCTTTCCCGAAGGCACGCGTTCAATGACGGGAGAGATAGACGAGTTCAAACCGGTAATCGGGTATTTGGCGCTGGCCGCGCGGATAGGCATCCTTCCGATCTATCTTCATGGTACCTATCAGGCCATGCCTAAGGGTTCGAACATGATCAAGGGTCGCGACGTGGGGGCGCGCATCGGACGGTTCCTGCCCGTAGAGGAACTGGAAGAGATGACCCAGGGAATGGCGCGCGCGGAAGCCTATCGCCTGATCGCAGCGTTCGTTCATCACCAGGTGGTGAATCTTCGCGATCGAAAAAAGACGCCGTTTGATTTCGCGGCCGTTCACAAGCAGTGGAAAGCGGAACGGCGGGCGCTGGCGGCTGAGCGCAAGGATAACGCCGGGCAGCTGGTGAGTTGACTGTAAAACGTGACGGCGGTGCCATCCATCTAAGTGTTCAGAGTTCAACCTTTAGGTTGCTGCCGCCCAAACACCCAAGCTAAAGCTTGAACTCTATACGCCTGTCACGCGCGTGCCGCTTCTTTCTTAATAGACCCAATGACTACTTCGAAAAAAAGAACCGCCCGCATGACCCCGGTGCGCACGGGAACCAAGCGGCGCGCGGCGATTGAAAAGCGCGAGCGTCCCACGACCCTGGTAACCGGCGGGACAGGCTTTCTGGGTTCTCATCTCGTCCGGCAGCTCGTTGACGCGGGCGCGAAAGACGTTCGCGTCATGGCCACCAACATTCCGGACTGGCTGACTGATTTGGGTGTCGATGCTGTGGCCGGCTCAATCACCAACGCCGAGGACGTAGCGCGCGCGGTCGACGGAATCAGCGACATCTATCATTTGGCCGGCAAGGTCTCGCGCGAGCCGGAAGACGCTCGCGACATGTATGCGGTACATGTCGATGGCACGCGGATCCTCTGCGATGCCGCGCGTGCGGCGGGAGTGAAGAATATTGTTCTGGCCTCCAGCAGCGGCACGATTGCAGTAACTGAAAAAGGCGATGTTGTGCCGGATGAGTCTTATCCAGCACCACTGAACGTCATCTCCCGCTGGCCGTATTACGCGAGCAAGTCTTATCAGGAGATGGCGGCGCTGGAGCGGTTCAACGGCAAAGGATTGCGGCTGGTAATCATGAACCCGAGTCTTTTGCTGGGCCCCGGTGACGACCGGCTCAGCTCGACGAAAGTAGTGCTCGACTTCATGGCCCGCAAAATCGCAGCAGTGCCTTCCGGCGGTTTGAACTTTGTGGATGTGCGCGATACCGCCGCGGCTTTTGTCGTGGCCATGAAGAAGGGCCGCGCCGGCGAGCGGTATTTGTTAGGCGCAGTCAACTGGACTTTTCAAAGGTTCTTCGACCGGCTGGGCCGGCTGACAAAAGTTGCCGGGCCCCGTTTCGCCCTTCCCGCGAAATTTGCGGTCACCGGCGCCCAGTTAATTGATTCCCTCTTTCGCCAGTGGAACATGCGGCCTCCGATTGAGGCCGGCGCCATCGAGATGGCCGAGTATTTTTGGTACCTGAATTCCAACAAGGCAAAACGCGAACTGGCTTTCACCCCACGCGATCCCGCCGACACCTTGAACGACACCGTTACCTACGTCCGGGAAAACTTCCTCGGTGGCGATGTGTTCAGGAAGTAGCGAACCTCCACCCGGGGACCTATCAGGGCATAACCACCATGGCGGATTTAGCCTGATGCTTCACCACGCCGAAGGCGTTGCATAACTCAGCCCAGGGTAACACCCTGGGTTAACGATTCCACATCCGTTCATACCCTGAAAGGGTTGAACACGCCGAAGTCAATCCCAAACATATCGCTCATCGAATTCGACCTGATAGCGGCGCAAGAATTTCCGGAACTCATCCTGGAACGTTGTTCGACGATGGTGCCGGGCTTGTCCCTCGATGTAACGCTGTACGCGCTGAACATGCGAATGGCTAACTGAAAACGCACCGTAACCGGCCTGCCAATGAAATTTTTTTAACTTGGGATCCTGCGTTTTGATCCATTTCGACGAGCCACGCTTCACTTCATACACAATTTCGGCGATCGAATGGTTCTTTGAAAGAGCGAAGAGCGCATGCACGTGATCCGCGACACCGCCAACCAAGAGTGTTGGGCAATTGTGTTTACTCAGAATTCCGGCCATGTATTTGTGGGTGTCAGCGCGAATATCTGGATTGGCGAGAAAAGGGTAACGATCTTTAGTGGAAAAAATGAGATGGGTCCACATCTTTGATAGAGATTGAGACATGGGTGCGAGGCCTCCTTCGTGGTTGGTTCAACCCTTTCAGGGTAAGAACGGAACGAGGCTCACTCTAACCCAGGATGTTACCCTGGGCTGAGTTGTTCGCACGCCTTCGGCGTGAGGACTGATGCAAGGAATTAGGTTTGCGGATTAGCCGGTCCCAGCGAGAGGTAGCATGAAAAGGGCCGTCGCTGGTTTGGATCAAGAATGCATGTAGTTCAACCCTTTCAGGGTATGAACGCAATCTGGATCTTTAACCCAGGGTGTTACCCTGGGCTGAGTTAGGGAACGCCTTCGGCGTAACGAGGATAGGTCTTACTTTCTCGTCACGATGTACATCCGTTGCGTCGGATACTCAAACTCGTACGGTGTCCGCTCTCGGATGAGCGCTTCCTGGAATCCCGCCGCCATCAGGTAGTCCAGCATTTCTTCATTAGTCATTAAGCTGACGTCGATGGAGACGGGTTGGTCGTACCATTCTTCGCGATGCAGTTCGCCTTCGCCGCCGTGAAAGGAGACCAATAGTCTTCCGCCCGGTGTCAGAACTCGGCGCATCTCCGTCAGGGCATTAGTCACCTCGGCCCGCGGCAGGTGAATGATCGCGTAGAACGAAACCACTCCGGCCAATGAATCGTCCGGCAGGTCCAGCGCCAGCATATCGCCCGGCGCAAACGGGATGTCAGGATTCAGTCGACTGGCCGCCCGAACCATCTCGTTGGAGAGGTCGATGCCGCGAATACTGACGCCACGATCTTTCAGATATCGGGCAATCTGCCCGGGCCCGCAGCCAATCTCGCAAACCTCGCCCTGCCCGCGCACGGCCGCGGCAAACTCGTCGAGCAACTGACGATCGAAAGGCTTGCGCGCAAGTTCCGCGAAATATTCTTCCGCGTAACGTTGCGCGACGCGATCGTAGCTTTGCCTCAGGTCGGGGTCGGCCCTACTCACGCGTCCATTCTCCTTACCTTCTTTCCTTCGGCTCTGCCGCCTGATGTGCGGAAGGTCTCTGACCTTCCGGCTGACCTTCTCCAGGATTGGGCTGCGCCCGATTCTGGGGCGTAGCCCCGAGAGCAGATAGGTTTTTCGGTAGGGGCAAAGCCCCACCGCACATCAGGCGGCGAAGCCGGGACCTTTTATTTACCCAGCGCGGCGTACTTGAAGATTCGAAACCGGTAGCGTTGCGCTGCTCTAATATTTTGCGCTACGACGCCGTGGAGATTATCGTCCCAGGTGGTGTACTGATCGATAAAGCGATCCGCCGCCGCCTTATCACCCTGATACTGCACGTCCAGAACTTTCTTCAGTAGCTCGCCGACCACGTCGTGATACTTGTCGTAATGAATGCGCAGCTTGCCGTCTTCAAACGTCAATAGCCCTTTCTGCAGAAAGAAATTCCACTGCATCAATTGCATTGTGTTGTAGGGCTGATCGCGACGCGGCTTGTTGTTCTGCAGCACGCGCAGGATGCCGCCGGCGTAAACACTGCGCAGTTGACCATCAGTGTAGTAGCGTTGCTTGTGCAAAGCGTCCGCCACAAACAGCGAGACCAAGTCTGCTTTCATTTCCTCCAGCGCACTGGCATCTTCCTGTAGCACATCGTCCAGATCGCGGTCATCTTTGGTGCGATCGACGCCCAGGTAGTGCCCTACCTCATGCCACAGCGTGCGATAGAAGTTTCCGTCGGAGGTCAATTCCTTCGCCTGCGCCGCCCCCACCGCCGCCTCGAACGTCCCGGAAGTGCCGGCAAAAATGTTCGGCTCGCGCATGATGTTAGCGCGCAGCAGAATCGTGCGGCCATAACGGCGCGCCAGGTAGCTCTCGTTCGGGAGGATCGTCGCCGTATTACCGCCGCGGGATTGCGCAAAGTCGGCCACCACATCGTACACGCCCACCGGGATATCTTCGCGAATCTTTTTATGGTGATCGTAGGGCAGCGACTCTTCCAAAGCCTGCAGCCCCTTCATCGCCTGTCGCAGCGCCACCGTTTCTTCCTGCCGCGCGCTCAAGATGTTGAAAGCGAAAAACGTCTTCACGCCAAAGAGTTCGTCATCATAGGTCTCGTACGATCCGATCTGCGCGTTCAGGTGTTTGAAACGGCCGGTGACCCACGCCGCATCGCCTGATTCATAATCGTCAGACAAGAGATCTCGAGCGCGATTGCGCAGGTAGCGGGCGAATTCTTCGTCGTCTTTTTCGACCGCGTTCGCCGCTTCGTTAAGTACTGTGTGGGCCTTTACCAGATCATCGGCATAGGCCACCGAATAGGGAACGGCATAGAATCCCTGGCGGGCCAAGGCCGCAGCTCCGGGGCGCGCACCTCGCTTAGCTCCCTGAAGCGATTCCAGTTGCGCCTTCAGACCGGGATGCAATGTGTCCAGCACTGGATACTTTCGCAGTTGGGCCAGGTCTCGATCCGCATTGAGTGAGTTTGCCAACCTGACGACCGTGCGCAACCCCATGATTTCATCACGCCGCTCCGGATGTGCTTGCAGGAAAGATTCGATCTCCTCTTTCTTCACGCCCCAGGGGTAAACATTCTTCCCCGGTTCGACAGAATCGACTGGCAGAAACGGTTCGCGCTTGTTCTCCAGAGTGGTTGCAATCGGCCCCTGATTCAGGCGGTAGAGCATCAAGAGGTTCTGCGTGACTGTGGTTCCTCCGGTCCGCTTGTCGAGTTGCGTCAGTTGCTGGGCCGCCGAAAGCGCTTGCGGATGACGCTGTTGCTCGTAAAGCCGCTGAAAAATCTTTCCCACTTCCAGCAGCTTGGCTAGGGCGGAGCGCTCGCCCGGGGTGAGATGCGATATGTCAGGCGCCAGCCGCAGCGTCTGCGTCTTGTCGATAATCGGCTGGCTCTTCTCCAGCGGCCAGTAACCGGCAGGCAATGAGTTGCGTGGAGTCATTCGTGATCCAGTCTGGGCAAAGTTGGAAGCAAAGATCGTCAGCACAGTGGCGAGCACCAGTAGTTTCTTCATTCAGTTAGCCTCAGCTTAAAGTTTTTATCATTTTGCAGGTTTCAGGAGGTTTCGTCCAGACGGGGCCCCAGTTGGCATCGAGCGGTTCGCCGAGGTTCATGGAATCCACCGCAGGTCAGAACCACCTGCGGTAGCGGGTGGTTGATCGTTCGTCATTCGAACTGTCGATGTGGTGAGTTAAACCACCCGCTACCGCAGGTGGTTCTGACAACAGCTGCGACACGTCAAGTGTCGGAGATTCATTGCGGCCAAGGAGCTTCAAAGGCCTAACGAACCGTTTACAGTTTCTGTTATCGGCGCAAAACCAGTTTGGTTTTCCTTTCTGCGGTTAGGCATCCCGTTTGCAAAGTAACCAGCTATGCTTTTGAAACCCCTCGCAATACTGCAACCGGCTGCGACCTATGCTCCCGGGACTCTGTCCCTGCGGCGGCGGCCCTCAGTTGTCGATGCCATCGGCGAAATCTTGCACGGCGTACAGCGCCGCTGGCAACGCGAACGCCGTCGTCGCAAGGTTGGCCGTGCTTACGACATGGCGCTGGAAGTCGCCCGCGCTGTCCCGCGCGGTTCGCGTGTCCTGGATGTGGGTTGCGGCAACGGGTTCATCGCGCATCACCTGTCAGCGATGCTGGGGACGAAGGTGACCGGAATTGATTTGGACCAAAGCGCTCAGGCGCCCATCGACTACCAGAGGTTTGACGGCACACATTTTCCAGTCGCCGACAAATCATTCGACGGTGTGCTTTTCTGTTATGTGCTGCATCACGCGCAAAACCTGGGAGCGATTTTCAGCGAGGTGCGTCGAGTGCTCCGCCCGGGCGGATTGATGGTGGTTTACGAGGACATTCCCGAATTATGGTGGGACCGCTTTGTTTGTTCGTTACACAACCGCCAGTGGAGAGCGCGAACCGGACCCTGCACTTTCCGTCTGAAAGAGGAATGGCAAGATACTTTTGCCGCGGCGGGTTTCGAGGTCCGGGACGAGCGCACGCTCCGCCGAGTGCGGAACCTCGCGCATCCGGTTTGCCGGAGGTTGTTTGTCCTGAAAGTGAATTCTACTTAGGCTCGCGCAGCACGTCCGCCAACTTGCTGTAGTCAGCTTTCGGCTTAGTGCGACAGTGATAGGAAACGCTTTCTCGTGTCGGTGGAGTAATCGTCACGCCGTACTGGATCACCCGCGGTTTCTCTTCGCCGTTGTAGGCGTCGAAGATCTGATAACGATTGCCCTCAATGGAGAAGTTGATTTCCGTGAGATCAACCTGGTAACGGAAGTAGTGCTGGTAGTCAAATCGCTCCTGGGTGGATTGCCGGGTCTCAGGAAACTCCAGCTCAATCCGCCGGGGCACACCGAAACGATATTGCAAATATCCTCGATTTCTTTCCAGATCAGGCGACGCGCAGAGCGAGACAATCTTCGCCGGACGTTTCAAAGGACAACTGAAAACGATCTGTTCGCCCTGTTCGCATAGTGAGTTTGCTTGCATGATCCGCCGGGCGGGTTTCGCGGGGAGTCCCCCAGGTTTGTTTGTGAAGGTGAGGATAGCGACGCCGGCGGTATAGAGCCGCATGACGTCGCCCCTAATGTAATAGCTGTTGGCCCGTGCCAGATTCTCCACAAACTGCGTTTCTACGAGCTGCAATTGACGGTCAGCGCAGGCCCGCTTGGTGCTGATGATCTGCGAGAACTTTACAGTCCGTCCGCCGACCTCAACGGCGCCGGACATTCGATTACATCCGCCGTCACCTGAAAATCTTCTGGTCTGCGCTGCGAGAAGGATATACGGTTTGGCCGTCGAGATTTCGGCGGTACCAACATGAGTCAATCTCCATCTCGTGCCGCTCATCGGCGCATCGGCCTGATAGCTTCCCGCAGCCGTGTGAAACTTGCGCGCGTTGATACCCGTTGCAATGCGTGGCTCAGTGATCATTGAAAAGGATGCTGTGACCCCAAGTAAAGCAACAGCGACCCGCCTCCAAAAACGCTGATTATTCATTGAAGAGGGGATTGTCCAGTTTGGTCTCATGAAACTACATCGCTTCATGGCTTGGCCAAACTCGATTCGTGTTCGCTTAGTGTGATTAGTGTGTTTCGTGGATCGTATGGCCTCCGATCCCTGAGCGCACGATCCACGAAACTTCACGAATCTCACGAAGGGCCACGAACCAACGCTTGTTTACGGAATCGCCAGGATTTCTTGTGCAAAGCTTCGCTTCAGTGATCCTCCTGTCACTCTTCGACCAGATCCGCTGAGATCTGCGCGTCGGGTCCTGATTCGGCAGCGATTCTCAGGAGCCAGTTTAGTTTTTCAGTCTGTTCCTCAATCAGATCCACAAAGCGCACGCCGAACCCTGAGCCTGGAGTGTGATGGCGGACTTCGCCTTCCAAATAGAGCCAATCGTCATCCGGCAACAGCACGCGAAAGCCGACGACTTCTCCCTCTTCCACTTCGCCCACGGTATCCAGAAAACAACCGCCGGCGGAGAGGTCGGTAACTCGCGCGGTGTGCTTGTCCTCCCAGACAGCATCGAGGCTGACACTCAGTCGGGGTTGAGTTCTTCGATCCATGGTCTCGGCTAAGGGCAAAGGGCAAAGGGCCGAGAGCAAGAGTGGCGTTCAAGCAATTTTCCTTTGCTCTTTGCCCTTTGCCCTTTGCGCTTCAGGACGCCGTTTTGAATTGAGTAATCTCGCCGGGCTTACGCAGCATTTTGTTAACTTCGCCTACGTGCTGCTCTTCCTCGGCAATCATTTTCCGAGCGTATTCTTCCAACAACACTGAGCGGTCACGGACCAACTCCAGCAGTTTCTTGTAAAGCGCCAGCCCGGTCTTTTCTGCTTCCAAAGCCTCAAGCAGGATGTCGTTGATGCCGTGTTTGTGAGTCTCAAGTAAAGAGCCAATCTTCAGCGATGGATGCTCGCCGAAGTGCGTCACTAACTCTCCTGCTTCGTTCGCATGCAGGAGGCAGGTGTTGGCTTCAGAGCGGAGCCAACTGACGATCGGGATGCGGCTGTGGCCAAAAACCATCAGGGCGTAGTGTGTATAGCGCACCACGCCGGCAAGCTCGGTCTCCAAAATTTCATTCAACAGCGTCACCGCCGCTGCTTTATCAAGCTCTTCAGACATTCTCGCTTCTCCTGCCTTTGTGTTCGCGAGCCCTCCCTGACAGTCGGGCATCTTCTAGAAACTGGTTTCGTCGGCGGACGGGCCATAGATGGAAGGCACCGCCACATCGTTAAGCCGCAGGTAAACACCCAATTGCGCGCGATGGTGAATGTTATGGCTCATGACGAAACCGCGCAGCACCGCCATCTTGGGCATCGCGAGGATTTGATTGCCTCCATGCAGCAACGCCCAGGGTTTGAAGAACTCTTCGTCACTGGCCGCGGCAATTGCTTCGCGACCGGAGGTTACATTCTTGTCGAAGGTCGCCAGGATTTCCGCTGTGGACTTCAGCAATTCCGAGCGCGGCGGGGGCTCGCCAACCGGGGCCAAATCCAATGACTCCTTCGTCAGTGTGTGAATGGCCCACGTGGGAATATTGGCGAGGTGCGTCGCCAGCGCGCCCATCGCCGATGACTTTTCATGAGGTTTCCAATCGAGTTTCTCGGTCGGCACTCGCTCCAGGGTTTTGCGCGTGTTGGCCATCTCGTGGTCCCATTCAGGGAGCAGCGTGTCACTCAGTTTCATCGTTTCCTCCGGTTTGTTGTCAGTGGCTTGAGGAAAAGATAATCCAGATGTCGCCGCCTGTCCATCACGACCTGGTTGAGTAGCGGATTAGCTTGAAATCTCATTAGCACCTGACTTCAGTCAGGTGTTTGATGGCGGGGCCTTGATGCTGAACCGTTATCAACGGTTTCTTCCAGGTAAACCGTTAAAACGGTTCGCGAGATCCTTCGGCAGACAGATCACCGAACTGAAGCGCGGTGCTAATGAGATTTTCACAACTTAGCCACTACCTGTTCCAGCAGCAGCTACTCGCTTCTCGAGCGAAGATTCACGGACACCTGACGTGCAATGCTCCGGGAACGATTTGAAAGGTGGCCGGCAACGCACCCACCAATTCCCCATCGAGCTCCACCGGAAGGGTTTCGTTTTGTTTCGCAGCCCTGGCGACCACACGTTTTGCCAGCGTGTGGGCGACCTGGTCCATGCTGAGGTGCGAGCCAAAATACAGCCGCGAAGCACTGGTGAGAATCTTAAGCGCACCGATGTCGCCTATCGTCACAACATCGAACAGGCCATCGTCTAGTTTTGCGTCCGGCGCGATCTTCATGGCTCCGCCAAAGTAGCGCGCGTTGGCCACGCACAACTCGGTAATCTTCAGCCGGCGCTCGACCTGATCATCAAACTGCAGGTAGACGTCTTTGGCGGAAGCCGAAAGTGTGGCGCTGACAGTGGACATCGCATAGGAAAGCTTTCCGCGAATGCGATCGGCGCCCAGCGCGGTACTCCACTTGCCGGTTTCATTGGCCCGGCTGCGCGCGAGCACGTCGGGACTCAAGCCGAACGAAGCGACGTTGAGGAAGAACGCGGTTTCATGCTCGCCTTTGTGATTCATGAACCCCACGCGCCCCACATCAATCAAACGCGAGCGCCCATCGCGCAACACGCGCGCGGCTGCCGCGGTGTTCGCTGAAAGTTTTAATGTCCGGCGAAAATCGCCGCCAGTGCCGCTGGGAAGAATGCCCAGTTCCGCCGGTTGGTTTGATTCCAGAATCCCGTTGGCGACTTCAGAAATTGTACCGTCACCGCCACAGGCGATGATTAGTTTCCTTCCCTTCTGTGCGCCAGCGGCAGCCAGCCGGCGCGCATCGCGCGGACCTTGCGTGAACTCCACAGCGAACGGACCAAAATGTGTGCGCAGATCGCTGGCGATACGCGGCCAGGCATCGCGCGTGGCCCCCGAAGCGGATGCGGGGTTGACGATTACTAAAGGGAGTGAAGTGTCAGCTGACATCAGTTCAACTAAGATCGCGGGGCGCGCCTCCGCTCTTCTCCAGTTTTTTCTGGCCAATTAGGTTTTTGCCTGCAAGCACTTTGCGATCGTCCTCACCCAGGTCGGCGATCTTCTGCATCACTAACTCTGAAATCTCCTTATAGGTTCGCACACTGTCCCGCTTGCCGCGAAATTCAGAGAAATCAATGGCGGGCCCAAAGTGTATGCGAATGACGTCTTCGCGGTTCCAGTTCCGAGCGACCTGGCGCGGTAGGCTATTGGTTAGCCCCGCAGTGAACACCGGGATGACCTGCGGTTCAGCGTCCTTGATAATCCTCCCGACGCCGGGCTTTGCGGGCAGAAAGGAGTAAGGGTCGGAACTCTTGTTGCGGGTGCCCTCCGGATGAAAGCCGATAACGTTGCCCGCGCCATGCCGGCAAAGATCAGTGAGCAGCCGAAGAGAATAGCGATCGAACTCACGCTTCTCCGGCATCGGCTTGCTGCCGGCAGCGAAGAACGGCGGATACATGGACCACCAGCCCATGATGAGATTTACCAGCAATCCCAGGGGCGATTCATAAAAGAACCGGCCGCGCACCGGAAAGAAAAGTTGCTTTCGCCACGAGGTATTGCGAAACAGCACCGTCGAAACCGCATACATGTCGAAGAACGAACGATGGTTCGACACCAGCAGGATCGGGCGTTCGCGCGCCACGGCCTCCACGTGCTCCAGTCCGTACACGTTCATGATGTTGTAGGTTGATAGATGAATCCAGCCGGAGCCCATCGTGCTCTGGCACCAGGTCCAAAAGCGTTTCCAGGCCCCTTGATTCATGCGGCGGACAATGCGAAACGCCAGCCGCTCAAACCAGGACAAGGCTGCGAATTCTTCGGGAGTCGGTGTCGGGCGCGAGGTCACTGCACCTTCGCCCTGAGGCTGAATACTCGAAAGCGTGCGGATTTGATCTGGCAAACTTGCAACTGCGGCATTGCCGCCCCACAGTGCGGGAAGACTGGAGCTTCCCGGGCCGTGACTATTCGATCGAGAAGTATTTCGCTTCCGGATGGTGAATGATGATTGCCGAGGTTGATTGCTCCGGTTCCAACTGAAATTCCTCAGTCAGTTCCACATCAATCCGCGATGGATCCAGGAGCTCGAAGAGCTTCGTCTGATCCTCGAGATCGGGACAGGCCGGATACCCAAAGCTGAAACGCGAGCCCTGGTAAGCCTGATGAAAGAGCTTAGTCATTTGCGGCGCGTCCTGCCCGGCGATCCCCAACTCTTCCCGGATTCGCTTGTGCCACATTTCCGCCAGGGCCTCGGCGCTCTCGACGCTCAAGCCGTGGAAGTACAGGTAGTCTGCATAACTGTCGGCTTTGAATAATTCCTGCGAGTATTCGCTCGCCCGCCGCCCGACCGTAACCAGATGAAATGCGACCACATCCATTCTGCCAGAGTCTTTAGCGGCAAAGAAATCCGCGAGGCAGAGATGCTTGCCTCCAGGTTGGCGCGGAAACGTAAAGCGTAGCCGCTCAGTCTGCTTGTCGTCATGATAGACAATCAAATCATTTCCGTGCGACTGGACGGGGAAATAGCCGTACACAACGCGCGGCACCAACAACGTTTCGGATTTGCTCCGCTCCTGTAACTCTTTGTAGATCGGAAGCACCTTGTCGCGCACCAGGGCCTGATATTCTTCCGGCGGTGTGCGGCCCTGCTTAAATTGCCACTGGCCCTTGAACAGCGCCGTCTCGTTTACAAAGGCGAACACTTCGTCGAGTGGAATATCTTCGACTACTCGCGACCCGTAGAAAGGCGGCGTCGGAATTTCCACCTGGGGACTAACGGCTGATCTGGTTGTGTGGGTCGTGTCGCCTGGAACCTTCGCCGCCCGCGGTCTGGCGGGTTTGCGGATTCCCAGTTTCGCGTCTTCCCCAACCAAATCTTCAATATCGTCGCCGGCTTCGCCATTCGCGCCCGCAACGGCGGCGATTGCCTTTTCACGCCTACCATTTGCGGGCTCGCTTTTGACGCCGGTTAACAGGTCCATCGTGTGCAGACCATCGAACGCATCTTTGGCGTAATACAATGTACCGCGGTAAATAGCTTTCAAGTCCTCTTCTACGTATCGCCGAGTCAGCGCGGCGCCGCCCAGCACGATCGGAACCTTGAGGTCGCGCTCGTTCAGGACTTCCAGGTTGTCCTTCATGATCAAAGTTGACTTCACTAGCAGGCCGCTCATACCGATAGCGTCAGCGCCTTGTTCCGTGTAGGCGTTAAGGATGTTCTCGATCGTTTGCTTGATCCCGAGATTAACGACGTGGTAGCCGTTGTTCGTCAGGATGATGTCCACCAGGTTCTTGCCGATGTCGTGCACGTCGCCTTTGACCGTGGCCAAAATCATCTTGCCCTTGGCGGTCGCGCCGCCTTTCTTTTCCATGAAGGGCTCGAGAAAGCGCACCGAGGCTTTCATCACTTCCGCCGATTGCAGCACGAAGGGTAATTGCATCTGGCCGCTGCCGAAGAGATCACCAACCACCTTCATGCCGTCCAGCAGGATGTTGTTGATGATATCTAGCGCCGGATAACTTTCGAGCGCGCGCTTGAGCTGCGTTTCCAGCCCCTGCTTTTCGCCGTCGATAATATGGCGCTTCAGACTTTCTTCGACGGGCAGCGCCGCGTCATCAACGTGGACTTTCTTGGTAGTCACGCCCTCGAAGAGCTTCGTGAACTCGCCAAGCGGATCGTAGGTGCAGATCTCGCCGTCAAACTGGCGCTGATCGTAAATGAGTTGCCGCGCAACTTCGGTCTCGCGCTCGCCAATCCGGTTCAACGGAACAATCTTGCTGGCGTTAACGATGGCGGCATCAAGGCCTGCCTCCACGGCTTCGTGTAGAAACACTGAGTTGAGGACAACGCGCGAAGCGGGATTCAGGCCGAAAGAAATATTTGAGACCCCCAGAATCGTGAAACAGCCGGGTAGCTCGGCCTTGATCCGCCTGATGCCTTCAATCGTCTCCGCAGCATTTCGCCGGTCTTCTTCGATTCCCGTAGAGATCGGGAGGGCCAGGGAGTCAAAGAAAATGTCGTGGGCCGGGAAAGCCAGTTCCCTCGTGGCTTCTTCGTAGGCGCGCGTCGCAATTTTCAGTTTGCCATCCGCGGTCCGGGCCATTCCATCTTCGTCAATGGTGCCGATGACGACGCCGGCGCCGAATCTTTTGGCGAGCTCAATGACCTTTTGGAAACGCGCTGGCCCATCCTCATAGTTTGTAGAATTAAGAATGGACTTGCCGCCCGCGTGTTCCAGTCCCGCTTCCATCTTTTCCCACTCAGTCGAGTCGAACATCAGCGGGATGCGGATCTTTGTAACCAGGCGCGACGCGAGTTCGTGCATGTCTTTGACGCCGTCGCGCCCCACAAAATCCACGTTCACGTCCAGCACGTGAGCGCCTTCGCGTTCCTGCTCGCGGGCCAGCGATGTCAGGCCGTCCCAATCTTCGGCATTCAACAGATCGCGCATCTTCTTCGAGCCACTCGCATTGACCCGTTCGCCGACGATAAGGAAGGAATTGTCCTGGACGTATGGTTGCTGGCTGTAAATTGAAGAGGCGGCCGGGAGCGTTGTAATCTCGCGCTGTTTTGGCGTGGCGCCCTCCATCTTGGCGACCACCATTCGTAGATGTTCCGGGGTCGTGCCACAGCAACCACCGACGATGCTGACTCCGTAGTCCTTGACGAAATGTTCTATCTGCGCCGAAAACGATTCGGGCGTTTCGTCGTAATGCATCTTGCCCTCTTTGACTGAAGGCAAGCCGGCATTAGGGAGAACGGAAACAGGCAGACGCGCATTCTCGCAGAGATAACGCAGATGCGGCGGCATGTCCTTCGGACCAGTTCCGCAGTTCATGCCGATGACATCGATGGGGAAAGGTTCGAGGGCCGTCAGCGCGGCGCTGATCTCCGTGCCGGGCAGCATGGTGCCAAAATTCTCAATCGTGACCTGGGCGATAACGGGCACGCGCCGCTTGATCTGCTCAAAGTACTCGAAGATGGCCGAGAGCGCGGCCTTCGTCTGAAGCAGATCCTGACAGGTTTCCACTACCAACAGATCAACGCCGCCATCAACAAGCCCGCGCGCTTGTTCAAAGTAAGCGGCCTTGATGTCGCGGAAGGCGATGTGACCCAGCGTCGGAGATTTCGTCCCCGGCCCCATCGACCCGGCGACCCAGCGAGTTCTATTTGCGGTTGAGAAATCGCCGGCGATACGCTTTGCGAGTTGTGCGGCGCGAACATTCAGGTCATAAGCCATCTGGCCGAGGCCGTATTCGTCCAGCACGTAGGGAATCCCGCCAAACGAGTCGGTCTCAATTACGTCGCAGCCCACTTCCAGAAAAGCTGCGTGCACATTTGCAACCGCCTCAGGCTTGCTGATGAGAAGATATTCCGGACAGCCTTCAAACTGGGCGCCGCCGTAATCGTCAACGGTCAGGTTCTGCGTCTGCAGGTTGGTGCCCATCGCGCCGTCAAAGACGACGATGCGGTCCTTCAATGTTTCGAGAAAACCAGCCATATCAGTGGGACAGACACTCTTGTCTGTCCGCCCTTCCAGTGACAGGCAGAAATGCCCGTCTACAAAGTTAAGCCCCGCGCTTTAACAACGCGGGGCTTCCCAAATCTTTCGATTCGATTCGTCTTCCGGGAAAGACTCGCCGAGCTGTTTAGCGGGTTATTTTTCGTGGCCGCAAGTCGCCTTAACTCACCACGTTCGCTTCGATGCATATTGAAACACCGGGGGCAGACAGTGTCAAGACAGCACCGAATTCTGGTAGTGGGTAGCTGCGCAATATCTCACGCAAAACCGCAAAGGCACTTTCCAAGGCAAGCAAATAATGGTCAAAGTAGGCCGCTACCCCGAATTCGGTAGGTCTGATTTGCCACTGCTTCTATTTACCATTTCCGATTTACCCTTTACCATGCTCGGCTATGCGACGCGCCATCTACCCCGGCTCATTCGATCCGGTCACCAACGGTCATCTCGATATTATCGAGCGAGGCTGCAAACTTTTCGACGAGATAATCATTGCTATTCTGGTCAATCCTGAGAAGCAGCCGTTCTTTTCAGTGGAGGAGCGTCGTGACATGCTGTTAGAAGTTCTGAAGGAGATTGATCGCGGCGATTGCGAGGTAATGATTGATTCCTTTGAAGGCTTGCTGGTGAGCTACGCGGTGGCCAAAAAGGCAAATGCAATTGTCCGCGGAATCAGGGCGATTTCGGATTACGAGTACGAACTACAGATGGCCTTAATGAATCGCCGTTTGGAGCCCAGCATTGAGACGGTTTTTATGATGCCTGCTGAGAGTTACTCGTACGTAAGCTCGCGGCTGGTAAAAGAGGTTTTTTTATTAGGAGGGGCACTGGACGGCCTGGTGCCGCCGCAGGTCGCAGCCCGCATGAAACGAAAGACCGCGGCGACCTGACCGAAAGTACAGCGTGATATAATTTCGCCGTTCTTAACAAAATATCAATTTCGCAATCCGGATCTTGAGCCGACATCATCTGCAATGACAACCGCCGCCCGCCCAGCTTTCCCTATTTCTAAAAACGTTTCGCGCATGAAGGCGTCAGCCACGCTGGCCGCCATGCAAGCCGCGGAAGAAATGCGCGCTGCTGGTGTTGACGTCGTGGATCTGGGGGCCGGCGAACCGGACTTTGACACACCCGACAATATCAAGCAGGCGGCGGCGCGGGCGATGGCTGAAGGCAAGACCAAATACACAGCCACCGCCGGCACTCGTCAGTTGCAGCAAGCAATCATTAGTTTCTATGACCGCGAGTTTGGCACGCGCTACCAGACCAACGAAGTCATGGCGACTTCGGGCGGAAAACAAGCCATCTTCAACGCGGTCGTTTCACTGATCAACCCCGGCGATGACGTGTTGCTGGTGAATCCTTACTGGGTGAGTTTTCCGGAGATCGTGACCTTCTCCGGGGGATCACCCGTAGTGATCGATACTGAAGCCACGCAGTTTGTGCTGACTGCAGAGCAGGTAAAGAAGGCCATCACCCCCAACACGAAACTGATTATCCTGAATTCTCCCTGCAATCCCTCAGGCCGCGTGATTCCCTCTTCCGAGTTTGCGCGCATTATGGAAGTTTTGGCAGAACGCGGCATCTACGCGATCTCCGACGAGTGTTACCTGCGTTTTGTGTATCCACCGGGAAAGGTCTTCAGCGCCGCAGCTCTGCCTGCTGAGCTTCGCCAGCAACTTTGCATCGCCGGATCGTTCTCCAAAACCTACGCGATGACCGGTTGGCGAATGGGTTACGCGCTGGCCAATCCTGAATGGACGCGCGCGATGCTCAGGGTCCAGGGACATTCCACGAGCAATCCCAATTCCATCGCTCAATGGGCCGCCACCGAGGCGCTCAACGGTCCACAGGAATCGGTGGGCACGATGTTGGCGGAGTATGCCGAGCGGCGCACCTGGCTGCTAACAGCCCTTAACGGTATTCCGGGTTTGACCTCGGCCGAACCTGAGGGGGCCTTTTACGCTTTTCCGAACGTGCGCGGCTGTTTGAAGGGAAAACTGAAAACTTCGAGCGACTTTGTTAATGCCTTGCTGCACGAAGAGCAAACTGTGGTCACCGATGGCGCAGAGTTTGGCGCCGAAGGCTTCATCAGAATCTCGTACGCCACCTCGCTGGATCGTCTGCAGGAAGGCATTAAGCGCATCAGGCGCGTCGCTGAGCGTTACGCCTGATATCGTTCGACTTCCAGTAACGCAAACTTTAGTTTGCAATTCCTGAGGTGGGCCGCCGGCGGCGCAAACTAGAGTCTGCCTTACAAATACTAAAGCGGCGTCGAGTTGGACCCAACTCGACGCCGCGTTTCTCATTTAGACTAGCTATCCAGGTTAATAAATAGTAAACGTGTACTCCAACTGCGCGTACATGGAAACGTTATGACCGTCCTTGGTGGCCGGGATGAACTTCATCTGGTGCGCGGCCGCGATCGCCTTTTCCGTCAAACCATCGGGCAATCCGCTGACGGCCCTGATATTGGTCACCTGACCATTGGCCCCGAAGACCACCTTCAGAACTACGGTTCCCATGATCTGGTTTTTACGGGCAGTCTCCGTGTAGAGCGCTTCTGGTTTAGAAAGAATGCGCGCCTTTTGCGAGACCTCACCGGGCCGGAAGACTTTGTTGTAATCGACACCGCCGCCCCCGCCGCCGGGACCGCCGCCGCCTTCATTCCGAGAACCGCCGCCAGTGTTGCCACCTTCGCCTGGACCTACGCCACCGCCGGACCCAGAACCTACGCCACCACCGGTGCCGGTCCCAATTCCATTTCCTCTTCCCGATCCCGATGAAGGATCAGTCGATTTCGATTTCGGATCTCCATAAGAAATGGGCCGAGTGTCTGGTGGGAACAGAACCGGATCAGCATCCAGCGTCGCGGGCATCGGCAACGCCGGGTTCTTGATCACCGGAGGATTCGGATTGGGTGCTACAACTTGCGGAACAGTCAGGCTTGCTTGCGGCAGCTTGCCAACCGAAGCCTCTTTCGCTTCTTCGCGACCTCCGCCGCCGCCGCCGCCGGCTTTCTCCTGCTTCGGCTTGCTGCCCCCGCCATTTCCTTTCGCCGCTCCAGCCGTACCTTCTTCAGGCGTGGGCTGTTCTTCGGGTATATCGATCATTTGCTGCAGTTCAAGATCTTCCTGCAATTGCGCCAACTGTTCGGCCTTTCGCGCCTGCAGACGATCCAGAAGAATGATCCCGGTCACAACGCTAATGACTACCAACAGCGCCGTCATAGCTCCTATGGCCACGTTCCGTTGCGTGAGAAAACGCCATCCAGCGCTGCCATAGGCCGTGACCGAGCGCTTGGTAAATCCAAACGGATCGCGTTTGAACTCGGGCCACGTCAACTGCGAATCACTGGCCACGCCACGCAGCTCGGACGTAAGACGGCTAAATAAGCCGGCATCTTCGATAATTGTCAGATGGTACTCACTGCTGTAGGTCGGGATAGCAGAAGCGACGGCGCCGGCTCCGACGCCGGTAACCGCGGCGGCGGCAGACGGTGTCACCACCGGCTCAACCACCGCAGCCGGCACTACGGCCAGCGGCGTGCCGTCAACAGGACAGAAACTGAATTTATCAGCAAACTCTTCCTGACAAGTTGTACAGAATTTCATCTTTGCTACCTCGCTACCTCGTTGGGGATCGATTACTGGACCTAAGGACGCCGTGGCGTTGCTCACTACGCTGCGATACGCCGTCGTCAATCGACTATCAAGCGTTGGGGAAGGATCAGGAGTGGCCCAGCTTTGCAGCAGGCTCTTCAGATCCTCGTCTCTTATCAACTCAGCCTCGTTCTCACGCATATCAGGCCGTCTCAACTGTAACAATTTCTCTGCCAATATTGAAATACTGAGCCAGTTCCTGACGCAGTTTCTCGCGGGCTCGAAACAATCTTCCTTTTACCGTTCCCACGTCTGCTCCGACGATGGCGGCAACTTCGATCAGCGAGAGTTCCTCGTACTCGAAAAGAATTAATGCTTCCCTTTGCAGCGGCGGCAGACTGGCAACAGCTCTTTGGACTTCTCCTGACAGCTCATCATTCAGAATCTGGCTCATCGGTTGATGCTGCTCCGGCGCCATTGGCTCTGCGGTCAACTCGTCCATCGCGCCCTCTCTGCCGTAACTCCTGAAATATTTCAAAGACAGGTTTCTGGCGGCGGCGTAAAGATACGTACGAAAAGAACCTCGCTCGGGTTTGAAATTGTCCGGCTGCTTGATCAGCCCCAGGAAACAGTCATGCGTCACATCCTCGGCGGCTACTGATGACCCGACCAGCCTGTACGCGAACCGGAAGATCGAGTCGCGATACCGAGAATACAGAATCTGAAAAGCCGCTTCGTCGCCGCCGGCTGCTCTTGCAAGCAACTGTTCGTCTGTGTCTCTGTCAGGCAATCAAAGCACTCGATCCTGTAGGAACTCGCTTCCTACTGCTAATTACCGCGAACGACCGAAAGGATAGGCAAAGGGTCATAATTCTCATTGCCTGCCTCAAAACCGCCCGGCCAGGACCCCATTATACAATCTCTTTTTTAACAATTCGCCGGCAAAACCTGGCCGGCGGGTTGCTCGTAGGCCACTTGAGTCGAAGCTTTGATGCGACTTTGGGGCAAACGGTTGACGCTCAACTGATCGGCATCTAAACTGTTTTTTGTCGCATCACAGCCGCTCTCCACACTAAATTGGAAAACTCTTAATGAGGACCGATTGCCATTGGCTCGTTCAACCGAATCCCTGCGATTTTCCGAGTCTTTTCAAACATTTTATGAATAAACTGCTTTCGTTTCCAGTAACTTTCAGAACGACGCTGGTCCTCTTTGCGCTGTTCCTCCTCCCTTTGACGGGGCCAGTTCGGGCCCAATCACCTCTGCCAGAGCCGACGCGCCAGGAACTGCTTAGCGGTCTGAAGATTCTTTTCTGGCAAAAATCCGGAGATCCGAACGTCCTTCTGAAAATGCGGATCCAGAGCGGAGCGGCATACGACCTGGCGGGGAAAGCAGGAATGATGGCGCTGCTGGGCGACGTGCTTTTCCCTGAGGCGGAAACGCGGCAGTACTTTACTGACGAGTTAGGTGGGCGGCTCGAGGTAGCCACTGACTACGATGGTCTGACAATTAGCATGTCCGGCCGCTCCAGCGGGTTCGAGCGCATGATTGAGTTGCTCCGTAATGCTTTGATGTCTACGCCGTTGTCTCCAGAAATCGTAACCAGGTTGCGCGAGGCGCGAATACAAATGCTGCGCGATACGAATGCGACGCCTTCGTCGGTTGCTGATCGCGCCATCGCAGCCCGGCTATTCGGCGAGTTTCCTTACGGCCGTCCCGCCTCTGGAGCTGCCGAAACTGTGGCCCGCGTCGATCGTGGTGATCTGATGCAGGCGCGCGAACGCTTCCTGAATGCTGATAATGCCACGCTGGTAATCGTCGGTGGCCTGGACGACCGTCGCACGATGCGAACACTCCGCCAGCTACTAGGAAACTGGCGCAAGAGCGATCGAGTCGTTCCGCCAACCTTTCGTCAACCCGAGCCTCCGGATGCGCGGACCTTGATTGTGCATCGGCCGGGAATTCAGGACGCTGAGATTCGCTTGGCCACACGCGGACTGGCACGCGCCGATAAGGACTATCTCGCCGCAAACGTTCTGGCCGCGGTAGCCCGCGACCGCTGGCAAGTTGCCTTGGCGGATATTTCAAAGGCCCCTGTCTTCGTTCGGCATGAAGCCCATACCGTGCCGGGTATGTTCGTACTGGGAACATCGGTGAAGAACCCCAACGCGGCGAAAGCACTGGCCGCCGCGCAAAGTGTGATCAGATCGTTGACGGCTACCCCTCCCACTGCAACCGAACTTGAAAAAGCGCGGAGCGAACTAAGTTCGGAACTAACTCGCCAGCTTTCCGAGCCCGCATCCCTGATTGAGCTTTGGCTTGATGCTGAGACATTCAAACTTGGTAGCGTCAATCAACTGGCCAGTGGCCTGCGCATCCTCACAGCCAGTGATGTTCAAGCGGTGGCGGGCCGCCTGTTCAAGGAAAAACCGGTGGCTGCTGTGATTCTGGGAAATTACGATGAGCTCAAATCGGGTTTCGGGAATTTGGAGAAGTTCGAGGTTCTTGGCGATCCTTCGATAACACCAGCGACCAACAAAGCCGGCCCCCCTCCTACGAAAAAGCCCTAACAATTGCAAAGGCTTTGCAAGCCGCTTGCAACCAACCTCCAATCCATATGGGCTTAACTGGGTCAGAAGCGAAAACCGCAAAACCAGCGGATCATGCGGTGCGAGTCCGCGAGATGTTTGCGCGAATCGCTGGACGCTATGATTTTCTAAATCATCTTTTGTCGGCGAATACCGATAAGCGTTGGCGACGTACGGTCGCAACGAAATTAAGTCGCGCGCTCGCACGCGAGTCAATCGTCTTGGATGTTGCCTGCGGCACTGGCGACCTCAGTATTCAGATTTTTGAAACAATAGGCGGACGCGTAGTGGGCCTGGACTTCTGCCGGCCGATGTTAGAGATCGCCCGTCAGAAGACCGACCAGATACCATTCGTAGAAGGTGACGCGCTGGAACTTCCGTTTGCGGACGAAACCTTTGATGCGGTGACGATCGCATTCGGCCTCCGAAACCTGACGGACACTGCTCAAGGGCTGAACGAGTTGCGGCGCGTAACAAAGGCGGGCGGCTGGCTGGCGATATTGGAGTTCTCGAAACCGACGTCCCCTGGTTTTCGCCGCTTTTACGAGTTTTATTTTAGACGCCTCTTGCCACGCCTGGGCGGACTGGTAAGCGGATCGCAAAGCGCTTACCAGTATTTGCCCGATTCGGTTCTGCTCTTTCCGGATCAAGCCGGGCTGGCAGGGCTAATGCGCGACGCAGGTTTCGGGGCCGTTGAATGGCAAAACCTGACGGCCGGCGTGGCAGCTATCCACATGGGACAGCGCGCGGCGGCACCAGTTGTTGGAGATAAAGATTAGGGTTGAGGTAAATGGTCGAAGGATTTGCCTGCCTAAAGAGTTTGGTTGCAACGCAAACACCTTTGTGAGTAATGCAACCATAAAGGCGTAGTCCGAACAGTTCGTTTCACCTGGGGTTGAGTGAGGTTGTCGGGGCCAAGCTCAAAACCAATGAATGCGGATTTGTCGGGCTACGTTTTTTTGTAAGCACCGTCGTTTGTCTTTCTATGGCGGCCGGCCCGCTAATTTTTCCCGCCTGTAAGTTCAATCTGCTATTATCCCGCTCGTCAAATTCTCGAGCTAACCTCCTTCTTATGAAGCACAAAGCATTCGGCTTGCTGCGCCGCATCGCGATGCTGGTCCTCGTTGTCTGGACAGTCGTGTCGCTGGTGACGTTACTCGTCGAACTCGTTCCGGGGGATCCTGCAGTTTCGGTGCTCGGCGAGCAGGCCACTCCTGAGCAGCTTCAGCAGTTTCGTCAGAAACATGGGTTGGATCGCCCACCCTTCTTCTTTTCCTTTCCTGAAGACCCAAACGGATCCCGAAGTTTTCGTTGGGACGGTTGGGACAATCGCTACATCGATTACTGGAGTTCGCTCCTGCACGGCGACTTTGGCCGTAGTTTTCGGACCGACCGACCGGTGATCGATTTGATCCTCGAAAGGTACCCGGCCACTATCGAGCTGGCCGTCGCGGCCCTTTTGATAGCGATTGGCATCGCCATCCCGTTGGGCGTAATGGCTGGGAAGAACCGCGGCACGCTAACCGACAATATTGCGTCCGTGTTTGCGCTCCTTGGAATTAGCCTTCCCAGTTTCGTTATTGGCCCGATGCTGGTTTATGTCTTTGCGGTCAAACTCAGCTGGCTTTCACCGTCGGGACGCTTCGACTGGAGCGATATTATTTTGCCGGCGGTGACTTTGGGGGCAGCTCTGTCAGCAATACTGACGCGCATGGTGCGTTCGTCAGTAATAGAAGAATTGGGCGAGGACTATGTACGCACGGCACGAGCGAAAGGGCTGAGCGAGCGAACCGTAGTTTACAAGCATGTGCTGAAGAATGGCCTGATTCCCGTCGTCACCATCATTGGTTTGCAACTTGGCGTGCTGCTGGCCGGAGCAATTATCACGGAGAAGATATTTGGCTGGCCCGGATTGGGTTTGCTGCTGGTGGAGGACGGAATCGGCAAGCGTGACTACCGCATCGTGCAAGGGTGCGTGCTCGCAATCAGCGTGACCTACATCGCTGCCAATTCATTAACAGACATGATCTATCGTTGGCTGGATCCTCGGATACGCGTTTCATGAATCGCCTGGCCATCATCGGAATTGCAATCGTCGCAGTCATCCTGATTGTAGCTATCTTTGCGCCCTGGATCGCTACCCAGGACGTTGCCACTACCAACCTATCGATTCGGTACCTCGCGCCAAACTCAGCTCACTGGTTTGGGACGGATTCCACCGGACGCGACATTTTTGCCCGCGTCGTTTTTGGCGCCCGGATCTCGCTGCGGGTCGGCATCATCGTGGTGACGGTCTCGGCCATCACCGGTACGTTGTTGGGAGCCCTGGCCGGTTATTACGGTGGTTGGATCGATCGCGTTCTTTCGGGCTATGTCTTCAATGTGTTTCTGGCCTTTCCCGGCTTGCTGTTAGCTATCGCGTTGGTAGCGTTCCTGGGAGCGGGCCTAAACAAATTGATCTTCGCGCTATGCATCATTGGCTGGGTCGGTTATGCGCGGCTGATTCGCGGTCAGGTTCTCAAGGTCCGTGAATACGATTTTGTGCAAGCCGCTCGCGCGCTCGGGGCTGGCGATATGCGCATCCTCTTCGTCCATATCCTGCCGAACGCGATCCAGCCTCTGATTGTGCAGGCCAGCCTGGGCATGGCCGGGGCCGTTCTTTCCGAAGCCGCGCTCTCGTTTCTGGGTTTAGGTGTGCCGCCGCCGGCTCCTTCATGGGGAGTGATGATCGAGGAGGCGCGCGATTTATCGACACTTCAAAACGCGCCGCACGCCCTTATCTTTCCCGGCATAGCGATCGCCCTCACAGTTCTGGCTTTCAATTTCATCGGTGATGGGCTGAGGGAGTACCTTGATCCGCGTCAACGTAAACGTTAATTCTAACTAGCTGTAGTGCCCGTGGAAGGGCTTGCCCTTATGACTCTGACGGAGGATCAGGATGGTCAGAAAAGAACTGCAGGCTGTTCAGTTGAGCCGGAGCGTCCGATCGCCGTCTCAGTTAGTCGCATTTCAAAAACTTATCCCGTAGCCTTCCTCCGCGTAAAGAAGTTTCTGCGCCGCCGCTTCAAGCCACCGGTCGAGGCCCTCTGCGACATTTCGTTCGATATCCGCGAAGGCGAAATCTTCGGTCTGATCGGCCCGAATGGCGCCGGCAAGACTACCTTAACTAAAATCATTGCTACGCTCGTGCAGCCGACTTCGGGCTCGGTCGTCGTAAAGGGCTACGACAGCGTGCGCGACGATGGACGCGTCCGAGCTCAGGTGGGGCTGGCCACCGCCGAGGAAAGAAGTTTCTATTGGCGACTGACTGCTGAGGAAAATCTGCTTTTTTTCGCTCGGCTTTACGGACTGGATGAAAAGGCTGCGCTCCAACGGATCCGTGAGTTGCTGCAGCGTTTTGAAATTGAGGAACTGGCGCGGCGTCGCTTTGGAGAATTATCGACCGGAAACAAACAGAGACTTGCGGTTGCTCGCGCCATGCTTGCCAATCCGCCGGTGCTACTGCTGGATGAGCCGACCCGTTCACTCGACCCCCTCGCGGCATCGCGCATGCGGTCACTCATTAAGTCTCTGGCGACCGCCGAGCTGCGTGTCACAGTCCTGCTGACCTCGCACAATCTTGCCGAGGTGGAAGAGCTTTGCGATCGGGTGGCTGTCATTCGCGGCGGCCGTATCCGGGCCCTCGATACCCCGAAGAACCTGCGACTGATTCATACGCAGACTGAGCAAGTCCTGATTACTTTTACTTCATCGGCCATTGACGATTTGCAACGCGCGTTGCTGGCTTTGCTGTCCGATCGGTTTGAGATGGCGAACGGCGCTCGAGCTGATGAATGGGTGCTTTCCTTTTCACGAGAAACCCGGGATGACATGCTAAATGCGGTGTTGGCGCTTTTGCAGCATCATGGTGCTGTGATCCGTCAGGCAGAAACCGAACGCGCCACACTGCTTAACGTGTTGGAAAGTTACGAAACCGAGCCGGGGCGAGACGTCTCAAACGAGAGAGCCGATGGGAACAATGAGAGGATTTAACTCAATACTCCTATTCCTCAGACGCGTGCGTGCGTTTCTGGTGCGTGACATGCGGTTGACGCTCAGCTACCGCATGCAGTTCTTCATTCGCATTCTTTCAATACTAATCGTCGTCACCACGCTTTTCTTCATTTCCAAGATTTTTGTAGGTTTCACCGATCCACGGTTTTCGCAATGGCGCGATCCGCTCGCCGCCTGGCTCACCGGGTTGGCGGTTCTCAACTATTTTATGACGGGCTTTTCCAGTTTGGCGAATGCCATCCGGCAAGAACAGATGCAGGGGACGCTCGAGAGCGTCTTGTTGACGCCGATTAGTTTGCCGACAGTCATCGTCGCCAGTTCGACATGGGACTTTGTGCAGGCGACCTTCTTTTCATTTCTTTATCTCTTTTTTGGCTGGCTTTTTTTCGACGTGCATTACCAGGGCAATTTCCTTTTGGCGTTGCTCTTCTTGATTCTGACAACAATCGTTTTAGCCTGCCTGGGAATTCTCTCAGCAAGTTTCGCTATGGTCTTTAAGCGAGGTGATCCGTTCGGCGTTTTTCTCGGCACCGGCTCGGCACTGTTTTCCGGCGTATTCTTTCCGACGCAGTTGCTTACCCAGTATGCCGGGAGCGCCGTGAGCAGCGTCTCTCGGGTCCTGCCTCCGACTTACGGTCTTGATGGCATTCGTCGGGTGTTGCTTGAGGGTCAGGGCTTCAAACAAGTGATCGAACCGCTGGTGATGCTCTTAATTTTTCTTGCGGTGCTGCTTCCCTTCTCGCTTTGGGTCTTCGGGCGGGCCGTGCGCCGGGCCAAACGCGAGGGAAGCTTGATCCAATACTAACTGGGGTCTCAGGATCGGATCGCAGAAGCGGGGATTTTGCCTTCCTCGGATTAGTGGATCAGTTGCCACCAGCAGTAAGTTTGGGCGGAGTACCCGGTAGATAACTATCACGAGCTCGCACCACGAGGTTAGGCTGGCGTACTCGGACTTTGATGCTCCGCTGTCCGCTCGCTTTGGCCGAACCTTTCGGGTAGTAGCCCAGGCTGTATTGCATACCCAGTTCCTGAGTGATGGCGCCAAATGCCTGCTGTACGTCGGCGAGACCTGCGGCGCGATAGAAGCGACCTCCGGTCTTATCCGCGAGCTCCTTCATATAAGATTCGCTGACCGCGTACTTCTTCATCATTCTTTCGCGGACCCGTTCTCTCGCTTTTTCATTTGCGATCCCGGCTAACCTCGCGGGAAGTTGCGGCAACGTGTCGTACTGGACTGTATAGATTAGGACGTCCTGCTCCTCTGCATCTCGCAGGTTGCCTTTGTAAGTACCTTTGCTGGTCATGTCGACGCCGTCGGTAAACAGGATTATCGCCTTCCGGCCTGGAGTCTTCGCGAGGCGCGTATTCAGGACAAAGTCCACAGCGTCATACAGGACCGTTCCATCTGTGACCTCCGGAACGCGCAACTTAATCTTTCGGATCGCGCTTACCTCTGTAGGCTCGGCTAACATGTGAATACTGCCATCAAAAGTCATTATCAAAAGTCTGTCGTCCGAGCGAAGCTGACTTATAAAGGCGTTCGCGGCGGCGCGTAACTGAGACAACTGGCCCTGCGTCGAGCCACTCGCGTCAAGCATCAGTGCGACTGTAAATGGTTTTTCGACTGGGGCGAAATATGCTACCTCCTGCTCTACCCCGTCTTCGTAAATGCGAAAATCTTCCTTGTGTAAATTTGGTATGTAACGTCCATTACGATCCAATACGACAGCCGGGACGCTGATGAGGCTGGTCGACATTTTGATAACGCTATCATCATCAATGTCGAAGTCTTCATCAGCGGCCGCCGGCGTGGCATCGGGTACCATCTCAGGAACCGAAGACTTGGCAGGCTTTAACACGGGAGGGGCTTTCGGTGCTTGGGCTTCGACAAAAATCCACATGGCGCAGATAAGCAAAACGGCCGCAGCTGCTTTGGTCATGGAACAACTCTCCTAAACTTGGCCAACGCGTCATCGGCCGGAGCCGACCGGGAACGATTGGCAATTTCAAGTGCGCCCTGTTAGTTAGCAACGCACTCGGATTGTGTAGATCCAAACTAGTAAGTACCAGAAACCACTAAAGAGGCCGATCTCCCAGCCCCGCGCCAGCCGGACTGCGCAGCCGCCGCTAAAAAGGTCCATTGCCGAAGATAAAAGGACAGCCCGCCAGCAAGCCGCAGCACTCCTTGAGCCACTAGATCGCTTGAAGACTCCACGTACATCGTCGTTTTGCTTTCAGATGAACGGCGTTAACCTGATAAGATTCGAAAGCGAAATCATCCCACGAGCCAAATGCGACGCGTCTTCAAATTCACTCTATACCTTCTGCTTGGACTTGCCCTCGGAGGCTTGTTGTTTGAAGTCGCCACCTTTCCCCCGATTTCCCGTCTCAAGACGCAGAATCCCGAGAGTAGCTCGCTGATTGACACGCGAGCCAGGGAGGCCCTTAAGGGCGGCGAACAACCGAAGCGTTGGCAGACGTGGGTGCCGCTGGAAAGAATTTCGCCCAACCTATTGAGGGCTGTGATAGCAGGCGAGGATACCAATTTCACGACCCACAACGGCTTTGACTATGGAGCTATCCAAAAAGCCTGGGAGCAGGCACAGCGCGACGCTGAAAAAGAAGCGAAGCAGGAAGGTGACGATGCTTCGAGCTGGATCCCGCAGATGCCAGACTTTAAGCGAGGTGCATCAACCATCACTCAACAACTTGCTAAGAATCTGTATCTCTCCAACGAAAGGTCATTTGTTCGCAAGGGGCAGGAAGCAATCATCACTTTTTTCCTCGAACGCGAATTGTCAAAGCGCCGCATCCTGGAACTGTATCTCAACATTATTGAATGGGGCGACGGCGTTTATGGTGTGGAGGCAGCGTCTCAATACTACTTCCATAAATCGGCTGCCAACTTGAATGTGCGTGAGGCCGCGTATCTTTCGGCGATGATCCCCAACCCCCGGACCGTATTCAATCCGTTGCTGCACCAAAAACGCGTCGTGCGACGCCAGCGGATCATCATGCGCGGGATGCCCTATGTGAAATTACCTTCCGGGTCCGATTAGCTTTTAAACAGGGCGACAGGTAACAGAAAGAAAAAGGCCGCCTCAAAGGCGACCTGATTTCGGATACTCTCCGGCGGCGAAGTTGTGAGCTTTCTTTTGACGCTCATCCTCTACACCTTGAATTCTTTCGCAAGTTCCAACTCGGCCTTCCGCATTTCATAACGTCCGCGGCCGAGATTTCCTTCTGGCCTGAGAGCCAGCACCAGAAAATACTCGGTGTTAAATAACCGGGCGATGAAAGTTACTCCACCAAGAACGAGCATCAGTTCGCGAAGACCACCTAATCCTAAGTCGGCACCCGAACGATTCGCGCTGCGAACGAGTGAGGTCAGCTCGGTAGATGCGACGTCAAGGTTATTGTCGTTGGCTTCAGGTAAGAAAAACCTCTCAACGGCCAAGCCATCGGCGCCCATGATTAGGGCGCCGAGGCTTCCTTCCGTTCTTTCCACGATGGCTTGGAGTGCTTCTTTGAACATCGTGGCTCCCTATGGACGCGTACCGCCCAGAGCACCTGGCCGCGCGGTCGGACCCGTTGCGCCGGGAACTCCCGGAGCCGGATTCAATTGCTGTGGCGCAGTTTGATTGGGTTGTTGCTGCTGTTGCTGCTGCAACTGCGTTGGGGTCGGGGTGTTGGAGCTCGGGTTGCCCAATGGCACGGGCTGCGAGATCGTAGTGGAACGAGGCCCGTTTAGCGGCGTCCCCGTGGTGGGCCGACCCTGATAGTCCGGCCGATATATCCGCGGAGTGATGAAGAACAAAATTTCACTCGAGGACTTCGTGACTAGTTTGCGCTTGAAAAGGTTTCCTACTACAGGAAGGCTGGCCAACCCAGGCGTGCGCTGACGTGTGGTGCCTTCGGTGTCGGCAAGCACGCCACCCATCACCGTGGTACCGCCATCTGGAACAAGCACTTCGGACTGCATCCTCTGAGTATCAATACCAGGAACACCGCCGACGGCGATACCTGTATTAATGGTGTTGTTCTCAATCGTCACGCGCAGGATCACAGTGCCGGCGTCGGTTATCTGTGGAGTGATCGAAAGACGCAGAGGCACAGAGACAAACGT
Source organism: Blastocatellia bacterium (assembly GCA_033856235.1). Taxonomy (GTDB): domain Bacteria; phylum Acidobacteriota; class Blastocatellia; order Pyrinomonadales; family Pyrinomonadaceae; genus DASXRU01. The sequence goes on along the minus strand of JAWVFI010000106.1, from coordinate 66,565 downwards.
CGTGGTCACCACGGCCGTACCACCGGCAGCCTGTGTTGTCTGCACCGGTATCTGCGAACCACTTTCGATCTGCGCTGGACGATTGTTGAGCGCCGTCACGCGTGGCGTAGCAACCGTTTTCGCTTCGCCTCTTGACTCAGCGGCGCTAATTAGCGCACTGATCTCAGCGGTTCCGATCAGGCCGGTGGTCAATCCAATTACCGTATTGGCGACCGCGCCGAGTGCACCGCTAGGCTGGAACGGGCCCATGAATCTACCGGTATTTGCGTCATGAAACGCATCCTGGTTTGGCGGTACAAATCCGACGGTCTCCGCTGGCTTCGTTGAAGCGGGCGGCTGAGGGATTGTACTGAACGAAGCTTGTCCTCCGCGCCTACTGCCGACTGTCAATGCGAGCTGTGCTCCAAGATCCTTGCTGAAGTTATGTTGCGCTATAACGATGCGGGTCTCGATCTCGACCTGAGGTTCTGGCTGGTCCAGGATTCCCACCAACTGCCGAATGGCTTCAATATTCTCCTTGACGTCGGTAATGATCAGCGTGTTGCTGCGACCATCGACTTCGATCGAACCGCGGCGAGAAAGCCGGCGTGAAATGATTGGAAGTAGTCCCTGGTCGCCGCTTCCGCCGGTGGCATCACCACCAGCACCGCCGCTAAAACTCAAGTTTGTGGCTCCACCAGAGAAAGCACCGGTAGACCCGGCGGCTTGGGCGAGTGTGCCCGAGGCCCGGGCGTAGTTAAGTCGAAGAAACTCGGTGACCAATGCTGCGTTATCCAGACGTGAGTCGTTTATTACCTTCTGCGTCTCAGCCTCCTTAGCGATCACATCGTTTGCAGCAACTCGCAGTATGTTGCCATTAACTTCCACGCCCAAACGATTGGCGCGCAAAATAGCATTCAAGGCGACGTTCCAGGGAACTTCCTGCACATTTACCGTCACCGGAACTGCCCCTACCGAACTGTCGATAACAAAATTCACCCCGTACTGCTCAGTGATGTAGTTCAAGATGTCGCGAATATCAGCGTTGACGACATTCAAGTTGATAGGCTCGCCCACAAAACCCGCCTGGCCGTATTGCTGGCCCTGATCAGATTGGCTGGTCCGGTTGTCCATAGACGGAGTAATACCCGCAGTTGGACGCCGAACGGGCGTAGGGGAGGGCTGCTGAGCGGCGGCAACGTCATCGACTCGCGATTCTCTGGCCACGGCTTCATTGACGGCACCGGGAGGAATTTCCAACCCCGCGAGCTCAACCCTTGATGTCTTAGCTGATTCCGCAGCCGACTTATTAGCAGGGGCAAGCACGAGCACTAAATTGTTCCCGGCCATTTGCGAGCGGTCAAGAACATTCGCACGCAATGACACTCGAATGTTCGGCATGCTCTGACCGCGGGCCAAACCCCGTTCTACCGTCACACCTTTGACCAACGGAGTATCAATCGAATAGATCTGCGCCAGTCGGGATGCGTTGACACCCGGCAAATTAATAACGATAGTGCGCGTATCAGGCTTCGAAACGGAATACGACATTGGAGAGGTGCCGGCGATCGTTACGAAGGTTGTGTCCTCTGAAGTGGTCACATCAATACTGGTCGCTGCAGGCCCTTTCACGGACCGGGACAAAGCAACGGTACTAAAGGAACACACCAGAGAGAAGACGAGCGCAAATCTCCTGATGGCCACAAAAGATGGGGGCAAATTAAACATGTTTCCCTCCTCGGGAGTCGTGAACAATCGCCCACGCGCTACGCTCGATTCGGCAGGATCCCCCCCAAACCTAAAGCGCGCGCCGCACTGTGCGAGCGTTCACACTGAGTTTTCAAAGTAAAGGCACACTTGACTAGTCAAGATTGCCGTTCCAACCAGACCCTTGGTAATACGACTAGCCAGTCAACCAGACGGTCCTGGTCTCAGGCAGACGTTTTGCTGTTATTGTTTTTCCGGAGCGACTGATTTGTCTTCCGGTTTCTTTTCAGGCTCGGCAGCCGGAGTATTGGCAGAGGGCTTAACGGCCGTCATGGCATCCACAACGCTAGCTTGGCGCAAGGGCTTTATCTCTACCGCATATTCTCGTTTTCCGTTCGCCCAAACGGTTTCGCGCCGGAACACCAAGCGGTTTTCCTCTATGGCGACGAGTTGGCCATCGAAGAATTTTTCCCCTGGATAAATCACGTAGGAGAGTTTGATGGGGAGAGCTTCAACCATAGCCGCGTAACCACGGGGCGTGCGGAAAATTCCAGTCACTTGAACTTCACCCAGTAATAAAGCGGTAGTCGGCTTCGGAGCTACGAGCTGGGCATTCATTGCCGCAATCTTTTGGGCCCTGTACCTCTCGATCCTCTCTTGAATGGTCGGCGTGGCCAGCACAGAGCTTTTCACTACCTTCGGCACAGGCGGCTCATACTTTTTGAATGGGTCACGGCCACTTCTTGCGCGCGCGGAAGGATTGGTCCCTATGGTGGGCTCTTGGGCGACGCTGACAGATGTCCCTGCCAAAGCAAAGCCGAGTGAGATAACCAGTGCGCCCATGCTGCGATTAATGATTTGTCTATTATTCTTCATTTTGTATTCCCTAATCGAGAATTGATGCCGCATCCTTCGGAAATACGGCTACTTTGACTTAGCTGGTGCCGGTGCGGCTGGCGTCGCTGGCGCTTGCGCCCCCGCTTGCTTTTGCAGCTTCTCGGCAGAAACGTAATAGGCAGTCAGGTCGAATCTGGCTTCCACGGTTCTTCCTGGCGCCTGTTTGTCCCGTTGCTTAATCTCAAAATTTGTAATCGAGACGATGCGCTGGTAATGCGCCATCTGATCAAAGAAAGAGCGCAAGCTGGCAAAAGAACTTGTGACTCCCACCTCGATTTTCTTGCCACTATAAAACTCTTGCTGTACATCATCCTTAGGCATGAACTTGACCAGCGAGAGCTTCGAGTTGCGTGCACGATCTTGGACACCTTGCAAGACCATCGTCAGCTCACGTTGTTCGGGAAGTAAGGCCTTGAGCTCGTCGTACTCTTCCTGCCTATTCTGATACGCAACCTTAAACTCATTCAGCCGTTGAGAAGCGATCTGCGCCTGCGCGTTCTTGGGCAGGAGTTCCGCAATCTTTTGGTTCAACTCCTTGGTTTCAGCGCGTGTACTGCGGGTTACGAAATACCAAAATCCCGCATACAGAAAGCCGGCGACGACACCAAACATCGCAACTCTCAGATACCAGGGAAGCGTTTGTATGTTTCCAATTTTCATGACAGATGCCTTTCAAGAGCTTCCGGACGTCTATTTCTTTGCAACTTGATTTGCGGGACTCGGCGTTGAACTTACCGGCTGAGCGCCATTGGGCTGGGAGTAACTGCACTTGATCGTAAACGCAACGACCTCAGGCTTTGGACTATCAGGATTCTCCGGGCCTGGGGCGGCGGCGGCATTTCCAGTGCTCGTCTTTACTTGAGCAACTTCTCTCTGCGTTTCTATATTCAAATTTGTGAACAAACCAGATGAGAATTCAAGGCTCTGTCCAAAACGTGTCACTGCGCTTTCGCTCGGTGACTCTCCCTTGATAATGAGCTCATTCTCTTTCTGTTCGACACTCTTAAGGTACAGTCCTGGCACACTGTCGAATCGATCCTTGATCTCTCTCAGTACAAACCCAGGCCCCTGCTGCGAAGCCCTTAGCTTCTGGATTGCGTCAATCCTTACTTGAATATCCTTAATCTTTTTCTCCAAATCGGCTCGTTCTTTGTTCACAGCATTCATTTGCTCGTTGATTTGCTGTTGCTTCGCCAACTCCTTTTGCGCAGCTTCGTGCTGGGACCTAGAGCTTACTAAGTCGTACCCCATAACTCCGACCAACAGGGCGCCAACCGTCAGTGCCAACAAGAGAGTCTGCGTCCATGGACTCGCAACTCTGTCCTCAACCATGCTGACCGCGCTCGGTCTATCGGTAACTGATTCCAGGAGATTAATTCTAATCATCGGGCGTCCACTCCTCTCAATGCCAAACCAACCGCAATTGCCATCTCGGGCACGATCTCGCGCATGTAATCAGGATCGAAACTCCTGGCATCTACACGAATCTGCCGAAAAGGATCAAAGACCTCCACAGGTATTTCAAAACGATTGGCTAGATATTCCATCAACCCGGCGAGTTTCGAGCCCCCTCCCGAAATCAGAAGCTTCTGCACTGCAGATTCGCCATCCTCGGCCGTCGCGCGATAGAAATCCATTGTCTTCTGAATCTCCAAAGCAAGAATGTCAGATACGGTTTCCATGATGGGCTCAATGGACCGCGCCTCAACTCCCTCCGGTAACATCAACCCCCGCTTGACGGCCTCTGCCTGCTCAAACGTTAGCCCGAGTTCCTTCTGCAACAGGCCCGTGTATTGATTGCCTCCTACCGAGGCGTCACGGGTGAAAACTGATCGAGCACCATTAAGTATGTTGATGTTTGTCGTTGAGGCGCCGATATTCAGGAGAGCTACAATCTGCCCAGCCTGCGGCTGATAATTCAGCTCGTAGCAATTTTGCAATGCAAAAGCGTCGACATCGATAACGACCGGCTGCTTTCCAGCGAGTTGGATAGCTTGCTTGACGTTGGCGATCTTATCGCGCTTGCAAGCTGCCAGCAGAACATGAAGCGCATCGGCAGCTTTGCCAGTGATCTGGTAGTCGAGATTCACATCTGAGATATCGAAGGGAATGTGCTCCTCCGCGTGCCAGCTGAAGGATTCCTGCAACTCATCTTCGCTCATCTGGGGGAGGACAATATTTTTCACAATAACCGAGTGTCCGCTAACGCCAGCCGCCACTCTTGTCGTTGCGATCTTTTGTTCGGTGAAGATGTTAGCTATGACATTCGAGACATTATTCAACTCCATAATTTGGCCATCGACGATCGAATCTGGTTGCAGATTCTCGTAGCCAAGGCTCATCAACTGAAAGCTGCCACTCTTGCCCTGCAGCTCCACTGCCTTTACAGAACTGGAGCCTATATCGAGGCCCACCATATTCTTTTTGCTGATGCCACGTGTAAACATAATTTAGCTGTTCCTTGCCATTCTGAAACGAATTCGATGTTGGCGTCGCAAGCGAGCACGCACCCGGCGAGCACGCGACGTTCGTCGCCGGAGTGTTTTCAAATCAGCTATCTGGTCGTGTGGTTTCAATTTTGATGAATGGCTGCAGTCTTACGCATACCAAATCGCTAGGCTGCCTTGCCGAGGAGGAGTATCAGAGTTCTATGGTGTCGAAGGTACCGGAGATGCGGGAAGGACAAGCGTGGTGAGCGATTTGCCGCGGAATTCTCAAATCCTGGCAACCCAGCCAAGTTAATCTGGCGAAACGCCGGATAACTTCCGTTGGCTTTGCGGCCCCCGCTCACGCGAAGTGTGCCCTTAGTCAAAGAGGCGGCTCCATTGCCCGAGTGATAAATCACTCTTTTACCGCCAAAGAGAGGCTACATTACCAGAGTGTAGTTGTCAACCATATTTTACAGCTTTTAACTTACTGACCCGCAACGGAATACGAGAATCCTGGAAAGCAGTATGGCTTGGTATCCCTCGATTTCTGGAACCGGAAGGGGTGTGTTCCAGCAAACGAAACATCATCTGAACCTTAGAGATTTCGGAACACCCTCGACTAATGCTGGCGCTCAACGCCCCACGGGTTTTGGTTATGGCCCTCATTCCTCTCCACCCAAGTGGGCGCTGTCAACGCATTGCCCCAACCCTAAACTTAACGTAGGATGCGCGGTTCATGAAACCTGCGCGATTAGTCATTGTCGGTGCGCTCATTATCGCTTCCACCGGGCTCTACCTTTGGTGGTGCCATCCTAAGCGTGTCGACATGGCTGGATACGTGCCGGCGGACTCGCTTCTCTACTTCGAGGCAAACGACCTCTCAAGCATCGTGTCAGGCATAATAAATACTGACTCCTGGGAAGCGATGTCCTCCGGCGCTGCGATCCGACCTAGACTTGAATCAGCGACGTGGTTAACCCGCTTGGCGCGCTGGACTGGAATTGGGAGCTCGGAGGAAGTAATTTTAGCCCGCTCGCAGTTCGCTCTTGCCGTTATCGCACTTGAGACTACCGACGCCGAACCCGCCCTTATGATCCGGCCGGCCCTCGCGCTTGTCGTCGAGACTCACACCACCGAAAGGAGAATCCGGCCTGCAATCGAGAAACGGGTAGAAGGCTTGGCGAGTCAGGTTTATCCCCATTCTACGCCAGAACGCAAGAGCATCGACGGAATTTCCTTTACCGAATGGGTCTCGCCTGAAGATGGCCGCAGAATTGTCCTCGCTTTTTTCAATTCGGAAGTAATTCTCGGGAATGACGAACGTGCTGTGTCGGCATGCATTGCGGTGCGGCGAGGCAACAGCAAGAGCTTGCTCGACAACCCAGACGTAAGACTGATGCGCTCCCGTCTCGTCGATGACACCGTTGCGGCGTTTGGGTATATCTCTCCAGATGGATTGAGTAAGCTCCTCGCGGCTATTGCCCCTCTGTACGTTGAGGGGATTTCGACTAACCCCCAGGGCCAGCGGCTTCTCAGCAACTTAGTCGCTAAGGTTTTTCAAAGTGCAGGATGGGCCTTGAGGTTTCATGACGGCATCATCGAAGATCGCTACTTCGTAGCTTTGCCTCCCGAAATCTCGCGCCTACTTGCCGATGCATTCGCAGCCGAACCTAATTCCTCCTCAGGCGCAACCGTCTTCTTACCCTCCACTACGTATTCGTTCACCCGCTACAACCCTAGCAATCCGGGTTTGGCTTGGCGCGGCTTGAACACGGCCTTGTCGTCTCATTTGGATATCTTGGGAGCCGTACTCGTCACGCCCGTACTCAAGGGGGCCTTGTCACCATACGGCATCGAGGATCCGGAAGCCTTTCTGAATGCGGCGCGCCCCGATATCGTAACCGCCAGATTGGACGAGAATGAATCTCATTCGGTTATTATTGTTCCGGTCAAAGACGAATCTACCTTGAGGAAGTTGGTTACTCAGCGGCTGGGTGCAAATCCGAAGAGTGAGCGTGTGAATTCGTACGAAATGCTGACATCCTCCACTGACGACGGACTGACCGCGAGTTTTGCCGAGCAGTATTTATTACTCGGTCCTGCTCCCCTCGTGCGCGGTTGTCTGATGGCGAAGTCCCAGGGACCAACGGTGGCTTCTCTGCCAAGCTTCCGGCGAGCCAGTCAGTTCCCCCTCCTGGTTCCGCCAATATCTGTTAGCTACTCCTCAGATCTCGTTTCCGCTAAAGCATTGTTCTCGCTAACGTCGGGGCAGCCGGTTGAATCTATTAAGGATGGAAGAGAACTCGGAGAAATTCCATTCGCTGTCAGCACTACATCTTTAACAGGCGAGGGGATTGAGAAAGTAACACGCTCGTCAGCTGGCCTTGTGGGCGTCATGATCTCCTATTTCAACACCGGCATATCTGCAAAATGAAAGAGACGAAGCCGGAACTGCTTATCGCCACTAAGAACCCCGGCAAAGTGCTGGAAGTGTCGCTGCTACTAGCGGACCTTCCGTTCACACTGAGGTCGTTGGTCGATTTCAATATCAAAACCGTGGAAGAGACGGGGAAAACCTTTGCAGAGAATGCTGCACTGAAGGCTCAAACCTATTCTATGCAAACCAGCCTTAGCGCCATCGCCGACGATTCTGGGTTGGAGGTTGACGTTCTCGACGGTGCGCCGGGGATTTTCTCAGCCCGATATTCCGCCACTGCCACGTCCGATGCGGATCGAGTATCGGTCCTCCTCGCGAATTTGGCTCATGTGACTGAAAACGAGCGTACCGCTCGGTTCGTTGCGGCAGTGGCATTGGCCGACGCCGACGGGAAATTGATCTATCTGGCAGAGTCCACGTGCGAAGGAATGATTCTGTCTGAACCAAAGGGGAATGGTGGCTTTGGCTACGATCCTGTTTTCGTCCCCAAGGGCCACGAGCAAACCATGGCGGAACTGGGCCTCGATGTGAAAAATAGAATCAGCCACCGCGCTCAGGCACTCTTTGCAGTCCGGCAGTTTCTATTAGACAATCCAAACTTGTTACGCAACCAAGCAACAGATCCAGTTAGCGCGTCTTGACCGTTGTTGTGCCCACCGCTAGAATGACCATCTTGCTTCTATCGTAAAGATGACAGTCTTCGGGGCGTAGCACAGCCTGGTAGTGCGCTCGGTTTGGGACCGAGAGGTCGGAGGTTCGAATCCTCTCGCCCCGACCACATTCCTCTAATCATTAATGGCCGCCGTTTTCGGGTGGCCATTTCACTTCCGAATCCGGTTAGCAATCCGCGGGACAACTGTTATAGGCAGTGAACGACACTATTTCAAAGGTAGGCGGGAGACTACGTGGTATTGATGCTTTACGCGGTGGCGCGGCGCTGGGCGTTGTTCTATACCACGAAGTGGGCGCGAAACCGTATCCACAAATTAAGGTTATCTGGAGCTGGTTATTTACACCAATATGGGCAGCCTCATCGTTCGGCTATTCCGGCGTCTTCTTGTTTTTCGTAATATCCGGTTTCTGTATTCACCTGCAATGGGCGAAGCGCCGCGTCGTTAACGATCATGTCCACCTCGACTTCAAGTCCTTCTGGACGCGCAGAATCCGGCGCCTTTATCCTCCTTATCTTTTTGCCCTTGTCATATATCTTGTGGTGTCCGGTATCACAACGAAGTTTAAGGTCACTGCGTTTTACCTCTGGGACTTAGTGCTTCATTTATTGATGCTACACAATTTTGACCCTCGCTCAACCTATAGCATCAACGGTGTGTTCTGGACCCTTGCGATCGAGGAACAACTTTATCTTGCCTACTTCCTTCTACTCTTCTTGCGAAATCGGCTCGGCTGGCGACGTACCCTTCTGATATGTGCGGCAACTCGCGTCGGATGGCTTTTTCTCGTTCTAGGCGTGCAGCGCTCCGGTGGCGTCAGCATACCCCTGACGGAGGGGGCGGCGGCACACTGGTTTACGTGGGCTCTCGGGGCGCTTGCAGTGGAAGCCGCTCTGGGAGTGGTCGCTCTGCCAAAATGGTGTAGCCGAGCCAGCATTGGGTTGATCGCACTGCTGTGCGCCGTAGCGTTAACTCAGGCCCTTCCTCTAATGGAGTCCCACAGGATCCTTCACGATTCAGCATGGCTCTTATTACATCCACTTTGGGGAGTGGCCTTCTTCATTATCGTAAATTGCCTGGTCGTGGCTGAAAAGAAATGGAGGAAAATGCTTCGAGCTCCCGCGCTAGTGCGAGGCTTGGCTTTCATTGGGCTTTTCTCCTACTCGCTATACCTGATTCATGAATTAGTTCTGATGGAGGCCTACCGTTTCGAAAAATTGGGCCTATCCGAGACCTTCGTAGCTGTCGTGATCATGACTCCCGCAACCGTCCTGTGCGCTTGGATCTTCTTTGTTTGCTTCGAAAGGCCGTTTCTATCAAGGCCCTGGCTAGGTGGCTTTGCATCTAAGGTCCAAGCCGACGCTGTGGCTTCCTACGTCGCCATGCCGCAGGGCGGCGCCGTTCCCCTTCTGGGTGCTGAATCAAGTCCAGAGCCACTCGCCGTGTCGATATTCGCCAAAATAGCGCGAAAATAGCGTTTTTATGCAGACTTATCGCTCTGTGTATGATATATGTTGCGCCATCAGCTTTTTCATTATTGTTAGTCTACGGAGGTAGTACACCACGCCATGGCGACCACAGCGGCATCAGGCAAACGACGAATGACTCAATCCGAAGTAATCAACCATTTTGCCGAGAAAACCGGCATGAAACGCGCTCAGGTGAAGGAATTCTTCGAAGAACTCTCGAACCTGGCATCTCAGGAAGTGAAGTCAAATGGGGAGTTCGTACTTCCAGGATTTGGCAAACTGGTTCGTTCCGAGCGGAAGGCTCGCGAGGGACGTAACCCAGCAACCGGCGCTACTATTCAAATTCCGGCCAAAACGACCCTCAAGTTTCGCGTCGGAAAATCCATGAAAGATACGGTTTTGCCGAAGAAATAACGGTTTCTTTCAACGGCTTGAGGGGCCCGAGCATTAAGGCCCTCAAGGCATCAGTAGAGGCTCTTACCGCACCGACCCAGACTGCCTGCATAGTTCATGCGAGGCTCGGGTCGGTGCCGCAGTTTTTGGCCTTATTCGGCCTAACAATCCCCCCTTTTCCCATGCCGATTACTCTGATCCGGTGGAGGTTCAGCCCCACTGAAGTTTTAGATGATTATGCCTTTGACGCACCCATCATCTAAAACCGATGAAAATCTGTCATAAATTAAGGGGTTTTCTCTCAAGGCGCGATGTGACTCTTGCCTTCGCGGTCTGGGGTTGTCTCTGCTCTGTCTATTTGGAGGACTTAGCGGCGGTTCTGGGCTGGGTATTTGCTATCTGTGTCGCGCTCTCTTGGCCTGTGCGCGTCTCTCATGTCGATTCGCAGTATCAGGCTGCTCAACCGCCTTCGGCTTCGGCTGTAGAGTCTCAATAGCGTTCGATACCTCTCGCTCGACTTGCTTGCTTATCTGCTCTTGAGTTACGTCCGACTTCTTACAAAGGAATGCGTAAGCAGCAATCAGAGTGGTAATGATTAAGCAGATTGTCTTGATGTACTCGTTGAGTCCGAGCGGCGTTTTGGGCACGGCATCCGCAAACTTTTGAAGCTCAGGAACATGCCTAGTAATGGTTTCTTTTACCTCTTCGGCGGAGGCTTTGTTTTCTCGCGCAACCGTAAGGGCATCTACTAAGGCTTTCAATCTGGCAACGGACTTGTCAGACGTTAATAAGACGCTGAGAGTATTCCCTAGAGAGTCATAAATCCCATCGAGCATTTCGGCCATTGCGCCGCATCGCGGGCATTCGTTCCTCCCGCCTATGATTCGGATATTCGTGGCGTTGCGTAGCTCAATTCCAGAGCCAAACATCAATCCACAATTGGAACAAACGGCGGGAACACGCGGCATTCGCCGCTTATATCACCGATCTTGCGAGCAGAGTTAGCGTTTATCTGATTTCTTTTGCGAGGTAGGCCGACGGGCTTTTGGGGCAGGCTTTGGCTCTGGCGGTGTGGCTAGAATCTTCCTAAGGGCATCCTCGAAGGAATGCGGGGCAAGTGAGAACGGTTTGCCTGTTTTGCCTGAGGGGTTGGGGCTTGCCTTAGTTGCCATTTTTTGCTCCCTTGAATGCTGGCGGTAAAACGAAATGTGCCTTGTTGTCTCGCTTGCCTCTTGAGACGTGTATTAGCAATCCCTTCTCGACTAAGCGCATTAGCAGACGTTTTGCTGAGTGCCATTTCGCAAGGCTCGGTAACAGTCGATGGCACTGAATCACGTTTATCTTTCCATGTTCAGCGACGAAGTTTAGGACGCGCTTTTCTTCTGGTTTAAGATTCTTAGCAAGGGCATCACCCAGAGCGATTGTAACGTCGCTGTCGATCCATACTTTTCGCTGTTTGATATGGTTCTTTAGCGTAACCCAAACTTGCGAGAATCCTATACCAGTTTCAGTCTGTCGGAATTGCGGATCGGGCAGGTTCATGTTTTGCATCGTCTCCCGCATTCGCTTGGTACCCTCCGCGTGTTCTTTTACTAAGCCCAGATAGAACATCGCACGCATAAGGGTGGGGTTGCGCGGGACGTGGGAGACGTAAATATTGTCAGGCGTCACGGTAGGCGGAAAGCCGCCGGGGCTTTCAATGACCAGCTTGTCGTCAAACATCTTAACGAATACGTTCATCGTTTTAAGGCCGTAGGAGCGATGGACGCAGGCGTTAACTAACGCTTCGTACCACGCGGCATACGGGTACTCAGGTGCGCTGTAAAAAATGCCGTCATCTCCTAGTCGCGAGAAATCGCGGAGCTGCTGGCCCAACATAGTCGCTGCTTGTTCCAGCAACCGGGGAACCGGCCCTTCAATCGGGATTCTTTTTATGACGTTGTATTGATCCCCTGATTTTTCCACTTCTCCATCAACACGCAAGAACATGATTTGGCAACCAGGGAATAGCTGGCCCGGATCTTTTGCAAACGCTAAAGCGCAAGCTGTGTTAGGGGTAAAAAGGCCGCTGCTGATCCGACCTAATCGCCGTTGCTCCAATACTGTAATATCGTCGTAATTCTGAAGCGGTTGGTGGACCTTCTTAACGCCTTCGATAAATCGCCTGATGAGGTCAGCGTCGAAATCATCTGGATAGACCAGCGTGACGGGCTCTTTCTCAATGTCGACCTGTCGTTTATCTATTTCCAACTCGCGAATTTCGTCGCGTTTTAGCTCGCGACACTCGTCGCCGCGTCGTATGAACGATGGGCCAGAGACAGTCTGAACAACCTTATCTTCCCGATAACGAACACGGAACACCACAACGAAGCTGTCCGACCCATCTAAGGCCGTTACGGCTATGCGCTTGCTGTCGACCCGTGCGTCTGGAACGTAGGTGTAATGACTTTTTTCTAATTTATTCAGTCGGTCTGAGCTGAGACTATGACAACCGGAAAACTCTCCCTCATCTTCCATGCCAACAATAATCAGACCGCCTTCGGGTGCTGTATTTGCCCACATGGAGAACCATCGCCCCAAGTCCTTCCCGTGCATTCCGGCTGGCTTGCGTTCTAATCGTCGATCTTCAGCTAGTTGTTTGAGTAGATTCTCGTCGACCGTTTCATATATCTCATCGGGCGAGAGTAAGGCGTAATGACTTGGAAAGGCTAGACTTAATTGGCTCACCACTGGTCGACACTCCGTGTCGGAAGTATGGCATAGGCAGGGAAAAAGGGGAAGATTAACGCTTCCCCTTCAGGAGTCCCGGTACATCAAACGCTTGCCCTCGAACCCCTTGAGAGCGGTTTGCGCCCGCTGGCCGTCAGTGGTTTCGCGTTCGTTATATCTAAAATCAAACTCACTTAGATAGCGATGCAAATGCTTCCGGCCTACGTGATGATAGGTGCCGTTTATCCCGCGCTTGAGAGCGAGAAATAGCCTTCCACCGTGTTAGTGGTCACGCATACGCCCTCATCGTAACGGACATACTCATCGGCCTTATGGTTCACAAGTGAATGCTTGCGATCCTTGCCTAGACCGCGCAACGGGCCTGTGTCGGTCATAAAGTGCGCATCGGCCTCGCAGACTGAATCGAGAACGGCTCGCAGGTTTGAAGTGGTCACGTTTTCAATATGGCGTGAGTGAACCCGACCGCCACGCTGAACCACTGAGAACACAGCGGCCTTCTCTGTCCAATGGCTGGGACGATCCACGGCTCGCTCTCCCTGCTTTGTCACTTGCGGGAGACGCATACGCCGCCGACCGCCAATGTATGTCTCATCAGCCTCGACTATTCCAGACAGCTTCTCAGGCAATTCGCCTGTCATTGCGTACCGGATTCGGTGAGCCATGAACCATGCCGACTTGTATTGTTTGATGTCGAGCATCCTCATTAGCTGGTGAGCGGAAACGCCCTTCTTGCTGGCGCACATCAAATGGATCGCTAGAAGCCACTTGTTGAGGGGTATATGGCTGTCCTCAAAAATAGTTCCCACAGTTACGGTAAACTGCTTCCGGCATCCAGCACACTTCCACAGACCCTTGCGGGGCTTGCGAATGCGCTTTTTGGAGGCTTTTACTTCCTCGAACGTCTTAGGCTTAGGAGTTAGCTTGTACGCTTCGCCCACCAGACCGCATTTCGGGCAGATAACGCCCTCAGACCAGCGCATGGCTTCAAGGAAGTCTCTGGCCTTATCTTCGTCTAGGAAATGGGGTTCGAGAATCGATCCGGCTTCGCGTTTGAATGGCTTTTTCATGGTAAAGCCATATTCTCACGGATTCATGGGTGTGTCAAGTGCATAATTCCGAAGTTTTATGTGGCTTTTGGCTCGCCCCTCATCTATAATGCCCAGTTTTTCCGAACACGCTGATATTTGCCGCAGGTCAACCGGGCTTTCTGTGTCAATTTCGGGCTGAAAACGCAACAGGTTTGCATCCGAAACGTGTGGAAAAGCATCTAAGATTCACTTAATAACAAACATAACCGAGCCTTGGGACTTCATGGATAACTGGCGAGGTTCGGTGAAAGAGAAGGAGCGAGAGAAACCGTGATTTTTGACAGACATTTGCCGCTGAATGAGCGGCTACTCAGAATTGACCATATTCAGGCACGACGCTATTCCAAGTTAATGGGAACAGCCATGGACATCGCGACTGAAGGCATTTTGCGGCATTTAGGAGCGTGCGACCGGATGGATGTAAATCCAGACACTTCTGCCGTTCGTGAAATCATTGATGATGCTCTCAACGGACGCCGTGTTTTTGCGGAAACGAGTGAACACACCAAAGCCGCCTAACAGGATTTTCTGAATTCTTTTCAAGAGACCGCCGGACTCATCTGGCGGCCTCTTTGTTTTGCCGGCGACGTACCTGTGAACTGAGTACCTCTTTAACCAAGAGACCTGTAGCTTGATTATTAGGTGCGTGGTAACATCTCGCTCTTTAAGAGATGCCCCTGTAGCTCAGCGGATAGAGCATCTGCCTTGTTGGAGCCTTAATGAGGAACGAAATTTGTTACCAACTCATTGAGTGGACGGCCCTGTATGCGAGAACGCCCTGAGAGCCTCTGATACTCGGATTGGACGAGTAACAATTCAGCAGGATTGGGTAACCCGCAGGAAACCGCGCGCCTCGAAGCTAAAGGACGTGGGATCCTCAGAGACTATACGGGCCGGGGCTGCAATGCCTAAGATATAGTCCAGCCAGCAACTCTGAGATTCATCTCGGACGGTCAGGGAAACTTGATGCTGGATGCTAAGCAGAGGGCCGCAGGTTCGAGTCCTGCCGGGGGCAATCAACCCGCGAAGAGCGGCGACGATTTGTGGCGGCTATAGTTCAGTCGGTTAGAACGCCAGATTGTGGATCTGGAGGTCGTCGGTTCGAGCCCGACTAGCCGCCCATTACCATTGCATTCGACGCCGAGCGCGGCAGAAGAAGCGAAATCATGCCAGAAGAACAAAGGACCGCCAACAATTCACAAACCTACCTTGTCGATGCGGATGAATTCGCCTTCGAAACGATCGAAACGGAGAACGGACAAGCTACGGTGATTCGGTTCAAACTTGAGGATCCGCGGTACCACGCGGGCGACGTAGTGCTTGTATTATCAGGAAGCGAAATCCACTTTCACGGCATGATTGCCAGCATCGCTGACGGTTGGGCAACAGCGTCAGACAAGCGCGCCTCCTTGTTGCCTGCGACCGTCCAATAAATCTCCGACCGCCCTGACGAAACGAACTCTTTGGAGTCTGGGATTTAAAAACCAGGCGGTAAACTATCGTGTGTAACCGGCGGGGTGCCGAACTTCCACGTCAGGCGCCAAGGATTTCACCTCAATCCGATGGAACCCCTTGTTTGGGTGAGTAGAAAGATAAGTCAGTGCTATTTGCCTTCCCAGCGCTGCGTCAATGTCGGCCAGAAAGCGGTCGAAGCTAACCGGAGCGTAGCTGCCCTGGAAGAATGCGTGGCCACCCGTATCATTTGATAGCCGTTGCAAGGCGCTTTGTGCGCCGCCTACCAAAACAGCACTGCCGTTTGCCGTTGCGCTAACACTTGGCGAGTAGATCGAGTAGATGGCCACACTTCGACGCTGTGCTTCGGTAATCGCCCGGTGCAAATCCAAACTGTCTACGATCGAGGTGGAATCCTGTCCGCGTGAGATATCCAACCCGTCTGAGATGACGAGCATCGCGCGACGTCCCAGTGGTTGAGATTCGAACCTCTTCAATCCCTCTCGAACCTGAATATACGGATCCAGAGTCGCCGCGCTGGCCAAGCCGTAAGGCACGCGCAATGACCTGGCTGCCTTATTCAAATCCGTGGTGAAGCGCTGCCGCACATCCAACGAACCGCCGCGAATATAACCGACCAGCACGCGGGCGCCGGGTGGCAAGTGGCGGATGAACTCAGCGATGGTTTTGATTTCGTTACTTACTGAGGAGACGAGATCATCCTGGATTAGCACGGCGAACGAGAGAGGCGTGGTCGCGAGGCTGCGGATTGAAATCGGAGGTTGCTCATCTCCATCTTCGCGGACAATCAAATCCACTAACTGGACTTCTTGTTGCGGATTAGACTGACGAACGCGAACGGTCACCGGAATTGTAACTGGCTTTTCCAGAGCGCGACCCGGGCGCCGCACCGATATGCTGCCGCCTGTATCCTGGGGAAGAGACAGCGAGGTGCTCAGCAAAATAATCGACACCCCGAGGGCAGTAACGGTCCATCGCTTGTGGCTTTTCCTGATCCTGCTCATAGCGTCTCCAGCTCGATAATCTTATTATACCGGATCGAGAGCTCAAAGGTACTGGCCCAGATTGAAACTGGCATGGCTAGCGCATAATCGCTATGCTTTGTTTTTCGCAATCATAGGACAGGGGCGCAAGTGTGAATACAACCAAATCAATCGGTCAAATCACGAAGAGCGACGAAAGAACCGACCAGCTCCTGCGTTGGGCACCCTGGGTCTCCTGGTCCATATTCACCATCGTTCCACCGTTGTTCTTTTTATTCTTTTACTTCACTGCAGCGGAGGACGCCGCTGTTTACATGCTGCTGGCGTTGACGTCAATGGCATTAGGTTCCGCTAGCGGACTTATCGTTGCCATTGCCCTGCTCTTTTATCGCCGGCATTGGGCGAAAGGGTTGCGAGAGCGGCTGGCAGCCGACGGCATTACCGCACGGGAAATTCCCTGGTTCATATCCGAACTGACCCCTATTGAACGACGGGTACTCAAGCAAATACAGCGGCAATCGGCATCACTCGCCGACGCCTACTGTGAAACTCTGGCGCTACGCTTAAACGCAAGCCGCGTCGTCAGCACTGCCAACCGCGAACTCCTGGCTGTGCAGCAGCGAGTAAACCGGGCAGCCCGCATAGAGGGATCCGAAGCCGCAGCCTTACTTCAAGATTTGGAATTGGATCGCGGGCGCCTTGAATCTCTCAAAGGTGCGGCCCGCCGAAATCTCGGGCGCGTGGAAACGCGGCTACAAACGATCGAAGCAGCGGCGAGCCGAGGATCCGGTTGGGCGGAGACCAACCTCCTGCTCGACCGATTGGATGAAGGTCACAACAACCCGCCAATGGCCTTGGAGGCAGCGCTGCTCGAGCAGCAAATCAGACAGGATACCGATCGTGAACTGCGCGAGTCGAAGCCCACTGATCCGAGCCGGCTTCACTGAGATCCATTGGGGTCGCGATCCTTGGAGTCATCGGGCACAATCGCCCAGTCCGCCTTGGCTGGGGGTGATTCGCTTCCGGAAGACCCTGACTTGTCGCCGTCATTTCCGTTCGCAAGTTTCCGCCGGTAAGCAACGGCGCGTCGCACGCTATCCTCGACGACTTCCAGCCCGAATGGCTTCAACAGATAATCAAACGCGCCAAGCTTGATTAGGCCCTGCGCATGTTCCTGGTCACTGATTCCTGAAATTACGATCACCGGCGTTCCCGGGTAAGATTGCACGACGTGACCGAGCAATTCCAACCCGCTCAGACCGGGCATCGAAATGTCAGTCAGAACCACATCGTAGATCTCGGACCTAAGCAACGTCAGAGCTCGTTCGGCTGTTTCTGCAGTGTGACAAAGATACTGACCCGCAAAAAGTTCGTACAACGTATCCCGGATCGCTTCATCGTCATCGACTACGAGAATAGAGGCCATCTTTGAATCCTCTCGTTATCGTATCAAAGTTACGATTGCGCTCAGTCGGGTGGGAGTTGAGAGCCTTTTCGAAGTAAGGACGAGGTGTTTACCGGTTGAGCCGGCGCCATCCTAACACAGCATTCATGTGTCTTGTAAGAAAAAAGGCAGCGCGCAGGAGTAAACGTTTCCGTTAAGCCTGCACGCTGCCATTGCTCACTCTTTCAGGTGAGCACAAGGGCCTATCTTAAAACGTTAGAAGAAGGGCCCGTCGCCCGCACAGTGATCTCCGATCCTCTTTGCAGCTCGAGGTCATTTCGGCCCTGAACGTAAACTGAACCTGCACCACCGCCGGCGCCTAATATCGCGCCGATGGCAGCACCTTTACCTCCACCGGCGATGGCGCCGATGATTGCGCCCACTGCCGTACCGACTGCCGCCCGCTGTTCGGTTCGCGTTGTCTGGCTGTCGTCACGAACCGCGCCTTCGTTATCCACGCGCACCACGTTGCCATCAAACGTGCGAGCGCTCTCGAGTATTCCCGCAAAGCGATAGCTGCGGCCATCGCGTAAACGTATATTGTCAAAGGTCAAGGTCATCACTGAACGTCCGGTCAACCGACCGCTTCGCTCAACATGCGACACATGGCCTTCGACCGTCGCCCCTTCAAACTGAACGGGCTGGCGCACGTTCAATGTAAAGCGATCACCTTCCCGACTAGTCGCAGTGCTAAGCGATTCATTAAGTGTGCCGACGACGAGTTCCCCATTCAGAACGGCGAAATCTCCGCTGGAGTTCACCGGCCCCGGATAGGTTGCCGGCCCACTGTAGATGTTGAACTGCGCCACTTCAGAACTCTTATTGTAGGTGCTCTGCACCACGACGGGCTGAGTCAGACCTTCAGCATAAACACGACGAGTGACACGCAACCGCTGGCCGTTTTCGATCGGCTCGAACGTGACGCTGAAATCATTTCCCCGCTCACCGGTAGAGCTGACCATGAGCTGATCGCCGGTGAGCGTTGCCTGGGCTCTGACTGTGCGGCCATTGTTGGACGCTTCCACGCGCTCGCGCCCGTCCGCCTCAAAAGTGATCTGCGGTGCGCGCGATGACGCAATCGTTACAGTCCGGCCGCGGAGATCGATGGCGAGCTGGTCCGGCGCTTCGAGTCTTGCGGCTATCGAATTCATTACTTGTGCGCGATTGTATCGGGGAAGATTTCGGGTAGCGTTGTCCGCCGCAGTTCGAGGATCGTCGCTGCTTGAAACGTCCAAACGATAGGTGCCCGTCAAGCGATTTGTCGTGGCGGGGTATTGCCCGGTTCCAGGAGTCACAGGCGGATAAGTCCGACCAACCGCCGGCCAGGAAACACTGTAAGCCCGCGCTAGCTGGTTAAGATCAGTTCGTAACAGCGCCCAGGCGTTTTGCGTCCGGGTATCCAATTGCCGCCTCCGAAGAAACCGATCGATCTGGGCAGCCGAACCCAACACGTCTTGCACGTCGGCCGCGCTCGATTGCCGCCGGTCAAAGCGGTCGCGCAAGCGGCGAACAGAATCGTCGAATTGAGTCACAGAGGAGTTAATATTGTCTTCGGCCCTGGTGTTGTTTAGGGTGCTGGAATTCAGTCCCCCATCCAGGGCGGCGCGGAACCGGTTGGCCCGGTTATCGATTCTGATGATTAGCTGTCGTACCGATTGAAATGTACCCTGGTAGGTTCGCTGTGTTTGTGCTTCGACGCCGAGCGCGCCACTCAAGACCAATAAGAACATTGGCAAAATGCGTTTAATGCTGTTCATGAAAAACTTACCTCCACTGTTTCTTTTGACTATTAAATTTCGGGCCACGCTCAAAAGGCGTGGGGCCTGGGAGAGAGATAAGAAGACATCAAGCGGCGTGCCGAAGAATCGACGCTAGCGCCTCAACGATTTCGATTCACCTCTGGGAGCATAGATAGCTGAGCAGTTATGGTGTTTCGATCAAATTATGTTCTAATTCCGTAAGGATTTGGTGCGGGTGAAAGCAATTGGTACAGAGCCAAGTACAGGCCGGCGACGCCGGATTTGGGTAGCCCATCGCGCCAAAAACTACGTGCACTTATAGGTTGGCTCGGAAACGGAAAGGCATTCTGGAAATGGCGGATTCGGCAGTGAAAGCTCAAGTGATTTTTGGCGGCGATGATCTTTTTATCGGGATCACTCCGTCGGGCCATGCCCAGGTTCTGGACACTGATTCCGGGCGGGCCAACGCGGCGTCGCCAGTGGAACTGCTGTTGATTGCGCTGGGGAGCTGCACCGGAGTTGACGTGATCTCAATCCTGAAAAAGAAGCGACAAGAAGTCACCGACTACCGGATTGAGATTACGGGCGCGAGACGGGTGGAGCATCCCCGCGCCTTCACCAGGATGGAGGTTCATCACCTGGTTCGTGGTCGCAATATATCGGAGGCAGCGCTGGCCCAGGCAGTGCAACTCTCAGACGAAAAGTATTGCAGCGTGGCTGCGACGCTGCGCCCCACGGTGGAAATCGTTTCCAGTTTTGAGATCATTGAGGAGACGGAGTAGATGGGAAAGTATCTGAGACTCTATCGCTCAATAGCGCTGACTGCCCTTCTCCTCTGCGGGTTTGTGCTGACGAACGCTCAGGGCAACGAAGCCGCGTTGAATGCAGTGCGGCGCGACGACCGGGCTGACCGCACGACCGGCACGTTTGCGCAACTCAGCGCCGCCGAGCATATGCGCCGCGCAGGCATCTACATGTCGAACCGTGCGTTGGCTGAGGCGCGGCAACACTGGCAGATCGTTATCGATACCTATCCAAACGATATTAACGTTCCGGCGGCGCTGTTTGGCATGGGACGATCCAATTTTCAGGAGCGTCAATACGGAGAAGCGCTACGCTTCTACGAGCGTGTCGCGCGGCAGTTTCCGCAAACAAAGGATGGACGAGAAGGGCTGAACGCTTCGGCCTCAGCCCTTTTGCGCTTAGGGAAACCTGATGAGGCCGCAGACAGATTTCGCGAGTATGTCGAAACCTATCCTGATGGTGAGCGGATCGAGACTGCCCATTTGAATGTCATCGACAGCCTGCGAGAAGCCGGGCAGCGCAGAGAGGCGATGGCGTGGGTGGCCCGCACCAGAGAGCGATTTCCCGGCACTGTCACCGACACTAACGCTTTGTTTGGCAGATTGCGGCTGCACGTCGCCGAGGGTGAATGGCGCCAAGCTGCACAAACCGCCGACGAACTGCTAGCCAGACCCTTTCAAAAAGGCGCCTTAACAACTGCAGACGAAGTCACCTACCTCAAAGCCTATAGCCTGGAGCGCTCGGGCCGTACGGACGACGCGACTCGCGCTTATCTAACCCTCCCCACGAACTCCGGCTCCTATTACGGCTCTCTGGCAACCGAACGGCTGTTGGCGATGGATAGTTCAACTGCTCATTCGCGGGGCGAGGAACGTGCCCAGCGTGCGCGCAGTCAAACTGTCGCCGCGGCCAATCTCTACCCCACGCCATATCGCGGTGATGTGTTGCGCTTTGCTAAAGCACGGGGAGTGGATCCCCGCCTGGTGTTGGCGGTGATGAAGGAAGAAAGCCAGTTTAAGCCCAACGCCAAGTCACCGGCGTCGGCCCGTGGACTGCTGCAACTCACCTTGGACACAGCCGCAAAGTATGCGCCCCGCGCCCGCGTCAATCATCTCACTGAAAATCAGCTTTACGAGCCGGGCGTCTCGATAGCCATTGGTAGCGTCTATCTCGCGGAGCTTAATCGTCTCTTTCCGAATCTACCCGAGGCGGTGGCCGCGTCGTACAACGGCGGCGAAGACAACGTCGCGCGTTGGGTTAAGCGAGCGAGACACAATGACCGCGGCGTATTCACCGCCGAGGTCGGGTTTTCAGAAACGAAGACGTACGTCTTCAGAGTGATGGCAAACTATCGCGCATACCAGCAACTTTACAACGCCGACCTGGTTCGCCGTTAAGACCCAGACCATCTGCGCTGACTGATCGAAGGTCTGGGCCAACCGGTAATAACTTAAGGCTCCGGACAGTAACCACCTTCAAAGCCTTGCGCTCTTTCACGACGTCCCAAAACATCGGGCACCGGACGCGGACGCGGAAGAATGCCCAAGCGGACCAGGGCGGCGCGGTATTCATAGCGGACAGTCACTTCTCCGGCCGGACGCGGGTCGAGATCGAGGTTCACCCAGCGCACGTCGTTGCGTACGGAACGTCCAATGCCGGTGGCCGCAGATTCGTCATCCGGCGCCGGTACAGGTTGACTACTCGAACGTCCCATCGTGCCGTCGGCTGTGGATCCCGCCTTCGACTTAGCCGAATTCTCGGCCTCGCCACGGCCGCGACTTTCGTAAAGCGGCTCAATTCGCGGCGGCGTAATCGGGACGATTGCTCGCGTTCGTTCCCGGAAGACAACCACCGAAATCAAACCCAGGTTGGCAGTCTGACCCAATTTCGCCGCATAAGAATCTCGCTCGCTCGTAAAGTAAAAACGGCGTGCTCTTGCCGAACTCATTTGCCAGCCCCCGATGCGAATCGTCTGGTAGGGTCCAATCACCCACTTGCTGGCGTCCCATGCGGTCGTGTGCTTCGCGTCAATGCTATTTAAGCCGTCGACTGAAAGCGCTACGGCCACTCGAGTTGGCAAGGCATTTCGCAGGCTGATTTCGTACTCGGCGCCCTCTAGCGCTTCGATGTAGCGTCGCCCCCTGGCCTGATACTCCTGGAGCGATACGCCATTCACCAAAACCTCCAGCTCCAGCCCGTTGTCCAAAATGGCCACGGGTTCAGAGGTCACGTCGTTCTCCACTGTGTTGGGCTCCGTTGCTGAGAAAGGGTCTGTGGCGCGAAACCCGCGGGATACTGCCAGAACCGCCGAAGCCAGCAGCACGGCGCTGACGCACAGGACCGTTGCGATCTTCTTGTTCATTACTAGCCGCTCCTTTTTGCAGAAATGACCGAGTTTTCCTGCTTCCAGAACGGCAGATCTCAAATTTCTTGCAAACTAAGCCCATTTTTCCCAGTCGCTCTTGATTGTCACTCCAACTGGGTTGTTTCCGTTTGGGAAATCGGGGTTGTGAGGCTACAATTGCGCGACTCCTGATAGGCATTTGCGACCGTCGCACATTTAAATCCTCAAGTGGGCCCTTGATAGCGTTTGCCGCATAGACGGAGAGACAAGAATGGCAGAGTACGCACTAACCGCAACCAGCACCGAAGCACCCGCCGGTACTTTCTACGACCGAATTGCGGGTCTTTATGATTTGACCTTCAAGGTCAACGGGTATGGACGTTCACTCGATCAGTACTTTCGCGATTATCCTCTGCCCTTATCTCCGGGCGCGAGGATTTTGGACGCCGGTTGCGGAACCGGACTGCTAACACTGGCGTTGTTGCGCGCGGTGTCAGTGCCGGTGAGTATCACAGCTATCGATCTCTCCGGATCGTCAGTCGCAAAAGCCAGAAAGGCCGTCTCTGAAAGCTCCGAGCTCGCGAACCAGGTTAGCTTCATGCAAGGTAACGTGCTGAGCCTGCCATTCGCCGATGCGTCCTTCGATTTGATTGTGACGAGTGGGATGTTGGAGTATTTGCCCCTGGAGGCAGGGCTGGATGAACTGGCCCGCGTGATCTCACCCCGCGGTCATCTACTGAACTTGCCGATTAGACCTTCGATAGCGAGCACGGCGCTGGGACTAATGTTTAGGTTTAAGGCCCATCCGCCATCAGAGGTCGACGAAAAGACTCGCCGTCATTTCCGGGTGGTCAATCACTATCGCTTCCCACCATTACAGTTGATAGGTTGGACCAAAACCGCGGTGCTGGCGCAGAAGTTCTAAAACGGAGTATCACAGATAGCAGCCTGTGATTACTATCAGACCCTCTTCACAGACTAGCGTCTGTGCTTCCTTCTTAATCCTGATACGACCGATCCATCCGATCGAGCTTGCGCCGTAGGCCGGGCCAGGTAAGTTCGGCTCCCTGGCCGACCGTAACGGCGTTCAGTTGGTTGGAAACCAGATCCAGAATCATGTCCGGAATGGGAACCAGTTCGGCGCCACCTGATTGCGCCAGGATCTGGATCCTGCACGCTCTTTCCAGAATGAACATTCCGAGAAAGGCCTCGGCCACCGTGCGCCCCACAGTCAGCAGACCGTGATTCCTGAGAATCATGTGATTCCGATTTCCCAGGTCTGCCACCAGGCGGGGCTTTTCATCTTCATTCAGCGCTAATCCTTCGTAGTCATGGTAGGCGAGTGAAGCCAGGGCTAGTAGCGATTGCTGAGAGATTGGCAGCAAGCCGGCTTTTTGAGCGGAAACAGCGATGCCATTTTCAGTGTGCAGATGCATCACGCAAAGCGCATCCTCACGCGCGGCGTGCACTGCGCTATGAATGGTAAAGCCTGCGGGATTTATGAAGTGTAGTGAGTCCATCACAATCTTTCCCGCGAGGTCGACCTTCACCAGGCTCGACGCTGTCACTTCGTCAAACATCATGCCGTAAGGATTGAGCAGGAAGTGATGGTCCGTACCCGGCACTCGCGCGGAGATATGTGTGAAGATCAAATCATCCCAGCCATAATGCGCGACCAGGCGATAGCTCGCGGCCAGATCAACACGCGTCTGCCACTCTGCTTCTGAGACACTCTCGCGCACTGTCGCGGCTTTTGCAGTACTCATTGACCTACCTCATTTGGTTACGCTATTTGACGGGAACTGCGGATAGTTCAATGTTGAATGTACTCGTGCAGGAGTTTCAGCTCATCGCCCTGCTCGCCAAGCTCCACTCGCAATAAGTCGCGCATTGAGAGCATGCCGACCCATCGATCGTCATCTACTACGGGCAAATGACGGCTCCCAATCTGCTCCATACGCTCTAATGCCTGGTGCGGCGTTTCGTCGCAGCGAATCACAGCGCGCAACTCGCTGATTACGTCACCCAAATGCATCGCCGCCGGGTCGTGTCGCGGAACCACTACGCGATTCAAGAGGTCGCGCTCCGAAAAAACTCCGATCAGCCGCCCCTCATCATCGAGCACACAGACGGCGCCGATCCTTCTCTCGGCCATGAACTCGGCGGCTTCCAGGACACTTGCCGAAGCTCGCAGCGAATACGGCTCGCGATCACGGATGACATCCTTGATCTTAATCATGGCGGAATCTCCTTGGAAGATTAGCCCCAGGACCTGGGTGCTTCTATGACCAGCAGCAACGGGTAATGGTGCGCCAGTATAGATCAAACCTGCCCCCGGCCTGAACATTTATTGCGCTCAGAAGCTATTTACGCGACGTTGTTAAGCGAAGAGATCTCCCTGCGCGGAAGGTCGGCGGAAGGTGCTGGCAAACTTTCTTTTTTCCGAACCTACGGTGCGCTGGTTGAAGCCCAGCCGCTGGCAATGCACTTCGAACAGGCGCTCCTGCGCTTCCCAGTACTGCCCATGACCGCGCATGCGATCGCCGAAAACGCTGGAATTGAGCTTGCCCCCGCGCGCGTCGCGGATGCGGTTGAGGACCCGCTCAGCCTTCGTCGGCAGCGTTTCGCGCAGGCGCTCCTCAAAATAAGGGGCGACGCTGCCCGGCAAACGCAGCATGTTGATAAAAGCGCGGTTGGCGCCGCAGTCTTTGGCTCGAGTCAGCAGTTCCGGAATATCAGTGCTTAAGCCGGGTATCAACGGCGCAATGCCAATGCCGACTTCAATGCCTGCCGCCGCCAGTTCCTTCATCGCTTTGAAACGGGCGCCGGGTGAAGGCGCAAAGGGTTCCACGGCGCGTGCGGTATCGTAATCAGCAAACGGGATGGAGATGAAAACCCCGACACTGGCTTCCCTTGCCAGTTGCTGCAGGATGTCTATGTCGCGCCGGATCAAAGCCGATTTGGTAATTACGCCGATGGGCTGGCGAAACTCCAGACACACTTCCAGACACCGGCGCGTCAGTTTGTAATTGGCCTCGAGCGGAATGTACGGATCGGACGTGAAGGAAAACATTATCAGCTCGCCTTTCCATGACCGCTTCAACAACTCGGCCCGCAGCAACTCAGGCGCGCGCACTTTCGCTACGATCTTGCGCTCAAAATCAGTCCCGGCGCCGTACCCGAGATACTCATGAGTGGGCCGGCTAAAACAGTAGGTGCAGCCATGGCTGCAGCCCCGATAACAGTTCACCGTGTAATCAAACCCAACGTCCGGACTATCGTTGTGGGTGATGATTGAGCGCGTAGCAGTTTCCTCAAAGACTTCAATCTTCGCGGCGGGAGGCTCGCCGATCCATTCAACGGAATGGGTTAGCCAGGGATTGGGAGGGTTAGCGACGTAATGCATAGCAGCGGCCTATCGATGCAACAGTGTACCGCAGCTATGACACAAAGACCAAGCGGCTAGAATTGCAGGGGCGCTCCTCCGTGGGCGCCCCCTTTGGGACCGTCGAAGGAAGCGCCCACGGAGGGACGCCCCTACAGTCTGTGCTACGCGTCGCGGGTGAGGATCGATTCAATGCTGTGCAGCATGATGATTACCTGGTCCGCTTCCCCGCTCGCGCCCTTCGTCTTCAAAGTTACATAATCGTTGGTGACGTCGGCGATTATTCCTTCGTACACGCCGCCGGACATGGTCTTCACATCGATGGTCTGTCCGCGCTGGCGCAACAGCAGATTTTCAACATGTTGTAGGTTTGGCATTGTCTTTATTCTTTGTAACGCAAACCGTCAGCTTGCGATCGGTCTTAAGCCTGGCGGGCGATCGTTGGAAACGCGCACTGACAGTTTGCATTACGTCCAGGTTACGAAGAAAAGCCGGTAGCCATCCGGGTCCTGCAAACTGATGAAGCGGCCACCCCAACCTTCATCCTGTGGAGCCGTAACGATCAATCCTTCCTTCTGCAAACTTTCGTGATAGGCCTCGACATCAGGCACACCAAGCACGAAGTGAACGCCGCGCCCGCGCTTCAGCATGGTCTCCAGTTGTTGCACCATCGTAATCCTGAGCGTACCGCCTCGCACTGTGGCCATCGGCGGCTCGGAATCAAAGTTGTGTGACTCCAACTCAAACCCGAGTTTTTCCAGGTAGAACGGAATCGACTCATCCAGACTGTTGACCTCCAGGA
Organism: Blastocatellia bacterium; assembly: GCA_033856235.1. Taxonomy (GTDB): domain Bacteria; phylum Acidobacteriota; class Blastocatellia; order Pyrinomonadales; family Pyrinomonadaceae; genus DASXRU01. The sequence goes on along the minus strand of JAWVFI010000106.1, from coordinate 39,791 downwards.
AAAGAAGATCCAATCCGCTGACCCCGGGATTGCCATTCTGGGCGACGACCGTTTGCTGATTATCAGGCTGCATCCAAAATCCAGTACACCGCGTAAGCGCCGGCAAATACTGCAGTCCAAAATCCGGCTTCCTGCGCCAGCCGGAAACGGTGCGCCGGGTGCCCTTTGGCCAGCGAGTTACGCGCGGTATTCACCGCCGCGTGGGCCATGAATATTCCGAAAAGAATCACAAAGCCGGCCAGAATTGCGAGCGGCCAGAGAAACCAAATCCATTGAAACCGCACAAGAAACAACAGCAGAAGCCCGACAATCAAGCACAATAAGGCGCTTAACCCCTGGCCGTAAATTCCCACGTCCTGCGCCGGCGGCGAGAACGGCCGCGCTGCATCCGTTGCTTCCGGCTTGCGGCGCTGGCGATCGTAAGCCTTGCGCAACGCCTCATCATGAAGGACCTGATACGCCTCGTTGATAGTCTTCATGCCATCCTCGCTGCCCCCGCGATCGGGATGGTGTTTCAAAGCCTGGCGTTTGTAGGAACGCTCGATTTCGGCGCGCGAAGCGCCTTCGTCGGCATCCAGGATTTCGTAGTAGTCACTCGATGAATCGAACAGGCTCATTTTGGTGTTGGGATTCTAAGTTTGCGGTAGGCGATTTGCAATACGTCCGTCCAGGCTCAAACTCTCATGGCGAAATTACTCAAACTACGGTAAAAGGTAATCATCGTGGAGCAGCAATTTACGGCCGGCGACGATCTTATCTTTCAGCTCGAAAGTGGTTTCGGGCTATTGCGAGTTTTGGCCTTCAATCCCGAAACACAGGTCTGGCACTTGATGGCCTATGAAGAATTATTTCCCGATGTTGAGAGCGCCGAACGCGCGCTGGCCGCGCCAGAGTCTCTAAACGTCCGAAAAGCACATATGGCTTTGACCAATCGCGCCTTCGAAAGAACACCGGCCGCGAAGTTGGGTAATCGTCCGGTTGCCGAAAGTGAAGTAGGCGAGTACCTAATGTGGGTACAGCAGCACGGAGAAGTTTCCGACCGCTCGGCGCTTCTGATGTTGGGCATGAGGTAAAGGCAGCGACGTAAAATGAGAACTCTTGTTACTCGCGCAACTAGCCGGCGACGCTCGCCCCTATGGCGCCCGCTTATTCTGTCGCTCCTTTTTTTCATCCTGCCGGTTGCCACCACGGCCCAGCGCCGCGAGCGCCTCATCGACACTTGGAAACCTCTCCACTACAACGTCACCCTGAGGCTGGATAATCAACTGACTGAGATTGTCTCTGCGACCACGATGATTCGTGCCGCGATCCTGAAACGCAACGTGAGGACAATCGATCTCGACTTTGGTGAGCTGACGATCGACTCGATAAAAGTAAACAATGCACCAGCGCAATTTGATCGGGCGCCAAACCGGCTGAATGTCCGGCTCAATCAGGTCGCCAAACCAGGTAAGCAGATAAGCATCACTATCGCATATCACGGCAAGCCGAAAGACGGGCTAATACTAACTACTGACCGCGACGGCAAGCCCTCCGCAACCGGCGACAACTGGCCCGACCGGGTTCACCACTGGATTCCCTGCCTGGACCACCCGGCGGCCAAGGCCACAGTGGCATTTAGCATCACGGCGCCTTCGCGCGACCTGGTGGTCGCCAACGGGGCGTTTGCAGGGTTTCGCGGTAATTTCGGAGGGACTACGACGTGGTCGTTCAATGAAAGCCGGCCAATCCCGCCGTACTGCATGGTGATCGTCGTTAATGAAGGCGCGAAGCTTGATGTGCCCGGACTGCTGACACCGCTTTCCTATTACGTGCCGCAAGTGGACAAGCCTTATGCGCTGAAAGGGTTTTCGCCCGCGCCGCCGGCACTCGCATACTTCAGCCAACTAGTGGGGCCCTATCCATATGAAAAGCTCGCTTTGATAGTTGCGGCGACCCGCTTTGGCGGAATGGAAAACTCCAGCGCGATTGTCTTTTCCAGTAACCTACTCGTTCCCAGCCCCAGCGCGCGAGTCAGCGGCAAATTTGGCATTCCCCAAGGCACCGTCGATGTGGTGGCTCACGAAATCGCGCACCAATGGTTTGGCGACTCGGTTACGGAATCAACCTGGTCCGACATCTGGTTGAGCGAAGGGTTCGCCACCTACTTCGCCGGTCTCTTTCTTCAACACTTCGAGGGAGAGGCAGAATTTCAAACCTACATGAAGCAGGCCGCCGAAACCGTTTTCGCGTACGAGCGAAAGACGCATGCTCCTCTTTACGACAGCGAGACCGAAGATCTGTTTAAGCTGCTCAATGGAAATAGTTACCAGAAGGGCGCGTGGGTGCTGCACATGCTGCGCGCGCGTTTGGGCGACGAGGCGTTCTTCCGAGGCGTGCGTGCTTACTACAAGACACACCGCGACGGCACCGCTGGTAGTGAAGACCTGCGCGCGGCTTTGGAAAAGGCCTCGGGAAGGAACCTAAAAGAATTCTTTGCGCGGTGGATTTATGGCAGCGGACATCCGGTTTATGAATTCGGTTGGAGCTCAGCGGAATTCTCGGCTGCCGGATCGAACCTCGTGGTAGAACTGAAACAGACGCAACGTGATCACGCCTTCCTCGATCCGGTGACAATTGAAGTGACCAGTGGCGGGTCCAAGAGCCGTTTTGTGATTCAGCCGACTGGAAAACGAACCGTCAAGAGCTTCCCTCTCAAACAGCCGCTCACTGCAGTCACATTGGATCCGGATGGAGTTCTGCTGAAGGAAGTCGTGTTGCTGAATAAAGCTCAGCTGTCCCCACCGGCGTATAGAGTTCAAGCTTTAGCTTGTCAGTAAGTTCTCCTGAGCTTAGCCAACTCAGTGGACGCTGCTGCATTCGGCGTTGGTGCGCGTGACAACCGGGCTGAACCGCTGCTGATATTCCGCCGAAGTCACAAACGAACAGACCATGCCGCGGTAATTGTTGGGCTCGCGATTATTGAGCACGTCCAGCCAGAACGCGTAGCCGCCCGGCTCGGGGTCGCGTCGTAGATAGCCGAAGTACTCCATCACCACGAAGGAACGGTTGTAAACAGCGGCGGCAAACTCCGGGTAATCAACTAGTGACGCAACCGTTAGCTCTTTGCACAGTTTTGCCGACTTCCCACAATTGTCATAGGTCGCTTGCAGATCGCTCGTCAGGTTAGGCAGTGCTGCCCCGGACGCGGTCCTCGCTGTCGCGGCCAGCGGCGCAATGAACCCAGGCCCATCCGGGTATTTGTCTGCCAACTCGGGCCGGCTGAGGAACTCATGGACCAGCACTCCCTTGTTGGCTTCCAAATCCAGCCCGCCGATTAACTTGCTCCGATCGGCGCTGAATTCGACGTAAGTCGGATCGCGGCCGAGCGTAGCGCGGTAGAGTCGATAAACAAATCCTCCGCTCTCCTGGAATTCATCTGAGACAAAGAAGGAGGCCGACACGCCGATGCGCCGATCGTTGACGCAGGCGCTATCGCTTCCACACTTCGTGATTTCGTTTGCCCAATAGGCCAAGCCATCCGGATCGGGCTCGCGGTTCAGGAAATCCAAATAGTGTTGTCGGACAAAGAATGACACGTCGTCCAGCGGATTGAAGTTGGCAGATGAACTGTCGTTATCGGCTATCGTCAGGACTGCCGATGCGGCACCGCCAAGGAACGCGCCGCCACCTTGTGGATTCCGGATGATCAGGTTGACGGTTTCGTTTCCTTCGACATAGACGTCGTCAACCAGCGGCACCAAAAACTTTTTCAGGACATCGCCGGCGGCGAAATGCAAAGTGCCAGTCGTCAACGTGTAATCAGTGCGGCTCGATGCCGAGCCATTGCTGGTTGCGTAATCGACATCGATGGCGTTAGCGGTGTTTCCGGTTCTGGTTACGCTAACCTTCACCACACCGTCGCCTTCATTCGCCATGACACTGTTTGAACTGAACTGCAGGCTGGCCGGAGCTGCATCGGATATCTTCGCAATGAAAGCGTCCTGGCCTCCATCGTTGGCAGTTTGCAAGGCAGAGCTTGTCGGAAAATTCGCTGACGCGGTATATCCGGTGAGATATGCATTGCTCGACGAATCGAGGGCAATCGGATTGGTGGAGGTAACGGTGCTGGTTGAATTCTCCACCCCGCTGCCGCCCAGGTACGTCGCATACAGAAAAGCGCTGCCCGTCGAATTCAGCTTCGCGACAAAGGCATCAATGCTTCCACCGCTCGTGGCTTGCAGCGCGTTCACAGTGGGGAAATTTGTTGATGACGTGAACCCCGTCACATAGGGTTCGCCCGCAGAATTAACGGCGATGCCCGTGCCGCGATCGTCGTTGGCCCCTCCCAGATAGGTCGCATAGACTTTCGCCCCGGCGGTGGTTACTTTCGCGATGAACGCGTCGAAGTTTCCACCGTATGCAGGTTGCGCCGGATTCAGCGCTGGAAAATCAGCCGACGACGTCTGGCCCACCAGGTAAACGTTCGTTGCGCTGTTATCAATGGCGATGCCGTACGCCTTTTCATCCGCCACGCCGCCAAGATAACTGCAGAACAGCAGTGAAGCGGACCCGCTCGCATTGGTATCAAGTTTCGCCACGAACGCATCGAAGCCTCCGCCAAAAGAATTCTGAAAAGCATTTTGTGTAGGAAAGTCGATTGAGGTCGTAGAGCCCGCCAGATATGCTATACCGGCTGGATCGATTGCCACGCCGCTACCCCGATCGGTACCACCACCGCCCAGCAATGTTGAATAGAGGTAAGCCGATCCGGTCGAATTAAGCTTCACCAAATAAGCGTCGGTGTCGCCACTGTTCGAACTCTGATAGGCGTTGGGTGAGGTCGGAAACCCGTGTGACCGGCTGCCTCCAGTCACGTACGCATTGCCGCTGAGGTCAACTGCGATGCTCTCGGCGGAGTCGTTCTCTTCGCCTCCGAGAAATGTTGAATAAGCCAGGGTATTGCCCTGCGCGTTCAGCTTAAATACCACGGCATCGAAGTCACCGCCGCGATAGGTCGGAGCGACTCCGGCTGTGGTGGGAAAGTTTGCGGAGCCTGAATCAACGCGGCCCACGACATATGCGTGGCCCGTGCTATCTAGCGCTATGCCGCTGGCGCGATCCAATCCACTACCGCCTATGTAGGTCGAATAGGCTAGGCTATTTCCACCAGCATTGATCTTGACTACAAAGAAGTCACTCAACCCCGCATTTGCAGGGTAAGCGGGAGTCATAGTGGGGAAATTAGTTGAGCCCGACGTCCCGGCAACATAGATATTGTTGTTTTGGTCTATCGCAATGCTGCTGCCGACATCGTCACCGGCTCCTCCCAAATAAGTCGAATAAACCAGAGTGGGATCAATCACCAGCGGCTGCGCGTGATTATAAGCACCAATCTCAAATCCGGCCTGTCCTTTGCCGAACAAACGATAACTGGCCGAAATGAAACGGCGCGCGCCATTGGCTTCCTGGTAGACGAGGGGCTTGTGCTGACGAACTTCGCCCCTTGACGTCTGCACGACCAGATCGCCATCGGCGTCAATGCGCGGGTTCACCCCTGGATCAAACGAGAACCTTATCAAGTGTGCGTCAGCCTCAGGAGCGACGTGAAAATCATATTCCACCTGCCCGCCGTGGCCGTAGTAGACGACATCAATCCCCGGATAAATCTCTTCATAGCGGACTTTTGCGAAGTTGGCGACGCCGGTGCGCCAGCGCGTCGGATCGTTTCCAATGAGGTAGTTGGTCGCACCGGGTAGCGGATCGAGTCCGGTTCCTTTTGCCGCTTGGTTGGCTCGCCACAATCGTAGCGAGAAGGCCTGACTGCGGCGGGAGTTTGCGTGGTTACGTTGACTACCCGAACGGATGGGAAAGCCGACAAGTAGTTCAGCGGGCTTTACGAGGACGTCGTATCCGCCGGCTCGCGCCAGAAACTGGCCTGGTGATTTGCCGGATTCAAAGCTAAGCGGTAGAGCCATGAATGCGGAACGAGCTTCCGTTCTCGCAGAGGCGTTCAAAATAGCTAGAGCGTTTCCATGAGACTGCTGCGTTCGGTCCGGCAAGGATTGCAGGCGAGGCTGCGGCGCTGTGCGCCAGAAACAACCTGCGCTGAGCATCATTCCGCTTGCCACCAATAAGATAAAAATGGCCACACTTCGTTCAGTAACAAAGCGTTTGCGCGAATGAAGCTTCTTCCTACTCTCTCCCATGATTGATTCGATGCAGACCACGAAGCAACATCTTATTTTATCTCAATATCCGAAGAAAGGAGCGGCTTCGCGATCAGAAAAGGCCCAGTGCAGTTTCAGCAATATCCTCTCCGAACTGCACTGGGTCTGTCTTCTACTGGGACGCTGTCGCAAAAGGACTATGGCCCCATGAAACCAAGATTCTGCGATGCGAATTTAGACAGATTTGGAAACACGGTTGGAATGTCGGCGGGAGCAAGTCCATACCAACTTGCGAGCGTTGCGGCAAACTGATCTACCGAAGTCGTGGGGATCCAGCGGCCACGGTTGTCCGTGTCGTCGGGCCCTCCCAGCGCGAGGACGGGATAGATGCCATAGAGCGCTCGACCATTTACTGCCCCGCCCATGATGAAGGCATGGTTGCCCCAGGCGTGATCCGAACCTACCGCTGCCGCACCTGAGCCCGACGGCTGCAAGGTGCGTCCGAAGTCCGACTGCGTAAAAGTTGTCACCTTGTCACTAATTCCCTGCGCGACCATCTCGTCATAGAAGGCTTTCATCGCCTGGCTCAGCTGGGTAAAGTTATTTCCCTGGCTGCCCGTCAGCGTTCCACTCGTTTGGTTTGTATGGGTATCAAAGTTGCCAAGTGTGCAGAAGAAAATCTGGCGCTTCATAGTGATTCCGGGCAAGTCTCTCACCTTAATTAACTTGGCAATTTGCTTCAATTGATTCCCAAGCGAGGTGGCAGGGAATACCGCAGTAAGCGCTGGGTCACCCGCCGCATTCAATGCCGCATCCGCCGTCAACGCTCCCGTTGTCGTGTCGCTCGCGCCCTTAATTAATGAGGAATCCGTATCCATTCCGAGCAAAGCTCGATAGCTGCTTCCGGCGTTGAACGGGTTGACCGATGACACGCCATTCGTCCAATTAAGGATGAGCACGCCGGAAAGGCTGCCGGTCGAAGCAATAGCCAGTTGGCGACTGGTGACCCCAGTCTGGAACAAGTTTGTGCCGGCTACCGAGACGTTCATCGGTAGCCCGCCAGCATTCAACGCTCCGGTCAGATCAGCAACTCGTCCGCCCCAACCCGTCTGGCCCACTGACTTGGAGGAAACTGTTTGCTGTTGAGTCACCTGATCAGAATGCGAGAACAACTGATATGGTTTCGCCGCTCCCGCCAGGTACTGCGCCCGGGTAAGCGGTTGTACCAGATTACCCATATTGAACAGAACCGCGAGTTTCCCCGCATTCCAAATATCCAATAAGCCCTTTGCCAGAGCCGGATTCGCGACTTCCGGGGATAGATTTGGGTGAATACCGAACGGTCGGCCGCCGCCGCCAATTGAATTCGGCAGCGGTAGTAATGACGCCTGCGGAATTGCCAGACCAGAGCCGTTACGAACGCTGAAGTATGAGTTGTATTCCGAATCCAGAGGAATGATTGTGTTGTTACAATCATTCCCACCCGACAGAAATATACAGACCAATGCTCGGTAATCAGAGGCGACCTCAGGCTGTTGCTGCACCAGCGCTTGAACGAGGTTGAGCTGGTCCAGATTGGAGAGCAACGCCGCGGCGCTGAGTCCGCAGGCTGAGTTTCTAAGAAAATTTCTTCGTGATTGCTTCATTGTTCACCTCTGGACCTGAAACTGCGATGAAGTGGCAATTAGATAAATAGCTGTCTGCGTTCTCTGCTGGGCTTGCGTCGTAGCATTCGCGTTGGTAATGGTCGTGATAGTACTCACGATAGTCGCCTTGGCTGACGAGGACATCGTGTTGTGCATCATCGCCGTGTCGAGCGCGTCCACAAGATTCTGCGGAGTGCCTCCTCCGGTGAGAATGGCCTGATAGGAGGAGTAGTTAACCTGCGTCCCAGTCGGCCGGTCCGGAAAACTGGCGGGAATTCCAACCATGAAGAGCGTGTTAACAAAGTTTGCTCTTTTGTAGGTTGTTGAGGTATCCAAGATTCCAAATTCCGGGCCGAGCAAATTCGTTCCTGGCAAACCTAAGTCTGCAGGGTAGTAGCTAAATACCGTGGGGGGATTAAACACGTTCTGTCCCATGTCAACGAGGAGGCCCCCTCTCGTACTGTTTGAGGTTATGTTTCCGTCGCTGGTTCCATTGAAGGTTCGAAGCAAGTCTGCGACCAACAGCACGGGTTCGCGCAGGTGACCGTAGGTCGGGGCATTCTTCATATCCCCGCGGGCTTCAGGATCCAAGAGAATCGCCGTTACAACTGCTTTCATATCGCCACGAGAACCCGAGCCATTATTAGCAAACGCCGCGGAACAACGGCCGACATAGGCTGGACTCGGATTGCTCGTGACCATTTGATGGATCAACTGCGAGCAGAGATAGGGTCCGGTGTTTTGGTGATTGAAAAGGTTATCAATCGCCAGATTTAATTCGGTCGTCTTGTAATTCCTAGTGGCGGTGTTGCCCGCCGTGGTGTTCGCGCAACTCGCGCCGCACGCTGGTAAAACGACGCCATTTAATACCGTTTTCTGAGTTGTATCGGCCGTGTTGAAAGCGTTACTCACCAACACCATCGGATCGGTGTAGTTCGGCACGCCCGTCACTCCGTCGCCAACCCAGATCTTGTTCGGTGAAAGGTTCCATCCGGTGAAAACTCGAGCAAAATTTGTGATATCGGCCTGGCTGTAAGTAGGAATTCGATTTCCTTGCGAGTCGAGCACCGGGGTGCCATCCTGGTTCAGAAGATCCACTCCCACGGAGAACAACTGCAGGACCTCGCGTGCGTAGTTTTCATTCGGGTTCCCCTTGCTATTGCCTCGCATGTTCAAATATTCACCCATCCCCGCATTCAAGGTGACATCCATAAGTATCTGCTTGAAATTCCCAAACGCATTCTTGTCGAATATCTGCAAGGTAGGTGCGACCCAGGCGGGTTGACCATTGAGGTCAGCACCAGAGACAGGTATCAATTGGTGCAGAGCGAAAGCTACGCGCTGGCGCAGTTGATCCGGCCGCGTTAGGGCATTTTGGAAGAACTGCGTCTGCAGCGGATACATCGTGTAGTGATCCCTACCGCAGGTGGCGGGGGATCCGGCAGGACACCCGGTCGGCCCATCCGTGGGATAGTTGTCTGGAGTTGGGTAATTTGATTGTGTTGTGCTGAAAAGAGGGGGTTGGTTGAATTGCTCATTAAGATAGGCTTGCATGCCCACAGCCCTCAGATGCTGCAAGTCCGAATCGGTAGGACCCCAGGTCGCCTGCTCCAGAAATCTAAGTCCATCAGGGTATGCGCCCGAGGTAGGCCCGGCATTCGCAAATTGAGCTTGATACTCCGCGATTGTTTGCGGCGTAACCATCGGCGGCGGCGTAGCGGGTGCGGGTGTCGGCACGGCTCCCAAATCGTCCGTCGGGCCGCCACCAATATGGCCAATACCAAGCCGCACGCGGTTACTCGAAACACCATGCAGGTTCAACCGGATTAGCACGTCTCCAAGATCGCCCATCGCGTCATTCAACCGCAGCACGATCATGTAAACGCCCCGAAAGTCCTTCGTGATCGCGCCGTCGGGATAACTTAAATCGGGAGGAACCTGGCCCACGTATTCGACTGTCATCGAATAGAGATTATGTGCCGCATCCTCAGCATTCGCCGTAAGGGCACTGGCGCCTTCGCCACTGATCAGATCCAGGTTAATCGCGAACAACGTGATGCGGGTGCGGTTATCCGTGCCGAACGCTACCGAAGAAGATAGCGGAATCGGCTCCGGCCTCATGGTCGTCAACTCCAACGCTATCGCTCTGGTCGAGGTGGAGTTACTGATCAAGACCGGTGTGCTCTGGGCCGCTTGCGCCAAGCCGAACGCGCCGAAGGCGATTCCCAGAAGAACAGTGAGCCGCACGAAAGCCCTCAACAGGGTGTTTGAACTGTCTGTCATAAGTTACACGCTCTCAGTAAAAGACAACGCGTTTAGATCGCTAATGAGGTTGGTTTTCTACGGTGGAGGGGCCACCCGGACATCCGACCAGGTTCAGACGAAAATATATCACGCCCTTCCTTCAACGGGACAATTACTTTAGACGATTTGAACAACGAATTAGCCGAGATATTCCGGGTTACGGTGCAATAGCATTTTGTCGCTTACAGGCTACACTTTTCGGGCCCGATGCGGAGAATTTTAGCCTTAGTTAAGCGGGATTCGCCAGAGGTTTTTGGGGTAAGAGAAATCGAAAGATAAATGGTCGGGGCGAGAGGATTCGAACCTCCGACCTCTCGGTCCCGAACCGAGCGCTCTACCAGGCTGAGCCACGCCCCGACAAGAGAAAGTGATAATAGGTGAGCAGCCCGTAACTGTCAAAGCCCTGCGCCGTAACTCCGGCAGCTCACGCGTCATCCCTGGTCAAGGATTCAGTCGCCAGCCTGAGCTGCAGACTCCAGACGGTCCTGTCGCAGGTGTCTAATGTGCCGTCGAATCCACCACGTTGCCACCAGAACGATCGCTAAGGCAACCACAAAGTCGAAACGGTGAAACCAGGTCTTCAGAGTTTCGTCTTTGTTCCACTTTGCTCCCAGCAGTTGGCCCACGTAAGCCAGACCAAGACACCATGGCAGGGAGCCCGCAAAAGTATAAAAAATAAAGCGCGGGACATTCATTCGCGCCACACCCGCCGGGAAAGCGATAAACGTTCGGATGGCCGGCAACAAGCGAGCGATAAACACAATCGCCTGCCCGTAGCGCGCAAACAAGCGATCGGCGATATCCAGATCGTGACGCGACACCAGGACGTACCGGCCGTACTTCTCAATTAACGGGCGACCGCCGTAATACCCGGCCAAATAGGCCACCATGGAACCGAGAACGCAGCCGACCGCTCCCGCGACCCCAACTAACCAAATGTTCATCTGCCCGGTCGAGACCAGGTATCCGGCAAAGGGCATGATGACTTCCGAGGGCAACGGGATGCAGGCAGACTCAATCGCCATTAACAGCACGATGCCGAAATATCCCAGCGCGGAAATCGTAGCGATGATAAAGACGGAAAGAATTTCGAGGATCTTGCCTATCATTTTAAAGCGCAGCTCGCCTTTCTTCTATGCGGTCCAACCGTGTTGCCCGATTAACGGTACGAAGGCGCACGGGCCATGCTCTTCAGTTTTCGTTCCCGTTTCCGTCTTGATGACGCGCGTCAAGACTTGTGATTCGCGTGACTTTCCGACGGGGACCACCAGGCGCCCTCCTGCCTTCAATTGTGCGACCAGCGGCTGCGGCACGATCGGCCCACCGGCCGCAACCAGGATGGCGTCGTACGGTGCATTCGCATTCCAGCCCATGGTTCCGTCGAAACACTTCACCGTAGCGTTATGAATACCAATTTCCCGAATGCGAAGTTGGGCCACGCGCGCGAGGTCGCTAATGCGTTCAATAGCGTAAACCTGGCCAGCGACCTTTGCCAGCACCGCTGTCTGGTAGCCGGAGCCCGCGCCCACTTCGAGCACGCGACTACGGTTGTCTAATTCCAGCAACTCCGTCATGCGGGCCACGATGTATGGCTGAGAGATTGTCTGGTTTGAACTAATCGGTAATGCATGGTCGCCGTAGGCGCGGCCGCGCAATGCTTCGGGGACAAAAAAATGCCGGGGGACGGTGCGCATTGCCTCGAGTACCGAAGCGTCGCGAATACCGTAGTGATCTCGCAAACGCTCAATCATGCGTTCGCGCGGGATGCGATAGTCCTGTTGGGTTGGACTCGGCCGGGGTGGTGTGGAACTCAATTGCGTTCTTCGCAGCGAAAAGTACGACCTAGTCGACTTGTAAAACTTGCAGAGCCTCCATGTCAGTCCATGAATCAAGTTGAGTCAGGGCCGCATGGTCTGTCATGTCGCTCTTCAAAGGGGTTACCGAAACATAGCCCAGCTCGATGGCGCGATAGTCAGTGCCGTCCTCAGAGTTGGAGCGAAAGTACTCTTCACCGATCCAGAAGTAGGGCTTACCGCGAGGATCGATGTGTTCGGAAATAATCGTTCGCGCGTTCTTGATTCCCTGCCGAGTGATGCGCACGCCTTTGATCTCACCGCGCGGGATGTTGATATTCAGCAGCGTACCTTCCGGCAAGCCGCCGCTAAGGATCTTTTGCACAGCCAACACTGCAAACCGTGACGCTTCAGTGAAATCAAACTGCTCTCGCGCCACCAGGCTCAGGGCTATCCCAGGAACACCGAGAATCGTTGCTTCCAACGCTCCCGCAACTGTTCCGGAATAAGTGGCGTCATCGCCCAGATTGCCTCCGTGGTTGATGCCCGAAACACAAAGATGGGGACGCTCTGCCTCCGGCAGAATCTTATGCAAGGCGAGCGTTACACAATCCGTCGGAGTCCCATCCACTGTCCAGTGTCGTTCATCAATTTGTCGAATTCTGAGGGGGCGCGCCAGAGTTAAACTGTGGGAAGCGCCACTCATCTCCGCCGCTGGCGCTATCACATACACGTCCCCTACTTCCCGTAAGGATTCCTCCAATTTGATGAGGCCATCCGAATGAATGCCATCATCATTGGTTAATAGAATGCGTGTCATGACTTCAAACTCTACGCGGCGTGGTAATGGTCTTCTGCTTTACACTGATGCATTGGCCTGACCGCGCCCAACTCAGCGCGCGGCAGCTCTACGTGGTACGAAAAGTAACGCGTGGGGTGGGAAGCCGAGCGTCGGCACTGTCAGACTTGGCTTAGAAAAATTGGGTTTAGTCGCGCGGTGGTCGGGGGCGGCCCTTCTTCTTATTGCGTTTGCGGGCTAAAGCCGACTTTAGCTTGGCCTTCTGACCCGGCGGCATGAAGAAGGCGTGTCGCTTGGCATCCTTGATAATCTCTTCCGTCATTACTCTTCGTTTGAAACGCCGCAAAGCACTCTCAATCGATTCGCCCTGATTAACATTAACTATCGCCATTCAAATCTCCACTTCTATTACTTCAATCGGTTATTGGCCGGACCGGAATTGCCTATTTAACACGTCCGGATGCGTTCTGGTCAAGCGCACATGGAAACCCCGCGAAGACCTGGAAGCTCATTCGCGGGGTTTTCACTTAATAACCAGCAGTCGGTTTTAGACCGAAACAGTTTCCACCGGCTTGCTTCGGCTCAGACTCTTGATTTGCACCGGCTTCTCACTGTTATCAGTTTTGATTTCCTGTTGCTTCAGAACCATGTCCTGATACAGCTTGCGCATCATCACAGCTTCTTCATGCGCGGTCTTCGGACCTTCCATTTCCGGCTTGTTGGGACGCGACAAATCTACTTGATTCAAAATCAGGCCGTGCTCATTGTCGTTCATTCCAACTTCCTTGCCGCCGGCAAACACTTCGTGTCGGCCATGCTCCTTGTACCACTTCGCGACCGTGGCGTTCTGGTGCATGTTCTCGATGATGTTGCGCCATCCGATGCCGGTGTTATAGGCGCAGAAGGAAATCTCGCCTTCCTGCGTGCCGTAAGGAATGATGCACATCTCGGTGCGCCGGAAGTCGTAGTTGAACAGATCCTGGAACCACATCCCTGCGATGAACAGGAAGTTCCAGCGATCGGCGCGGCGCTTCTCGATATCTGTCAGCGTGCGCTTGCCGTCAACCTTGCCGTAGTCTTTGCCCGTCAGCCCGAACGACTTGTCGAACTTCTTGAACAACTCGGAAAGGGTGAACTGCGACGGCGATTTGTACGGATTGTAATGCTTCAGCAGGGTGAGCCCCATCATGATGTTCGACATCCATTTGCCGCGAGCGGCATCAGTGATCTTCTGCATGTCTTTCACCAGGCCGGGGATATTCAGAAACTCCGGCACGGGACGCATCTCTCTGGTTTCCTTGTCGATCATCACCGCAGTGCCAACGCCACAATTGGGATGGCAACCGCAAGAAACCTGGCCCCACTCGGCCTGTGGTCCGTGAACGAGATCGGCAAAGTCCGCAAAGGCCCCCATCAGCGAGAGCGGGAACCAATCGCGCGTCGGTTCGGTAATCCCGACCTGGTCCTTCACATCGCGCGCCAGATGCGAGAGCGTGTAACGCTGCTGCAAGCGACGTTCCGGCGTGATTTCTTCATCGCGACCAGTGAACGACACGGGCTGGAACGAAAGGAAAGCAATCTTCTTGGGGTTATCCAGGGCGAACCGGATAATCGATCCGACCTGATCGTTGTTGATTCCGTTGACCAGGGTTGTGACCAAGACAATCTCGACACCGGCTTCGTGCAAATTGTTAATCGCGCGGAGCTTCACATCGAAAAGGTTGCCTACCTGGCGGTGGCTGTTCGCATCGTTGCCGATGCCATCAAACTGCAGGTACGCGTAACGCAAACCAGCCTCGGCAGCCTGTTTGCAAAACTCTTTGCTCTTGGCAAATTCAATACCGTTGGTGGCGCACTGCACACTGTTGTAGCCCACTTTGCGTGAATACTTGATGGCTTCGATAAAGTACGGGGAAATCGTCGGCTCGCCGCCCGAAAACTGCACCGACATCTGCCGGCGCGGCTTAATCGAAATAGCGTTGTCCAGGATCTCGCGGACGTCCTCCATGCTGAGCTCGTGCACAAACCCGACTTGATTGGCATCCATGAAGCACGGATCGCACATCATGTTGCAGCGGTTCGTGAGATCGACCGTCAACACCGAACCGCGACCGTACTTAATGGTGCTGGTTCCGTGATTGTGCAGCTTCTCATCGTTGTGCGCCTGAATGTCTCGACCGGGGAACATCTTCTCAACGTGCGCCAGAAACTTTGAATCGACGGCCATCATGTCTTCGATGTGACCATGCACGGGGCAATCCTTCGTCATCCAGATTTCGCCATCACGTTCGATGATCTGGGCTTTGATTTCTCCCACATGCTCATTGATAAGCATGCTCACTTCTTTCTTGCCGGAGACGATGTCCTCGCGCGCCTGAATTACGCACTGCGGACAGAGCGAATCTGTGGTGCGGGGGAATCCCAGGGTCGGCTTCGTCTTCTGCCACGATTTCAGTAGCGGCTTGTCCGACCACTTCGGGGTGAACGAGGGATTCGGTTTGTACTTATTCACCGTCTGAATCGTGTTGAAAATGCCGCCGGCCACTAAAGCCAGGCCCTTCTCAAAATGTTTTACAGGTCGCATCCGTTTTTCCTTCTTCTTCGGTCTAAGATGATTACTGTCCGTCGATAAACAAACAAAGCTCCAGCCCGCATTTGCCTTGCTGAATTGTTCAAAGTGAACTTCGCACGACACTGCGAGGAGAAACTAGCAGGATTGTAGTGGCAATGACTGTGCCGCCTGACCTAAGATGAGGTCAACCGCTGAAATGGTTGGACTTAGCCCAGAAGTTGGCGAGGTTTTGATAAAATTCCAAGCTGTTGGGCGTGTCAGTACGCGTCGAGCGGCGGGGATCTCTTCCATGAAGGGCCATTCTGACACTTCGCTGCGGGAGTGTCCCTAAAGGGGGAGCTTGACTTATTTGGAGGGAGCGAAATAGCCGATTCGAGTAAAGACACTGAGGCTCGGGTCTTGTGCTTCGACTCTCACACGGCGAAAGCGACCATCCCGACTCTTATCTAATGGGCTGTAGTAGAGGGTGTACTGATGTCGCAACTCTTCAGCAACTTCTGCATAGGTTGATTCCAACGCATCGAAGGTCTTTGGTCTGTAAAGCCGCCCGCCCGTTGCCGCCGCTAATTGCGCTAACTGCTTCTCGCTTTCATCGAGCACGCGGAGCCCTTCCTTCAGATCCTCGATGCGGAGTGAATTGAAGTTACGCGCCGACTGCGAATCTTCCTTTAGCCGATTCAATTCCGCCGCTTTGCTTTCACGCTCTATTTCAGTATTGCTTACGACATAAACAATTGCCTGGGCCTCCAGCAGCGACCGTAGCGCCGCCGCGAGAGTGATAGCGCCCCGACGGCTGTCGATACCGTCGGTCAAAACTATCACGGCATGCCGCACCGGCGTTCCTTTGAATTGTTCTTTTGCCGTTAGCGTGAGCGCATCATAGAAACGTGTGAACATGCCTGGCGTTACACGGTCCAGGGAACGTCGCAACTGTAGGCGGCTGCGCGTCCAGTCCTGCAGCAGTTCGATCCGGTCATCAAACTTGATCAGGCTCAAACGATCCGTTGGCGAGAGCTTCTCGGCGAAGCCCAGAGCTGCGCGTCGAAAATCGTCAAGGTTGCGTGACACACTCGACGAAGCATCCACCATCAGGACGACGTCGACCGGAGCTTCGCGCAGCGCCAGATCGCTCAAAGGTTGTTCGCTCCCGTCTTCGAAAACTCGAAACTCTTTTCGCGTCAGCGTGGTTATCAGCTTTCCGTCGCGATCGCGGACGGTGACGGGCAGTAGGACTTCGGTGGTGCGGAAGGAAATGACCTCGCCGTCATCAACGTCCTGTGGGCTAACTGCGGATGGGTTCGGAGTTTGCGCGAAGCTAATCCAAGCTGGAGGCATCGCCGCTAGACCCAGCAGTAGGCCTAATGCCAGCCGGTACCCAACGGCACAAGAGCGACGCGTCATTTTTTGAGCGAGGTTTTTCACCCTCACTTCTCCGGGTTATTTGCGGCAGGAGACTTTGAAGAAGTGGGATCGTCACTCATCGCCGCCTTCATCGCGGCAATTACGGGAGCGGTGACTCGATGTTTCTGAAGTTCAGTTATTTCAGGTGATGATAAGTTGAATTCCGCGGGAGATTGCTCGATGCGGCGGATAATTGTGCCTTCGCTGAATCCGGCTTCCACCATTTGAATGATGGACTGGTTCGTCAACGTGGGGGTCCTTTCCAAACGGAGCACGCCGCCAGCTTCGGACGGCGGCCGCAGGATATGAACGCTGGCACTGCCCGTCGTTAGCGAACTCCCCTCATTCGCCCCACTCTCACCGCGACCATTGCTTTGATTGCGCGAACCTCCGTTGGAGCCGAAAATATCGACGCCCGGGTCGCCGCGATTGGTTCGTGGTCCAGGGTTCCCGCTACCTTCCTTCTTGAAATCATCGAAAGTCAGGTCATCATTCATGAACGCAGCATCGTCCTGGCCAATCATAGCCAGAATGATTCGTTCACTGACACCGGCCCGCTTTAGCTCAATCAAACGATCTGGCGCCAAATTGAACTGCACTTGCCGTGAATGAATTATGGCGATGACTGTCTTTTCTTTGAAACCAGCGCGCACCAGCTTAATCACTGAAGAATTCGTCAGCGGCTGCTCGGGACTTTGCTGGGCCAAGGTTGAGCCGAGACCCGCCGATAGGCCGAGACAGATCGCCAAAGTGATTCCGCGGATAGCGGTGCTACGGCGGCGTGCTATCGCGGCGGCCCAACAAATCACGCTGTTCTCAGTTCTCATCCTAATTGGTTCCCGCTTGTGTTTCCGATCGGCGGGCCGTCTGTGCGATCTCGTTCCGCCGGTAACGCCCTCCGATGCGCTTCACGTAATTTCGCGTTTCACGATATGGCGGAACCCGTTGGCCGAATTTCGCCACTGCGCCTTCTCCGGCGTTGTAACTGGCCAGCGCCAGATCCACCCTGCCGTTGTGCGTCTGCAACAGTTGCTTTAGATAACGGACGCCGCCGCTGATGTTTTCAGCCGGATTGAAAGGATTGCGTACGCCGAAACGCGCGCCTGTACCCGGCATCAGCTGCATCAATCCGCGCGCGCCTTTTGGTGAAACTACACGTGGATTAAAGTGAGATTCCTCTTCCATCACCAGAAATATCAGGTAAGGATCAACTCCGTATCGCGCGCCGTTCTGTTTGATCAGAGCATTCAGGCTTGCGCTGCCGGTGCTCCAACCGCGACTCGCTTTTGGTTCCGACTCGAGGGCTATCTCTTCTCGCTCGATTCTCTCGACGCGTACCCGATCGATAAAGACCGAGAGGCTCCCGCGCCGCAGCCAGACACCTGCCGCCGATTCCGTCGCCTCATCCGCTTCGACCCGGGCGCCTCCCACGAGATGAATCCACACCGCGTTGATTTTTCCATCAGCGACAGGGACGGTCGTTCTCACATCCGAGTCCGGCGGCGCGGCCCGCGCAATCGAACCCTGCGGAGTGCCCCGCTCGATGGAGCGAACCTTGGAGCGCTCAACCAAATATGTCACACCGTTTTTGCGATACCAGATGCCTTGGGCGCTTTCCCACGCCTCATCAACCGGGATCGCGGTGTTATCCATTAGCTTCAACTGCGGCGTGGCGATAACTTCCCCTTCAGCCTCCGGCTTCTTCATTGTCTTTGATTTGTCCGCATGAGACCGGCGCAAATTGGAACTCGATCGCCGGCGCGGATTCGCGCTGCTCTCCGTGGCCAGAAATAGGCCGGTGCACGTCATCACCAACGCCACTGAACAGCGCATAGAAGCTACAAATGTCGAGGATCTTGTTTTCATCCAGCCCTTTCTGTGCTTAACCCACACTAGAGTTCCAAAGGTTCAGCCATGGATGGTCTGATCTCGGTGTGCCGATCACTCGCCAGAAACTTATGCGATGCTCCGAAATAATTCTTCCAGGCAACATCGACAAGTTCCGGAGTTAAACGCAGTGGCTGTCCTTCGAACCGGCAAATGTCGGTGATGCGGTCAAGCAGATCACGCGGCTCGCATCCTTTCATCTGTCGCTGCTCCTGGACATATTTGTGCAGGACATGATCGAGATTGGCGCTGTTGTACTCGACGCCCCGCACGCCCGCGGCCCGCGCAAAAATCTGCGAATAAGCGGCTGGTGTCGGAGGCTCGACGCGGGCGCGATAACCCATGCGACGGAGAAACGCCTGGTCCGCCAAATCGTTTTCATCAAGGTTCGTGGAAAACACGACCAGTTGTTCAAAAGGCACTTCGATCTTTTTGCCCGTGTGCAGCGCCAGATAGTCAACCCGCCGCTCAAGTGGAACGATCCAGCGATTGAGCAGATGCTGGGGCGCCACGCGCTGACGGCCAAAGTCATCGATGACAAGGGTGCCGCCATTTGACTTCATTTGAAACGGAGCTTCATAGAAACGCGCCGCCTCGCTCCACGTTAGGTCGGTATTCTCGAGCGTCAATTCACCCCCGACGATGACCAGGGGCCGCTCAATCAGCACCCAGCGGCGGTCATAGTCCGCCGGGGTCACGTCTGGTGGCGCCGCGCGATGACAATGGGAATCGAAGACGCGAATAATCTGTCCGTCAATTTCAATTGCATAAGGAATCCAGATCGCCCCTGGCAGCGCCGCATTGATGCGCTCGGCCACTGCTGTCTTGCCCGTACCGGGCAGGCCGGTCAGGAAAAGCGATCGCCGCGAATTGATCACACAGCCAAGCGTTTGCAACAAGGATTCCGGCAGAATCAGATCGCCAAACGCCGCGCGTACCGTCTCCAGAGACGCCGGCTCCGAAGGCACTGATTGCAAACGCATCATGTGGGTGTAGTCGCTGAGTGAGACCGGCGCCGCGCCGGTGTAACCGCAAAGCGAAACCAGGCGCGCGACGCGGTCCCAACCGTGGTCAAGCATCGAGTAACGCGTTGAGCCGAGCGCTGCTTGCAATCGCACCTCGATCAACTTTTCGCGATACAAGCCCTGGAGAATCTCCTCCGTTAAGGTACGAGGCAGATGCAGGCGTTCAGCCACCGACTCTGTAGTAGGCTCAGCCAACATCGCCACGTGCTTTAGCGCGAGGTCGCTAAGGAAAGCCGCCGCGATACCGGTGTCCGCCAATTCCTCCGGCATGGGTGGGCCCATCATTTCAACTTCAGCCCCGGTTAGAATGATTGTCTGGGTCATGAGCGTTTCCTTTACCTCGCGCGATATTGTCTGAAGAGGACAGATAAGAATGTCTGTCCTACCTGGCGGCTGTGGCGTTCCCTACGCCAGTCATCTCGTTGGCCAGGTTGGCCAAGGCCTGACGCGAAACTTGCGCCTCGACGGTCCGGCCAACCCTTTGGTAGAGCTCGGAAATGCGTCGCAGCGCCACGGATGATTTTGGCTGCAACTTCAAAGCTACCTCGTAGTGCTTGATCGCCTCCTCGTCGCGACCGGCGCGCTCCAGCATGGTGGCGACATTCAAACGCCCGGTCACCTCGCCGCCCGCGCGCGCGAAGGTCTTGAACGCGTCGTCATATTTGCCGAGCCGGCTTTGGGCCAGCGCGAGATTGTTCAGGATCCGCTGATCGCCTGGCGCTAGTCTGGCCGCTCGTGTCAAACGATCAACTGCCGCGCGATAGTTTCCGTTTTGATAAAGCGAGAACCCGAGATTGTTTAATGTCTGGGCGTCTGCTTCGACGCTCACCGCTTTCTCATAGGATTCCTTCGCGCGCTCGCCCATGCCTTTGCGGTCATAGGCCATTCCCAGCAGATTGTTGGCTTCACTCAGGCGCGGGTTCAGGGACACGGCGAGCGACAACTCCCCAATCGCTTCATTGACTCGTCCAGTCAGAAGGAGTGCGCGTCCGGTGGCAAGGTGATCTCGAGCCGAACCCGTGGCATCCGGCGCAGTTCCCTTTTCGTTGTCCGAACGGCTGTCGGAAATCCGGGTCACCGGGGAGCTCTCGAATTTTTCCGCGTCTTTTTCCGTCATCCGCCGCGGTTTGCCATCGTCGTTCCCTTTGCCGAAGAGATGGCCCACCGCCCGGAAGGGCGCCGAAAAGAACCGGGCCACGCGATTACCTTTCTTCTTCTCCGGCGTACTCAACCCGGCATCGGAACCGCCATCCTCCAAAACGTTGGCGTCGGTGTCACCCTCGCGCACAATTGTTTGTGCACTCCAAAGCGCCGAGACTCCGACACTAAGTATGAAAGCAATGACGACCGCGATAATTGTGCGTTTGCTCATCTGGTGCTCCTTTGGGGAAGCCGACAATGGACGATTGACGATGGACGATAAATATTCTTTGCGGTCCATGGTCCATCGTCCATTGGTCCATGGTCCATCCCCGCTACAGCTTCTTCACAACATCGATCAGCGTGAGGGCCGCGGGGCCAAGGATCGCAATAAACAAAGTCGGGAAGAGGAAACACGCGAGCGGCAGCAAGAGTTTCACCGCAGCCTTTTGCGCCGCTTGCTCTGCTCGCTGCCGGCGCTTAACGCGAAGGGAATCCGAGAAGGCCCGAACGGCGCGCGCGATAGAGGTGCCAAACCGATCAGCCTGAATCAGCATGGCGACGAGACTACGAAGGTCGTCAACGCCTGTGCGTTCCGCCAGGTTGTGAAGGGCTTCTTCGCGTTCCCGGCCGACGCGAATCTCCAGGTTCGCAAGCTCGAACTCTTCGCTGATGTCGGGATGCACTTCCTTTAGCTCTTCGCTGACGCGCATCATGGCGGCGTTCAGTCCAAGCCCGGCCTCGATCGAAATAACCATTAAGTCCAGCGCATCGGCCAGACCCCAACGCACTCGCAACTGCCGCCCGCGAATCATTTTCCCCAGGACGTACCGAGGCAGGATGAAGCCCAACACAAATGCAAGCAGGATCCAGAGCAGCGCACTGGATAGCGGATACGCCATCACTGCACAACCAAAAGCCACCGCGCCCGGAAATCCAGCCATCGAAGCCAATTGCAGTGCGCGATAAATCGCTGGAGCGTCGGGCCCGCGAAAGCCCGCGGTCATCAGTTGCTTTTGCAGCTTGCGGACTTCCGCAGCGGAAGGCGGCAATAGGCGGTTCAAGGGGCCCGCCACGCGTTCGGCGAATTCAGCTACCGGCCTTTCTTCTATCAGCGATATGGCAGGAACGTTGGCGGTCGTGCTCCCTTCACCCATTCGCCGCAAACGCTCAGTGGCCGCGCTCTGGGGACGATAGACCAGCCAGTAAATACCCATCACCCCGAGCGAGATGCATATGAAAGTGCAGATGGTGATTATTAGCATTGGTATTAGTCAGTCGCAGTCGTCAGTTGTTAGTTGTTAGTTATCGGTGGTTCGTAGTCAGGGCCGTGATGTCGTGGTTCACAACAACTGACTACGGACAACTGACAAAGCTCAAATTTTTATTCTTAGAATCTTTCTCACGATTAGCATTCCGGTTACTTGAAGGAACAAAGCCACACCAATCAGCATGTGGCCGCGCGGATCTTTCCACAACACGCTCATGTACTCAGGATTCATTATGGTGACGGCGATCGATACCAGGATGGGAATGCCGCAAAGTATCCATGCCGACAAGCGCGAGCTGGTGGTCAGTGTCTTCAGGTCGCCCACAATGCGAAAGCGCTCGCGAATCGTGTACGCCACCTTCTCAAGAATCTCAGCGAGATTGCCGCCCGTCTCGCGCTGTATGAGGACAGCAGTCACACACATGCGGAGATCGAGCAGCGGGATACGCTGAACCAGGTTTTCTAAAGCAAGTTTCAGCGACAATCCCAAATTCTGCTCTTCATAGGTCTTGCGGAATTCCGTGGCGATCGGCTCCGGCATCTCAACGGAAACCATGTATAGAGCTTCGGAGAAAGCGTGGCCCGCGGAAAGCGCGCGGCTCATTAGATCCAAAGCGTCCGGCAAATTCTCGAGGAAGCGATCGAAGCGCTTTTTCCGTTTCCAGGAGACATGAACAAACGGCACGATTGCCGCCACCAACCCGCACAGCGCCACCAGGAAGGTCGAATTCAGCACCACTGAAGCGGCCAGGGCCGCCAGAATCCCGGCCATCGCGGAAAACATCAGCAGGCGGGTAACCGTTATGTGCAGATCGGCCTGGTCCAGCAAACGCTTCAGCCGAGTTGCGACCTGAAGTTGAATGAAGAGACGATTGAGCGCGGGGATTTCGCTCATCAATTCGCTGCGCGCCAGAACGATTTCCGGATCGTCGGTATGGGCCGAATGCAGCAGGGCTTCCGACAAGCGCTGGCGGAGGCGCGCGCGCTTGGCATCGGTACCCTGCGTCGCCAGTAAGTAGGCGCCGAAGACCAGAAACAAAGCGAACAGGAAAACTAGAAATGAAATCAACATTGTATTTAGTGGCGCAGACTGAAGGCTCTGCTTCTGAAGCTACATATCCTCGAAGACAATTCGCGGCAATTGCAGGCCGCAGGCTTTAAGTTTTTCCGCGAAACGCGGCCGGATGCCCGTGGCCCGGAAACGTCCCACTACCGTACCTTCACGATCGACGCCGGTGCGTTCGAACTGGAAAATCTCCTGCATCGTGATGGTTTCGCCTTCCATCCCGGTAATTTCGGAGATCGACGTGATTCGCCGGGATCCATCGGAGAGGCGGGCGACCTGTAGAACAATCTCGATCGCCGCCGCGACCTGCTGGCGCATCGCCCGTTCACCCAGCCGCATGCCGGTCATTTGAATCATCGTTTCCAAACGCGACAGAGCGTCCCGCGGCGTGTTGGCGTGAATTGTAGTCAAGCTGCCGTCGTGGCCGGTGTTCATCGCCTGTAACATGTCAATCGCCTCGCCGCCTCGGACCTCGCCAATCACAATGCGATCGGGACGCATGCGCAGCGCGTTCCGCACCAAGTCGCGTTGGGTAACTTCCCCGCGCCCTTCGATATTGGGCGGGCGAGTCTCCAACCGGACAACGTGCGGCTGTTGCAACTGCAACTCCGCTGAATCTTCGATCGTGACAATGCGTTCGTTCTCCGGAATGTAGGCCGAGAGCGCATTCAAGAGAGTGGTTTTACCGGCTCCGGTTCCTCCAGAGATCACGAGGTTCAACCTGGCGCGCACGCACATCTCCAGCATGTCCGCAATTTCCTTAGTTAGCGCACGGTTCTCAATGAGGGAATTCATGCGCAAAGGCTCAGCGCCAAAGCGGCGGATCGATAGCACCGGCCCATCGATTGAAAGCGGCGGGATGATGGCGTTCACGCGCGAGCCATCCTGCAACCTGGCATCGACCATGGGCGAAGATTCGTCGATGCGACGGCCGACCGACGAAACGATTCGCTCAATCACCCGCATCAGATGGTCGTTGTCCTTAAACGCAACGTTGGTGACTTCCAGCTTGCCGCGCCGCTCGATGTAGATGCTGTCCGGACCATTCACGAGAATGTCCGAGATGGATGAGTCAGTCAGCAAAGGCTCTAACGGCCCCAATCCAAATAGTTCATGCTGCACTTCGTTTACCAGCTTTTCTCGTTCCATGGCTGAGAGCGGCATCGCCTCGCTGGCAAGGAGGCTTTCCGCCAAACGTGAAACTTCCGCGTTCAATTGCTCCGGCGCCATCGACGTCAACTTGGTCAGATCCATTCGATTGATCAGCGCCCGGTGCAGGCGCGATTTCATCTCCTGAAAACTGTCCTGCCCGTTCGAGTCGCCGTTGCCTGGAAATGGTCCGGCGGCTGTTTCTCTGATTAGTCGTTCACGAAGTGCCATAGTGTTCTCTTCTGCGCCACGGTCGCGATTGCCGAAGGATTAGTGTCAGGTTCACGAGCCGAAACGGCGCGCCATTACCAACGGCGAGCCCGCTTCGACAACGGAGGTTTCGAGTTGAGCTTCGCGTTTCCAGATCGACTGCCAACGCCGCCGCCGTTTCGGTTGTAGGTCTGTCAGGCGCGCCGGCTCGCCGACGATCGTTTTGGCGATGCGCTTGATTTCGAGGGCGATTTTTGAAGATGAATCAGACAACACCAGCGGCTGGCCCAGGTTTATGGAATTCACTGCCGTCTGGTAGTCACTGGGAATAAAGCCGACCACCGGCTCGCCCAGGAATTTTTCCACCTGTCTGAGGTCGAGATCGATCTGTTTGCTCCAGCGATTAACCACCACGCGAATTTTCTGCCGCGAGTAACCGAGCCGGTCGAAAATCTCCAGCGACCTTTGGGCGCTGCGAATCGCGGGAATATCGAGAGTCAAAACGAGGACGATGTCGTCGCATTGGTCCAGCGCCGCGAGCGTAATCGAGTCGAATGTATGCTGCGGATCGATCACGACGTAATCGTAGGCCTCACGCATCCGTTCAAGCACTTCGAAAACATGCTCGGGCTCAATCTCATCCGCCGAGTCAGCTTCCCTTGGCGCCGCGAGGAGGTAAAGATTCGATGAACAGGCGGTGATGTAACTCTTGATTAGCGAACTATCGAGGCGGGCGCGGCTCTCAACCATGTCGGCAATCGAGTACTTAGGATCGACGCCGAGAAAGAGGGGTAGATCACCAGCCTGCAGATTTAAATCCACCAGCACCGTCGGCGACGCGGTAGCGGCGGCGATGTTGGTAGCCACAAACGAAGTTCCGCAACCGCCTTTGCTGGAAAATACGCCGATCATGCGTCCTTTTTTGGCGGGAGTAGCAACCTGGGCGCCGCAAAACTCCGCGGTGCGATCCAGCACCGTGCGCAGCTCATCTTTATTTACCGGCAGGCGCAGAAAGTCGCGGGCGCCGGCGCGCATGCTGCGGAGAATCAAGTCGGGCGAAGGGTTCTCGGCGGCGGAGATCAGCGCCACGCCGGGACACTCCGTCGCGAAGCGCTGGATTAGCGTCAGGGCGCCATCAACATTGTGGCCAATGGTCACAATGGCAGCAGCGGGCCGCAGTCTTAGGAATTCATCGTACAGTTGCTCCGCATCGTCGCCGCCCGCCAGCAAGCGCGTTCGGCTGTCGGTCGACAGAGCTGTCCGGATTTCCTTGAAACTACCAAGGCTGGTACTTAGAACTACGAAGGTTAGAGGTTGGGTCATTGGTTCACATGTTGGGTGGGATCAAGCCTGCGCTCTCGCCCGTCAGCGTAGTTTTATAGTTCGGCATTTGGATCGTGGTGCCGACGATGGGAATGACGAAACGAAATTCATATCCGGTGATACTTACCGAGGCGGTTCCACTATCAAGAGCAAACGTGGAATAACTGACGTCGACGTTGCTGGTGGTCAGATTCTCAACCAGAGGTTGAGTTCCACCGGCTGGATCGCCAAACACGACGACGTTTTTCACCGCGGCTGCGCTGCTGGAAGGATTCAGGACCGCATAGCGCGCGCCGCGCCGGGCGGCATCAGTCAGCGCGTTGTGCACCCAGAGCGCGCGGCCGAATTCTATGACCGCAAACATCGCAGTCAGGAACACGGTGGCGCCGATCGCAAACTCGACCAGCGCGGCGCCTCGTTCTCCTTTATTAGTTCGCAACAGCATTTCTTCCAATTAGACCAAGGGTGTTGTTAGCAGGTAACGCATCGTCACACTCGGCGAAAGATCAATATTCAAATCAAGTGTTTGACTCTTGGTCAGAGCCCCCAGACCAAACATCGGTTCGTATTTAAATCCCGCGATCGCGACCGTTACCGTCTGCGGGACTCCTGCGGTTTGAACCGCGCCGGCGGCGTTTTTTCTAACGATCTGGACATTGCTAGTGGTCAGTCCGCTGATAAGTGGATTGCCTGTGCCGTCGATGTTTCCGTAGACGACCAGGTTTTTGGCCTTCGCGTCTTCAGCAGTTGAAACGCCGGCTGTTACCAGGTAACGCGTTCCCACGCGTGCCGCCTTGGAAAGGGTGGTGTATTCGTAAAAGAAGCGGCCAAATTCTGCAGTTGCCCCAAACAGCAGCATCAGGATCGGGAGCACAATGGCCAACTCCACGAGCTGCGTGCCGCGTTCATTTCGCACCAAGCCGCGAAGTTGCGCGACCCGTCGCATTCGGCGTAGAAAACGAATTTTGCGAACTCTGGTACGCATGTTGAAGATTCCGAATGAAACTTGATCGACTGGGAACTACCGGTAGAGAACTGGTGCGGCGATTAGAGGATTACCGGCAGCGCCGTTAGGGTTGTAGCCACCTTTGCCGAAGATTATGCGATCGTCGATGTATTCGGCCTCAATGTCGCCGCCGTTACCGTTGCTGGCTTTGGTCTTGAGAAAGAAGGCGCCGAAACGGTTGAACTTCACGGTGTCGCGGCCCTGATCGTATTCAGCGAGTTTGATAATCGGTATCAGAACGACGCGGCGGTCAGGTACGCCCGCATGCGCCGGCGACTGGTAAAGTCGCGAATCGTGATATGAGCTGCTGAGTGGATCGCGGGCCGCGCGATATTCGTCATAGGTGATGTTCTCCCTGACGTTTGTATCGGGTGGCTGATCCGTCGGATTCAACTGGCTTCCCTGAAAATCATCAAAACGGGAATTGATTCCCTTCCTGACTTTTCCCGCGGTCACACCAGGCTTAGTGTCAACTGAGTAGGTCGCGCCCGCTTCGCCACACGCATCAACCCCGGATCCGATTCCGTATTCGACGTCCACGCCACCGCGACCGGCTATCGCCAGGATCTGATAGTTGCCCGGCGAGGGCGAATTTCCCGTTCCGGCACGTATCGTGTACGTCTGCCCCGGAACCATGGGAATGTCGTAGTCGATCACCGACAGGGGAATGAAATTGCAAAAGACGTTCAAGGGAACCGAGAGTCCGGCGGTAGCCGTGGCGGACAAATCCTTGTTACTGCCGAGAACAAACGAAGCGAACGACATCCCGACTGGCGACTGCTGGGAAGTGACCTGGACGAAACGAATATTGGCGGCCTGCGCGCGCGCCGAGGTCTCACTCACGTACGGACCGTCAAGATTGACGGCAAACAAAACGTTAGCGCGCGGGAAGGACACGTTGGGCGTAGAGCTCTTATTGAACTCATAATTGTTCATCGCGGTTACGGCACGTGTCGCACCTTCAGTGATCCCGCTGGCCGATGAGTTGAGTGCCGAAGCGCCCGCCAGTGCGGACGCGTCAGCCGCGTTTTGGAGGTCAGTCTTCGCCAGGTAAAGATGGCTGATATCAACGCCCAGGCCGACGGCCATCAACAAGGCCAGCATTCCGATCGCGGAGAGGGCAAGCACCGACCCGCGCTCGCCTCTACGCGTTGCCGCTTTTGATTTGCAATGCCGATCCATATTCGTTCCTCCTCGATTTCCGAAATACGAACGAGCGGGACGGGTTTTAGGGCGTTGTGTTTCTGGCTGTCTTCGCCGGTAACGGCGGCGGCGGGTCCATCGGATTAACCGGCACCATCAAAGGCTTGGCAGCGGCCGCAGCCTGAGGCTCCGCTGTTTCGCTTTTCGGGGCAGCCACAGTTACCTGTTCGACCTTCGCGGTCGTTTTGATCTCCGCGGCGCTCTTGGCGCCATCCGCAGGAACTGCTTCCTTTGCCGGTGTGTTCGGGGCTGCGGGCGCCGGTGTGTTTTCACCTTTGATTGAAT
This sequence comes from Blastocatellia bacterium, assembly GCA_033856235.1. Lineage (GTDB taxonomy): Bacteria > Acidobacteriota > Blastocatellia > Pyrinomonadales > Pyrinomonadaceae > DASXRU01. The sequence continues at coordinate 11,563 of JAWVFI010000106.1, read as the reverse complement.
AACCTGACTGGCCCTGAATTCCCTCGCCTTTCGGTTCCACGCCGAGCGGCGAACCATTCTTCAAACCATCGACGCCATGTGTCGCCGGAAGATCGTCCGGACTAACTGGCTTCACCAGGTGTGCCGTGACGAAGAACATCAGCTCAGTTTCATTCTTCTGGAAAGATTTCGACTTGAAGAGCGCGCCCACTACCGGGATGTCGCTCACGATCGGAATCCGCGAGAGGGTTTTAGTTTCGGAGTTGTCGAGCAGGCCGGCGAGCGCAAACGATTGGCCGTCACGCAACTCGATTGCCGTCTTGGCGCGACGCGTGCGCAACGCTGGAATCAGGAAGCCGCTGAATTTCACCCCAGTGGCAAAATCGATGGTGGAGACTTCCGGCTCCAGCTCTAAGCGAATGTGGTCCTCGTCGATAATGTTCGGTTTGAAGTTGAGCCGGACTCCGTATTCCTTGAACACTACTGTCATTCCTACGCTGCCGTTCGAACCGCCACCCCCGGCCTGAACAACAGGAACTGGAAATTCGCCCCCTGCCAAAAAGCTTGCCTGCTGCCCATCCATAGCGATCAGGTTGGGCTCCGCCAGCTCACGGAACGCGCCCTGGGTCCGCAACACCCGCAGCATTGCCGACGTATTAAGAGTGCGATTGAATAGAAAGAGATTCAGTGCCGGCGAAAGCAGACTTTCAAGCGCCGCCGATACCGGGCTGGTGGTGGCTTCATTCAACGTACTCGGACCCCCGCCGCTGTTCACATAGCCCACCGTGCCGCCCGGCGGCAAAGCGCTGAATGACGTTCCATAGTCGCGAAGCTTCGTGCGATTGACTTCCGCGACGCGCACCTGCAATTGCACTTGCGCGATGTTCTTCACCGGCGACTCCAGCATGTTCACAGTCTTAAAGCCGGCGGCTTCGATAACCGCTTGCGCCTGTCCGACGGTTTTCGCATCACGGACACTGCCGGACATCACCACCGAGCCATTGGCCTGACTCAAGCGAATATCATCTTTAGGAAAGAGCGCGCGAATCTGCGAGTCGATGAGTGAAAGATTGGCCCGCACGTAAACGTCGAACACCAGAAACTCGCCGCCCGATTGCTCCCAGGCGATGAAGTTGACCTGGCCAAATGCCTTTCCGTTCACCAGCACCTGATCGGGAGCGACCAGAACTGCTTCCGCAATCTCCGGATTGGAAACTGAGAACCGCCCGATCGACTTGTCAAAATTGATGACCCGCGACTGGCCCACCAGCACGTTGATTGGGACTGCCTCTTTATTGTTTTTGAACGAAGCTTTGTAAGAGGTCTCCTGACCCATGGCCGCGGGAACAAGCGCCGCGATCGCTATCAGAGTTGCGATTAGCGCGCCAAGACGCTTTGGGGAACGGGTGTGCATGTTTCGGCTCCTTATGTGGATGCTTGCGGTATCAGGGTTCAGCGTCAGTTGCTGAGCTGCTTGATTTCGAACGGACTTCAGCTGAAATCCGGCGCGCGTTGTCGCCTTAGGGGAAATCAACGCTGCGCTTTTTCGCTCCCTCGATCATCTCCACGGAAAAGCGCGGAGCCGGGGCGGCATTTTGTTTGGGAACTGCGGGATTCGTCAGTTCAGCGATGGCGCGGGGGCGGCGTACCGGTTTCGCTTCCGGCGCCGGCTGCTCGCTTTTTAGCGCACCGGGATCGGGCGCCGGCATGGCGTGCTCGCCACTGAGTAGGCTGCGCTTGTTCACACCCGTGGTCTGGGTGTCGCCCTGGTCAATCGAGTTCCGCATTACCAGTTGCAGCTTTCCTTCAGTGGCAGCCAGCGCCAGCTTCTCAGCCTGCTCTGGTGTTACCTGGAGAGTAACGGCCTTGACGCTACTGGGCTCGCGTTCGTTCTTGGGTTGGTCGATGTTCTGGCCATTCGCCAGCACCTTTATGTTCTGCAAAACAATCTTCGAAATAGGATCCTGGGTGAATCCTTTGTCAGAAGGAACGATGACCACCACCACGTCAACCAGCGCGCCCGGCATGATGAATCCGGAGATGCCAACCACGTCGTCAACCTTGACCGTCATCGCGCGGTAGCCTTCGGGAATCACCGCCGAGAGACCCCCGGCTGTGCCGGCTGCGGCCAGCTTCGCGTCAGTGACGGGCTCCCGGGCGGCGATGTTTACCACCGCGACGCGGCCCGTTAACTTATCGGCCGAATCGAACGTTCCGTCGGGCATCGACTCGCCAGGAAACTGGACCATCATTACTTGCTCCGGAATGATCTTGGTCCCCAACGGGATCGCCACCTTTGCGACCGCCACGTTGTTCAGGCTCTTGGTGTAGGCCTGAGCACTCGAGAGATAACGGCTAACCGAAACTGCCGCCAACAGCCCGAAAACGAGTGCGCCGATCAGGACGATGAAAAAACGTTTGTTTCGCATGGCTTGGGTCTCCCAGGGGGTAAACTTCGTTTGAAGCGCGCCTAAGCTCTGTCGCTCAGGCGCTGAATATCGTCAAAGAAATGAGACTTCCCAACATAATCGCGACACCATAAGGAATGGTCTGGCGTCGATCGGCGGGCACCGCAAATCGCGGCATTTCCCATCCCGGCATTAAGCCGGCAAAAATCTGGAGGACACGATGCATGGTGGCGCGCACGGCCCCTGTTCGAATCATCGTGCACACTGCCAGCGCGCCGCCCGTGAGTATCACCACCAGGAATGTGGGAATTACGAGCGCGCCGCCGACAACGGAACCAATCGCCGCAAAAAGCTTAACGTCTCCAGCGCCCATGGCCCCGAAAACGTGCAGTACAAACATCAGGATGAAAGCCAAGCCACAGCCCTTAAGACTTCCGAGCGCTCCCTGCAGACCTCCGAAGACGGCATTGCTGGCCAACCCGCTAGTGAGCGTGGCCAGCACAAACGCGTTGGGGATACGACGGTAGCGCATGTCGTGATATGCAATCAGGACCGCCAGGATTGAGAGCAGAATGATGTTGGTGATAAGCAGTGACATCGCTTTAGGTCCCGAATTGCTGGAGCCTGATCTGAAACGCGGGTTTCACTTCCCTGCTGTTATGTGGCCGGCGAGCTCGTTGATTCTCACCGAAATGGTGTCACCCAGAGCCATGAACACGCCGGCGGCGGCGATGGCTACCAAAGCGGCTGCCACGGCGTATTCAGAAAGTTCCAGGCCGGTTTCGTTTAGTAGGAATCTCTTGATCATGATGATGTCACCCGCATTGCCCGAAGCGCTTCTGCGCGCGTCGCGAAAAACCGCCCGACGCCTGAGCAACAGAAATGTTATTTACCCGTGCTGATATGCGTCCCGAGCTCGTTGATCTTGTCGCTAATCGACCCTCCCAGAGTGAAGAACGCGCCCACCACTGCGATGGCCACTAACGCCGCGGCCACTGCATACTCGGAGAGCTCTAAACCAGTTTCGTCACGAAGAAACTTGCTAATCATTGTGTGCCTCCTTCATCTAGGGAGTAGGAAGCGGGCGCGCCGGCCGATCATCCGGCTAAGGCGCGCCTGCTTCGCCCTCTGATCTATTTACCCGTGCTGATGTGCGTGCCGAGTTCGTTGATCTTGGTGCTGATCGTCCCGCCGAGAGTGAAAAATGCTCCGACGACTGCAATCGCCACCAACGCCGCCGCGACGGCGTACTCTGACAACTCCAGACCTGTTTCATCGCGAAAGAATCTCTTAATCATGATGTTGCTCCTTGTAGGTTGAGTTAGGGTTTGGCGGATGCCCGTAGTTGAGCACTGCCGTTGCTTCACGGATGGCGTGAATTACTAGTTCGAGTGAACTATTTCCTGCTGCCGACCACAGAGTTTGCGGTTCCGGTCAGTTCTTCCATTGGTCTGGGCCATTCTCCGTCCCAGGCCATTGAGAGCGCTGACCGCCGCGCCGCCAAAAGCGAGTGCGACCAGCAACCAGTCGTTGCCATCACTCTGGGTCACTTCCGCAACTCGAGCACCGACAATTAACGCTGTAGCCGATAGTGGCGCTAACAACGCAACCGCGATGATCGACCAGAGAAGCTTTTGGGAAACTACTTTCATAGGAAACTTTCTCTCTATCCCTGCGAAGGCCGCGAGCACTTTGTGCGGCCGTGTCGCATCCCTCTTTACAAAGCCCGTGCCAGATCGAATCGGTTAGCAACGCCTCGTAAAACGCTGGGCCGCACTGCGGGACAACCTGACGTTTGTAGCCCGGGGTTAACAAAGCGGCGGACGCCAGGACATGAGCGACTGGGCCCTGGCGCGAGAGAATCCTTTGTTTCCCTGATGAATAACCTCGTGTCGCCGAGCGTTTACGCACACCGCGGCTCTTTGTCCCGAGCGGACAACAGTTCACAGTTCAAGGAGTAAGCGCCTCGCGCAGGAATCAAAAAAGAAAAAGCATCCGAGACCCTGGGGTCCCGGATGCTCGCTATCAGCGTTTTGGTGACTTCTTTCTTTAGACTATCGTTGGGCCCGCAACTGCAAACCCGGCTCAGTGTCTTCGTTCAAAAACTCGCCGACATCAATTGCCAGGCGCTTCAACTTCTTATACAGCGTCTGCCGCGAACCCAGTCCCAAGGCAACGCTGGCTCGCGCTACGTTGCAGTCGTGCCTGCGGAGTGCCTCCGTGATGACGCGCCGTTCAAAGTCTTCAAGCAAATGATCCAGATTTGCAGACGACGCGGTCCGATCCGCAGGCACATTGCCGAATGGCAGGATCCGCGGGCTGAGGTCTTCGACTGAAATATACCCACCCTCGTCCGCATACAGCACCAGTCGCTCAATCTCGGCTGCCAACTCACGTACATTTCCGGGCCAACTGTAGTCCTGCAGAGCACGGATCGCTTCCGCTGTGATACCTGCGATCTCGCGATCATTACGCCGAACATAATGGGTCAGGAAGTGCGAGATCAGAGTAGCGGTATCTTCCGGGCGATCGCGTAACGGCGGAATGTGGACCGACAAGGAAGCGACGCGATAATAGAGATCTTCACGGAACGTCCCTTCCTTGACCGCACTCTCCAAATCCTTGTGGGTCGCAGCGACTACTCTGACATTTACTTTTCGCGGGCTACTCTCACCGAGAGGTTGAATCTCTCCCTCCTGCAGAAAACGCAGCAGCTTGGGCTGCAACGACAAGGGTAGGTCGCCGATCTCGTCAAGGAACAGCGTGCCGCCTTCGGCAGCGCGGATGAAACCCACATGTTCGGCGTAGGCTCCGGTGAAGGCGCCTTTCCGATGCCCGAAGAGCATGCTCTCGATTAGTTCGGCCGAGCCAGAAGTACAGTTGAAGGGAATGAAATCCTTGTTACTGCGCCGGCTTAGGCGATGAATAGCCCGCGCCACTAGTTCTTTCCCCGTTCCGGAATCACCGGTTATCAAAACACAGGAGTCCGAATCTTTTATTCGCTCGACCGATTTTGCCACCTCCGACATCGCCCGGCTCTTGAAAACCATTTCCGGGAGCGGAGAACTGGGGACGAAGCGGCTGGGAGAAATCGCGCCCTGTTCTTTCGAACGAAGATTGACGTACGACTGGGCGAGCTCGGCCACCTCACCTAACGCCTCGAGCTCAGTGGCTTGTCTTGCGGTCAAACGTCGAACACATCGTCCGTACAGGGCCATCCCTTCACGTCCGGATGCAGGAACGCTCAAGACCAAACATATCGCGTCATCACCAGGGTTGAACTTTCTACCTTTGCGGCCCGCGGTTGCGAGCGCGTCACCAACGACTACTTCAGCTTCGGCGATTTCGTCGTTGGTTAGTCCTTCCGCCCATTTCAAGTTCGGGCGTTCACCAATGTGTTGCGACCAGGTGCCCAGTCCGTAGGTGGGTGCTGTCATGTCAACCATTAACGCCAGCTTAAGCATCGCTTCGTACAACATCTCCGGCCCGGCGGCGGCGGCCTCGCAGATCGCTCGCACCATCGAGCCAAGCGGCAAATGATTTTCACGCGCCCATTGGTCGCCAAACTTATCGGACTCAATCCCGGACAGTGGATTCGACATAGCGATAATTCCTTTGGTGGTCGGTAATCTCTGAAGGGCGCCACGCCAGTCCTTTCGGACAGCGCTATGAACACTAGAAGGACGGCAACGGGGCGAGTTCGAGAGCATGAGGTGCAAGCCGCACACAGTCTAGTTTCCCGAATTTTTGCTGTCAAACATTTTTTAACCGCGAGTTCCGGGCTTCCGGCGCTTTCCAGAAACCGAGCGTTTCTTTCGTTCGCCGGGTGTACGCCGAATTAAGCGCTTAACGCCGCTTACCTCAAGTGAATGTTGAACTTAGCTTGCGAAACCGTTGCAAAGAAATGTCTTTACACCCAAAATGGCCAATGTTACAGTCCGCCCACCCTAGCCCCTAAAGCATTGACTGGCAAGGGATTGAAATCGAAGCAGGGTACCCCTAATTGCGCTCTTGTACCCTGTTGAACCGATATCTTGTGGTTAGGGCATTCTCGAACCCCTAAGGCCCCTGAACAATGGACATCAGATTCGGCACCTCCGGTTGGCGGGCGGTAATTGCGGACGAATTCACGTTCTCCCAGGTCCGTACAGTCTCGCAAGCCATATGCGACCACTTCAACGAGGAGTCCTCCTCCGCCAGCAATTCCTTTGTAGTAGGTAACGATACACGCTTCCTCGGAGAGAAGTTTGCCGCCGAGTGTGCCGCCCAAGTGTCCGCCAACGGCTTTCGTGCCCTTCTTTGCGAAGAATTTACCCCGACACCCTGCATCTCGCATGCAATCCGGAGTGAGAACGCCGCCGCTGGGATTAACTTTACAGCCTCTCATAATCCGCCCGAATACAACGGAATGAAGTTATCGACCGCGGATGGCGCTCCGGCGCTGCCCCAGGTCACCCAAACAATTGAGCGGCGGATTGCCGAGCTTCAGCGCCAGCAGCAGAGCCCGGCCGCCAAAGGCGAGTACATCTCGTTCGACGCCCGCCCCGGCTACCTTAAGGATTTGGCGACGAAAGTTCGGCTTGATGTGATCGCCAAAGCCGGCGGCTCTTATGCCTACGACCCAATGTGGGGAACGGGTCGCGGCTACTTAGATGGCCTGCTGCGCGCCCATGGAATTGAGGTTGAAACCATTCATGACTGGCGTGATGTGATGTTTGGGGGCCACGCGCCGGAACCGGAGATGAGCCATCTGGGTGAGCTGCGGGATTTGGTTCTAAGCAAAGGCTGTGTGCTCGGCCTGGCCACCGACGGCGACGCTGACCGTTTCGGCATCATCGATCGCGACGGCACCTTCATAACTCCAAATCAATTGATTGCCATTCTCTTCGATTATCTCGCAGATTCGCGGGGTTGGACTGGAGCTGTCGCTCGCTCGGTAGCGACGTCACATCTGGTGGACCGCGTCGCGGAGGCGCGCGGTTGCCAGGTCCACGAAACACCAGTGGGATTCAAATACATTGGAGAGCTCATCAATGAAGACAAGATCATCCTTGGTGGCGAAGAGTCCGCAGGCTTATCGATCAAAGGTCACTATCCGGAGAAAGATGGCATCCTTGCGTGTCTCCTTGCAGCGGAAGCGGTTGCGGCGCGCGGCGCGAGCCTGACGCAGCAACTCGAGGAAATATATGCCCGGGTCGGCAGATTAGAGTCCGGCCGGATTGGTGTTCGTTTGACCCCGGAGGTGATGACGGCCCTCCCGGGAAAACTTCAGAACGAGCCGAAAGAGATTGCCGGGAAACGTGTCGATCGGGTCAACCGCATCGATGGAACTAAATTAATTCTCGAGGACGGATCATGGTTACTGATGCGTCCGTCCGGGACTGAGCCGCTGGTTCGGATATACGCAGAAGCTGAATCGGTAGAAAAGGTGGAGGTGCTCCTTGAGCAAGGTCGCAAATACTTATTGGGTTGATAGTCGGTTGGATGCGCAACGCGTGACGGCGCGAGCCCTGCCTTCTTTCGCACCGGTTCGCGATATTTCGCGGGAGATTATTGGCAGCCCGGCGGAAGTTCGCCGCCGCGGTGGGCTGATTCCGGCGTGGGTATTTTTTGGCATCATCTTCTTTGCGACTCTCGCTGTTTGCTTCACGGTAAACATGCGGAGCCATTCTGAGTTGAGCAGCTCCAGCGAACAGTATCAAAGAATCAACGCCGAGATCGAAACGCTGCGCCGAACGAATGCCAGCATCGGTCTGGAGATCCGGAAGCTGCGCGAGGATCCGCGAACGATTGAAGCGGCCGCCCGAACGCGACTGAACATGGTGCGGCCAAACGAAATTGTCGTCCCGATTGAATAGGAGATTAAGAACATGGGGATTGCTATCATATTTCTGCCCGTAGCCTACCCCGAATTTTCCGCCTAGCTCCACGCATTCCAGGCCCTTCAGACTTTTGCGTGGCGGCGAGTAAAATCGCCGCCGCGCTCCCCTTTTCAGGGACAGCCAACGCGGTTGACACTCTTACACCCTCCCTCTAATATCAGATTTCTTCTTAATGAATGCGCGATCCGTTCTTGATCATTCGCAGGACTACGCGCACGAAATATTAGCTCGCGGAATTTATGGCACCCACTGAAATAATTACCCCGGAACAAGCAGCGCTGGATCGCTGGAAAGAGGAAACTCTGGCGCCGGCTCTGCGAGGGCGCGGCGAGCGGAAGCAGCACTTCGAAACGGTCTCACTCGAGGCAGTTAGAGGGCTATACAGCCCGGCCGACATAACTGGCTTGGACTTTGAGAAAGACATCTCCTTCCCCGGCGAATTTCCCTATACTCGCGGCATACATCCAACCGGCTATCGCGGCAAACTTTGGACCATGCGACAGTTCGCTGGTTTCAGTACGCCGGAAGAAACCAATGCCCGATTCAAATATCTGACCAGCCAGGGACAAACAGGACTTTCGGTCGCTTACGATCTTCCCGCCCTGATGGGGTATGACGCGGACTCGCCGCTTTCTGAAGGCGAGGTCGGCAAATGCGGCGTGGCAGTCTCTTCGCTGGCTGACATGGAAGTGCTGTTCGATGGCATCCCGCTGGAGGGCGTCACGGTCTCGCAAACAATCAATGCGCCGGCCTCTGTCTTCCTCGCGATGTATCTGGTAGTGGCGGAAAAACAGGGCGCCAGTTGGCAGAAGATTTCCGGAACGCTGCAGAACGACATTCTCAAGGAATACATTGCGCAGAAGGAATGGATCTATCCAATCCGCGCGGCGATGAAACTGGTGACCGATACGTTCGAGTTCTGCACCAACAACGTGCCGCGTTACAACCCGATTTCGGTGAGCGGCTATCACATTCGCGAAGCCGGAGCGACGGCGCTTCAAGAGCTTGCGTTCACACTGCGCGACGGCATTGAGTATGTCGAATGGGGCTTGGCGGCTGGACTGGATCTGGAAAAGTTTGTCCCGCGCATCTCTTTCTTCTTCAACGCGCACAATGATTTCTTCGAGGAGATAGCGAAATATCGTGCGGCGCGCCGCATTTGGGCGCGGGTGATGCGCGAACGTTTTAACGCGCAGGATGAACGCACCCTGAAGCTGCGTTTCCATACGCAAACTGCCGGCGTTTCGCTGACCGTGCAGCAGCCTTTGAATAACATTGTGCGCGTCGCCATTCAGGCACTGGCCGGCGTGCTGGGCGGGACCAACAGCCTGCACACCGATGCTTATGACGAGGCCCTGTCCCTGCCCACAGATCGAGCGGCATTGATCGCTCTGCGCACGCAACAAATCATTGCTGAAGAGACCGGGGCCGCAAACACTGTCGATCCTTTGGGTGGCTCGTACTTCCTCGAGACCCTCACGCAGGAGATGGAAGCCGGCGCGTATGATTACTTTGCCCGTATCGATGGCATGGGAGGCATGGTCGAAGCCGTGGAAAAAGGCTTCCCGCAGCGCGAACTCCAGGAGTCGGCTTATCAGTATCAGAAGGCCCTGGAGCGTGGCGATCAAACAATAGTGGGCGTCAACAAGTATCAGATGGATGAAGAAGGCATGCAGGTGCCCACGCTGGTGATCGATGAGTCGGTCCGCGAGCACCAGGTTGAGCGTTTGGAACGGACGCGTCAACGCCGGGACAATGGCGCCGTGGCCAACGCCCTGGACAAGCTAAAGCTGGCAGCCCAGGCAGCCGATAACACCATGCCGGCCACTATCGAAGCGGTTCGCGCCTATGCAACGTTGGGAGAAATTTGCTCAGCGCTTCGCGACGTCTATGGAATTTACGAAGAACCCGCCTTTTAACTTCACGGCGTCGGCTCGCCGGGCGGGGAAAATAATGCGCTTCCTACTTCTGGCCTTCCTATCACTCTTCAGCGTCACCGGTCCTCTTGCCCAGACTAGAAACAGTCAACCTCTTCGCGACGACCACGTTTTGATTCAACGGCGGCGGGTCGTATTGCGGCGGCCGCGCCAGATTGCCAAAGAGTTTCCCGAACGAAAGATTGCGGTAGTTACCTATCCGGTTGTTAGCGGCTTGAGCGATGCAGCAGTTTTGCGCAAGGTGCGCGCGGCACTGGCGTTCAAAAACATTTTCGACTACTCACTGAACGAGTATCGTGACGATGCCTGGTTGATCGAGTTCGGTTACCTGGTGAATTACAACAGCAACTACATGCTGGACATCACCTTTACCCAAAGCGGCATGGGCGCGTACCCGGACGAACAGAGCAAGCACTTCCTGATTAGTTTGAGAGATGGCAGTGTGGTTAAGGCCGCTGACGTGTTCGAACCGGATAAGTTGGCTGCGCTCGCCGCTCTCGTGAATCGGAAACTTCAGAGCGAACTCAAACAGATTGCTGTAGAGAATTCTCGTGGCGCCGACGCGGAAGAAAAAGAGTCGCTCATGCAGGCCTATGAACCGTTGAAGTTCGAAGTATCGAACCTCGATGACTTCTCGGTAGGCCGCAAGGGCGTTACATTCCTGTATGATGCGGGTTTCCCGCATGTGATTCAGGCGTGGGAGCCAAACGGTCGGTACTTTTTTAGTTATGCCGCCCTTCGCGAGTTCATCAAGCGCGACGGTTTATTGGGAAGATTCAAAGGCTGAAAAGATTTCTATGACTGAAAGAAAAATACGCGTCCTGGTCGCCAAGCCCGGCCTCGACGGACACGATCGCGGCGCAAAGATCATCGCGCGGGCGCTCCGCGACGCGGGCATGGAGGTGATCTACACCGGACTGCACCAGACTCCGGAACAGATCGTCGAGACGGCGATCCAGGAGGACGCCGACGCCGTCGGGATCTCGATCCTCTCCGGCGCGCACATGACGCTCGTCCCGAAGATCGTGGACGGGCTGCGCGACAACGGGGCAGAGGACGTCCTGGTCGTCGTCGGCGGAACGATTCCCGCTCAGGATGCGCGGGAGCTGAAGGACGGCGGCGTCGCCGAGGTGTTCACGCCGGGCGCTCCCACCGGCGACATCGTCGACTTTCTCCGCGAGCGCGCCGCCGAGGCGGCGACCTGACCGTCTCCGTCTCGCGGGAGGGCGCGGTCGCGATCGTGACCGTCGACCGCCCGGATGCGATGAACGCGCTCGATCGTCCGACGCTCGAAGAGCTGCGCGACAGGCTGCGCGAGCTGGCCGAGGACAACGAAGCGCGCGTCGTGATCCTGACC
>JAWVFI010000105.1:0-3792 GCA_033856235.1 Blastocatellia bacterium | reverse complement strand
TTCCAACTCAACGTTTCCTCCGGAGGCGTGCCCAAGTTGGCGGTGCGCGAAGCGACGCTGACCAGCACCGGATTGGTCAACGATGTGCAGCAACACCCAAACATTCACGGCGGGCCGGAGCGAGCGCTTTGCCTGTACTCGCTGGAACGGATTCTGGAGTTGCAGCACGAAGGTCATCCAATTTTCCCCGGGGCTGTTGGAGAGAATGTGACTCTGCTGGGGATTGACTGGGCCAGCATGGAGCCCGGTGTCCGTCTGACGTTAGGTGACGAAGCGTTGATTGAGATTGCGTCCTATACCTCTCCGTGCGATTCAGTAGCAGCTTCATTCGGCGATGGCAGGTTCGTACGGATTTCGCAAAAGGTGAATCCGGGTTGGTCGCGGGTTTATGCGCGCGTGCTGAGAACCGGGAGGCTTCATGTTGGGCAGGCGGTTGAGGTGCTGGATGGCGGTGGCGTGCGTTAATTGGCGGATTCCGTTTAGCCGCGTTCACGCGGCTTTCGCGCAGCGTTACTAGCCCAGCCGTTTTACGGCTGGGGTCAGCGGGCGATAAATCTCGGCAGCCCGTTTTAACCGGCTTACCCAGTTACCCCCGTAATGCTACAGCGTCGAAGGAAGCGCGCTGAAGAGCGCTGGTCTAGTAACCCTTCGGGAAAGCCCGATGAATCGGGCTTGAAGATTTCTTCGTAATTGAAATCAATGGCAAGTAACGAACCCATACCGCCCGCTGCGCAGCCTCCCGAAGAGGCCGCCTCGCCTGAGATCCAACCCATCAGGAAAGTCGCCGGCGGCATTCCGGCCATTGCGGCTGCGTTGAAGCATGCCTGGAAGGAGATGGGGCCCGTGCGCGGATCGCGCACCCTCTTGCGCATAAATCAAAAAGGCGAGTTTGACTGCCCCGGATGCGCCTGGCCCGAACCTGACGGCGAGCGCTCGCACTTTGAGTTTTGCGAAGAAGGCGCCAAACACGTTGCCGACGAAGCCACTACCAGTCGAGTCACGCCGGAATTCTTCCAGCAGTGGAGCCTGCAGGATCTCGCTTCCCAATCTGACTACTGGCTCAACCACCAGGGACGCATCACGCACCCGATGGTCCTGCGCGAGGGCAGCGACCATTACGAAGCGATCTCCTGGGAAGACGCGTTCGCGTTGATTGCCGGCGAGTTGAACTCCCTGGCGTCTCCCGACGAAGCGATTTTTTACACCTCCGGCCGTACCAGTAACGAAGCCGCGTTCCTCTACCAGCTCTTCGTGCGTCAGTTCGGGACCAACAACCTGCCTGATTGTTCGAACATGTGTCATGAATCCAGCGGCACCGCCCTGGTCGAAACCATTGGTGTAGGAAAGGGCACGGTGACCCTCGAGGATTTCGATCTGGCGGACGCGATTTTCGTCATCGGTCAGAATCCGGGCACGAATCATCCGCGCATGTTGACGAGCTTGCAGCACGCCAAACAACGTGGCTGCAAGTTGGTCCACATTAATCCGCTGCCGGAAACGGGTATGACCCGCTTCAAACATCCACAGGATCCAATCGGCATGTTGGGAAGCGGAACGAAGCTCGCCGATCTGTTTCTTCAGGTGCGCATCAACGGCGATGTAGCGTTGTTAAAAGGCATCATGAAGAAGGTGCTGGAAGCGGAAGACCAACGCCGCGGTCAGGTTTTGGATCATGCTTTTATCGATCAGTACACCAGCGGCTTTACCGAGTTCAAAGTGGCGCTCGATCAAATAAAGTGGAGCGAAATCCTCGAACAGAGCGGCCTGAACAACGCGGCCATCGAAGAAGCCGCTAACATTTTCATGGCTTCGGAGCGGTCAATCTTTTGCTGGGCCATGGGATTGACGCAGCACAAGAACGCGGTCGGCAACATTCAGGAAATCGTAAACCTGATGTTGTTGCGCGGGCAGGTCGGGAAGCCCGGCGCCGGCCTCTGTCCGGTGCGGGGGCACAGCAATGTGCAGGGCGATCGCACTATGGGCGTGTGGGAAAGACCGAAAGAGGACTTCCTGAATCGACTTGGCGACCAACTCAATTTCGAACCGCCCCGCAATCACGGATTTGATACGGTGCAATCTATTCAGGCGATGCACGGGGGTAAGGCGAAAGTCTTCTTCGCCCTTGGCGGCAACTTTCTTTCGGCCACTCCCGATACGGAATTCACTGCCGCGGCGTTGCGCCGATGCGAGCTGACAGCGCACGTGTCAACAAAACTCAATCGCGGTCACCTGATTACGGGCCGGCAGGCCTTGATACTTCCTTGTCTGGGGCGTACGGAGGTTGATGTCCAGGCCGGCGTACTGCAATTTGTGACTACGGAAAACTCGATGGGCGTGGTGCAGACTTCGCGGGGAAAATTGGTGCCGGCATCCGATTTCCTATTGAGCGAACCGGCGATCGTGGGACGACTGGCGCGGGCCACGCTGGGAAATCGCACGACAGTCGAGTGGGAAAACCTGTTTGCCGATTACGATCGCATTCGAGATTTGATCGAACGCGTTATCCTGGGCTTTGATGACTACAACCAACGGGTACGTCATCCGGCGGGATTCTATTTGCCGAACGAAGCCCGCCAGCGAGAGTTTCGCACCTCAAATGGACGGGCGCAGTTTACAGTGCACGAGTTGCCGCGCCATGAATTGCTGCCCGGTCAGTTCCTGATGCTGACAATGCGGAGCCACGATCAGTTCAACACTACGATTTACGGGCTGGACGATCGTTATCGCGGCATCCGCGGCGGCCGCCGTGTGGTTTTGCTCAATGCGATCGATATTCGGGACGCCGGTTTGCACGAAGGTCAACGCGTCGATCTGGTCAGCCATTTTGCCGACGGGGAGCGCTGGGCGCGGAACTTTACTGTCGTAGCCTACGATATTCCGCAGCGCTGCGCCGCGACCTATTTTCCGGAAACCAACGTGCTGGTGCCCATCGGCAGCGTCGCCGACAAGAGCAACACTCCGGTATCCAAGTCAGTCGTGATAAGCTTGCGGCCTGCAAATCTGGGATAAACGATTCAGCTGAGCGAAAACGGTTCGAGTCAGCATAGCGCAGTCGGGAAGCGTGGCTCGCCCCCGCTCGCCGTGCGAGACATTTGAGACCCGTTTAATTCAAAAAGAGCGGGGGCAAGCCCACCCTTCCCAACTGCAAGTCTTCCCAGATGCCAATTCTTTTCAGGATGCAGATCTTAATGTATCTTGTGGGCTCTCGGCCCGCGTAATCTTACAAATCACTTCTAGTCGGAGGCCATACTAAATGCGATCCAAACGTTCCCTTTACCGCGTGGTTCTTCTTTCCCTGATACTCGGCCTGGCTTGCCAGACTGGTTATGTCGCTTCGGCCCAACTGAAGCTAATCAAACCTTCGCCACCGCCGAAGACGCGGGTTGAGAACAACACTGAAACCCTGCACGGCGTCTCGGTTGCCGATCCCTATCGTTGGCTTGAGGATCAGGACAGTCCGGAAACGCGGGCCTGGATTGCCGAGCAGAATCGCTATACGGAATCAGTGATAGGAGCTTTGCCCGGACGCGATGCGATTCACAAACGTCTGGAACAGTTGCTGAAGATCGACATCATCGGCATCCCGACTGCGCGCGGCGATCGCTATTTCTTCTCAAAACGGCTGGCCACCGAAAACCAATCAGTCATCTACATGCGCCAGGGTTTGAAGGGCAAAGACGAAGTCCTCGTCGATCCCAATCAAATGAGCGCCGACCAAACGACCTCGGTAGGTATCGTTGACGTCACCGAAGACGGCAAGTGGCTTATTTACAATATTCGCCAGGGCGGCAA
>JAWVFI010000104.1:0-22302 GCA_033856235.1 Blastocatellia bacterium | reverse complement strand
CGTTTCTGAATCTGCCCGTTCGACATCACGTAAACCGACTCGAGGTTGTTGTTGCGATAGAAGGAGCTCACGATCTCCGGCAGGTCCTTGCGCGTAAACGGCTCACCGCCCGCCAGAATCAGGACGCCGAGGTTGCCTCCCAACGTTTGCGAGATGCGCTCAATCTCCTCGGTCTTCATTTGGAGTTTCTTGCGCGGGCGATCGTCTAATTCTTCGGTGAAGAAGCAGTGCGTACAGCGCATGTCGCAAACCGACGTCACCAGAATATTCAGCAAGACGGGTGCGAACGGCTGGCCCATGGCCAGTTTGGTATAACGTTTTAGAAGTTCCCTGGTCGTGTAATCCATAAAGCCTCAACCTGAAATAAAGCCTGTTATTGATCAGCCCGTCGGCGCAAAACACTAACTGATACGGCATAAGACCAGCCATGTCAACAAAAGAACTGGTCGCGGCATTGGATGCGGATGTGCCCTGTTACGATGCATCCACACGCCGACCGGGCGCGTGGATTCCCAGCGCTCGCATGCGGCGATAGAGATGACTGCGGTCGACGCCCATCATTTCCGCAGCCCGCGAAACGTTGCCATCGGCCTCAGCCAGTTTTCGCTGAATGAATTCGCGATGGTAGGCCTCGGTGGCGTTCTTGAATGAAGGGAAACGAAAAGACGCGGCCGGCGCTTCTTCCGCACCGAAGGGCGGTAAATCGGTTAGCGAAACTTTTTCCCGGGGATTCATAATCACGACACGCTCAACAGTATTTCGCAATTCCCGCACATTGCCCGGCCACGAATGATCCTGCAGCGCGGCCATGGCCTTCTCGTCGAAGCGTTTTGGCTTCTTTCCATAAGCGCCGCAGAAGCGCTTGTTGAAGTGCTCGACCAGCAGGGGCACGTCCTCTAAACGCTCGCGCAGCGGGGGAATCTCAAACGGAATAACGTTCAAGCGAAAAAAAAGGTCACTGCGAAAACTGCCCAGCTCCATCTCCATGTCCAGGCGCCGGTTCGTGGCTGCCAAAATCCTGACGTCCACGGTTAAGGGCGAATTGCTCCCCACCGGCTCAAAACGTTGCTCTTCAAGGACGCGCAACACTTTTGACTGCACCCGCGCGCTCATGTCAGCGATTTCGTCCAGGAATAATGTCGCGCCGTCGGCGAGCTCAAACTTTCCTTTCTTTGCCACGGTCGCGCCCGTGAACGCACCCTTCACGTGACCGAACAGTTCCGATTCCACTAATTCTTCCGGGATCGCGGCGGAGTTGACTTCAATAAAAGGCGCACCGGCCCGGCGGGAGTTTGCATGGATGGCCCGAGCCACCAGTTCTTTTCCGGTTCCGGATTCACCCGAGATCAGCACGCGACCGTCGGTTGGCGCCACCACCGCGATCTGTTTTCGCAGGGCGCGCATAACGACCGATTCGCCCACCATCGCATATTCTTCGTTTAGTTCACCGGCCATCTGCTCATTCACGCGCTGCAGTTGGCGTTGGCGCAAAGCGTTGCGCACGGTCAGAACTGTCTTCTCGATTGAGAGTGGCTTCTCGATGAAATCGAACGCGCCCAGCTTGGTGGCCCGGACCGCGGTTTCAATATTCCCGTGTCCGGAAATTATTATTACACCAGTGTCGGAGCCGGCTTCGCGCAATTGCTTCAAAGTCTCAAGCCCATCGATTCCAGGAAGCCACACGTCCAACAGAACACAGCCGAAGGACTGATGCTTCAGCGCTTCCAAACATTCCTCGCCGGTACCGACAGCCTCAGTGCGGAAGCCTTCGTCTTCCAGGACGGCCCGCAACGTGTCGCGAATCCCGCGCTCGTCGTCAACAATTAGGATGGATTCAGACATAACTCTTGGGGGTCAGTTGTCAGTTGTCAGTTGTCAGTAGTTAGTTGTCAGTAGTTAGAACGACTGCCCACTGCCCACTGCCCACTGCCCACCGCCCACTACCCACCGCCCACCGCCCACCGCCCACTGACAACTAACTGCTCGCCGCGGGCAGCTCAATCACAAACCTCGCACCCAGCGGTTGATTTGGTTCGGCCCGGATTCGCCCTCCGTGCTCGGTGATAATGCGTTGAACGATTGCCAGGCCCAATCCAGTTCCTCGCTCGCGCGTGGAAAAATAAGGCTGAAACAATCGCTTCAAATCCGCGGAGGCAATACCTTCACCCGTGTCGGCCACTTCGGCGACCAGGGTGTCGCGGCCAACATCATGGGCAGTCGTGATCGTGATCCGGCGCTCCGGGCTGGAGCCGTTGAAGGCTGCCAGCGAGTTGTCAATGAGATTTACGAACACACGCCGCATCTGTTCCTGATCAAGCACGCCTTCCGGCAGCGCCGCCGCGAGATTGATTTTCAACTCGGCGCCGTCAGTTCGATCTTCATAGAGTGCGGCCGCTTGCCGGACAACCTCGTTCAGATCTCCCACTTCCAGGTTCGGATGCGGCAGGCGCGCAAACCGGGAAAACTCGTCAACCATCGCCTTCAAGCCCGCGACCTCACGCGAAATCGTCGAAGTACATTCTTCAACTAACGCGTTCACCCGCGCGCGTTCGACCTTATCGCCATCGCCATTCCCCTCTCCATTAGCCTCGGTGCGAAAGTTTCGCGCGATCCTTTCGGCCGACAGTTGAATGGGCGTCAATGGGTTCTTGATTTCATGGGCCATACGCCGGGCAACTTCGCTCCAGGCGGCGGCGCGCTGAGCGGCCAGTAACTCCGACAAGTCCTCCATCACCAGCACAACTCCGCGCTTGCCGTTGGCCGAACTACCGAGCGCCGTTGCGGTTAATGCCACCGGCAGAGCGCCCGCTTCCGGCGATAGTCCCCGGGTCAACTCGGCCTGCTCGGTGGCCCGCCCTATCCGGCGCGCCCGTCTTAGCAATCGATCTAACAGGACGCGGTCCTCGGAGCTGATGACATCAGCTAAAGTCATCTTTCGGTCCGCGATCGCAGTTCGCCTCAGCATCGTCGCGGCCGCGGCATTCATAGTTGTCACTTGATCGCTCTCATCCAGCGAAATAACGCCGCTGGATAATGAATCAAGCACCGTCTCGATATAATTTCGCCGTTCGTTGAGGGCCAGATTCTTGTCCCGCAACTCTGCGGCGCCGGTTTCGATGTGCCGCCGGTTATCGTCCAATTGCTCTGTCATCTGATTGAACGATTCCGCGAGCAGCGCCAGTTCGTCATCGGCAACAGTCGAGACGCGGTGCGCCAGGTTTCCGCGCGCCACTTCGTTTGCCGCCTCCGCCAGGGATTTGATCGGCGTCGCGATGCCACGGGCCAGATGAATCGCCACCCAGGTGGACGCGAACAGCAGCATCAGCGTCATCAACCCCAGAGTTGATAGACCGAGGAGGCGCACTTTGCGCTGACGATTAACGAGGTGCTGGTACTCACTCTGCGATCCGGCGATGGTTTCATTCAAGCCCAGCGCCCCACGCCGCGTTGGCACCATCAACAGACTCTGATGGTCGCTGAGAGGAATTGATACCAGATCATACCCTTTGCCATCGGCCAGATTCTCCAACGGCTCTCCCCGATGCGCGCGCGCCAGCAGGGATTCCACTTCGTCTTGCCGTTGCTGCGGCAATGCACCCCGCGCTTTGGCAATCGTGGCGCCATCGGACTGCGTGATCTCAATTGCGACCAATTGGCCGGTAGCAACCAGGCGCTCAAGAGTCTGCTGGCGCAACTCCGGAGGCTGTTCGCGAATGACGGCCGCCAATAGTGCCGCGCTACCACGCATGTCTTCCGCCTGCCGCTGCAGGGTTTCTGTTTGAAACTCGCGGGCTTCCTTAACCACTTCTTCGGGAAAATTATGGAACCACTTTTCCAGCGATCGATTGAGAAAGAGGTAAGAGAACGCGGCCATCGCTGTAATCGGCAGCAGGCTGAGCGTTATGAAATAGACCAGCAGGCGAGTTTTGATTTTTGAGCCGAGTTGGCGCTCGCGCCGTTCGCGGCGCAGTTTCAGAACGCTGCGGACCAGAATGAAACTGAAAACTACAAAGGCGGCGAAGTTTAGCGACGACAGCGCGTACAGAAGCAGTGTGTCTGACCCGGTGTCCGGAGGGACGACGGCCCAAAGGTTGAAAACCTGCTGGGCCACGATGATCGCCAGCAACAACAACACCGTGCCGCCCAGAATCCAAGGCGCCGAACGACGCCGGTGCGACGTTTCCTGCGGCTGAGTTCTTTCGGTTGTGGGCGTGTTGTTCTTCATGAAGGGGCGCCGAACCGCGCTGTGCTGAACGTCAAACAGGAAACGAGTTTAGCATTGTCAGAACCGCGGGGATAGCGGGAGCCGATTTCGGAATGTCGATTTCGGATTGCGGAATTGAAGGTGGCTCATCCCTGTTCCGCAATCCGAAATCCGCATTCCCCAATTTGCGGACCCGCCCGCTACAGCAGGCGCTGCTGACAAAACTTGCCCGCGAGTCTCCCTTAATGCCACCATCAGCCCCAAGTTAACCTTTCATGGAGACACACAACCTCTTTCTCAACAAGGCTGGCCGGCTGCGAAGCGGATGGCGTCTGGGCATCTTTGTGGTTGCCTTTGCCGTAGTCGCCAAGCTCATTGAGATGGCGTTGACTGTCATCGTCCGGTTGGTCTTAAAAGGTTCTGCAGAAGGATTCCTCAGCAGCTCTGCGGGTTTCATCGTGCAGGCGCTCGTTCTCTTTGCAGCCGCTGCAATTGTGGGTTGGGGATGCGGCGCGCTGCTGGAAGACTTGCCTGCCCGCGCGCTGGGCTGGGCAAATCATCGCGGCTGGCTGCGCGACCTCGGCTTAGGTTCGATCATTGGCGCAGTGTCGGTTTTGTTCGCCGCGTTGCTGGGAATTGCGGGTCGCGGGCTTCACTTCAGTCTGAACGCGGCAGCGACGCCGTCCGCAATTGGAAAGACATTATTGTTTACAGCGCCATTGTTCGTCCTGGCCGCCTCAGGCGAGGAGATGCTGTTTCGCGGCTACCCGCTGCAGACATTTACGCGGGCGCGCCTGACCTGGCTGGGAATTTTTTTGACTTCGTTTCCGTTCGCTGCGGCGCATCTCGCGAACCCCAACGTAGTGCGCGGTGTTACTTTCGCAAACACGGCACTCGCTGGGGTCTGGCTGGCGGCCGCGTATCTGCGCACCCGGAGCTTGTGGCTGCCGCTGGGTATTCATTGGGCTTGGAATTGGATGATGGGCGCAGTGCTGGGATTGCCGGTAAGTGGAATTACCAGGCTGGCGCCGGCGTCGCTACTGCGAGTTCAGGACACGGGCCCCGCATGGCTGACCGGCGGCGCCTATGGTCCCGAAGGCGGAGCCATCTGCACTATCGCTTTGTTGATCGCGATTGTGTTAGTTTGGCGCACAAGTTGGCTCAAGCCCTCGGAAGAGATGCTCAAGTTCACAGCCGATGAGATCAGAGAGCAGAAATCAGAGGTCGGAGGTTAGAGGCCAGCGGTCGGTAGCATCACCTATGATACCTAACCTGACCTCCGACCTCTGACTTCTGATCTCTGGCTCCTGTTAACACTTCTCTTCTCCCTCCCGTCTTTAGCGGTGTCCGAAGAAATGCATGGTGCCGACCCGGCACAAACTTAACCAGCGCACCAACGGCTAAAGGCAAACCGAAACCAGCGATGTACGAAGTCCAGGCATTAGCGAACAATCTTCCAATGACTAGCCAGCGTGAAAACGAATCCACGCCGCCGGCGGAAAGTTCCCGTGAAGCGCTCCTGGTGCGGGCGGTGCTTGCTGGAGACCGCGAGCAATATGCGCGCCTCTACGACCTCTACGCTCGCATGGTGCATGGCATCGTGCTGGCGCGCGTGCCCCGCGAAGAAGTCGATGACCTGGTGCAGGACATATTTCTCCATGCCTTAAAGAAGCTGCACACGTTGCGCGAGGGCGCCGCCTTTGGTTCATGGATAGGAATGATTGCGAGAAATCGCGCCATGGATTTCCACCGGCGGACACAGGCCTCTGTGCAACTGGAAGACGACGCACCTGCTCCGGCGTCGCCGGGACCGCTGGCTGGCCAGATTCTGGACATCATTCGATCTTTGCCTGATGCCTATCGCGAGACCCTGGTGCTGCGACTGGTCGAAGGCATGACTGGTCCCGAAATCGCGGTGCGGACGGGAATGACTGCCGCTTCCGTGCGCGTCAATCTGCATCGGGGAATGAAACTGCTGCGGGCGAAGCTCGGTTTTAAGGAGGGCTTATGAGCGATTATTTGTGGGATCGATCCGGTGAACCGGACGAAGAGATGCAAAAGCTGGAAGAGCTTCTCGCACCGCTGGGTTATCAACCTCGGCCGCTGCAGATTCCCGATTCAGTCGTGCCCGAACGCCGACGCACGCTGACTCCGACACTGGCAATAGCTGCGACAATTCTGCTGGCGGCGTTGGCCCTTGGCCTTTGGTTGACGATCAATCGGAAGCAGGCGGTGCAGCCTCTCCAGGCAGTCCTGCTTCCGGCTCAAAATACAGCCCAACAAAGTCCCGTCCCGATTTCGTCGCCCGAAAAACCGGAAGTAGCGGCCGGCCCTAATAAGAGTTTGATTCCAGTCGGTCCACGCCTGCCGCATCGCCAAATGGTGAGCCACCGCGAACGCAGCCAGCCAATTGAGCGTCAAGCGACGAGAGAAACAATCGCTTCCGCGAGGGCGCAGGTCGAAGCCAATGAGGCGGAAGGCGAAAGGGCAAAAGAACAGTTAATGACCGCCTTGCGACTGGTCAGCACAAAGTTGAACCACGCGCAGAAACAGACCCAGGGCGATCACTTTATTCGCAATCAACACAAAGTAGGATGAAGGAGCAGTTATGAAATCAATCTTCAAGACGTCAATAAAGTTTGCCTCTGTGGCCGTCGGGCTGTTGCTGGCCATCGCGGCCAACGCGCAGGCCCAGGGCGGCAGGCTGGAAATGGGCCAACTGGATCTACTGGCGGCGAAGGCCAGCCAGACCGTTGACGTGAATATCGACGAACGCCTAATGCGCCTGACGCTTCCCTTTCTTAAAGGTAACGATCCTGACGAAGCCAAGGTCCGTGAGGTCATCAATGGCCTCAAAGGGATCTACGTCAAGAGCTTTGAGTTCGAGCGCGAGGGTGAATATACGCAAGCCGACATCGAAGGCATTCGCGCCCAACTTCGCAATCCGGCCTGGAGCCGCATCGTAAACGTAAGCAGCAAGAAGGAAGGAACTGTCGAGGTCTATCTGATGACGGTGGGCGCTCGGATCGAAGGGCTTGCGGTGCTGGCGACCGATCCCAAAGAGGTGACGGTGGTAAATATCATCGGCCCGGTGGATCTCGAAAAGCTGAGCCAACTCGAAGGCAATTTCGGCGTGCCCGAGCTGGGCATCGAAGCCCCGAAGAAGAGCAAGAATTGAGAGGTAGCATCATGACTGCTTCGAAAAACATTTCGCGCCTCTTTCGAACGGCCGGACTGGTCCTGGTGATTTCCGCGTTAACCCTGCTGCCGCCGACCGCGTCGCAGAGAGCTTTGGCAAAAGGCGATGACTTTGGCATGGCCGTCAAACTCATCGAGCGTTTTTTCAACGTGAAGCACGAAAGCCTGCCCTTTCTGGCCCGCGCCGGTATGAAAGCAGCGAAGACGGCCATGCGTATCAGCGGCGGGCAGAGGAAACGGATTGCCGAACTCGGCAGCGTCAAAGTAGCTTTCTTTGAGGACCAGGACTTTAGTTCGGGCGGGAACACTGCCGTCTTCAAGTCTTCGATTAACGCCGCGTTGACGGGAACATGGTCGCCGCTCGTGCAAACCACCGCCGGTAAGGAACATCAGCAGACCTACATCTATTTGCGCGAAGCCGATCAGAAATTTCAAGTCCTCGTAATCACCATTGAGCCGCGCGAAGCGGTAGTCGTCCAGGCCACAGTAAATCCCAACACGCTGGCAATGTTGATGCAGACCCCCGACGAGATGGGCCGTGTAATCACCAACGACGCCACCACTAACGATAACGACCAGGAGTAACAAATGAACAGACAAACGCAATTACGATCCCAGCCGCTCTCCCCGGCAGACCAAAGTCGTTTGCGCCTCGGCACCACCTTACTGCTGTTAATCGTCCTGCTCGCCACGGCGGCGCTTGCCGCTCGCGCTCAGGAACCCACGGAGACGATTCGGGTTCACACTCGCGTCGTATTCCTCGATGCGCTGGTCAAAGACAAGAAAACCGGATCACCCATCTCTAATCTGGCGCCGGACAATTTTGAAGTGCTTGATGAAGGCAAGGCGCGTCCTATTTCTTACTTCACGCGTGAGGGCCAGGCGCGCAAGCCGCTTTCACTCGTATTGATTCTGGATCTGCGCGAAGACGGCGCCGGCCGTTTCCTAAAGCGCGCGGAGATTCTCCAGATCATGACTGAAGGCCTGGCGAAGCTGGGCCCGGGGGATGAAGTCGCAATCATGGCTGTAAACATCGGCGAAGACGAAAAGCGTGTCTGGCTTTCCGATTTCACCCGCGATCCGACGCAACTGACCGCGGCATTAATGCGCGTGCCGAACTACATCGGGGAAAAAGCGAACGACAACGCGATGAAGGACGAGTCGAAGCAGTCTTCGAATCAAAGCGGCGGAAGTTTGACGATTGGCAGTTCCGATCCGAAGAAAGTTGAAGAGGCAGCGAAAGAGCAAGCCGCTGGCGGCGAACCCGTTAACGTCGAAGTCATCAAGGGTAAAAACGGCTCAGTGGTAACGCGTACAACGAACAAGGATGGATCAGTTTCCCTGAAGCGCGTCAGTGGCAGCGGCAACGTGACTGTCGAATTGGGCGAGGTTTACGACATGGTGGAAGCAGTGAAGGAGTCCACCCGAAAATCAATGCAAGACCGGCCAAATTCTCAACCAGCGTTGGTTTGGGTTTCTGACGGCATCGTGCCGGTCTTCCTGGAAGACCGCGCTGCAACCGAGCAATTCCTGAATCGCTCGAACGTGATCTTCAATTCGCTAACTGTCGATATGCGGACCTTGTTCAAGTTCCTGATGCCGATCGGAAAACCGATTGCCGGCTGGATGGGGATCAGCGTTTACGGCGCGGCGAAGCGCATGGCCCAACAGACTGGCGGCGAAGCAGTGCGCGTCAGCCGCGTGAAGGATTACGGCACCGGCCTCGCGACCATCATCGGAAACCTGACCGCGCGTTACAGCCTCGGCTTCTCGCTCGCGGAACAGGAAACCGACGATGGGCACTTGCACAACCTGGAAGTTCGCGTAAAGGCGCAGGACGAAAAGGGCAAGACCCGCAAATTGAACGTCAACGCGCGCAAAGGCTACTACCTGACCACTCCGGCGGAAAAAGAAAGCGCAGCCGTTAAGACCCAGTAAGCGCATCCTGTATCCGAATGAAAAAATGAAGAAGGCGAGCAGAAAGCGCTCGCCTTTTCCTTGGGGGGCGACACACCGTGGCCACACACCTCGTTACGGGTTGACTGGACTGGAAAACGAAGGGGGCGGCCACGGGGTGCCGCCCCTACATTTTAGGTCGTGGGTTTGGCTCTACCGTTGATCAATCGGCACGTACGGCACATTGCGCGGCCCGACGTATTCCGCGCGCGGGCGGATCAGTTTGTTGTTCGCATACTGTTCCAGGATGTGCGCGGTCCAACCGCTGATGCGGCTGACAGCAAATATTGGCGTGTAGAGATCGAGCGGGATTCCCATCATGTAATAAGTGGATGCGGAATAAGCGTCAACGTTGGGCAGCAGGCCTTTTTCGCGCTTCATCACTGCTTCGAGCTTCGCGGTCATCTCGTACCACTTGGAATCGCCTTTGCGCTCGCCCATTTCTTTTGAGAAGCGGCGCAGGTGCGTCGCCCGCGGATCCTCGGTTTTGTAAACCGCGTGGCCAAACCCCATGATCTTCTTCTTCTTAGTCAGAGCGTCCTGCACGTAACTCTCGACCCGATCGATGCTGTCGATCTCCAGCAGGATCTTCATGATCGCGGTGTTGGCGCCGCCGTGCAGCGGTCCGGAAAGAGCGCCAAGCGCGGCAGTAACTGCGCTGTACATATCTGCCAGTGTTCCCGCGACAACCCGGGCCGTAAAGGTTGAGGCGTTCAATTCGTGATCGGCTTGAAGAATCAAGGCTACATCCAGCACATGCGCGTCGAACTCATCCGGCATTTCTCCTTTCAGCATGTACAGAAGGTTGGTAGCAATGTTCAGCTCAGGGTTCGGCTTGACCAAAGGTTTACCGTTACGGGCGCGATCAATCGCCGCCACGATGGTCGGAAACTGTGCGGTTAGCCGCGTGGCGACTCTGATGCTGGCCTCACGGGAAAGGTCGCGAGACTCTTTATCGAAGAACGCTAACGCCGAGACCACAGTGCGCAGCGAATCCATCGGATCAGCGTCAGCCGGAAGATATTTGAATG
This sequence comes from Blastocatellia bacterium, assembly GCA_033856235.1. Lineage (GTDB taxonomy): Bacteria > Acidobacteriota > Blastocatellia > Pyrinomonadales > Pyrinomonadaceae > DASXRU01. Next base: position 11,913 of record JAWVFI010000104.1, on the reverse strand, counting down.
CCTGGTAGATTTTTTCCGGGAGTTCGTAGGCTGCCGCAATGTTCTGCTTCAACGCATCGAGCTCAGCGCGGTTGGGCAGGCGCCCGTTCCAGAGCAGGAAAACTACTTCTTCAAAGGTCGATTTCTCCGCCAGGTCGTGGATGCTTAGCCCCTGATAAATCAGTTCGCCTTTTTCGCCATTCACATCGCCAATCGATGAGCTGGCGGCAACCACGCCCCGCAATCCTTCCGAAACCACCGCCGCACCTGCCGGCTTGCCATTGTCCATTTATCTTTTCCTTTTTCAGTTTGATTGAAGATATCAAACAGGGTCAGGCGTGACAAGCGGTCACCGGCCTTACAAGATTCCTTCTATTTTACTCGTAGGAACGCGACTTCCAATATTTGATGCGCTCACATAGTGGGAGTATGCTTCATTCGCTAAAACTTGGAGGAATGAGATGAGTCAAACCTTTGCGCAGGTGGTTGAAAACGTTAAGCAGTTATCCCCAGCCGAAAAAGAAGAGCTCCAGGCGTTGCTTCAAAAATATCTAATTGAAGAAAGGCGCGCAGAGATTCTCCAGAACTATCAATCTAGCGCGGAAGAATTGCAAGAGGGGAAAATTGCGTTTTCGAGCGGTGCCGAAGATCTAAAAGAGCAGTTATCTCATGACTGAGATCGCACAAAGCTCATCGTTTCGAAAGGCCTTCAAGAGAAAGATTCGCACAAACTCCAACCTGGAAAAAAGGTTTTGGGAGCGAGTTGCAATCTTTCAAAACGATCCTCACGAGCAAGACTAAAGACCCACAGACTGTCAGGATCACTGAAGGACTTATGGAGTTTTAGCATTGACTATGACACTAGGGTGGTTTTCTTCTTCGTCGCAAGTAGTCAAGCATTGTTCATTGATATTGGAACTCATGAAGAAGTCTACTAGAGCCGTGGATCCAAGTAGCTAAGGGTACCTAATCCAGCTCGCGGTCCTTCTCGGAGCGCAATAGCGCGAAGCGGCGACCGCACTTCAATTTGTTATTTAGAAATCGTGGAGGTCGAGGCGGCTGGTGGCCCAAGATCCGGACGGACATCGCGGGGGACGTTTTCCATGGTCCGCATGATCAAATGATCGACGACGGCATTGAGGTCATTCGTTTCCTGATAGATAGCTAATTGTTCATCCGCCGAGGTGCCGCGGTCGAGGATCGTGTGGATGTGCTCAATCTCTTTGCGCGAGTCCAGCTCGTTTACGACCGGATCCACGAATTCGAGTAACTCACGGACCAGGTCGCGCACCGGCACTTCCTTCTGTTTACCGAAATCAACCATTTTGCCCTCCAGGCCATAACGCACCGCGCGCCACTTATTTTCCTGTACCAGGGCGCGGCGATAAAGGCGAAAGCCAAGGTTCTTATCAATCAACCCGTTCAGGCGGGCGACGATCGCCTGAAACAGCGCGGCGATGGCAATCGTGTCGTCAACGCGCGTGGGAATGTCACAAACCCTAAACTCGAGCGTGGGGAAAACCGGATGCGGCCGCACGTCCCACCAAATCTTCCGCCCGTTGTCGATGCATTTCGTTTTGATCAGCAGGTCTACGTAGCGCTGGAAAGACGCGTACGAGTCGAAGTGGTCGGGAATGTCGGTGCGGGGAAACTGTTTGAAGACTTCGGAGCGGTACGACTTCAGGCCCGTGTTATGGCCAACCCAGAACGGCGAGGAAGTGGAAAGGGCCAGCACGTGCGGTAGAAAGTAACGCGCCGCATTCATGATGTGAATTCGCCGCTCGGGATCAGCGACCCCGACGTGGACGTGCAAACCAAAGATCAGCAAAGAACGCGCTACGGTTTGCAGCTCCTGGACCAGCAACTCGTAGCGTTCGTCTTCAAAAATCTTCTGGTCCTGCCAACGCGAAATGGGATGCGTGGAGGCGGCAATGATCACCAGATCCGTTTTGCGGGCGAGTCCGGAAATAATGCCGCGGAGGCGGGTAATGTCGGCGCGCGCTTCCTGGATGTTCTTGCAGATTCCCGTACCGACCTCCACCATTGACTGGATCATCTCAGGCTTAATCTGCTCGCCGAGGATCATCTTCCCTTCTTCAAGGAACTCGGACACGTGCGAGCGCAACTCCCGCGAGTGGGGATCGACGATTTGGAATTCTTCTTCGATGCCGAGAGTGAATTGTTCGAACATGATGATCAGTTAACCCTCCCTTACGGTCGGGCCTCTGCATTGAAATAGGCGCTAATTGCGCGCCAGTCCGGATGTTGGCCCAGGAACTTTTCCCGCAGCAGGTGCCGGGCCGTCGTCAACGGTGATCCCCAGGGTCCGTAAAGATCAAAGTGCACATGCCAGTGGCGCTCACCCCGGTCCACGTAAAGGAAGTGGAGCGTCGCATGCAAACGCGTCTTCTCCAGAAAGCCGCCGGTGTTGTCCCTGTGCCTGGCAAATAACTGGGTAAAGTCTTTGCGGCGATCGAGCGTGGACCAAAGATAGGGCCAGGCGGTGAAATAGATACCCACCCCACCTTCACCGTAAACATTATCAATCACCCGAACTGCGTCCCAGAGGTTTAGAACCACCAGCCGGTGCATCAGCAGCAACAGCGCCTGCTGCTTATCGACTGCGAGCCTCTCGAACGCAACTGCCGTTTTCCCGTAATCATAAAGCCCGTCCAGCTTTCCATCCAACCTCGCCCTGGTTTCCTGGTCCAAATCTGTCCAGGCCAGAGTCCGTGTCTCCGGGTCGATATCCGCTTTCATGGCGCGGGCAACTCACGCTCCATCAACGCTCGCGTTTCTTCGGGGACACGGTGGAAGCGCACTCCCACGCCATGTCCCGGATTGCTGTAAACCACAACCGCCTTGAGGATCACGGGGCCGGACTCCAGAGGAATTCGCAGCGTCAGCGTGGATCCTTCCGGAATCTGCTCCTGCGTGCTCATGTAAAGGCCACCAAGGCTGATGTCTGTAGAGCTGGCCACGCCAGTCGAGTCCGCGCCATCAAAATGAACGTCAACGATCAATCGCGAACGATCGAACTGGCGGCGTTCGTCGGTTCTGGTTTGCGGATTATCTACCACTGTTACCTTCTCCATGCCTCTCGGAGGTTTAGAGTCGGGCTCCCGCCCGACTGAGCGGGCGGTAGCCCGCTCCTAAACAATCAAATACTTTTGAGCTTTGCCGAACGCGGCGCGCATTGTACCTCTTTTCCTAATTCTTTTCGCTGATTATGAAAGTCGGTACCATGCCGCCGCCGGAGGAAACGTTCGCCAGTTCCGTCGATGACAAACGTGTAAATGCCGAGCCGACTTTCCCCAGAAAAAGCAGCGGATCGAGATCAACCAACTGTTCGGCAAAATCAATCGAACCGTCATCGCCCAACGCGGGAAACACTTCGCGCGCCGTGGGCACCCGTTCCTGCACCAGATAGTCCCCGTTCGCCAGGGCGCTGCGCATGGCTTCGTCCCACGCAATCTGGTCCGTGTTCCAGCCGATGTAAATGCCGTGACCACCGTAGTCGTCGTTAGGTTTTAGCACCAGGCGATCGCGGTGCGCGGCGATGTACTCCAACAGATCAATCTTAGTCCCCCGATAATCGCTATGACCTGCGCGGACCATCCTGGTCCAGGGCACGTGACTGGCGATGGCTGCCAACTCATCAGCTGAAAACAGCGCCGCGTGCCGTTGGTCCGTGAGCACCGCAAACAATGCTTTCTTATGAATCAGCTTTGAACGAAAACTGTTGACCATGCAGAAGGCCCGGGCCCGGTAAGCATCCAGTAGCGCCGGACACTCCTTCGCTATCGGCAGATACTCATTGACCAGCAGTCGCTTGTAAACAATGTCGATGCGAAAGTCTCCGGCGCGCAATTCCCCACCGGCAAATTCCAATTCATCGGGCGAACAGATCAAAGTGGGATTGCCGTGCGCTTCAAAGAATTCCTTGAAGAGTTCGAACTCCTTCTGCGTCGGCATTCCTTTCAGATCGACGATGGCGATCTGCGGCGGCTGGTCCGGATGCCGGCCCAGGAATTCCTCGTGCGCGCGCAACAGTATGTCCAGCATCTGCTGACGGCCCTGGAAAGTGCGCAAGTGATAGCGTTCCGCGAAACGCTTCATCACTGGAAGGGACGAAAAGATTTCGAACGCTGTGTCTGCATAGGCGATACCGGCGGGGCTTTCGCCGTTCAGTTCGACGAAGCTGTAGGCGTCCTCGGTCAAAAAAGAGTCGAGGCGAGCCGTGGGCGAAACCGCGCGATAGCCTGGGTCTATGCTTACCAGATCGCGTTCAACTTCGGTTAGCCCCAACTCGTCGAGCAGCGCGGTATTCGCAATGGCGGCGTCCTTTACTTTTTCGATTGCGCCCCAAACGGTCTCGCAGACGCGAGTGATGCGGGCAAAGTCGCTCTCCGTAACAAAGTGCGGGCGGAGGTAAGGAGATAAACGCCGGCCGCCGAAGATCAGCTTGGTGCGCTCCAGGCCGTCGTCGAGCATGGCGCGCGAAGTCTCCGCCAAATCGCCTTCGTGCAAGAGCTCGTGGTATCTGGAGACAGCGTCACGCAACATGTGTTTGGTTTCCGTGTCAGAACCGCATGCGGTAGCGGGCGGTTGATCGGTCGATTGAGTTGTTCGATAAGGCTGGATCAACCGCCCGCTACCGCAGGCGGTTCTGACTGCATTTTGATCGAGGCGTAGGTTAGCACAATTGGCCCAAAACGAAAGGGATGGCCCGTAAGCCATCCCTTCTACCGTTCTGCTCGTTGTGGATTGCGCTTTAATCTTTTTTCTCGTTATGCCTTTGGATTGTGATCTGGCTTTTCTGGCCGTTGCGAACTATCCCCAGCACGAGCGTTTGGCTGAACTGAGCTGGAGCTAAAGTTCCGGGCTTCCTTTCAGTTATCAGGCGATTGTCGATAGTCTCAATAACATCGCCTTCGCGAACTCCGTTGCGATAACCGATGCCTTCGGGATTCACTGAGACTACTACGAGGCCGCTTTGCGCGCGCAAGCGGGCCGCGGCCCGGGGAGCAAACGCAAGCGTCTCAATTCCCAGGCCGGCTAGTGGATCGGGAGCCACGGCTCTGACGACTCTATTGCCCGACATCGCCCGTATCCGGGGCATTATCGGCTGCGGGAATTCAAATTCCATCTTGAATTGGAAATTCAGAGCGTCAGCCAGTTTTACGGTGATAGCTTCCGGGATGGCGTGATCGGGCCGGACGACTGTGAACCTGACGGGAATCTCCGCTTCGCATTGGGCGATAAGCGCCGAGAAGTCCTGTGCGCTGGTGATGTCTTTCTCGTTGATACGGAGAATCACATCGCCCGGACGCAGACGGGCCAACGCCGCCGGTGTGCCCGGTGCGACGGCCGTCAACATGATCCCCTGCCGCTTATCGAGGAGCGCCGTGGCCTCTGCCATTGGCCAGCCCTTAAGCATCATCTGCTCACGGGGCACAAAACCAATCCCTTCGCCGCGGATACCGAGCAAAGGCCGGGGCACGCTTGCCTGGCGCTCGATGACCCGTTTTGCGGCTTGCCGAATCGCTGCCAGGGGAAGAATTGAAACGTCAGTTTCCGTAACGCTCTCGACAATCCCAACGGTCACTCCGGCATCGTCGATCGCAATTCCACCGACTACAGCCGGTGATAGTTTCGTCGCGTGCGCAACGAGCCGATCGATTGTCCCGGAAGCGACTCGATGGATGCTGGCTACCTTCGCTTCACTTTCACCGACTCTTACATAGACCCTGCCGGCCTCCACCGCAGCCTTGGACGGCGCTCCTTCGGGAGCAAACAAACGGAGCCTCTGCCCCATCACCACCGCCGTCTCGGTTTCACCCGCGGGAATAGCAAAGCCTAAACCACTAATTCGTAATACCGAAATGCCGGTGTGCCCATCCAGTCCTACAAAACGCGCCCGCAACTCCTTGCCATCGCGCGCCACGACGCTCAAATGCGAAGAGCCCGGGGGCAGCGGCGCCGGAACGCCTCGAGCCGTTTGGCCCGGGTCCGGTGCGCCGGGAGGGATTGGGGGCATCGCCCCATTGGGAAAGAAGAATGAACTCTCGAGCTCGGCCTCGGCCTGCGGTAACCATGCGGCAATCGTTCGCCCGTCATCCAGCGCCAGCCCGGCGAGGATGTTGGTATGGACTTCATCACCGATGTTGAAGGCGTCGTTAAGATTCGCCACCGTGTTCTTCTCACCTGAGGCTCGACGCAGCAGCCGCAGAAACTTGATTCCGTTAAGCCGGTGCACAATGGTCACTACCTGCGGCGCCACGGCGCTTGACTCCACCACCACCGGCGAAACGCTGGTGCGCGGCACAGCAGTCGGCGCCGGAGCTTTCGCTGGAACTGGTACTGGAGTCGATACCTGGCCTGCGGCATTGACGACCGAGACCAGCACCAGCGCCGCCGTTAGCAGGAAACCTTCATGAATACTTCTCTTCATATGACTACCTTGCATGGCCCACGAATTCCTCGAACTACCAGGCGCCTTTCGATGAAGCCAGCGACACTGGTTGATAGCTGGGTTGAATTATTTTCTGCGATCCAAAACTCACAGGAGGTATGGAGATTCTGCGCGTGGCCCCACGATCGTCGCGCATCGACACTACGACCGGTTGCAGAGGGGCGCTCAGGGCAACTACCGGTGAATCTGCCGTGGGACTATTGCTCGTGTTCTTTACTGTAACTGCCGGTAGCGAGCTGTATTCTCGCGAGCCTGCTCTTAGCATTCCAGCACTTCCGCTTTTCACTACGCTTGCGTCTCTCGGTCTCAAAGGACGGCGTCCGGTTTCATCTGGTACCACGTCCGGCGCTGCTGTCTTAACGACTTCGACCGGTGGCGGTTGGGTAGTGCCCGCTTTTGTTCCGCCCACGCTTGCGGTTTGGGTTTCACGAACACGCTGCTGATTACCGGGTAGTACGTAAATTGCCAAGCCAACGATCACCAACAGCGAAAATGCCAACCCAAACGCCGGGGCGCCGGCTATCGGACGCCAGAAACTTAGCCAAACACTGTTTGATTCCTTCTCGCGAGCTAAGCGGGCGCGCAGCCGCATATCAAAGTCGGCCGGCGCAGTTGCGCCACCAAGACTTGCGACCAGGGCGTGTAGCGAGGCCCCCTGTTCTGAGACCTTGCGGCAACTGGCGCAGCCGGCCAGGTGTTCCGCGGCTTCACGGCTGAGCTGTTGATGCAGCTCGCTGGCATTGATTTCGTTTGTTACACTCCGGCAATCCGTGGTTTTCATAGTCTTCACCTATAAATAATCTCTCATCTTGTCCCGTAGAAAGCCTCGGGCGCGGCTAATGCGAGATTTTACTGTGCCTTCGCTGGTGCTCAGGATCGATGCAATTTCGTCGTAGCTCTTTCCTTCGACATCCCGCAGCACCAGGGGCGCCCGATATTTTTCGGGCAGCGTGCTGATTGCTTTCTTTACGGCCGTGCGCCTTTCGGTATCGACCAGGGTTACGTCCTGCAGCGGACGATTGTCCGGGGGATTGAACTCGACCGGCTCATGACCGTCACGGGTATCGAAAAATCCGGTCATCGAAACCAGCCGCCGCCGCTTTCGCTTGCGCAGCTCGCTGATGGCGAGATTCGTCGCGATACGATAGATATAGGTCGAAAAGGCATGCGTCGTTTGGTAGCGAGAGGCGGCCCGAAAGACCCGCACAAAGGTTTCCTGCGCCAGATCTACCGCTCCTTCGTAATCATTGGTCATCCGGTAGATGTAACTCGTAATCTGGTTCCGATAGCGTCCCACCAATTCGGCAAACGCGTCCTGGTCGCCGGCCTCAGAGGCCGCGAGCAAAGCGTGATCGGAAACCCGATCGACCACAGCCGCGGGCATTACGGCGGCGAAGTCGAGCTCGTTTAGAGACGTTACGGTGCTCATCAGGGAGGTAGGCTCAATCTGCTCGCGCACCGGGCGCGCCAGCTTCATGTAACGCAAACTTCAGTTTGCGATCGCAAGCGAACAGCTCGCGCAACACTCGGACTTCAACTGTTCCCGCCGGCTCCTCGCGGGGCGACGGCCTTGGAAAAACGCATTATAACGCGACCGCCCGCAACAGATACACGCGGCAGCGACCCGCTAGTTCCGTAATTTTGCGTTGTAGGACAGGCATTCCTGCCTGTCCTTGCTTGTTCTTCAGAGATCCGGACAGACAGGAATGTCTGTCTTTCGGACTTAAGGAGTCGTCGAGGAGGCTTGCGCGTCAGGGTTCTTAAACAGCGAATCTTCCAACTTGACGCCATAGGTTATCGTCTTAACAGTTATTTCCTGGGTCTGCTTACCGTCCTCAAGCGTCACGGTATGCTTGGGACTTAAGGTATTTTGCGCGTACCGGTAATCGGAAAATTTCACCATAATCTTGACCGGAGTATTGGCGTCGGCGCCTGGCTCGTCGTATTCCAGCCAGAGCACGCGAAGCGACTTGGCGCTGACGAAGTATCGAGTCCGGAGCTTGTCCTTGTCGGTCAAGTCCACCACGAAAAGATCCAATCCCTTCTGTTTCTCTCGATTGACCATAGCGATGGTCGAACCGTTTTCCTTGTATCGCAAAAGCGCGTCCAGGCCTCGTCGCTGCTGCGCCAGAAAGCCTTTCGTCGCTTCCTGGCGCGGCACAAACGAAGCTCCATTCATCACGCCCCACGTCTGCCCGCCATTAAATACCAGAGCGTATTCCAGCGTCGGCGATTTTTGATCTACCCGAAACTTGTCTTTATCGGCGTTCTCGCCGCGGATGAAGCGAAAGGAGTACTCCGCCGTTTCCGTGCGCCCATCGCTCCCCATTCGCGTGATTTCGCCTCGTTCCACTCCGTTGCGGCGGACCTGATTCAAAACCGCCCGGCCACCGCCGAAGCCGTAGATTGCGATCACAGATTCGACCACCTGCTCCGCAGTAACCGCGCCGGATGCGGGTGTTCGGTCGAGTGGCTTTAACGGCGGTGCGTTCTTAACCGGTGTGGGCGTCGGTAAGGGGGCCGCCTTCTCCTGCGCTGCCGCCGAACTCTGGCCGCATAGGCCAAAGCCCGCTCCCAGAAAGCCGAGGAGCATTGTTAGTGCCAGGGATTTAATTGAGCGATATACCACGAAAGGCTCCTGATAGTTTTTGGCCGGGTTGGTGCTTCGATGTCGACCAGGGAGATACAAGATAAAAGATGCTAACCGTTGCAGCGCAAATTGTAGCACAGCGGCAGCGAACAAGATGGCCGCCTCCAAACCTCAATTCACCTGACATTGATGCGGATCGGCAGTTGCGCAGATGCCCGCGACAAGTGGGTTCGTGGCCTTTTCGTCGCAGCGCGGTCTCGATTTACGCGGTTTGACATCACTTTATTGAGCAGGTAGATTGCAAGGTTTCCAATGACTGGTTCCGAATTACCGGTGTGGTACAAGGCGGCTGGCGCCGGGTCAGACCCGTTCAGCGGCAGCGACATTTACGTTTGAAAGGACAACAATATCATGAAACGCGTGGGCATCCTGGTGGGTCGGGAAAAGACGTTTCCCGATGCTCTTATTAACAATATTAATCAGCGAGGAAAAGGCGATATCGTGGCCGAGTACATCACGCTCGGCGGCGTCCGGCATGACCTGCCGCCGGCATATGATCTGATTATTGATCGCATATCGCACGAGGTGCCCTTTTACCGGGCGACTTTGAAACGTGCTGCCCTGGAGGGAACGGTCGTCATTAATAACCCCTTCTGGTGGTCAGCTGACGATAAGTTCTTCAACTACTCACTGGCTGCGAAACTAGGCGTTGCCGTACCCAAAACCGTTCTGCTGCCGCAAAAGGATTACATCAAGGGCATCGTCAGCGAAAGCCTCCGCAACCTCGAGTTCCCGCTGGATTGGCAGGGGATCATTGACTACGTCGGGTTGCCGGCCATCATGAAGCCATTCGACGGCGGCGGCTGGAAAAATGTTTCGCGCGTTAACTCCATCGAAGAGTTGTGGCTGGAGTACGACCAGACGGGTACGTTGTGCATGACGTTGCAGGAGTTCATCGACTTCGATCAGTTCGTCCGTTGTTATTGCATCGGCCAGGAAGAAGTGATGATCATGCCGTACGATCCACGCAAGCCTTACTTGTCGGGTGAACAGTACATACACAATCCTGATTACCTGGCTCCGGAAATGAAGCAGCGAGTCACCAATGACGTGCGCACACTCTGCACCGCCCTGGGCTACGACATCAACACGGTCGAGTTTGCCATCAAGGATGGGATTCCTTACGCGATCGATTTCATGAACCCTGCGCCCGATGCCGAGCTGCAATCGGTAGGCGAGTTCTATCACCACTGGGTGACCAATGCGGTGACGGACCTGGTCTTCAAACGCCTTACTGAAACACGCGAACGGCCGCGATATCGCTGGGACGCGTTTCTAAGTCCGCAACCTGTGCGCCACCTGGCGGCGGTCGCGTCGGCGGCTGAGCAGGCAGCCCGCACCATTGTCCCGCAGTCCGTCCGCGAGATGCCGAGGGAAGTTGCGGGAGCGCTGACTGACCTGGTGGCGAAAGGCGCGGACGCGATCACGCAAACTGCTGATTCCATCTTGAATAGTGATCCGCAAGCGCGGAGCGGTGATAAGAAGGAAAAGCCAAAGGCCCGCGGCGGCGTTGCTAAGAAGACGAAGAAGTAAGCAGAGAGTGTCAGTGGGTTCGTGATGCTTCGTGTGATTAGTGCGATTCGTGGATCGTGTGCCTAAGCAACGAAAGGATACGATTCACGAATGACACTAAGCACACCAAAGAACACGAACTCAGACCTTTAGTGCAGAGCGTTATTCTGTGCATGCGCGACGCGCTGGCATGTCTCAATCAGGCATCCGCCGGGAACCGGCGTCTGGGCTTTAGAAGTTTCACCAACAACAGGGTCCCGACCCAGGCCGATACGGAAGATGTCGCCATCGCCAAGCCCATCGCGCCGGCCACGGGGTTGATCGCTGGACCAATCAGCGCTACGAGGATACTGGCAAAACTAGCCCGTGCGGCCAGCCTCTGGATTCTTTGCGACCCCTGTAGCCAGGTGATGCGCCTGAGTTCGCCGGCCAGATAGTCTTCATCATCGTTCAGGCGAGAGTAGTATTCCGCCTCTCTCCGCGCGAACCTCTTCAGCGAATCATCGGACGCAATCCTGGCCGCATCGTTGTAGTGGTGAATTACGTGAGCGAGCTTTCCTTCCCGCAGCGCAACGTCGGCAAGTCCGAGTTGGGCTCGAAAGGTTCGCGGATTAATTTCCAGGGCTCCACGAAAAGCGCGTGTCGCCCGCGTCGCATCTCCTAATTCCAGAAACGTTTCGCCCATTCGCGCCAGCAACCCGCCCGCCGGTTCCCTGTTACTGCCCGCGTGCCGGCCTTGTTTGAAAACCGCCAGCCGCAGCGCCGCGCCCGCTCGCGACAGAAGTTTCGCCTGTCCCAGGGCGCTCGCCTGAGAGCGCAGCAGACGGGAAAACTCATAGAGCAGCGCCGCATCATCCGGAGTCGCCAATAAAGCGCGGCGGAATGCCTCAGCCGATTCACGTAAACGCCCAGCCACACGCAACTGATTGCCGGCAATTCGCAGCAACCGCGCGCGCTCAATATCGTCTGCCGATATTTTTTCAGCGGGAATCGCGCGTTGATGTCGAATCCGACCCCCGGCCCGCGGCTGTCCCTCGTCAACTGAATTGTCCAGCACAGTCGCTGACGCCAGGTGAAGCAGATTCAGAGTCTGGCGCAGCGAGCTGGCGTCTGTAAGGTAATCGCGCAATTCGCGCGTGCGCGCATCCAGCTTGTCATCACTGACCGACGTGAAAACCAGACGCGCCAATTGGCGAAAGCCGCGGCCGGAAGCAAAGACGAAACTGGCGCCCTTCCCAGCAACTTCCGTACGGTAACGATAACGCACACGGCCACCGCGTCTGACAGTGCGCACTGC
>JAWVFI010000103.1:0-12921 GCA_033856235.1 Blastocatellia bacterium | reverse complement strand
CTAAGCTTGACCCCAGCATCCTCGCTCAAGTTTTGAGCGGGCTACCAAAACAGCCGAACGATCCAAATCTCCTGGTTGGCTTCGAAAATGCCGACGACGCCGGAGTGTATCGACTGCGCGACGATCTCGCGATTGTGCAAACAGTGGATTTTTTCACACCCATCGTTGATGACCCTTACGATTACGGGCGCATCGCCGCATTGAATTCGATCAACGACGTGTGGGCGATGGCCGGCACCCCGCTGACTGCCCTCGCGATTACCTGCTTTCCAAAAAAGGGCGTTGATCCGGCGATACTGGGCGAAATCATGCGCGGCGGCCAGGAGACTTTGAATCAGTACGGCGTGACGCTGATTGGCGGCCATAGCGTCGATAACCAGCAAATCATGTTTGGCTATTCGGTCACCGGCGTCATTGATCCCAACAAGATTGCTACCAATGCCGGGGCACGGGTCGGGGATGTAATCATTCTCACCAAACCGATCGGCACCGGGGTAATTTCCAGTGGGATCAAGTTTGGCAAGGCCAGTGAAGCCGTGGCCGCAAATTCAGTCGCTACGATGCTGACACCCGGCAAATACGCCGCGGAAGCAATGCGCGAATTCGGCGTCAAAGGCGCGACCGACGTGACCGGTTTTGCTTTGTTGGGTCATGCCTGGGAAATGGCCAAGGCGAGTAAGGTAACGATACAAATCGATGCCAGCGCAGTACCGCTGATCGACGGAGCATTGGAATTAGCCGCCGCGGGCATGCTGACTAGTGGGGACAAGACAAATCGGGCCTACGTAGGCGAAGATATTGAAATCAGTGCAGCTCTGGACGAGAATTTGGCGAGTTTGCTGTTTGACCCGCAGACTGCGGGCGGCATGTTGATTGCGATTCCGGAGGACGGCGCGACGGCCTTGCTCGCGCGACTACGGGAAAACTATTCCCGAGCGAATATAATCGGCCGAGTCAGCAGCCCCGGCGGGTCGAGCATCCAAGTGACGTCAGAACCGCCTGCGGTAGCGGGCGGTTTGACGCGAGTAACCGACACTTGAAGCTGGCCGCGATCAACCGCCCGCTACGGCAGGCGGTTCTGACGAACCCGCGATAGCAAATGGTTTCTAAGGTTTCACAATTGGAAAAACCTGTGACGCAGGGATTGCGCGATCTTTACCAAACCGTCCGCACGCGGACGATGGAGATCGTGGCGCCGCTGGAGATCGAAGACTACGTGATCCAAACAGCCGAGTTCATGAGCCCGCCGCGCTGGCATATCGGTCACACATCCTGGTTTTTTGAGACTTTGCTGCGCGCGCACCTGCCCGGTTACAAGGTTTATTCAGAAGAGTACCTGTTTTACTTCAACTCTTATTACGAAGGGTTTGGCGCGCGTATTGAACGGCCCAAGCGCGGGACCAAATCGCGGCCGACGGTGCGCGAAACCGTCGCGTATCGGCAACACGTTGACGAACAGATGCAGCGATTTCTGGAGACTCTCGAGGATAAAACGGTCGCGGCGCTCGTACGGCTGGGGTTAGAGCACGAGATGCAGCATCAGGAGCTGCTGGTTTACGACATCAAGCATTTGCTTTGCGATCAGTTCAACGCACCGATTCAAACGGCGCCCGTGTCCACGGTTACTGTCAGTGGCATGGCCGAAGTGGAAGGCGGACTGTTTTGGCTCGGGTACGGGGATCGGGGCAGTAGCCCAACCGTCAGGGAGGGCTCAAGCCTAACCGGCGTCGGCCAAAGCGGCGACAGGTCGCCGCACTCCAAAAACTACGATTTTGCGTTTGATAACGAGAAGCCGGCGCACCAGGTTTTCCTGCAGGATTTTGCGATCGACCGCGCACCGGTCACTAACGGCGACTTTTTGGAGTTCATCCGCGCGGGCGCCTATCAGGATTTCCGCTGGTGGTTTTCCGAAGGGTGGGAGGCTGTCAAGCGGGAACAATGGCAGGCGCCGCTGTATTGGGAATTCCACGATGGTGAATGGCTGATCCGGGATTTTTCCGGTCTGCACCCAGCCGCAGGCAAGTCGAATGAGCCCGTATCGCACGTTAGTTTTTACGAAGCTTCTGCGTTTGCCAAATGGGCGGGCAAGCGCCTGCCGACAGAAGCTGAATGGGAAAAGGCCGCGTGTTTCTCAGGCATTGATGATACTCGGCAGGATTTCCCCTGGGGCAATGACGCGGTGGACACTTCGCGGGCAAACCTTTTCGAAAACCGTTTGTGGGCGCCGGCGCCGGTGGGCGCTTATCCCGCGGGCGCAAATGCGTACGGCTGTCATCAAATGATCGGCGACGTTTGGGAGTGGACGACTTCTGATTATGTTCCCTATCCAGGGTTCAAAGCGGAATTTGATGAATACAACGACAAATGGTTCGTGAATCAGAAAGTCCTGCGCGGCGGATCGTATGCGACGCCGCAAGGGCATATCCGCTCAACCTATCGAAACTTTTTCCATGCCCATGAACGCTGGATGACTTCGGGATTCCGCTGCGCGAGCGATCGGTAACGATGGCTCGCGATCGATAAAATCTAATGCCAACAATTCTGAACGATGTTGAAGTGCGAGTACTTGGATCCCTGATTGAAAAGCAGGTGACGACGCCGGAGTACTATCCGTTGACGCTAAACTCTCTGACCCTCGCGTGTAATCAGAAGAACAACCGCAATCCGGTGACGTCGTTGTCCGAAGGCAGGGTCGGCGAAGCTGTCGAAAGCCTGCGCGATAAGAACTTGGTTTACGTTTTCTATGGCAGCACCAGCCGCGTTCCCAAGTACAAGCACGTGATGCCGGAAGTCATGCACCTGTCGCCCGCGGAACTGGCTTTGATCTGTGTGCTGATGCTGAGAGGACCGCAAACGCTTGGGGAAATGCGTGGCAGCGCTATGCGTCTTTACGAGTTTTCCGGAATGGAAGAAGCGGAGGAAACACTGAACGCGTTAATGTCGCGTGACGGGGATCCTTTGGTGACGCGGCTGCCCCGTCAGCCCGGGCAAAAAGAAGCTCGCTTTGCGCATCTGCTGTCCGGGGAAGTTGCCGTCGAGGCCGTTTCGGCGGGAGAAATCACACCCAGAGTTCAAAGAGCTAATCGCGACCCGGACAAGCTAACCAGGTTAGAACAGGAAGTAGAAAGCCTCAAAGGCGACGTCGCTGCACTGCAGACGCAGTTTGAGGAATTCAAGAAGCAGTTTGAGTAGTGCGCTGGCCGGGAAAGCGCGATCAACTTCAAGTATCAGGTGTTCAGAGTTCAACGTTTAGGTTGAGGCTCGCTGGTTTTCCTTTAGAGGATGAAGAGCAAGCTAAAGCTTGAACTCTATGCGCCTGAATATGGGCGTTGACTCTTTGCCCTTTGCTCTCTGCGCCTGGCTCTTTATAATCCTCGCGCTGTAACAACCAATCTTGCTGGAGCTTTCTCAAAAATGCCTGAGCCTAAACACGTCAACGCAGCAACTGGCGACGCATTACTTCTAGTCGGCACTATGAAAGGCGCTTTCGTCCTGCGCGGCAACGCCTCCCGTGATCAATGGGAGGTCGGCGGACCGTATTTCCCGGGGCGCGCGATTTACGCGCTCGCCTACGACGGGCGCAACGGGCGAAACCGACTGTGGGCGGCAGTCAATCATTCACACTTCGGATCTTATTTAAGTTCGTCGAACGATCTAGGTAAGACCTGGGCCGAACCGGAGAGTTACAACATCAAGTTTCCCGAGGGAACGGACAGTGCGCTGAAGCAAATCTGGCAAATTGAGCCGGGAAATGAGTCAGAGCCCGATACTTTGTACTGCGGTGTTGAGCCTGC
Source organism: Blastocatellia bacterium (assembly GCA_033856235.1). GTDB lineage: Bacteria > Acidobacteriota > Blastocatellia > Pyrinomonadales > Pyrinomonadaceae > DASXRU01. Next base: position 9,127 of record JAWVFI010000103.1, on the reverse strand, counting down.
GGCTTTGTTCCGTTCAGACGATGCGGGAGATAGCTGGTCTTTAGTCGAGGGGCTTTACAATCATCCGCACCGACCGCAGTGGCAACCGGGTGGTGGCGGTCTGTGTTTGCATACGATCCTGCCTGATCCCGCAGACGCCAAACGCATGCATATTGCAATTTCCACGGGGGGTGTTTATCGCACCGACGACGGCGGAGCGAATTGGCAAGCGCGCAACAGCGGCGTGCGAGCGCAGTTTATGGGTCCTGATCCCAAGGACTGGTATATCGAGTTTGGCCAATGCGTTCATAAGATTGTTTCGCATCCCGCGAATCCCCAACGCCTGTTCCTGCAAAACCACTGGGGACTCTATCGCAGCGACGATGGCGCGGACACCTGGACCGACATTGCCAATGGCGTACCTTCAGACTTCGGGTTCGCGATGGTGGCAGATCATAACGATGCCGACACAGCCTTCATCGTGCCTCTGGAATCAGACGAGTTCCGCTGCACGCCGGAAGCGAAGCTGCGCGTCTATCGCACGCGTAATGCGGGTGGTTCCTGGGAAGCGCTGACCAAAGGCTTGCCGCAGGAAAACGCGTTTGAGACAGTGTTGCGTGATGGTATGGCCGGGGATCAAATGAATCCCACGGGAATCTATTTCGGCACGCGCAACGGCAAGCTTTTCGGCTCGAACGATGCCGGCGACTCCTGGTCAGTGATTGAGGAAGGGTTGCCACCAGTTGTTTGTGTGAAGACTGCGGTGGCATAAAACGCACAACAGTGAGGAATGGCTCCAACGGGCTTTGCGTAAAAAGTCCTATTTCCAGTTAACGGAGGCGCTCTCATTCACACCGCGGCTTCAGCCAGGTGACCATTGACGAATGATGGGTGTCCAACCGTTTTAACGGTTAATAATACGGGGAAAAAAGAACAAAACAAGAAGCCTGGGAGAATCGAATAATGTTTGACAGACGTGGGTTCAGCATAGCTGATACGGCAAGTAAATGCTTTAACGAAAATCTCGGAGATTACGGTAACGATCCTGAAAAATACAATCTCTATTACGGCCTCGCGAATCTCGCTGCTGCCATTGAAAACATACAGAATCGACTAGATCACAAGGAAGCGGATTTATCACTCCTACCCTCCAGACCACATGGAGAACTCAGGATTGAAGAATCAGTCCAAGAGTTTGCTTACGACACGATCAAAGACTCAGAACTATGGCCTTTGATTACCGATGCGGAATGGAATGAGAAAACAACAGAACTGGCCGGACAGATTCAGAACGTGATTGATGGGTTTATGAAGGCCAATTACACGGGGACGATATGAGCACAACTTACTTACCAACCGACGCCGAAACACTTTTACCGCTGGCACCGTGAAGATAAGGCGTGAACTGCGGATTGGATCGTAAAGACGAGTGCCGTGCTCGTTTACTGCGACTCGTGCAGCGCCTACTGGTTGGCTGATACGGGAAGGGATGGCTATATGGGCCGGGAGGCCCTCCCTCACCTAAATCTCTTGTGATACGTCATCCCCGCCGGAGTCAGCCATCAACGACGCACCGGATAGCCGATACCTTTCCCCATGATTGCCGTTAACATCGCAGGCTTCCTGACCGACTTCACGGAAGGTCGCAACCGCATTGACCTTGATTCAAGCGCGGCTACAGTTCGCGAGGCGCTGAATGAATTGTGGCACAAGCACGCAGGCTTGAGAGACCGGGTGGTGAACGAAAAAGGCGAAATCCGACAACACGTCAACGTCTTCGTCAATAATCGGACAATTCGACGTCAGGACGTCCTCGATACAGCCCTGGGCGAAGGCGGTGAGCTGACCATCATGCCGTCAGTGAGCGGAGGCAGCGTGAATCGTGAACCGTAAACCGTGAACCGTAAACCGTGCGGCCGGAGCGGCTTCTGGCTTGGAGTTTACTGTTCACGGTTTACTGTTTCCGGTTCACGGTTCCCAGCTACTTGTAGAATATTTCGACCGACGGCTTGCCGTTCGGGAAGCTGGGGCTGGTCGCGCTGAAAAGTACGTTGCCGCTTTCATCCTTAACGACAATCTTTGCTACTTTCTTCAGCTTGTCCTTGTGCTCAAACTTCATGGTGGTGGGATTGTAGATCATGCACAGCTCACCTTTCGGGCACTGCAGCGTCAGCGAGCCACCCTTGAGGATAATGGGATCGCCGTCGCCGGACGGAGCCTCTTGAACTCGCGGTTGGGTGCGCGCGCTTAACGCCAGCACACCGAGTGCCAGGAAACATGTCATCGCTACGCCTAACATTACTTTGCTTGAAAGCTTCATTGGTCTTCTCCTTGTTTGGGGATGTAAGAATCTTGCGTCCGGTCGCGACCGTCACGCGCGAAAAAATTCAAAGTCACGTTATCCTGGTTCCGACACTCTGAGCATATCAGAGCCCCGCACCACAAGCTTCATTTAGTAGTCGCTGCCAACTCGCCCAGCAGCTTGCGCTGAGTCTGTATGTCCGGCCGCGAACTATAGGAGGCGAAGTTGTCGGCTCCCCAGCTTTGCTCAAGTCGAGTCAAAAGGTCCCTCGCTTTTTGAGCATAGTCGTTGGCCGGCGTTGACTGTCCAGCGCTACGACTAGCCGCCGCCGCCAGCGCCCAGGCTTGCCACTCGGATTCAATCTGGCCGGGACGCGCAAAGGCTTGCTGCGCTTCCAGGGAATTGGCGGCGGCGCCCTGCGCGTCTCCCGCCAACAACATCGCTCGAGCCAGAGCTAGCTGTGCGTCTGCAATGCGGCCCGGATCTTTTAGTTGCTGCGCCGCCGCAAGAACTTCTGCGCACGTCTGCTTGCCGGCCGCAGCGCTACCGCCATTCGCTTCGGCAATGCCGAGAACTAGCCGGGCCGTCATCGCTATGTTCGGAAATTCTTTTCCAGCTGCGGCCAGAATGCTCTCCGCTCTCTTCTTAGCTTCAGGAAAACGAAGCTGGCTGGCGGCCATCTCGGCGCGGATAAGATCGATTTCGACAGTTAATCGCTTGAGGTTGCCACTCGGATTAGCGGCAATACCCGCGGCTTCGTCAAGAAGCGGCTGGGCCTCCTGATAGCGGCCGAGTTGCCAGAGGATGTTGGCCCGGGCCAGCAGGTTGAAGCCCAAACTCCTTTTTATGCCATCCGTCTTGAGAATCGCATAAGCCTGATTGTAGTGATCGAGCGCCTCCGGATACTTCTCCTGCCGCGACAACGCCGACCCCATTTCGCTATGTGCAAACGCGATTTGGGATTGATCGTTTGTTTGCTGGGCGATCTTCAGGAGTTCCTGATCAGCGCGCAGGGCGGCTTCGTAATCTCCCTTCTGCATGTTGGTGCGCGCCAACAGGCCGAGCCCAAACGCGGCTTCGGTGCGATAGCCACCCTGTTGATAGAACGCCAGCGCCGGCTGCAGGTAGCGCAACGCTTCCTCCGGATTGTTTTGCTGCACTCGGAGGCTGGCCATCGAAAAGCTGGCCCGCGCTTCATTTCGCCGCGCCTTGTTGCTCTGGGCGGCGGTCAAGGCCTGGGTCAGATACTTTGCCGCTTCCCCGTAATCGCCGCGAATCAGGAAGGCATTCCCCAGATCGACGAGGCCGCGCGTGGCTAGATTATCCATGCCATTTTTCTGAGCCAGTTCGATCGCCTGCTGCGCATAGCCCGTGGCCTTGGGCATGTCGCCTAAATCCAAAGTCAGGCTGCTTAGCTGCAGCAGCGTCTTGATCTCCTGCGACTTATTGTCGGCAGCGCGCGCCAGGCTTAGGGCCTGGTCCAGTTGCACTTGCGCGTCCGCCAGCTTATTGCCTTTGTTGAAAAGAAATCCGCGTTGAAAAGCGACTTCGGCGCGGCCTTCAAGATTTCCCAGAGCCTGATAGATGGCTTCGGCTTTTGCCAATGAAGCCAGGGCGCTCGCCTGGTCCTGCCTCCCTTGCAAAATTCCTAAACGCAGGAACGCTGTCGGGTATTGCGCGTTGAGGGCGCTCGCTTCAGCGTAGTTATCGATCGCCTTCTGTATTTCTTCATTCTTTTCGTAAGCGCGACCCAGGTCCACCAGTACGTAAGGTTTATCTTTGGCAGCAGCTTGCTGCGCAATTTGCTTGTAGAACTCGATTGCTTTGGGAAAGTCATGGCGGGCGGTCGCCGTGATAGCGTCCAGATAAAGTAAATCGATCCCACCGAAGCCGGAACGGTCCGCGGCTGTTACCCGGAGCAGTTCATCCTTGGCCCGATCGACGTAATCCAATTCCACTAAAGCCTCGGCCAGCCGCGCATGGGCCAGCATGTACTGGTCATCAATGGCGAGGGCTTGCTCCACCGCTTTACTCGCCTGGTAGTACGAACCTTCGCGGAGCGCATTCGTGCCCACGTCATACCAGCGTTGCGCTTCCGCGGGCGGTTGATGCGGCGCCGGGCGCAGCCAGCGAAATCCGATCACTCCGGCAGCGAGCAAGGCTACCGCAGCGATCAGGATGTAATAGATCGGAATGCGTGGGCGTTGCAGGATCTGGGAAAGGTTATTGAGCGTTCCGCTGTGGCCGGCGAAAGAAGGCGGAAGCGTTCGGTGAATGAGTGTTTGACTGGAATCGCCCTGTAAGAGGTCAGCCACCGCCTTCAGATCGGCTGACATTTCGTCAGCCGATTGGTATCGCTTGTCCGGCTTCTTGGCCAATGCCTTCAACGCCACAAAATCCAACTGGCTGGGAACGCCAGAGTTCAGTTTGGATGGCGGATCCGGATCAACCTGCAACACTTTCGAAGCAATCTCAATCAAGGTATTTCCGGCGAAAGGCATTTGGCCGGTGATCGATTCGTAAAGGACCGCGCCCAACGCAAACAGATCACTGCGTCCATCAACCGCCCCGCCCGTGGCTTGTTCCGGCGACAAATAGGCGGGGGTTCCCAGCACCACGCCGCTTCCAGTCTTGGCAGATAGCAGCGTCAGCGCCTCAGGTTCCGAACTCAGTCCCTGATTTTGGGTCAACTGTTTTGCAAGGCCAAAATCCAGAACCTTAACCCGTCCCCGTTCATCGACCATAATGTTCGAGGGCTTGATGTCGCGGTGAATCACATGTCGCGCGTGCGCCTCTCCCAAGGCCGTGGCGACCTCCGCGACAATCTGCACGGCGCTCGCCAGATTCAGCCGCCCTTTCTTGATCATGTCGCTGAGGGTTTGGCCTCTGGCCAGTTCCATCACCAGAAAAGGCTGCCCCTCGCTGGTCTCGCCGTAATCGAACAGAGTGGCAATCGAGGGGTGGCTAAGTTCAGAGATGGCGCGTGCTTCGCGCAAAAAGCGGCTATGAAAGTCATGTTCCTGAGTTGGCGCGAAGGGAAACTTTACGGCCACCCGCCGGCCCAGCAGAGTGTCCTCAGCCAGATAAACAGTGCCCATCCCGCCCTCGCCGAGGGGCTCAATAATCCGGTAATGGGAAACAGTCTGGCCGATCATTGAAAGCGGAGTTTCCAATCCGAAGTTGCGGGTCGCCCCCTTGGGCCGGAGGGCGATGATTAACGCGGGAGCGCGTTGCAAAAATTCTTGCTGCAAGAGTACGGGCGAATACTACGACACAGACCCATGGTTTTCAATGGCTTAGTGAAAACAAAGAATAGTTGCGCCAGCGACTTACCAGATTTTTTGCATCGCTTAGAGCAGGGGACTGCCAATGAAATGGCGGGGGAGGGTGACTCTGAATTCATTAGAGCCTGACAGGCTGAGTGAGGTATTTTCGTTGGTTAACGAGGAGGTCAGGAGATAGAGTGCCTCGTCGTTGGAGAGCCCGGCAGGGGATGACCTTCCCGAGCGCTTCCACGATCGTTTACAAACGAAGGACTCGGCGCCAGAAGCCGCGCCATGCCAGGCCCACGCTCAGAATCACACTGATTCTATTTGGGTGCGACGATCGAGATGAAGGAAGGCGACTCCGTTTTCTTGTTTTTCCAACGCAACCGTACCAGGGTAAACACCACGCCTACGCCGATTGCCAGGACGACTCCGCCGAAGAGGACGAGGCCCAGATTATCCAGCCCGCAGTCTTCACAGTCCGATGCCAGGACTGTAAACAGAAACAGGTTGGCCAGAGCGTCGAAGGCCAAGGCCGCGAACGGTGTGAGCAAAAGCATAATCCGACCCTTTCGTTGCGTTCAGGGATTGATTTGTCAGCGGAAGGTTAGACACCGCGCGCGGCGGTTTGTTCCGTGGTCGCTTACTGCTCGCTCACTGTTTACAGTTTACGGTTCACGGTTCACAGGTCTACGATAACCCCATGAACTCATACACTGATCCGGCAATTCGCATCACTTTGCTGCCCCGCGATACCAATTCTCAGGGCACCATCTTTGGCGGCGTGATTCTCAGTTACATCGACATGGCCGGCGCCATTCAGGCGCACCGGCACACGAAGATGGATCGCTTTGTCACCATGGCGATGCGCGAGGTGATCTTTCACCAGCCGGTTTTCGTGGGCGACCTGGTTAGTTTCTATGCGGAGACAGTGCGCGTTGGCACTACTTCAATAACAGTGCGGGTAGTAGTGGAAGCTGAACGTCCTTCCGGCTTGGCCGATCGCGTCCAGGTAACCGAAGCGGAAGTGATCTACGTCGCGGTCGATAAGAACCACAAGAAGGTGGAGATTAGGAAATGAGTCACCAGGAGCAGATGGCAGTCAGCAGCAAGAAAGAGCGGGTTTACCCCCGCTCCTTCTTTGACATCCCCTTCTTCTAATTCAGCCGCGCTTGCATTCGATGCAGGCCAAGGGCGGCCTGGGCCATGTCCGGGTTTTGCTCCAGAGCCAGCCCGTAGTGTTTCGCAGCCTCTAAGAAGCGATTGCGCATCTCAAAGACCCGTCCCAGATTAAAGTGCGGGAAGGCGTAGGATTCGTATCGCGGCGCCAGCAGAGCGCGTTTGAACCAGCGGACGCATCCATAAGAGTCTCCCTGGGCTAACATGTAACTCCCGATATCGTTGTAGGGATTTCCAAACGTCTCATCCACGCGAATCGCTTCCAGGCATTCGGCAATCGCTTCTTCGTGCCGGTCCTGGAAACTGTAAACCCAACCCAAAAACGTATGCGCTTCCGCGGTCGGATAGGTTTCGATGGAGCGTTGGTAAAGCTCAATCGCCTCTTCGTAATTGTTTTCCAGCTGTGCCCGGTAAGCGTGATGAAAAAGTTCAACCGCCTCCAGCTTTGCGAGGGGCGAAGTACCATCTTCAAAAACTAAGTGCTCGCTCATACAATTGCGTAACGCAAACTGTTAGTTCGCATAGCTAGCGGTATCAACCACGGATGCGCCACCACTCAAAGGCAAAAAACAGTTTGCGATATGAAGCTCCACTAACTGCGGAGTTTCAACAGTTGCCGGTCCTTGAAAAAATTCTCCCAGGCGTCGCCATGCGCCGCCACCAGACGCGGCACGTTTCGGATCGTGAAATCGGAAATCTTCACCCCGCGCTGGATTTGCTCCCAGTGCAAGGGCATAGAGACAGAAGCGCCGCGCCGGGCACGCGCCGAATAAGGCGACGCGATACTTTTACCCTTCGCATTCTGCATCCAGTCCACATAGACCTGCTGTTTTTCTCGTTTGGCTAGCGACCGTTGCGTTGTGGCAATCTTCGGAGCGCGCGCCGCAATCTCTTCGGCCAGCGCGGCGGCCAGACCGGCTATCCGGGCGTAATCATGTTTCGGTTTTAGCGGCACGTAAATATGAATTCCTGATGAGCCCGAGGTCTTGGGATAGGAAATCCAACCGAGATCGTCGAAAACCTGCTTGGTCACGAGGGCCACCTGGAGAACATTTTTCCACGGCGCTTCCTTCGGGTCGAGATCGAGCATCAGGTAATCAGGCGTCATCAAGTGTTTGGTCGTCGAATGCCAGGGATGCTGTTCGATGGTTCCAAGATTGACGAAGTGCAGCAGGGATGCCGCCGTCGTGTAAACCGCATAGTCGAGTTCGCGCCCTTCCTGGTTCGTCAGGCGCTCAGTTCTAATGAATGCCGGCGCGCTTTCCAGATCCTGCTGAAAAAACATCGGCGAGGCCACACCGCGCGGGTAGCGTTGCAAAATCGCCGGGCGGTCCTTCAAATACGGGATGATCAAAGGGCTGATCTGCAGGTAGTAACTAAGGAGGTCGAATTTGGTTAGCTTCTCGTCCTGCCAATAGACGCGGTCCAGACTGGTCAGCGAAACGCGTTCGTTGCCGATTTGCAGCAGTACGTCGCCCTTGGGTTTTTTCAGCGCGAGAAACTCAGCGATTGAAACTGCTGTGCCGGTGCGCTGCGCGGTGCGCTTCACGCTCCCGGTTTTTGGCTGTGGTTTGGTCTTGTTCGTGGGCATGACTCGTCGCGGCATTCTACCACTTGGACGCTTTAGGGTGATTGGCGGATCTTATCATCGCTACGGAAATGCAGAATTCAACGGGGCTTTGCACAGAAAGTGCCCTGACGATCTCCAAGACGTGCTTTGATTCGTGTGACTTCGTGAAGTTCGTGGAATTTCGTGAACAGTGTGCTGAAGAATCGGAGTCATACGGTTCACGAATCACACTAACCACACTAAAAAACACGAAATAGGAGTTTTTTTGCAAGGCGATTCAACAGCGTCTAAGACCGGCGTTTTGTTCGTGTTATTTCGTTAGATTCGTGTCGTTTCGTGTCTCGTTCGCTTAGGAGCCGTAGCTGGACGATCACGAAAAGACACTCAGCCACACTAATTCGGATTCTGGCAAAGCCGCTCCGCCACTACCTGAATAATTAATGTCCTCACTTACCGTCTGACTGCTGATGTGGTTCCAGATCGCTGTTCGCTGGGCCCATGATCACGTGGCCGAGCGCGTCGTAGCGCGACCCGTGGCAGGGACAGTCCCAGGTTTTCTCAAACGAGTTCCAATCCACGATACAACCAAGGTGTCGGCAGACAGCTGACATTTCATGCAGTTCTCCTGATTCGTCGCGATAGGCTGCAATCTTTGTTAGGCCGCGGCGAATGATAGCGCCGCTCTCATTCTTTATCTCCTTGATCGAATCGATTTCTCCCGGAGTCACCAGGTCCACATATTGACCGGCAACGTTGATATTCTCTTTGGCGAATTCCTTGATCGCGCCCAGGGTCACGCGCGACGGATCGTATAGATCGGCCCATTCATTC
>JAWVFI010000102.1:0-34184 GCA_033856235.1 Blastocatellia bacterium | reverse complement strand
CCCGCCTGGTAAACCGTTGAGACGGTTAAGGAGAGAGAATCGGTCCTTGATCACCGGGCTGAAGCCGCGGTGTGAATGAGAGCGCTCCGCGTTTGGAAAGATCCCCTACAATGGCGGAGCGAGGGATTGAAAGGCGCAAAGCAAATTAGATCCCTGCCCCAGGTCTGTTGCGTTTGTTCTGCAGAGGTTGGAGAATATCGAGCTGATGACAACGGACAAACTTGCCTTACTTGGATTCCTGCCGTTACATTAATTCCAATGAAGCACTGCACCGTCTGCAATCGGAAATTCGACGACAGCGTTAGCTTTTGTAGTGCTGACGGCGAAGTCCTGGAAGACGACCTGGGCTCGCTCGTCGGCACGGTCCTGGATGGCCAGTATCAAATCGAAAGTATGCTGGGCAAGGGTGGCATGGGCGCGGTCTATGGAGCGCGGCACATTCTGCTCGGCGATCGCGTGGCGATCAAGGTTTTACCTGCAGAGATGCGGAACAACCCTGAATGGCTGCGACGTTTTCGCCGCGAGGGCCAGGCAGCCCGCCGCTTCCGTCATCCGAACGCAGTTACCGTTTACGATTTGCGCACTTCGCCTGACGGCATGATCTACCTGGTGATGGAGTATGTCGAAGGCCGTACCCTCGACGCTGAGCTGAAGCAGCGAGGCCGGTTTTCGCCGGCCGCGGCGTTCGCAGTGCTCGACCCGATCATGAGCGTCCTGAACGCAGCACATGCGATGGGTGTCGTCCATCGCGATCTGAAACCAGAAAACATCATGATTGGGAAGCCGGCTGCGAATGGCGAATCGATCGTAAAGCTGCTGGATCTGGGGATCGCCAAGATGCGCGAGATCGCCGGCCAGGATACTGGCGCTACGACGGCGTTGACCACAGCCGGGCAGGTGCTGGGCACGCCCTATTACATGTCGCCGGAACAATGGGGCGAGATTCCTCGCGATGGAGACCCGGAACTTGATGGCCGCGCCGATATTTACAGTTTGGGCCTCGTTCTTTATCAGATGGTTTCCGGGAAGCGCCCTTTTTCCAGCCTGACCCTTTTTGAATTGAGGCGCGATCACATTTCGGTAACGCCGCCACCTTTGTTTCCCAGCGTCCCGGACGTCCCCGAAGACTTCAGCCGCGCCATTGCTCGCGCCATAGCCAAGGATCGGGCCGACCGTCCTGAGACAGCCGCTGCGTTGGCCGGAGAGTTGCAGACGGCGTTACAGAATGCCCCGGCTATCAACGAAACGGGGTCGACGATTGTCGGCGCGTTGCCGTCATCTGCTCCCACAAGCTTGCGGGAGGATTTGGAGACAAATGCAAACCGCACAGCGCCAACCATGGTCGGCGAAGGGACTGTTGCTTCACCTTCGAGCGTCGCAGCAATTCCCGCGACCCCGAACGCAACGGCGACGGTCCCAACGCTGGTCAGTGCCCCGGTGGAAACTTCTCCTGAAGTTGTGACCAGCGCGGCAGCGGTCGCACCGGTTAAGAAGCGCAGCAGCCTGCCTTTCATCCTGGGCGGGATTTTGGTTTTGTTGCTTTTAGTAGGCGGCGGTTTCTTTGTGCTCCGCTCGTTGCGTGGATCGGCCGGCGGTTTTACGCCGAACGATAAGGCGAGTGGAGGTGCGTCTGATCTCTCCGCGGCGCCGCATGAGATAACGCGTTACTGGTTGGAGGTCGAGTCTGAAAAGGGCGTTTCCACCACCACCGCCGCGTCAGTGATTGAATTGGCGTCGGGGCAATCCTTTAAACTACATTTCTCACCCAACGAGAGTGGTTACTTGTACATCGTCGGCCCCGGTGCCAACAATGTGCCCACTGCGTTTTTAACTGCCAAACCCGATTCCAGGACCGACTTAAAAACGAATGAAGTGAAGAGCGGCCTTGATTTCAGTTTTCCGGCGGGCAAAAACTGGATGACGCTCAATAAGACGGCGGGCAACGAAACGTACACAGTGATATTTTCCGGCGAGCAGCTGGCGGCGCCTGCCTTCCTGACCATGCGTTCCGTGCATGTTTTATCGCCCGAAGAGCAAAACGAGCTGGCGAATTTCCGCACCGAGCATAAAGCGAACACGGCAGCGACTGATACAATGGGCGCCGATATTGCGAGTCCCGACGCCAAGCCGTTTGTATCCGTGAAGGTGCCACAGACATTGAAGGAAGGCGCTCCGGTGATCTTTGAGGTGCGCATCGCACACAAGTAAGCCGGTGAATACCCGCAGTCAGCAAGGGCCTGCCACCTGCTTCGTTCAGATGAAGGAGTTTCGTTAATGCGATTCAAAGTAATCATTCTCATTTCAATGATGGCCGTGTTGTTCGGCTTGAATATGGTGCTGGCCCAGGATCCCGCCGATGAGGAAGTGCGCGGCGCTTTCCTTACGTCTCGGGAGAAGACCACTCCCACCAGCAGCGCCAGGTCGCGTCGGAGGACCGTTCGGCGCCCGGCGCCTACGAACACGAACAGCAGCGCCAATGCGAACACCAACGCCAACATCAAGGGCAAAGACAACACCAACAGCAATTCGGTAACGCCGGCGCCGGAGACTGCTTTGGCCCTGGGTTACACGCTTTTCATACGCGATGCTAACGGCGATCCGGTGCGGGTCGATCCGGCGGAAGAGTTCCACACTGGTGAGCGCGTGCGTATCTCGCTGGAGCCGAACGTGGACGGTTACCTCTATGTGTTCCATGTTGAAGGCGACGGCCAGCCGCAAATGATTTTTCCGGATTGGCATTTATCCAACGGCGAAAATGAAGTTGATGCGCACGTGCCCTACGATGTGCCGTCGGGGTTCGAAAAGGATGAGCGCTTGCGCTGGTTTTTATTTGACTCGAACCCTGCGACCGAACATCTATACATTGTGGTGTCGCGCGAACCGTTGCCGTCAGTTCCGGTGGGGGATGCTCTGGTCAGTTTCTGCGCGGCCAACAAAACGAAGTGTCCGTGGAAGCCGACCCCGGAGATTTGGGCGAGTGTGCAACACGCTTTGAAGGCAGATGTGCAAGTTGCGGCCACCAACAACTTTGGTCAGCCGCAGAGTGACAAAGAGAAAGTCGCCACTACCCGCGGCCTGGGGCTGGACCAGAGCGCGCCCGCACCCTCGGTGATTCGCATGAACGCATCGACCAAAGCGCCGGTGCTGGTGACGGTGCTGGATTTGATCCACAAATGATTTCCACCGCAAAGCGGTCCGACCTTCGATAGTGCTCGATATTTGTAACGCAAACTTTAGTTTGCGATGGATGAAATGGCATCCAACGCCCGTCGCAAACTAAAGTCTGCGTTACGAATTAGGGTACTACCCAATCCTGGGCTGGAGGCCATAACGGCTTCGCGACATCTGCCGAGGGTAATGTTCAAGGTTTTGTGGTTTCAGGAGTAAAGATGAAGTCTAAAGTTTTTCTGCTTGTTTCCACCAGTGCGAGTGTCCTCATACTCATTAGTTCTTACCTCCCCGCTACTTCCGCGCACAATCCGAATCCCTCGAATTCTTTGTCCGTCGGGATTTCACCACAACAAACCCAACAAACCGACGCAAACGCCGCGCTGCAACAAGGTCGCGCGCTGCTGCGACAGGGTAAGGCGGATCAGGCCATCGGGTTTCTCGAAACCGCGCTGAGACTCTTTACTCAATCCAATCACACCCGCGGCGTGGCGGCGGCCCGGGATCAACTGGGCGATCTTTATTTGCGGCAGGGCCAATACGCGGTTGCGCTGCAGCATTATCAAAAGGCCCTCGAGGCATTTCGCGGTGGGGAACTTGGCGATGCCAGAAACAGCGCCGCTGCCGGAAGTGCGAATATGGCGGGAGCCACCGCCGGAGCGCTCGCGGAAACTGCGGCGACAGCGAATGCCGACAACGGCTACAACGCTAACTTGATGCTGGCCAAGATCGGCGAAACAAGTTATCACCTCGGCAAACTTTCAGAAGCTGCGGCGGCCTATTTGCAGATGAACGTGCGCAAGCCTGAAAGCGCAGCCGCGAAAGTGGGAAGGCGGTTCGGTGGTTTGGGCGGAGCGCTGGGCAGTTTGTCCACGGGTCACATCTCGGTGGAGGCGCCCACCACGGCGGCCATCGGGTTGCTGGAAGCAAAGAAGGAACTGGACGAGTATCGCGTCGCCACTGTCTATAGCACCTACGAACTGGGAATGGGTCGCATCGATTTTGCCAACAGTAATCTGGAATCCGCGAAGAAACATTTTCAAAACGCGCTGGATGCGGGCAATGGCGCTCTTCCAGGCGTCGGAAAACTTGGACAAACGCGTCGCTTTCGGGCCGTAGCCCGCACCAGTCTGGCCGACGTGGCATTGCGCATGGGGAATTACAAAGACGCGAGCAAACTGTACGCAGAAGCCTCCAAGGGCGCCAAAGATGACAAGCGTTTGGACCTGATGTGGCCCGCGCAAAGAGGGGCTGGCCGTAGCAACTGGTTGCAGGCAGCGCAGGAAAAGGATCCGAAGAAAGCCGGGGCCATGCGTGACGCGGCCCTCGCCAGTTATCGCGAAGCGATCATCACGATCGAGACCATGCGTTCAGGCAGTTTGCGCGCCGACGAGTCGCGCACCACGTTCCTGGCGACGACGAAGGACGTTTTCGATGAAGCCTCAACCGCCTTTGCTGAGACGGCGCTAATGACCGCTGGAGCGCCGGGCGCTGTTCAAGGCAAGGCGCTCGACTACGCTGCGGAGGCGTTCAAGGTTACGGAAGAGGGCCGCGCGCGTTCATTGCTGGACATGTTGAGCGAGACCAACTCGCAAATCACCTCGGGTGTGCCGGCCGAACTACTGAAACGCAAGCAGGATAACCTGAACCGGCAACAGGAGATCGCGCAGCAGTTAACTGGGATTGACCTTTCCACCGACGGAAAGAAAAAGCCTTCCGATCTGGATTCCGAGCTGGATCAGTTACAAACCGACTTTGACGCTATTGAGAACCAGATTCGCACGGCCAGTCCGCGCTATGCGGAGCTGACCGCAGCCCAGCCGCTGTCGTTGGCGGAAGTTCAACAAAAGGTTTTGGACGATGGAACAGCGCTGCTGGAGTACAACCTGGGTAAGGACGCCTCATATCTGTGGGCCGTCACGCCCGCCGCCGTCGGTATCTACAAATTGCCGGCCCGTTCCACCCTGGACAATTTGGCGACCGGACTGCGCGCGCAGCTTATTCCGTCAAGACTGCAGCGCCGCATTGTCGGTATCGATGTCGCGGCAGATCAACAGCGCGGCCTGGGCCTTGCCGTCGATGCGACGACGGAAAATGTCAGCGCTTTTGTGGCCGCCGCTAATTCGCTCTACAAAGCCGCCGTGGAGCCGGCGGCAAGTGTGTTTGGAGAAAAGCGTTTACTGGTTGTGGCAGACGGCGCCCTGAACTATGTTCCCTTCGAGGCCCTCGTCAAGTCCACTGACGGATCCGATTACGCCTCGCTCACTTATCTTCTCAAAACAAATGAAATCGTCTATGCACCGTCGGCTTCGGTGATCGCCGCGATCAGGCAGCAGGGAAAGAAAGCGGAAACGAAAAACTTTTTGTTGCTAGCCGATCCTGTTTTCAATTCCAACGATCCGCGGGCAAAGGGGGCAGCGGTGTCAGCAAACGCCGCGACTGGGGAAGCGCGCGGCTTGGGCCTTGAAAGTGCCGTTGAGGATGTTGCCGGCGAGCCGGCGTCAGCAGCGGGGAACTCAAATGGTTTGCAACTGGCGCGCTTGTCGGGCACGCGCATGGAAGCAGAACAAGTGGCGCAACTGGTGAAGAAGTCTGGCGGGCAGGTTGATCTTTGGCTCGATCTAAAAGCCAGCGAAGACGACGTCAAGGCCCATGATATGCAGAACTATCGCGTGATTCACCTCGCAACCCACGGTCTTTTGAATGCCGAGCGGCCGGAATTCACTGGGCTCGTGCTTTCCCTCGTAGGTAACAAGAACAATGATGGATTTCTGCGTACGGACGAAGTCTTCAATCTCAACCTCGGCGCGCAACTGGTAATGCTTTCGGCTTGCGAAACCGGTTTGGGGAAAGAGAAGCGTGGCGAAGGCGTCATCGGATTGACGCGCGCATTCATGTACGCAGGCACGCCAACTGTCGGCGTCAGTCTCTGGTCCGTCGCCGACAAATCGACCGCCGAGCTGATGACTGATTTCTACCGGCGCTTGCTGGGGACCACGGCGGCCTCATCTGGTTTAGCCGCCCCCTCGTCAGCAATGCGCGAAGCTCAACTGGCGATGATTACCGGCAAAAAATACAGCGCCCCATTCTACTGGGCGCCGCTCGTCCTCATCGGCGACTGGCGCTGAAAAACAAGTGTCGGTTGGTTGTTACTGAGCGAGGAAGTCCCGGATGACACGGCGTTCGGGTTCATCCTTCAGGCGCGTGAAGAGTTTTTCACCAAGCGTCTTGATCGTTTCAGGCCGATCGAACGGCAGGCGCTGGTACATCTTCCCGCCGGTGAAGTGACAGCCCTGGCAGCGGGCTTCAAGGATTGGCTTCACTTGCGTTTGGAAATCAACCTGGGACACTGTCGCCGTTGAGGTGCTGTTGGCAGCGCGATTGGCGTTGGGCTCATCGAGCTTGGCGCTGGCCGTTCTCGCGAACGGAAGTGCTAACGCAGACTTCCTCCGGCCAAACAGGAGGGGGGTTAACGCCAGGGCCAGTACTAGAATTATAAGGCTGCTGCGCATGGCCGAATGCTACGCCTCACTCTCCCTGGTCGCAAGCAATCCGCGCTGCTCGGTGGTGGTCAGTTTGAAAATCTCACGAGCACTGCACTGAAGTCAGGTGCTAATGAGATTCAGCTACCTGGAGCCTCTCTTTTTCGGATCCCTCCTTTGTCGGAAACCAAGTCCCTAAGCTACTATCTATCCAGGTCAAAGATTTGGGGGAGTTTGCGAACAAATGGAAAATCACTTCGTCGATATTGCGTACAAAGAAACATTTGCCGAACTCTTGAAACAGTCGGCCGAGAAGCCGGTGGTAGTTTTCAAGCACAGCACGACGTGCCCGATCAGCGCCGGCGCCTATGAGGAAATGACTGCCCTGGACTACCCGGTAAACATTGTCACGGTCCAGACAGCCCGCGACGTTTCAGACGAAATCGAGGTTCGCACCGATGTCGAACATCACTCGCCCCAGGTAATCGTGCTACGCAATGGGAAGGCGGTCTGGAATACTTCGCATTGGAAAGTTAAAGCGGAAGCGGTGGCGGAAGCTGTGCAGCAAGCGAAATAATCGAGAGAGCTAACGGAAGTCGGAAGCGAAAAATGAGCAATGCGGCGACCCAGGAACGATTGGCGATAGAGCCCCGCGAGATCATGCAAGAAGGCAATGCCGGATTGCGCATCACCTGGGCGGATGATCGGGTGTGCCATTTCCAGGCAGCGCCACTGCGCCGCGCGTGTCCCTGTGCGCAGTGCGTAAATGAGTGGACCGGGCGGCGCACTCTCAGGCCCGAAGCTATCTCCGACGAAATGGAGATCAAGGACCTGTCTATTGTCGGGCGCTATGCCCTGAACTTCATCTGGAGCGATGGACACGAAACCGGGATTTACAGTTTCAGATATCTCAGAGATCTTTGCGAGCAGGAATAACACCAGCCGGAGGCTTACCGGCAAACTGACAAGAAAGAAATAGCGGACCGAATGTCCGAGCTCTAAAAACATGGAAGAACGCGATTTTTTCAACGAGCGCCAGGAAATGAAGCGGGCCTCATTTAGTTGTCCCCATTGCCGCCAGCGCGGTGACTACGAAGTGCGCTGGATGACGCGGACAAAGAAGCAGGCGTTACCCCGCGGGGCGAACGAGCGGGATCGCGCACGTTTCAATAATTCGCGCGACTACATGGTCCGCATCGACGACATGCTGGCGTGCAAGAGTTGTCGCCGGCGCTTTGATATCCCCAATTCCCAGTCAGTCGTTTTCATCTGATCGCTCCTCTCCAGCGCCAAGCCTCGGACAACTGTCGCTTTAATCCTGCAAGCGGAGAATGCGGGAAGCGGATGTCTTTGCTTTTCGCGAGGGTTTTCTGGCGAAAACCGATCAATCGGGGTGGCGTGCGGTTTGCACCGTTTGTTACCGGCAGGAATTTCCGTGTTAGAGGTTAAGCATGCAAAGAGAGCAATTCGCCGGAGCGAGCAAGACCAACGGTTCATTACTGGCGCCGGTGGAGCGGCGCATGGCGCGCGTAGTTTTGCCGCTTGTGCCGCAATGGGTAGAGACACAGCACCTGACTCTGCTGACGCTCGTTTGGTCGGCCCTGATTCTAGGGTTCAGTTATTTGGCCGCCGGGAACATCAAGTGGCTGTGGCTGGTCTCCCTCATGGTCGTCTTTCAATACGTTACCGATCACTTCGACGGCAAGTTGGGAAAGTTCCGGAACACAGGCTTGTTCAAGTGGGGCTTCTACATGGATCACCTCTTGGACTATGTCTTTCTCTGTGCCGTGGTGATCGGATATGCGCAGATTCTGCCGCCGGCTTCGCGCTATCACATGCTTCTGCTGCTGGCGGTTTACGGCGGCTTCATGGTGAATGCTTTTTTGACATTCGCCGCGACTGAGGAGTTCAACATCAGTTTTCTTAAGTTGGGGCCGACCGAGTTTCGCATCGCGCTGGTGATCATCAACACTCTATTGATCGCCTATGGCACCAGGGCCATGCAGGATGTCTTGCCGTACGTTATCGGGTTTTCCCTGGTTGGGTTGGCTGCGATTGTCTACCGCACGCAAAGGAAGATCTGGGCCCGGGACATGGAGCATAAGGCGCGATTAACGGGTTCTCAGGACTGATGATCGCGAGTAATTGCTTCGGCCGGCACATCCGTTCGCGCGTCTTATTACGTAGATTCTTCCAAACAGTCAGCAGCGGCGACGACCAAATGAAAACATTCTGAAAAGATTGGCCTCTATCTTGCAAGAGAGTCAGGTTGAAGTCGTTCTGAGAATTGAAATCGAACATAAGTGGAACTTTGGGCAGCTAAATTCGTTACATTGGGTAATCAATAGTTCACTAATAGTCAACAAAAGGTCATGTCAGAAAAGAAAGTCATCAAGGTTGTGAAGCGCGAAGAGCGTAATAGTCAGCAGAAAACTGGCGATAAGGTTAAGTCTGCCGGGGAAACCGCGCAGCAGGCAGCGCGCGATATGGTGAATACAGTCACCAATTGGGTTAGCGAGTTTCAGCAGAAAAGAAGAGTTGAAACTCAGGCGCTGGCAAAGCTAATCAACGATCCCGCCTAAGCAATTTCCGCAAGATCTTCCGTATTTCGGGACGGCACAATGCCTGTTCAGGACTTTTCGTGTCCGGAGTCAGTGCCCGGGCCGGAGCCTGATCGTAGGCAGGATTACCCTGTATTGACAGCGATACTTGCCGGCGATAGCATCGGGCGATTCAGGTGAGAAAGCATGAAAGCCTCTCGTCGCAAACATGCGCGAAAAGCGACCGCGCAAGTTGTTTTCGAATCAATCCGGAAACCCCTGGCGCCACCGGGACACCCGCTGAGCCATGCTAAGCCGGAAGAAAAAGCTCGTCCTGCGCAACGGAAAGCGAAACACAAACGACCGCCGGGCACCGGGGGCGATGACTAGTTTGTTTGGAGTGCGGCGGCTTGACGCCGTTTGGTTCTTACGTCGAATCTAAAACACCTTATCCGAACATCCTTAAGGCCGGACGTCACAAGGAATCCCCGATGAATGAAGTTGGCGCAGCCTTTATCGCAAAGGCCAGAGATCTTTTGGTTAATGATTATTTGCCGAAGATTGAACGTTGTTGCGAGCGGCTAACTGACCAGCAGATCTGGCAGCGGCCCAACGCGGAATCGAACAGTATCGGGAACCTGGTGCTGCACTTAAGCGGCAATTTGCGGCAGTGGATCGTTTGCGGCGTGGGGGACTCTAGCGATGCTCGTAATCGTTCCGAGGAGTTCGCTGAACGCCGCCTAATTCCCAGGGATGAGCTGCTGGAACGGATCAGGGAAACTGTCCGGGAAGCGGATAGTGCTCTGGCGCAGATGGACCTGAACGTTTTGGTGGAGCAGCGGGTGATCCAGAGTTGTGAGGTGAAGGTGCTGGATGCCATCTTTCACGCGGTGGAACATTTTTCGATGCATACCGGGCAGATAATTCTGCTGACAAAGATGGTGACTGGAAGTGACCTGAAGTTTTACGAATTTTCCGGCGGCGTCCCCGCTGCCAACTGGAAATCGTAAGCGTCAAAGGGATCTGACTTTGCGGCGAAGGAAATTGAAAGAGCTAATCCTCAGCCGGTTTTTGATAAGACTTGATTTCTTTCCGCGAGCGACGACGAATCGGCGTGCGCTCTCTCAAGAGATCCTTATGCCTAGCTTCAATCGTGTAAGCCAATCCCTGGTAGCTGATTCCCAGGAGCGCCGCCGCTTTGGTCACGCTGCCGTTGGCTTTGGCCAGGGCCTGGCGGATTAAGGTCCCTTCATACTTCAGGATTGCCTGCGGCAGATCCTGCGGGTCAAAATCCGTTTCCCTCACATCTTCGGGCGACATCTCCGCACGCAGCCGCAGGAAGATTTTTCTCGCCGCTTCATTCAGTCTTCGCAAAGTATCCAGACTCTGTGAGTCAGCTAACCAATCCGCCGCCCGCTCGTAAGCCCCAAACAAGACTACGGGAGGAAGCTCAGTCAGTTCTTCAATCAAGGTTAGCGACGCCATTCCAGCTTTATTGAGAGCTCCAACTTGGTGAGCGACCTCGATTGCCCTTTCGAGAACGAATTGTGCCCGCTCTTTTTCGCTAAGGCGAGCCAAGGCAATTCCATGAGTGATGAGGGCCTCTGCGAGGAGGCACTGTCTTCCCGCTTTCTCAAAACTGGAGATTGCCGAACGGACCACGGTTTCAGCGTCTTTGAGCTTCCCCTGCGCTAAAAGAACCTGCGCGCGGGTCTCATCGATTTGAGCCGTTCTGATTTTGTCCTTTAGATTGAGTGTGAGGCGCCGCGCATCCATGAGATACTTATTCGCCTCTCTAAAGCGGGATAAATTGAAAAGGATCAGAGCGACGTTATTCTTCACGCTGGCGCGGAAGACGTTGTTTTTAGCTAAACTGAATTCGTGGTCAGCAATCTCGAATTCTCGTAGCGCTCGCAAGAGGTGGTCATCCCTTCTCTCTGACACGGCCAGGTGTCGAAGGATGATGGCAAGCTGGTTATGATACGTTCCCTTGATGCTGTGATTGATAACTTTCTCAAACAGCGAAGCGTTGTCGGTTAGGAGTGCGAGCGCCACAGTGTATTGCGAGGCTGACCATTCAACCGTGGCCAACTTTAGAATGGCTCGGGCTCTTGTATTTGCTCTCAGCGTCAGTTTTCGGAGCGCCTCAGTGAGGACGATCCGAGCCTCATCTAACGCCCCTTCACGCCAATAGCAGTAAGCGACTTCTGCTCGAGCGGCTGCGACCTTCGTCGTATCGCCGGCCGATTCATAATATGTAATGCTCTCCGTTATCAGGTTTTTGGCTGACTCTTGAGCTCCTTCGACGTTGTTCTTGCTTCCAATCCATCCGGTTAGAATCCCAACGCAGAGTAAGACCTCAGCGGCAACTGAAGCATACAGCCCAGTTGTGTCCGGCCGATCTCCGACGCCGGCCCACAAAGGTCGCATTGCTTCCTTCGCGCCTTCGCAATCTCCCTTGTCCTTCAGCTCCAAGGCGGTCTGACATCTGAGAAGGGCCGCTTCATTCGCGGTAAGGTGAGAAGTGTCCAGTCTCGGTGAGGTTATTGTCATGAGAGGTAAGCCTTTCAGTGTGAGTGTAAGGGTCCCTGCGAGTACGCCTGCGGATATTAATAGGTCTCCTCCATGCCTTGCAAGATATTTCCGAATGGGGTTCTATTCGTGCCGATGTAAAAACTCTTGCATCCTCAATCCAAAAGGAGAATGAACCATGAAACGTTTTGCAATGGCATTCGCGGTTACTCTTGTTCTGTCCGCAGCAACCTTCGCTGGGGATATTCCGACCGGTGTTTACACACCGCCCGACCCTGATCAACCCGCGCAACCATTAGTGACAAGTGTGCCGGGTGACATGCCAACCGGAGGCGTTACGCAGGAAGGCTCAACAGAGATTACTCTGACAGTGGTGCAAGCCATCCTCAGTTTGCTATCTCTCTGATCGTTTAGATCGTTCCGCCCTCTTTAAACTGAAGCAGAGCTGCCTTTGGCGGCAAAGGAGAGCTGTGCCTTCAGACGGCGGAACAATCTGCTCCTTGAGCCGTGGGCTCAGTCAGGGGGCAATAGCTCGCAGTATGATTATTTGAAGTCACTTCGGATCCCCCAACTCTTTTAAAACGAACTCAACCACCTCGCTCGCTTCCCCCCGTACCCCTTTCATCACCCGCGCGTGAGCCACGACGGCGCGTAGGGCTTCAAAGGCTTTATCAGGGTGGCGGCGGGCGGAGACTGTTTGGTCTAGCATTGCGAGGACGCTCTTGCCTTGGGATAGAGATTTGGGGCGCCATCTGGCTCCCTGTTTGTAACTCGTCAGGAGCACCAGGCCAACGGGCAGCGGGCGGGTACCGGCTACGCCTCCGAATTCTTCGACGGCATAATCGGTTTGTGAAAAGTCTGTGGAGTTTCTGATGGAAATCGGCTTCGCATAAGGGTGAACTCGACCGCGCGAATCGAGCACCGCGTACTCGTCCGAGTAGTATGTTGCGCCAGCCTCTACAAATGCGGCGGTGAGAGTGCTCTTGCCGCCCATGCTGCGCGCTGGAATGATAATGGCCTGGCCGCCCACGGCAACCACGCCGGCGTGAACGAAAACGCGGCGCCGAGTCATCTCGGCGACATACAGCCGCAGGTTGGATTCCAGACTGTCGAAAAGGTTTTTCAGGTCTTTCGCCCGCGCTATTTTCCGGTCATCCTCATAGAGGTAATGAAATTGCTTCGCACTTCGGGCGCCGGCACGGCTAATGACGATCGAATACAGGCGTTCGACAAAGTTAGTGGTCGCAGGCTTCGATCCCAGGGGAAGCTGACGCCGAACCATGCTCAAAAGGCCGGGGGCATTTGTTCGTACTCCGGCGCGTACGCCATAAGCCTCGAACGCCAGACCGCTTACCCAACGATGCTCGCTGAGTTTGTCGAACTCTCCCGATTTCGGGCGAGGTAACTTTGATGATGACAACTAAGAATCTCCCGCGGGTGATTGCTGATTATTGGAAAACGCTATGGGGAAGATTAGATTTTACTTGCGAGTGGCAGTCAAGTAGGCAGAGTTATTAAGATCTCGAAATGAACACGACAGTGTTTGAAAGCGAAGATTGGACGGTCATAAAACGCGGGCGGGGCGCCCGCCGTCCCAGCATTCAGGGGCCATCTTTGTTAGTCAGTAAGGAGGCAGGAGCAGGAGCACGAAATCTTGCGTTAGCTCTTGCCCCTGCTCCTGGCTCCTGCTCCTGCGTCCTCCTGGCAGTTCACTGCGTGAAACAGCCTCGCCAACTTTGTTTCGCGGGTTTTCATGCGTAATATACCCCCTGATTCATGAGAGCTCTGCCGGCGAAGTCGATGAGCTGGCAATAATCAAACTCTTCAGGAGGATGGCACGGATGACTTATGTGGTTGCCGAACCATGTGTGAATTGTCGCTATACGGACTGTGCGCTGGTCTGTCCGGTGGAAGCATTTCACCTTGATGATGACATGTTGGTGATCAATCCCGAGACTTGCATCGATTGCGACGCCTGCGTCCCCGAGTGTCCGGTGGAAGCGGTTTTCGCCGAAGACAAGTTGCCAGGCGAATGGTCGAGCTTCACTGTGATGAACGCGGAAAAGTCGCTGAGCGGACTGCCGACAATCAATGTCCGACTGGATCCACTCTGTCAGTAGAAATGCGTAAACGAACCAAACGTCTTCTTAGTGGCATCGCGGTTGCTGCCGGAGCAGTTGGCACAGTCGGAGCCATCGTGATGAAAAAAAGCAAAGAACGGCGGGCCGATAGCTCGCCAGCGCGAGGCGTTTGGGCGCGTCCGGGAATGCAGGTCGTCTTTCGGGCCGAGTTAATGCCCGGACGAGATTCGTCGGAGCGAGTTTTTCGCGTTACTGAATTACTGCCAAGCGGGCGGGTTCTGCTGGATGGGGTTGCGGGAGAGCACAACGAAAAGGAGTTCGAGGCAGTCAGGTTCTAAGCTTGATGCGCGTTTTGCTACTTCCTTCCTACCACTCGTAGATGCGGCCAGGATCCATTGCGCTGAGGTTTGAAATTTTCAGCTCCGCTAGTTCCTTGATCAAAGTTTCCCGGTAAGCTGCTTTTAGGTGCACCGCCAGAATATCCATTCCCTTGTGATTCAGTTTCTGCAGTTCGGCGCTGAGCGTCGCCGGAGTTAGATGTTTTGAGACATCGGCAAGCTGCTGCATTGAGTTGGGAAAGGAAGCCTCGATCAATAGCGCATCAAGCTTGGGAGCGTTGTTTATCAGCTTCCAGAAATCGTCGGTCTGCGCTGTATCGGAGCTGAAGGCAACAGTCGCTTGGCCATCTGAAACTAGCAGGCCGATGGTCGGCACGATGTGATTCACGCCTACGGCGGTCACCCGCAGGTGACCCACCGGAAACTCTTCACCCGCACGAATCGGAACATATTCCATTACGCGGCCTTTGCTGTTCTCCAGTTCGGAAAAACGCGGATAGACGTTGCCATTGAACACGTCCCGCTCCAACAAAGCGATAACTTCGGCGGTCGCATGAATCCTTACCGGCGCTTCCAATTGCGCAAACAGATCATCGACAAAGATCGGCAGGCTGGCGATGTGGTCCATGTGAGGGTGCGTGACAATGACGTCGCGCACGGCATTCCGCTGGCTGTCGGTTAACGCGATCGCGATGCTGCCTGCATCGACTGTGACCCGGTCGTCAATCAGAAAACAGGTCAGACGCTGTTCCAAAGTGGCGCGTCCCTGTTGGTCAAACGAGCTGGGTAAGAGTTGAATCTTCAAGTGAGTCCGGTAAGTCCGCTGACGAGTCGGCCGCCAGTATAAGACATTCAGAATAAAATTCGCGAGGATTATTCCCGGTCAACGCCGGGGCGATTGCAGTCTGCGACTAAGATCCTGAAGGATATGCAGGTACTCAGCTTCTCGCTCACGGGCTGTTTGCTCATTCGCGAAGAAGCCGCTGGCGGCGCGCCGCCGGTGAAACGCTAGTTCGCTGGCTGCCTGGTTGTAGCGCATCCTGTTGCGCCACGACGAAAAACCGCCGGAGGTCAGCGCCTTCATCGAAGAACCCATCCGTCCGCGGACTGAACAAAGGCGTTCGTATTCCTGTGGCGTGAGATTGCCAGACTGGTAGTCCGGATATAAGTGCTGGCGCACGACATTTCCCTCGCGCCGCAATCCGAAATAGATAGCCATCAAGGTCGCGATAAATACGGGCACCATGATGATGAAGTAAGTGACGAAAAAACCAATGCTCCCGAAAAGCACCCCCGAGCCATTCCAGGTAGCGTGCATAATAATCGCCAGCAGAAGGCCGACAGGGGGCGCCACCAACTTGATAAAACCATTGCTGGATTGGCGTGCCCAACCGAGGCCGATACCAGTCATGCTGGTGAAGAGGGGATGTGAAAATGGCGCCAGCGTTCCGCGCAGGATTAGCGTGCCGGTTAACGTCTCGTGGCGTAACGCAATGCCGTAGTATTGAATATTTTCCGTCATCGCAAAGCCCAGTCCGACCATGCTGGCGTAAACGATTCCGTCAACAATCCCATCAAATTCGTCCTTCTTCCAGAAGAAGAAAATGAACAGGATCAGCGCCTTGGCAGTCTCCTCAACGATGGGTGCAGAGATCACCGTGGCGAAAGCCTTCGCCGCATTAACATCGTGGGTGGTGACGGCGACAACGACACTGCCGGCAGTGTTCAGCACATAAGCGATGAAGACTGCAATCAGCGCCCCCCAGAAGAATGCCGTGGCCAGCATCCAGAGAGGCTCGCTTTCGTAGCGATCGATCCACAAGGTCATCAGGACATAGAAGGGAACGGGCAAGGTGGCGGCAATCATCCCTACAATCAGTCCCACCGGACCGGTTTCAAATCCGATCAAAAGCAGCACGAGCAAACCCAGAAACAAGGCGACCATGCAGGCAAAGGTGGCAAGCACAATCGTCATGGCGCTCCGGCGACCGGAACGTTTTACGGGCAAGCCATACGCTGCTTGAGGGGGGTTCGGCGGATTATTAGTCATCTACTGTGCGCGCACCTAAAGAGTGCTAAGCCGAAGATAAAGAGCGCGTAAGTATAATCTCAATCCCGCGTTTGCTCGAAATAAATCAGTGCCAACAGAAGTGACGTCGCAGGTGCTGCAGGCTCAATCGCTCAACGGAAATCAACGGGCGCAGGTTAAGGCGCGGCCACCATCAATTGAATAGGTCGCGCCGGTGATCCAGCTGGCCCGCGGTGAAGCGAGATAGAGAATTAGATCAGCAATCTCGCCGGCTTCGCCTACGCGTCCCAGAGGGTGCGTTGTCTTTGAGTGCTCCAGAAAGGCAGCATAGTTATCTTCGCTCATGCCGCCGCGGCGATGGATATCCGTGACCACCACGCCGGGATTCACGGCGTTGACGCGAATCCCTTTCGGGGCCAACTCCAGGGCCGTGCATCTCGTCAGTTGGTCCACGGCAGCCTTTGAGACGCAGTAGGCGAGCACTCCCGGGAATGATCGCAGGCCAGTCACACTGGAAACGTTTACGATGTTGCCGCGAGTCTTTTCCAGCAAGGGAACCGCTAACTTCATCTGCTGAAAGACCGAACGCAGGTTGATGTTCATCATCGTGTCCCACTGTTCCAGCGATGTGTTTTCAATGCTTCCCGTTATCAGTATGCCAGCAGCGTTTACCAGCACGTCGAGTTGGGAAAACCGATCGGCGGCTTCTTTCATGGCTCGTTCGACTTCCGCCTCTCTGCTCAGGTCGGCGGTGATTGCCAGGGATTCGACCGCGTGCGTTCGAACTTCTTCACTGAGCTCCTGCAAAGCATTGGGATTCCGTCCGACGATGGCGATATCGGCGCCGGCGGCGGCAAACCGAAGGGCAGTAGCGCGCCCGATCCCAGATGTAGCTCCGGTAATCAGTACAACTTTCCCTCGCAGGCTTTCGTCCACTTTTAGAATCTCCTCTCGTTGTTAGAGCGAAACGCGTGCCGGCTGGCAAATTACCGAACGGCAACTTGAAAACCGAGTCATTCGACGCAGTTTTCAAACAGAGCGCATATTGACAGAAACCAAAGAAGTTGAGTATTAAGCTTTATCATAGATTTGCGCCGCACGCAGCTTCTAGTGACAAACGCGGTCAGTGATCAAATGCCCATTTTGCTTCTCGAAACAATTTCGAGGGCCGGCCCGAACCATAAAAGGAAAGCGCTTGAGTAACGAGCCCACGCATCAGGCCGCTGTAAACAGAGCGCCGCCTCCCGGTTCCGCAGCTGGTTTTCCGCCCTATCGCCGGCCTACGCGCGCACGCATGCCGTCAAGCTCAGGTTATCTGGTTGCAGCCGCCGCAGCCGCGGCCGCGCTTTTCTTCGTTTTGTGGTGGATGCTTTTGAGCGGGGGCGACGAGGCCCCATGGGTTCCTGCCGGGCTGGCAGCCAGCGTCGTCATGCTGGTGGCCGTTTCTGCGCGGGAAGTAATCATGCGGCGTGCATGGACGCGCCATTTGTTGGAGCACAACGGACATGACGAGCGCAGCCGCCCCCCACAGAGGCGAAGTTCCCCTGATGCCGGGTTGCGCTCCCCTAACGTTCATGCCGCAGTATTGCGCACGCTGCAGAAACAATCGACTGCGGCCAATACGCCCGGCGCCTTGCCGGAAGCCCATCTCGAGGCTTACCACCTCTGCCAGAGTTATCTGGCCAGCAGCGATGAAACTTTGAACTCGGCCCGGTTGCATACCGAGGTCAGGCTGGCGCTGCGCACCGGTCAGGAGCGGGTGCGCGCGTTACAGAAACACCATCTGCTGAACTGGGCCAAAGGCGCTTCGCAGGGTCTTACCCATGAAGCGCAGCAAAAAGTAAGGGTCTCCGACAAGATTGAAATGGCCATGCGCGCGCTGGATTGCATCGATTCGGCGCTCAAGGTTTATCCCGACGAAACCGACCTGAATGACTCGGGAAACGCCGTGCGCGAATACATGGTCTCCGTCAAAGTCGCTCACTGGGTGGAGCTGGCAGAGCGGGCGGCTTTCAAAGGGCATTATCGCCGCGCCATCGATCGTTATCGCGATGCGCTTTTTTACCTAACCCGGGGCAGCGTGGACGAGATTAACCGCGCCGCTACCGCGGAGAAAATAGGCCGCGCGATAGAACTGTTGCGTGCTAAGCTGAAAACCGACAAAAACAGCCGCGAAAAAGAGTTTGCCCAGGCAGTCGAAAAAGGGGAGGAAGAATCTAAGAATGCTGGCGCCACGATGCCCGAAGTGTAAGAGCTCCCGGATTCGACATGGCTACAGGCCGACGAGTTGGGTGCTGCGCTTATTTGGCATCCATAATCTTTTGTGCGATCATTGCAACTTGCTATTTAGAGGATTTGCCGTGCCGGGAACGATTGGCAGGAACCGCAAGAAACGGAGTACGGCCCGACATTAAAGCAAGCTATCCTCGCGGTTGAGGTGTGTGATGAAAACCACGTCTGCGCTTCTCACGATCATCGTTTGCTTCGCTTCGGCTACCGGTTACGGGCAGGAACCCGTATCTGGGCCGCGGGCGCAGGCGCAGACTTCTGTTGATAACCAGGGGATTAGGAATTACCTGCTGGGACCAGGCGACGTCCTCGAAGTGCGTGTGTTCGGTCAGTCCGAGTTTACTTCAGTCGTCGAAGTTGACAGCGAGGGCAACCTCAGCTCGTTAGCGTTTCTGGATCCGATTCCCGCGAAGTGTCGCACCGAAAAGCAGGTGCAAAAAGATGTCGCCACTGCTTACGCCAAATACATCAACGATGCACAGGTGAGCGTGCGGATTTTGGAACGCAAGAGCCGACCACCGGCAACGATCTACGGAGCGGTTCGCCAACCGAGTCAAATGCCGATGCTGCGGTCTGTGCGCCTTAATGAGTTGCTTTCGAAGAGCGGCGGCTTAACTGAGCGTGCGAGCGGCAGCATTCAGATACTGCATACCGAGCCCGTCATGTGTCCCGCACCGGGAGAGATCGTGGAGCCTATCCCCGCAGACGGGACGGTCCTTCCGAGAGTTATTAAAATCGCGGACTTCAAGGCCAACAAACCCGGCGCTAATCCGATGATTCGTCCTGGGGATTATGTTTCGGTGACTGAGGCGGAGCCCGTGTACATCACCGGCAGTGTAGTCAATCCCATTCAGGTTTTTATGCGTGATGGTTTGATGCTCAGTGAAGCGCTGGCCATCGCTAGTGGCGTGCGGCTAGAAGCGAAGACAAACGATGTCATCATCTTCCGTTTGAAAGAAGGATCAAACCAGCGCGAGATTATTCACGTCGATTATGCAGCTATCAGGAAGAGTCGAAAGCCAGACGTGTTATTGAAGGCTTACGACGTAGTTGAAGTGCGAGAGGCCAGCCCGCTCTCCTCTGATCGATTATTCGCGACGCTGTTTAAAGGGCTCGCACAAGCCGTTGGTGTGGTGCCCACTGTCCTAACACGTATCCCTTAAAAGAAATTTTCTAGAAAGTTCAGGTATTCAATGAAAGTCAAAGCATCCCTTCTTACAATTGTTGTGCTCCTCGCAACCCTGGCCGCCGGCTACGCGCAGGAACCCGCTCCGGCGCCAATCGTACCGCAGAATTCCGCGGTTGATAGCCAGGGAATCAGAGACTACCTGCTGGGACCAGGAGATGTTCTCGACGTGCGTGTGTTCGGACAGCCGGAACTGAATTCAGTGGCGGAAGTGGACAGCGAGGGCAACCTCAGCTCACTGCCATTTTTGGATCCGATCCGGGCGAAGTGCCGCACCGAGAAACAGGTACAGAAAGACATCGCCGAAGCTTATAAAAAGTATCTCAAGAGCGCGCAAATAAGCGTCCGGATTATGGAACGTAAGAGTCGCACCCCGGCGACGGTTTACGGCGCGGTGCGCCAACCCAGTCAGATGCTGATGCTCAGGGCCGTGCGTCTCAATGAGGTGATTTCCAAAAGCGGCGGATTGACCGA
Organism: Blastocatellia bacterium; assembly: GCA_033856235.1. GTDB lineage: Bacteria > Acidobacteriota > Blastocatellia > Pyrinomonadales > Pyrinomonadaceae > DASXRU01. The sequence continues at coordinate 14,065 of JAWVFI010000102.1, read as the reverse complement.
ACGCGCCAGTGGTACGATTCAGATTCTGCACACTGAGCCGATCATGTGCCCGGTCCCCGGCGAGGCGCCAGAGGTTGTACCGGAAGACGGGACAGTCCTTCCGAAAGTGATCAGGATCGCCGACCTAAAGGCGAATGTAAACGGAGCGAACCCTCTGATCCGACCGGGCGACTATGTGGCGGTAACGGAGGCCGAACCAGTCTACATAACGGGCAGTGTCATTAACCCCACCGCGATCTTTATGCGCGACAAGTTGACCCTGAGCTTTGCGGTGGACATGGTTGGCGGCACCAAAAAAGAGGCCAAGAAAACGGACGTCATTATCCGTCGGGTCAAAGAAGGATCTGACCAACGAGAGATTCTGCACTACGATCTCGCGGCCATCAAGAAGAACCAAAAGCCCGATGTTTTGTTGAAAGCCTACGATGTAATCGAAGTTGGTGAGGCGAGCCCATTTTCCGCGGGGCGCCTGGGAACGACACTCTTGAGCGGCTTTACGTCGGCCCTTAGCAGCTTCCCCAGCGCCTTGCCGATGCGGATACTTTACTAGAATCCGGAAATTGGGGTCGCAGTACAAGAGGTTGGCCGAGTTAGGCCAGCCTCTTATTATTCCAGACATAAGCGAAGCTCGGGATTTCCTGTAGCGCCGATCCTGGAGGAGAGAAGATGAGTCAGAGAATTGCAATAGCGGCACGAAAGCGTAGGCGCCTGATTACCTATGCCTGGGTCTCAGGGATGGCCCTGGCCATAATCGTGCTGATTTACAAAGAACAAACCGCCTTGCTTTATATTCTCGCAACTCTGGGAATTACCGTTCTTCTGGCTATCGTTGCGTTGGCAGACCTTCACGGTTCTGACGGCGTCGCGGCCGATCCAGAGGCTCCTGGCCTGGCCGCAACTTCGGCGAATGCCGCCTCAAGTACCGCTCGGGTTTCTACGGCTACGAGACGAAGAAGATAGGAACTCGTACGAACGTTTTCTTAGTCGGGTTTTTTCTCTGGTCCTTGTTGAAATGTCGGGTCTAGTTGTGCATAATCATCGCGCGTTCAACCAAACTCGACGCCCGTTGGGTGAAGTTGGACGAAGTGGTCGCGGGTGGGGTGAGGACACCTTGTGGCCTTAGGGCGAGGGTTGTGGGAGACCCTCGCCCGCTTTATTTTTGCCAGCCCGCACTCGTTAATCCCCACTTCGACCAAATTGGAAGCGGCGACGGTGCCTGGGAAATCTTTTCGCGGCCCCGATGGGTAGCGCCTGGCGTTGACTTTGAAGGAAACTGGCATAATATACGCGGCTAGCTCCGTTAACGGTTGCGTCCGCAAAATGTCTAGTGGCCTAGCATCACGGTAAGGGTTTGCCACAGTAGCGCTTTTTTCAAAGCTGCAGGCTGTGGCATTTTTACGTTTCCGTGCGCCAAACGGCTGCCGGCAGGCTGAAACAGTATGATGAAATCGCTAAAGCGGTATCTGGTCGGTAGCCCTATTCGGACAGAACGCTTAGCCCACGAGCGGCTAACAAAAAGAATTGCCCTCGCCATTTTCTCTTCGGACGCGCTCTCCTCGACGGCTTACGCCACTGAACAAATCCTTCTTGTTTTAGCTGCCGCTTATTGGTTCGGACAAGGTCAGGCCTTTGGCAAGGTCGTGCCGATCTCGATCGCGATCGCCGGCTTGCTGGTGATCGTCGCCATTAGTTATCGCCAGACGATCTTTGCTTACCCGTCCGGCGGCGGTGCGTACATAGTAGCCAAGGACAACCTGGGGACTTTGCCGGGTCTGATCGCCGGTGCTTCGTTGTTGGTCGACTATATTCTGACGGTGTCGGTATCGGTCGCTGCCGGAGTCGAAGCCATCACCTCAGCCATGCTCGGTACGCGCCTGGCTTGGCTCGACGAGCATCGCGTCCTGATTTGCGTCATCTTCATTGGCCTCATAACCGTGGCGAATCTGCGCGGCGTTCGTGAGTCCGGCAGTGTCTTTGCTGCACCCAGTTACGCCTTTGTCCTTAGTTTCCTGTTCATGATCGGTTGGGGCCTGTTTCGCTACTTCATGGATCCGGGCATTGTGCCTGCGCCGGGGGACGTCGATTTAAAAATAGCCGAGGGGTATCACGCGCAAAGCCTTTCGCTTTTCCTCCTGCTGGGCGCTTTTTCCAATGGCTGTGCGGCGCTGACGGGGATTGAGGCCATCTCGAATGGCGTCCAGGCGTTCAAAGCCCCGGAGGCTAAGAACGCTTCCACGACACTTATTTGGATGGCGGTGCTCTTGATTGCCATGTTCGTCGGCGCCAGCGCGTTAGCCTACCTTTTTCACATTCATCCCCGGGCCCACGAAACAGTCATCTCGCAAATCGGCCGCATTGTTTTTGTCGGTCCATTGGGGTGGTTCTATTACGTGGTGCAAGCGGCGACCGCAATGATTTTGGTGCTGGCTGCCAATACGTCTTTCGCCGGCTTTCCTCGATTGTCTTCAATGCTGGCCCAGGATCGATTCCTGCCGCGCCAATTCGCAAGCCTCGGCGATCGTTTGGTTTTCTCTAACGGTATCGTAATCCTGGCTATCCTTTCGGGCTTGTTGGTTTGGGCTTTCCGTGGAGACACCAGCCGCCTGATTCCGCTTTATGCGGTTGGCGTTTTTCTTTCCTTCACACTGTCGCAGTCGGGCATGGTCGTCCACTGGTGGAAGGAAGGCGCCGCTGAGCGCGCGAAACGAAGGCAAGCGAGCGCGGAGCCTTCGGATGCTTCCGAAGTCGATGACAGCGCGGCAAAGTCACACTGGCGAAAATCAATCGTAGTAAACGGCATCGGCGCGTTAGCCACTTTTGTAGTGTTGATGGTCTTTATCGCCACGAAGTTTATTCACGGCGCCTGGGTCGTGGTGGTGGTGATTCCGATCCTGGTCATCATGTTTCTCAGGATTCACAGTCACTACCTCGAAGTGGCGAAACAACTCTCCACCGAGGGCCTGCAACAGTTGCGCCCGATTCATCATGAAGTGATTGTGCCTATCTCCGGTATTCACCGGGGCGTGATCGCGGCACTGGAATACGCCAAGTCAATTGCCCCGCATCATGTCACCGCGGTGTACATCAACCTGGACGAAGAGTCGACTCGCAAGCTGCGAGAAAAGTGGGAGCAGTGGGGCTCGGGTGTGAATCTGGTGGTGCTGGCATCGCCGTATCGTTCTCTGGTGCGCCCGCTCATGAACTACATTGACCGGGTTACGAGACGGTCGCGCGGCGATGTGGTGACGATCGTCTTGCCGGAATTCGTCCCGGCAAAGTGGTGGCAGAACTTACTCCACAACCAGAACTCGCTGGTGCTGAAAGGCGCGCTACTTTTTCGCAAAGGGATTGTGGTGACGAATGTGCCTTATCACCTGGAGCACTAACGAAAGGAACGTGGCGCGCATTCTAGTGATTCGCGCTTTCCTGGGTCTTGGCGGAGAGAAAACACGAGCGACAATAGACAGGGCGGCCCTGCGACGGATAGAAGGGCACAGTGGTCTGCTGCCCGCATTGCGCGCAGGTTACCGTGACTTCGACCCGTTGCCGTATTCCTGAGGCCTGGGCCGCACTAATCGCTGCCAGGCGGTCATTCTTCGCTTGCTTGCAGGGCTTGCACCGCTTGGGCTCGTTGGACAGCCCTTTGTCATGAAAGAAGACTTGTTCGCCCGCGGTCCAGATGAAATTCTCGCCGCAATCGACGCAGTTTATCGAGCGATCCTGAAACTCGCCGGTTTCCTGATTTGAGGTCTCGGCCCCGGATTCGGTCATGCGATGCCCTCCCATGTGCGTTAGGACGCAGCGAAATCAATGAGGTGGGTACTGAATGCGTGACTTTTTGTTGTGCGAGCTAACGAGGAAACGGTCGCAGAACTCAAAGAAGCTGATCGGGAAGCTCCGGACTAAGGGAGCACACAGCCGCATTGGCTGAGAATTATCTACTATGGCAAAACTGTGTCAAGGGTGAAGCGGCAAAAACCTCTTATGGGCATCCCTTCGTGGGTGCCCCCTTCGACCTTGCCTAAGGGCCCCCAGCACAGAGCCAGGTAAATGGGTTACGAAGGGGGCGCCCACGGAGGGACGCCCCTACATCTGAGATCAAACAGTTTGGCAGACAAATGAAGGTTCTGGTAATCGGTTCCGGCGGTCGCGAGCACGCTCTGATTTGGGCGCTCGGCAGCACTGCAAGTAGTCCCCTTAGCTTGTTTTGCGCGCCCGGCAATGCCGGCATTGCGCAACTTGCCTCCTGTGTTCCGATCGACGCGAACGACATTTCAGCGCTGACGGCTTTTGCCGCTGAACAGAGCATCGATCTCACGTTCGTCGGGGGCGAATCACCCCTGGCGGCCGGCGTAGTCGACGCGTTCCAGGCTCGGGGCTTGGCGATAGTTGGACCAACTAGAAAAGCTGCGGCGCTTGAGTCCAGCAAAGCATTTGCCAAAGACTTCATGGCGCGCCACCGAATTCCCACCGCGGCTTATCGCGTAGCGTCTTCAGCAGCAGAGGCCCTTGCCGCGCTTGCCGGCGGCGAGTTTGGCTCCGAAGACTCCCCGGTAGTCATCAAGGCCGACGGACTAGCAGCCGGTAAAGGCGTAGTCGTTGCCAGCTCGCACGCCGAGGCGACGAAAGCAATTGACGACTTGATGGTGGACCATAGCGCCGGTGTGGAAGCGGCTGGCCAGATTTTGATCGAAGAGGCGCTCAGCGGGCCGGAGATTTCACTTCTATTGTTTTCAGACGGAAGAGACTTCGCCTTAATGCCCCCGGCTCGGGATCATAAACGCATCGGCGAAAACGATACTGGGCCAAACACCGGCGGAATGGGTGCGATCACTGATCGCGGGCTAATCGACGACGCAATGATCGAGGTCATTGTGCATGAGATTGTCGAGCCAACTTTGGAAGGCGCCCGCGCCGAGGGTTTTCCTTTCCAGGGCATACTCTTCATCGGACTGATGCTGACCGCTAACGGACCGCGGGTGCTGGAATACAACGTGCGCTTTGGCGACCCGGAAGCACAGGCCATACTGGTCCGACTGCGCTCGCCGCTGGTCGATATCTTTCAAGCGATGCGGCGCCAACAGCTGCGCGAGGTACAACCCGTTTGGGCCTCTGGCTCGTCCGCGTGCGTCGTGCTGGCTGCTCGCGGCTATCCCCAGAGTCCGGAAACCGGCGCGACGATTGAGGGTCTGGAGCGCGCGGTCACTCGTGACCTGGTCCAGGTATTTCATGCCGGCACCAGCCTTTCAGAGACTGGCACTTGGTTGACGGCCGGAGGGCGCGTGCTGGGCGTGACCTCGACAGGAGATGACCTGCCCCAGGCGCTTAGCCGGTGCTATGGAGCAGTCGGCGATATTAGCTGGGAGGGAATGCAGTACCGGCGGGACGTGGGCAGGAGCAGGAGGCAGGAGCAGCAGCAGGAGCAGAAGCAGGAGCAGGAGCAGGAGCAGGAGGCAGCGCGTGAACGCGGCTAAAGCTCTACGGCTCTTCTCCTGCCGACTTGCCCCTGCTGACTGCCCCTGCTGACTGCTCCTGCTGACTGCTCCTGCTGACTGCCCCTGCCGTTCTGGCGAGCGGTTCGTCACTACTGATATACTCCCGGCATCGAACCTTTCTTATGGAAGCTGCAACCGTTAGCGTGGAGCCTGCGTACATCTTTAAGGAATTCCGGGGGGCTCTGCGGACTTTTTGAATCCTAAGTCAACGCAAAACGACCCCTATTCGTGGAGGACCGACTGAAATGGGACTTGGAAGCAGATTGAAACGCTCATTGCGCGCGCTCTTTGGCGGCCTGATTGAACATACCGAAGATCCGGAACTGATTCTGCAGCAAACGATTCGCGATATGCGCGACCGCGTGCCGGAGCTGAATAACTCGGTAGCGCAAGTAATGGCCACGGAAAAGTTGCTGGCTAAGCATAAAGAACGCCTGGATGGTCAGGTGGCGGATCTGGATTCGAAGATCAAGGCCTCGGTAAAGATGGGCCGGGACGATATTGCCACCGCCTACATTGGCCAGCTGCAGCAGGCCCAACTCGATCAACTAAAGACCGGGCAGCAATTCGAGCATGCCACGCTGGCATCCCGCCAGGCCCTGAAGGCGCGCGACAACTACGTGCTGCAGATGCAGCGCCGCACCGGCGAAGCCATGCAGCTGATCAATCAGTCCAAGCAGGCCAAGTTGCAGGAGCAATTGGCGCAGACGATGGAGTCGTTCCAGCTCGGCGACGACGCGTCCACGTTCAACGAGATGCGCGACAAGATTGACCGGCGCGCCGCCGCGGCTGAAGCCAAGATGCAACTGGGCGCCGCTTCGGTGGACACACAGATGCAGGACATTGAGCGCGAAGCCATGGACATGCAACTTCAGGACAAGCTGCTGGAATACAAGCGCGAGATGGGATTGTTGCCCGCAGCCACTGGCAGCGCCGCGCCGCACGCTCTGCCGGCTGAAGGGGAGACCGGAGTAGGGAAGCAGACCCGCAGTCTGGAACGAGAAAATAGCTAGCGCATGATGTAACGCAAACTTTAGTTTGCGCCTCCGCTCTAACGCGCGCGGGCCAAAGAGATTTCTATTCAACCATGGAGGTACCCAAAATTGATTCGAGGTATCTGAAGGAAGCCTTCAAGGAGCCAATCAACTTTTGGGGCATGGCCACGTTTGCGATCGGAGCTGCGTACTTTCAGGATGTCACGCCCCTGGTTGCCGCCTTTGGCGCTGAGGCGATATATTTAGTTACCGTGCCTGCCACCTCTTTCTATCGGCGCCTGGTCGATCGCCGCGAAAAGGAACGCCAGCGTAAGCTTCGCGAGAGCCAGCGCGAGGCGCTGATCAAGCGTTTTGATCCGCGTGAGCGCGAAGCTGTGGAATACCTGCGCTGGATGAAGAACCAAATCTACTCGAATTACCGCAAGTTCACCGGCAGCAAACAGATTCCTTCAAACATCTTGAGCCTGGATGAGCGCTGGGAGGATTTCGTCGATCTGCTCGACATCTATCGCCGGCGCAAGAACCACATGCGGTCGATTAATCGCCAGGCAGTTCAGAACCAGGTCAAACAGGCTGAACATGCGGTGGAGAATTCTCCCGACGAACGCGCCAGACGGATCCAGCAAGGGAACCTGGAAATCCTGCGCCGCCGCGTGGCCGCTTTCATGGACATCGAACGTTCCGTAAAACTGGTCGAAGGGCAGCTGCAATCAATTGAGAATTTCTTTGGCCTGGTTAACGACCAGGTGGTTACCCTCCCGACACCCGAAAGAGTTTCCATGCTGGACTTCGAACAGCTTAGCGATTCCATTGCGATGACCAAGCAGATGCTTGAAGAAACCTCCGATACCTTCGCGGCCCTGGACAGTCACAACCGCCAAATTGGCAATTACGAACTGCTGCTTTCCGGTGGCACGCCCTCACGGTAGCGCCGCGGAAAACCTCCCCTTCGATAGCAAAATATTTTTCCGAAATATCTTTTTGTTTTAGTGACTGGAAAGGAATCGCTTGACCATCTGCCAGGGCGGTTTCGGGAGTAGAATTTCCGCCTTAAGGGGCGAGTTAACAGCAAGTTACAAGTTAAGGTGAGAGGTTAAGAAACACACTCTATAGCATTGAAAAAAAAGATACCCACAAGATATTGACATCGGCCAGCAGGCGGGTGTATAGTCCGCTTCGCTTGGGACGAGGCGGGTTCGCACGGAAAACGGCAGGCGGTTTCAGTCGTTTTCTGTTGGGATCTTCGTCGCTTCGAATAAGCCAACCGCAGTATCCGCATCACAGTTAAGAGGGGACGTTTTGACCAGTCGTCAAGGCGTCGATCTTTTTGGAACCCACAGATTTTTGCTCGGCCCCTGACGCGAGAAAGGCACAGAAGATGAGCGCAGCTATCGGCCCCAAAGCCTCCACCGAAAACGTATCCCCAGCGACACCGCCAGCAAAACAAATGACTCCTCCGCCCGGACTGAACGCTCGACGCGTGATCAGTAAGAGGTATTCGCTCAGGGATGCCCAGGGCCGTTCACTGGAAGAATGGGGTGACATTGTGCGCCGCGTGGTTGGTCACGTTTCGCTCGCGGAGACTGATGCCAATAAGCGTGATGAGTTCTTCAGCTCTATGTCGGAAGTGATGCTGAACCGCGAGTTCGTGCCTAACACTCCGTGCCTGGTGAACGCCGGGAAAGCGAACGGACAGCTAGCTGCCTGCTTCGTGCTGGACGTGCCCGATTCGATCGCGGGGATCATGAAGACGGCGACCGATGCGGCCATCATTCATCAGACTGGCGGCGGCACCGGATTTACCTTTGAGAAACTGCGGCCCAGCGGCGGCATGGTGCGCTCCACGCATGGCGTGGCCAGCGGGCCCGTGTCGTTCATGAACATTTTCAATACCACTACCGACACGGTGAAGCAGGGTGGCGTGCGTCGCGGGGCGAACATGGGCATGATGCGCGTCACGCATCCTGACGTGCTTCGTTTTATTCACGCCAAGAACGACCAGCATTCGCTGACCAATTTCAATATTTCGGTGAACGTTACCGACGCGTTTCTGGACGCTGTTGATCGCAATGAGTGGTTCCAGCTGGAATTCGAAGGCGCTTCGTGGACTGAACCGATTTACGATCCCGTAAGAGATGGCGACTATGTGATTTATCGCCGTCCGGACGGATCCCTCGTGTCGTTCCCGGATCGCGCCTCGTTCCTTTCCACCAACTTAACGAGCTGCTCCATTGAAGAGCCGCCGCGGCCGGGAATGATTTTCGCCGCCGATATCTGGAACCGTATCGTCGCGAGTGCTCACAAGTACGCCGAACCGGGCATTGCCTTCATCGATGAAGTGAACCGCCACAATCACATGATGAAGTCGATGGGCCCCATCATGTCTTGCAATCCCTGCGGCGAACAGTTTTTGCATTTCTCGAATTCCTGCAATCTGGGCTCGATCGACGTGAACAAGTTTTTTGATGGTGAGCACCGCCTGGATTGGAACCGGCTGCGCGAAGTAACGCACCTCTGCACGCGCTTTCTGGACAACGTCATCGACACCTGCGCCTGGCCGCTGCCGGAGATCGATAGTGTAGTGAAGCGCACGCGTCCCCTCGGCCTGGGGATTATGGGCTTTGCCGATCTCTGTTTGAACTTACAAATTACTTATGGCTCGCCCGCGTCCATTGATTTGATGGACGAAGTGATGGGCTTTGTTCGTCGCGAGGCCTGGGTCGAGAGCCTGCGTCTGGGCGCCGAGCGCGGCGTTTTCCCCGAGCTCGAGCCTAACAAGCAAGCGTACTCCGACTTTCTTTACAACCAGATTGGCATTCCCCAGGACACGCCGCTGACGCCGCGCAATTACGAAGTGACGACCATCGCGCCCACCGGAACGATTTCTTTAGTGGCCGAGACTTCATCAGGCGTCGAACCGAACTTCTCCTGGGCCTACGTGCGCAAAGACACCCTCGGAACCCGCACTTACGTGCACACGCTCGCCGCGGAGGCGCTGGGGATTGAAGTTGATCAGACGGATCAGCAGTCTATCGATGAAGCGGCCACCTACGTATGCGAGCACGAAAGCGAGCTGCCGCCGTATTTCATTTCCGCGATGTCGATCAGCGCCGAACAGCACGTGCACGTCTTGGCCGCCGCGCAACGCAACGTGGACAACAGCGTCTCCAAGACCTGCAACGGCGCCGTCAACGACACCGTGGAATCCGTGGACGCGCTTTATCGCCTGGGCCGCCAGTTGGGTTGCAAGGCCGTCAGTTATTACCGCGATGGCTCGCGCGAAAACCAAGTGCTGACATCGATGAAGGCGGAAGAAAAGCCCGCCGCAGTGGCGGAGATGGAAGTGCTGGACGATCCACCGGCCAGCCACGCCGATGCCGCGCACGTAATCGCCATCGATCCGGAAGCGGAAGGGTTATCGCAAGCGGAAGCCAGTGCCGTCATCAGAGAACAGGCCGACGCGGAAGCGAAGATGACGACGCTGCGCATTGAGCGTCCGCGCGAGTTGAGCGGCGCCACCTGGCAAATTCCTTTTGATGGTCAGAACCTCTACGTTACGGTCAACCACGACGGCCGGATGATTCAGGAAGTCTTTGCCACCGGCCCCATCTCCGGCGGGGTGGGCTTGCTGGCGTCGAAGATGCTGCGCGGTGGTTTCGACGCCGCGGAAGTCGCCTACAGTCTGAACAAAGTCACCGGCACGCACGCGGTCTGGTTCAACGAACGCCTGCTGACTTCACCCGAGCAAGCGGTCGCCGAATGCATCATGATCACGAACCGGCGTTTGACGGACCTCCCCGATTCCGCCCGCGCCCTCGGCAAACAACAGGCCTCGAACCCGCCTGGCATGTCCGCCGCCGGAGTCACCGGAGTCACCGGCGCCATCATGTCCAACATGATCGGCATCTGCCCGGAATGCAAAGGCCAGCTGGAGCACGCGAGTGGGTGTGACTTCTGCCGGGATTGCGGATATTCGAAGTGTAAGTAATCTTCATCTAAGCAGATTTGAACTAAATGAACTGCCGCGAGAAATCGCGGCAGTTTTATTTAGGTGCTACCGTACTCTGCGGCTCCGCCGTCTGATGTGCGGAAAGGCTCTGCCTTTCCGGGAGCTATCTGATTTGGGGCTGTGCCCCGCCGGGGCGGAGCCCCGATTATTTGCGAGCGGGTGGGGAAGGCCGGAGGCCTTCCGCACATCAGGCGGCGGAGCCGGGATGCAAGGTGAACCTCATCAGCGAATTTCAGTGAACAAGTTTGGCGGGTGGGTCGTAGTTCTGTTGCCTTCTAGATCCAGGCAGCACGATAATGCCGGCGCGCGCTTAGCAGCGCCGGTTTTCAGCGACGGATTTACCAGTCACGAGGCAGTAACCAACGGGGCGACTGACCAAATATGTTTTGTCCGCAATGCGGCACTGAATCATCCTCCGGCCTGCAGTATTGCCGGTCGTGCGGAGCCAATCTCAAAGTGATCGGCAAGGCCGTAACTTTGAGCGAGGCCCTGGCGCGTAGCGATCGGGGGCCGCTGCCGCGGATCAAGGAGATGATGAAGTCCCTGGCTCCTGATGAAGTGTCGGAGGAAATCTCACGGGCCTTGGACCAGATGAACCAGGAGCTGGTGAGAGACTCAGGCTCGCTGGCCGGGGTCAAGAAACTACAGCGCGGCAAGAAAGACAAGACAGCAAAGCAGCGAAGAGAGGCGCATCTGACTCACGGCGTGATCGAGCTGTTCAGCGGGCTTGGTCTGATGATCTTTCTTTATTTCATGGCGGGGGTGCTGGCGCTGAAACTGCCGGAACACTTCATCGCCGAGGTGCCTTTCGAAATCGAGCCGGTAGTCAAGATGATATGGCTGATAGGTTTGGTTCCCGCACTGACCGGTGTGGGCCGTATCCTCGCGGGACTGGCAGTGCAACCTGACCCGCCGTTATTGGTTGAGCGGGCGCCGCAGTCGGTCGAGACCAGCGAGCTTCCTCGTCGCCTCGAACCTGCAAGCATCACCGACCGGACCACGAATATTCTGAATCGCGAGCCTTAATTGTCCTCCGCAGATCGAACTCGGAAGTGCAACGAGATGTCCTGGCGATTTTCGCCCCAGCGGGGCGAGATATTTATGGCTTGAAGCCTGCTATTGAAGTCGCGCTCCGTAGGCGCGCAACTTTGGCCCGCCGGGGCGGCCGGGAAGAGACATTCCTCACGGAGCGAAGAGTATCTGAGGGATGGTTTGTTGCTATAAACATGTCGCTCCTACAGAGCGAAGAGCCGTTCAATTGCCCTTACCAACTCGAACTCACCCTCTTCCAGGCGCTGCGGAAAAGCCTTCCTTGAACTATAAGTTTCGTGTCCTCTCTAGTGCGGCCATTCACGAAATACACCTCACGAAGCAACACGAATCAACGAGCTTGGAAGGGCCGCGCTAGTATCGCTCTGGCGCGAAGCGCCGAATTTTAGTCGTTCAAGCTCGCAAAGATAATCGCGAGCGTGGCGATGACAGCGCCGACGCCGATGGCTACACCAATGGCAACATTGCGGGCCATCGAGTGGCCTTTGTTGCTGTCCACTTTCGCGACGTCCGCGTAGCGGATGGTAGTCGGAGCGTCGGTCTTACGGTCGCGCAGCACGAAGTCTTCGTCGTTGGCCTGCGACACATAGCCCCTCAACCTGGTGCCGTTCGTAAGCCTGACGGTAGCCTTCGCCTTAGCGCCGACCCCCAACCTCGCAACCTGGTTCTTGATCTGCTCCGTAGTAGCTGCCTGTGGAATTACCATCGGAGCCGCGAGGGCTGGTTGAATCGCCAACCCCATAAGGAAACCCGAAACTAACAACGATAGAAAAGTTTTCCACATAATGTTCTCAATACCTCTTTTGTGACCTGGCGACTCTCGAACAAGTTTTCCGTCGAAAGGTGCGCGAAGTGCGTTTTGGTAAATCACAGGGGGCAGTAGCAATGACAATGCCAATCGGTGGTTACCTCTAAGGCAAGGGAAAAGCCGCTGGCGACGGGCTGCGGGCCCTCCTTCATTGCCCCGGTGCAGTAAGCCTCCGACATTCGAAGGAGGAATTATCTTGCGATCATGAAATAACCGCAAACCTCCAGCGGGTTGCTGGGAGGTGTTTCACTTGGGCCAGCGGTGTTCAGAGTACCGACTTCAGTCGGGCTTTCACTTGTAACGCAAACTTTAGTTTGCGCACGAGAGTGGAATTTAACGCGTTCGCAAACTAAAGTTTGCGTTACAAAAACAAATTAGGGCACCTCTCCCTGGGTTTGACTTGTCACCAACGTTAGCGTAGGGTAGCTAACGAACCGAGACCAGCTAACTCCGCTCTCAGCCCTTCTGGGATCATCCAGACCATCTGAACTCCACAGCTCAATTACTAACAATTTCGAACTATTTGTGCTCATCAGGTCTGTTGCCCGTTTGTCGTTCGCTGCTAACAAAAGAGCAGTTTTACGGGAGCGGTCCGGCTTGAGGCCGGAAGTTCAGAGCCCAGCCTTTAGATTGCCGATCACATCGCAAGCTGAAGTTTGAACTCTTACTTGGAAGACCGACTTAAGGAGATTGACCAGGATTATGACGATGAAAATAACACCATTACACGATCGCGTTATCGTGAAGCGCATTGAAGAAGGCGAGCAGATTCGCGGCGGCATCATCATCCCCGACAGTGCCAAGGAAAAGCCGCAGGAAGGCGAAGTAATCGCCGCCGGCGAAGGCAAATACAAAGAGGACGGGACTCGCCAGCCGCTGGATGTCAAAGCCGGCGACCGCGTTCTGTTTGGCAAGTACACCAGCTCTGAAATCAAACTCGACGGCGAAGAGCTGCTGATCATGCGCGAGGACGAGATTCTGGGAATCATTACCCGCGCCGGTGCAGCTGTAGGTGGCAAGAAGGGCAAGTAGGTTCCCGGTGTAACGCAAACTTCAGTTTGCGACGGGAGCGGGAAATCGCAAACTAAAGTTTGCGTTACATGGAGATAAAGAAAAGATTATGGCAAAGCAAATAACACATGGCGAAGAGTCGCGGGCGGCAATTTTGCGAGGCGTGAATCAACTCGCCGACGCGGTGAAAATCACACTTGGTCCCAAGGGCCGCAACGTCATCCTCGATAAGAAGTATGGCAGCCCGACAATCACCAAGGACGGCGTCACCGTGGCTAAAGAGATTGACCTGAAAGATCCAATGGAAAACATGGGCGCGCAGATGGTGCGCGAAGTGGCGTCAAAGACCAGTGATATTGCTGGTGACGGCACTACTACCGCGACTGTGCTGGCGCAGGCGATTTATCGCGAGGGCGTGAAGACCGTCGCCGCGGGCGCAAACCCAATGGCCCTGAAGCGCGGCATCGACAAAGCGGTTGAGCGCGCGACTGCGGCGATTAAGAAGCTTTCAAAGCCGGTCGCCGGCGACATGATTGCCCAGGTCGGTACGATTTCGGCAAACGGTGACGCCGCCATCGGCGAGCTAATCGCGGCGGCAATGGAAAAGGTAGGCAAAGATGGCGTGATCACCGTCGAAGACGCGAAGACGATGGAAACGGATTTGGAATTTGTCGAAGGTATGCAGTTTGATCGCGGC
>JAWVFI010000101.1:0-25329 GCA_033856235.1 Blastocatellia bacterium | reverse complement strand
ACGCCAGAGGCATTGTCGTCCGCGCCGTGATGTATTTCGCCTTCGCGCGGCGCCAGACTGCCTTCGCCGCCAAAGCCGAGGTGGTCGTAATGGGCGCCGATCACAATCGTTTCGTCTTTCAACTTCGGATCGCTGCCTGGCAGAATCCCGATGACGTTTGTGGCGGAGACTTGCCTGCGAACGATCCCGATAGAAATGGAAAGAGTTGTCCCATTAAGAGGTAGGCTATGGATCATCGCTGAGGTTAGTACGCCCGAATGCGCATCCCAATCTTTGGGCAGAGCTTTCGCCGCTGCCTCCAGCGCCAGCAACGTGTCTTTTACGGGCTCATCTGGTGAAGAGAAAAACCTAGCGGCCGTTTGTCTTGAAATGACCGCAACCGGCAGTCCCACGTCTCCTGCACTGTTATCGTATCGCAGGCGTGCAAGGCGATCGTCTTTGAAATGTTCTTCCTGTGTAACAATCAGTAAAGCCTTCGCACCGGCATTGCGCGCGGCTATCGCTTTCCATCGTACGTCCTCATAGCGCGCAAACTGACCATGAGGGTTGTCGCCATCGGGCGTTCCCGTGAGCGCGATTGCCACGCGATCCTTAGCTGCAGCATCGTAGCTGTCGTACTTTAGTTCTGCAGCAGTAATGCCGTAACCAACAAATATGTATTCGGCCTTCTCAAATCGGACATTAGATGAGAGGCCCAGCGGCATCCAATCGTCTCCCACACGCAAAACAAGAGGATCGCGCTTGCGGAATTTCACCGATAAGGCATTGTCCTTTCCCAAATCAACACCCGCAACGTACGGAAACTCTTGGAAATAACGTTTAGGCGAGTCAGCCTCCAGAATCGACATGCCTGGTAGATCCACACCGTTGCTGCGCCGCAGACCATATCGCGCGAACTCCCTGGCAATGTATTCGGCGGCCAGGTTGGCCCCTTCGGTCCCAGTGCGACGTCCCTCGAGTTTGTCGGACGCGAGATAGGTTATGTGCGCGCGCAGTCTGTCCGCGCTCGGCGCATCAGCGAGGTCTCGGGGTTGTTGCGCGAACAAGACTGTCGCGCCGATGCTGAAGAGCACCAAGTGCAATAACGCCCGCGGAATCCCGCCGGAATAGTTCAGTTTAAGCGAATTACTTCCACTCATAGGTTATTTCATTTTCCCGCGGACAAGCTGTTCCAAATGTGAACGGCGTAATAGATGGGCGCATGATCGGCGAAAGGCGCCGGGATAGTTAACGTAAACATGTTCTCAAGCAGCGCGCTAATTTTGCGTCCCAGCAAACCAAACAAACGCACCGAACGTTCCTGCCCGCGAGTCACCGACGGTAGCGGATCCGAGGCGCCAGATTCGGCGGTTGGATTTTCGTGTACTTGCCCGCCGGCATCGATGAATTTCAATTGTCCAACGTGTTCGTATTCCTTACCCGGCGGTAGTTTTCGCACCACGTCCAGACTATTAACGAAACGATAAGTGCGCGATTCCAGGTTCTGCGTCACGTAGTGTTCGTGGAAGCGCGGATCGCCCGTGCAAGGAGAACCGAAAGTGTACACCCCATTTACAGCGAAACCGCCTTCGCGAACAGCTCGTTCGGCCGCCAGCACGGCTAACGCCGCCCCCAAACTGTGGCCAGTGGTCCAGAGCGTTCGGGTCCCGGACGCGAGTATCTGTGCCAGATAGCTTTTCACGCTGCTTTCATTATCGGCGTCATTCCACACGGCGGCGAGATTTTGCGCAAAACCCCGATGCACAAGACCTCCCGATTCGTCGTCCACCGGTTTGAAGTCGAGATTGCGCACCCAATCGGCGAAAGCCCCCATGAAGTTATCAATCTCAGTCCCGCGAAAGGAGAGCACTGCGACCTCATCGTTATGAGCAACAAAACACTGAGTAGTCTGCGAACTGAAGAACTTCAGATTAAAGCCAGCCGCGGTAAGTCCAGAGCGATCCAGCTTTTCTTTGATAAATGTTTCATCGCCGTAAGCCAGCAAAGCAAAGTCCGCCATCCACGCTGCATTTACGAGATCGAAAGTGGTGGCCTGGGCGACGAAGGGATGGCTCTGATGGTCTTCGAAATACGTGTAGTTCTCGTTCGGCGGAACAATCTGGCTGAACGTGGCTGGAGGAACCGGTTTGCGCATGGCTCCGAATCTTTCGCTTTGCGGCTTAATTACTCTACCCAATCAGCGATAAAGATGTTTGTGTCCCCACGGGTCTTCGCGTCGCGATTGGAGGCGAAAACAAGTTTGCGGCCGTCAGGAGAGAACATGGGAAAGCCGTCGAAGGTATCGTTGAAGGTAATCCGCTCCAGCCCTGTGCCGTCAACATTGATCATGTAGAGGTCGAAATCACGGCCTTTGGGATCTGCGGCGTTCGAGGCGAAGATCAAACGCTTCCCGTCGGGAAAAAAGTAGGGCGCAAAGTTGGCTTTGCCGTTACGCGTGACCTGCCGCTTGTTCGAACCATCGGCGTTCATCACCCAGATTTCCAGAGTGGTAGGCCGAATGAGGTTCTGCTTCAACAACTCCTGATAATCAGCCTTGTCTTTCGGCGTTTGCGGGTGGTGCGCGCGATAGACGATCTGCTTGCCGTCATACGACCAGAAAGGGCCGCCGTCGTATCCGAGTTCGCTGGTTAGGCGCCGCACATGCTTGCCGTTCGCATCCATTGTGTAGATGTCGAGATCGCCATCGCGCATAGACGTGAAGACCAACTTCCCGCTTTTCGAGATTGTCGTTTCCGCGTCATAGCCAGGCGTGTTGGTCAGTTGTTTCACATCCGAGCCATCCGGTTTCGAAGTGAAGATGTCGAACGAAGGATAGACTGCCCAAACGTACCCCTTCGAATAATCAGGGCGCGGCGGGCATTCCTTTGATCCCCGATGGGTTGACGAATAGAGCAGCCTCTTCCCGTTAGGCAGGTAATACGCGCAGGTCGTGCGTCCGGTGCCGGTGGAAACCAAACGAACATCGGAACCATCAACGTTCATCGTGTAGATCTGGTCGCACTGCCGTCCATCGCGGGTGGATTGAAAACTCAGTTTCCTGCCGTCAGCCGAAAAGTAAGCCTCAGCGTTTTCCCCGCCGAAGGTCAACTGGCGCAAATTGCGCAAGTGTTTCTCCTGCGGGAGTGCCGGAACTGTTTGACTCGGGGTTTGCAGCGATCGCGGCGAAGCAAAGGCGATCAGGGACACGGTTGAGAAAAAGGCAGCCAAAAGGGGTTTCATAGTTATTCGAATAACTGGCAAGAAAATAGAAGACCTAGCCGTTTTGCCGTTCAAACTCTTTCATGAAAGCTACCAGCGCTTCGACGCCGTCTCGGGGGAAGGCGTTGTAGATCGAGGCTCGAATGCCGCCCACTGAACGGTGTCCCTTGAGGCCGTCAAGCTTCGCCGCGGTGGCTTCATTTGCAAACTTCTTTTCCAGATCTTCCGAGGGCAGGCGGAAAGTCACGTTCATGTTCGAACGCGAATCTGCGTCGGCATGGCCACGATAAAACTCCGTAGCGTCGATGGCGTCGTAAAGGATCTGGGCTTTGACTTCGTTCTCGCGCTGCATCGCGGCCAAGCCGCCCTTTTCCTTCAGCCACTTACAGACAAGGTTGATGATGTAGATGCCCCAGGTGTTCGGCGTGTTGTAAAGCGACTTGTTTTTCACGTGGGTGCGATAGTCCAGCATTGTGTGGAGTCCATCGGGAATGCGCTGCAGCAAATCGTCGCGCACAATTACCAACGTGACGCCGCTGGGGCCCATGTTCTTTTGCGCCCCCGCATAAATCAAAGAGTATTTATCGACCGGCACGACCCGCGAAAGAACGTCGGATGAAGCGTCGGCAATCAGCGGCGCGTTACCGACCTCGGGCTCCGTTTTCCATTCCACGCCCTCTATCGTTTCGTTCGTGGTGATGTGGACGTAGGCGGCGTGGGGATCAAGTTTTATTTCATCTTGTGTGGGCACGCGGGTGAACCCCCCGTCAGCCATCGTGGCCGCGACGTTCACTGCCCCGGCGCGCTTTGCTTCCTTTACTGCCTTCTTGCCCCAACTACCGGTGACGATGTAGTCAGCGCTTTTCTCTGGCGAGAGAAAGTTCATCGCCAGCATTGAGAACTGCAAACTCGCCCCGCCCTGAAGGAAGAGCACGTGGTAGTTATCGGGCACCCCCATCAACTCGCGGATGCCGCTGTCGGCGCCCGCAATGATCTCGTCAAAGGCTTCGGAGCGATGGCTAATCTCCATCACCGACATGCCGACTCCCGGAAGCGTAACCAGATTGCGTTGTGCCTCTTCCAAGACTGCTAAAGGAAGAACGGCGGGACCGGCACTGAAGTTATAGATTCGTTCAGTCATAAGTATCTCTATTTCTTATCTCCGTGTTCTTTTCGCAAAACCTTGCCGGCCATACGAGCAACGACAGAGCGCGGTACCAGGCGCTCTGATTCGATCATGACAAAATTGGCCCAGCCGGAAATGATGTGACCTTTGCCGCGTTTCAAGCCGCGGAGGGCGGTGTCCACTACGTCCTCAGCAGTCTGGATCACGCGCCCTGGCGGCGTCTCAATTTTGGCAGCGTCGAAAAACCCAGTTTCAGTTACGCCCGGGCAAAGGGCCATTACCTTGATGCCATACGGGCGGTTTTCCTCCCAGAGCGCCTCTGAAAAAGAAAGCACAAACGCCTTGGTGGCGGCGTAGGTGGCCATAAAAGGTACGGGTTGAAAACCCGCGGTCGAAGCGACGTTGATAATGGCCCCACTTTTCCGTTCGCGCATGGGGACCAAAAAACGTTGCGTCAGCTCGACCAAAGCTCGGACATTGAGTTCGATCATGTTCAGTTCGCGCTGAAGATCGAGTTTGGCGAAATCGCCCATTGAGCCGAAGCCCGCATTGTTGATAAGGAAATCGATTTCGAAGCCGCGTTTCTGTGCCTCGTCAAACAGACGAGCCGGTGAGTCGGGTTGCGACAAATCCATCGCCACATACTGCGCGCGAATGCTGTTGATGCGCCCCAACTCATTGCACAGCGTCATCAGCTTGTCTTCAGAGCGGGCTACCAGCAGAACGTTGTCGCCGCGTGCTGCCAGCTTGCGGGCGAAAACTTCTCCGATTCCCGATGATGCGCCGGTGATAAGAGTTGTATTCATTACAGTCAGCGATCCGAATTGCCGTTATGTACCTTCACTTGATGCTATTTCCAAAACGTTTAGTTCAATCACGTCTGCATTTCCATGGCGCAGCCGGTCTAATGATTGCTGCGTCGGCGCATTGTCCAAGTTGATGCGGGCAACTGCGGCTTCTGCGCCTTCGAAGACAATGTTCTCCATTTCCTGGACGTTGATGTGTTCGGCCTTGATTGCTTCCAGCACCTGGGCCAGCACGCCGGGGCGATCGCGATGACGGACGACCAGGCGATGCGTCGCCGGAGTTTGCCGGGCGAGGTTGACGACGTTTGGAACTTTACCGGTTTCTTTGAACGACTGAATGATGCGCACGGTTTCAGCGGCGATTGCTTCCTGCGCCTGATCGGTGGAGGCGCCGATGTGATGCGTGCCATAAACATTCGGCTCCTGCGCAATCTGGTCGGTGAACTCGCCGGCAGCCGAGGTGGGCTCTGCGGCATAAACATCCAGGCCGGCACGAATTCCGCGCATGTGGATAGCGTTGACCAGCGCCGCCTGATCGACAACTTCGCCGCGCGCTGTATTGATGAAATAAGCGCCCTCCCGCATGGAGGTAAAAATGTCAGCTCCGACGAAGGATCGCGTTTCAGGACTCAGGGCGACGTGCACGCTGACGATGTCGGCGGCTTCCGCTACCTTCTTTGGGGACTCTGCCAAATCAATTCCCAGAACGGCGGCCCGCTCAGGCGTCAAGCTCCGGCTCCAGGCGATCACGGGCATCCCGAACGCTTTGGCGCGAGGAATCATTTCCTGTCCAATCTTTCCAACGCCAATCAATCCCAGCGTGCGGCCATAAAGGCCGCGAGCCTGGGAAAATTCCTTCTTGTTCCACTCGCCGCGGCGCAAGGTGACGACGTTGTCCACCAAGCGCCGGTCTAATGCCAGGATCAAGGCGAAGGCGAGTTCCGCCACGGCGATTGAGTTTTTTCCCGGACAGTTCGAGACGTAAATTCCGCGGCGCGACGCTGCTGCCACGTCAATGGTGTTATAGCCGGCTCCCGCGCGCACTACCAGTTTTAAGGCCCCGGCTTCCAACATAGCTTCCGTGACTGTAGTTCCGCGCACCACGAGCACGTCCGGTCGCTCCGCTCCGATCGCTTCAACCAGCGCCTGATCTTTCAAGTCAGGTTGATACGAAACGTCGCACCCGATGGTTTGCAAACCATCGCGCCCGGATTGCTCAAATTTGTCGGCTATCAGAATGTGCATATTAGAGGCTAGAGGCTAGAGGCTAGAGACTAGAACTGGAATGTCTTTTACCAGTCTCTCGTCTCTAGCCTCTAGCCTCTCAAAAACAATGAATCAAAAGACCATCCCGCAGCTTCGGTTCAAACCAGGTCGATTTAGGCGGCATGATCTCGCCGGCATCCGACACCAGCAGCAAATCCTCAATGGTGGTTGGATAAAGCGAGAAGGCCACCGCGGCGCGTCCCTGATTGACGATGGATTCCAGTTCTTCCGTCCCGCGGATGCCGCCAACAAAATCGACTCGTTTGTCAGTGCGAATGTCCTTGATCCCCAGAATCGGATCCAGCAAGCGATCCTGCAGGATACTCACATCCAAAGACGCCACAGTTCCCTCGGGTTTCTCAGCATCAGGCCGCAGGCTGAGGCTGTACCACTGCCCACCCAGGTACATGCTCCAAACGCCGCGCGATTGTGGCGTCGGCGTCCCATGCGGCGAGACTTGGAAACTGTGTTCGACCTGCTGCAGAAACTCCTCCCGAGAAAGGCCGTTAAGGTCGCGCACTACTCGGTTGTACGGAAGAATCTGTAGTTGCTGATCCGGAAACATCACGGCCAGAAAAAAGTTGAACTCTTCGGTGCCGATAAAGGAAAAGCCGTGCTCCTTTAATTCCGCACGCGCGCGGCTGGCGCTGGCAGCGCGATGATGACCATCCGCTATGTACAAGTTGGGAACTCCGCGAAACGCCGCTACGAATGGATCGGGATCCGGCACACGCCAGACGGTATGCCTGATGCCGTCATTGGCGACAAAGTCATAGAGTGGTGGATAGTCATTACTGACTTCCCACACCAACCTGTCAATCGCGTCTTGCGCGCGATAGGTCAGGAAAACAGGGCCGGTTTGCGCTCGCAGCACCAGCATGTGTCTGGTCCGGTCATCCTCTTTATCCCGCCGTGTGCGTTCATGTTTGCGAATCTGATCGCTGTCGTATTCTTCAATTGAGCAGCAAGCAACGATCCCGATCTGTTCGTGTTGACCCATCAGCAAACGGTAAAGATAAATGCTGGGCTCTTCTTCCTGGACCAGTGGGCAAGACTTGATCAGTTCCTGAAAACTCTCTCCCGCTCTGCCATAGACGACGTCGCTATGAATGTCTGTTCCCTCAGGAAGATCGATCTCCGGCCGCGAAACATGAAGGAAACTCAGAGGATTTCCCGAAGCCAGGGCGCGCGCTTCCTCGGTGTTCACCACGTCATAGGGAACGCTGGCAACTTCCGCCGCGCGAACTTCGGGAGGTCGCAAGGCGCTAAAGGGGCGGATAAGAGACAAAGACAGATCTCCTTATTTCAGGGGATTGTGATCAGGATTGTGGGATTGGGAAAGGTCCCCCTGTCCACACCGCCGAACCACTTTGATGATTACGAAGTTGTAAGACTATCTTTTTGCGAGGCCGTTTGCCAAGTTGCGGCGGAACGGACGAACCCGGGATAGTGCAGCGAGCCATTCGGGAGGCGCGATCCCGTGTAAAATGCTTCGTATGGACCATCGTGAGTCTTTGGAGAAACGCCGGAAAGAATTAACGGCTAAACTGCGAGAGCTAGACGGATTATTTGAGCGGGAGATGCGAGTCAGGGGATTCGAGCCATCTCAGGCAGAAAATGTCGCCCTTACCGCAAAGTTGGCCAGACTGTACGCAGCGCGCGAAGAACTCCGGGCAGAGATTGAGAATTTGTCACCGCAGCTTGAACTGAAGGGACCCAACGCAACATGACAGAACTTGAGAGGATCCAGGACCAGATGAAAAGAGCTTACGAGGGCGAAGCCTGGCATGGACCATCGGTGCGCGAAACTCTGGCGGACATTTCAGCGAAGACAGCCACCTCCCGGCCACTTCCAGGCGCGCACAATATTTGGGAATTGGTTTTGCACATCGCGGCGTGGAAGGCAGCCGTGCGACGCCGGTTGGAAGGAGATCGGGCCCAACTCTCGCCGGAGGAGGATTGGCCGGCGGTTATTGAAACGGACGAGGCAGCTTGGAACTCAACCAGGGACGCGCTGGAGCGGGCCCACGCTAATCTGCTGGCGGCCGTCGCGCGGCTCGACGACTCAATGCTGCACGAGCCGATCCTGCCGGGAATGTCTTCGCGATACATAACTCTTCATGGCGTGATCCAGCATGACCTATATCATACTGGTCAGATTGGGATTCTGAAGAAAGCCCAGACATCGGCCGAAAATTTTTCTAATTGAGCACAGGAGAAATAGTAATGAGTGATTTGGCACGCCGGGACTGCGTTCCTTGTCGGGGCGGAGTTCCCCCGTTGGCCGCTGATGAAGTCCTGAGTTTATTAAAAGAGCTTGATCGTTGGGAAGTTATTCAGAACCATCATCTGATAAAGAGTTACACCTTCAAGGATTTCGCTGAGGCGCTTAGCTTCGTTAATCGGGTCGCTTTGTTGTCTGAGGAACAAGGACACCACCCTGATATTTGCTTTGGCTGGGGGAAGGTTGAAGTCTCCATTTGGACGCACAAGATAGATGGCTTAACCGAGAGTGATTTTGTGTTAGCAGCAAAGATTGACGAATTAACCTGAAGCGGTTTCCTTACTCCTTTGAGAATGCTTCGCAATAGACTTCTTCTGTTCTCGACACCATAAGTTCAAGGCCGAAACGCTTATCGATGCTGGCTCGCCCGGCTTTGCCAATCTCTTGTCTTTGTTCCTCATTCGCAAGTAAACGCGCTATCGCATCTGCCGTAGCGTTCGCATCGGCGACCGGAACTAGTAGTCCGGTGGTGCCATGAGCGATTATTTCAACCGCACCGTCGGTCGCAGACGCCACCACCGGGGTGCCGCAGGCCATGGCTTCGGCGATCGCGAGGCCAAAAGATTCGCTGTGCGAGGTAGAGACGAAAACGTCAAACGCGCAGTAGAGCTCGCTAATATCATCGAGCCAGCCGAGACGGTGCACGCGTTCTTTCAGACCGAGCTCTTCGATCAATTTTTCCAGCGCCGCCAGGTGTTCGTTGTGCAACGACGAGTCTTCGCCCGCGATGATGAAGTGAAGATCCGGAAAACGATCGGCCAGAAGTGCTGCGGTCCGCACAAAATCCTCATGGCCTTTCAGAGGATTGATCTCTCCGACAGTTCCGATCAGGAAACCGTTTGCCGGCAGCCCCCGCCTCTGGCGAAAAGCCTCCCGGTTGAAATTGAGGCGGGCGGCGCTGAATCGCGCGGCATCGATACCATTGTGAACCGTCACAATCCGATCGGGTGGAAAGAGTTGCTGTTCCTGAAGCCTGCGGGCGACGGCATCGGAAACAGCAATCACGCGCGCAACGTTCGAGAGTGTTACTCCGTGAAGACGGCTAAGCGGAAACAGAACGTGGCGCGTGATGATCAGCCGTGAGCTGCGATTCCGTCGCGTCGCGTAAGCGGCCAGCGGATAGTCGCGCGCCATGTGTACATGAACAACCTCGATCTGCTTTCTGCTGATCAGGCGCGCCAGATCGAGGGCGCTGGCCGCATCCAGGGCATTTCGCATCGGCAGCGTGACGATATTCTCTTCGGGTATCCCTCTTAACAGGGTCTTAAGAGGCGAGCGGGGTGAAAGAGCGACGTGGACTTCATGACCTTTTACGGCCAGGCTGTTTGCGAGATCGATGAGATGTCGTTCACCGCCTCCGATCGTGCGGGCGGAACTGATTTGCAGGATTTTCATGTCTTCGGAACGGAATGAACCGGCGGGGCCGAACTGCTGGCCCGGTGGTCATCTGCCTATTCACTTTCTCTTTTCCCTAAGACGGATTCCCCGTATCGGGCCAGGAGGTCCGACGGATCATCGTAAATCGCAATGCAGCCCGCGCTGTCCAGTTCGCCCTCAGGGAACCCGCCGCAGCGAACTCCAATTGTCCTGATGCCTAGTTTGCCGGCTGCCTCGGCGTCGTACGGGGTGTCGCCGACTGCAATCGCTTCGGCCGCGTTGACTTTCAGACTCTTTAGAGCAGCTGCGAAAATGTCCGGATGTGGTTTGGACTTCTCCGCGTCATCGGCGCTGGTTTCTTCTTCGACCAGGTCCTCAATGTGGGCCAGCTTTTTGTAAGCCTTGATCTCATCTTCTTTTGCGGACGAGGCCAGGCCAATGCTCTTTCCGTCGTCAGCAACGCGCTGGAACAATTCGCGGACCAGCGGAAAGGCGCGTACGCGGGGAAGAAAATCTCGCTTGAATAGATCGCCGCGAAACTTCTCCAATTCCTCACCAAACTCCTCCAACTCTTCGCGGCTGAAGAACACCGGCAGCAACTGGTCACCGCCTTTGCCGATCTGGCGCCGCACCATTTGATAAGGAATGTCTTTGCCGAAATGTTTGATAGCTTCCTTCCATGCTTGCGCATGAAGGTCAACTGAGTCGACGAGTGTGCCATCGATATCAAAGATAACCGCTTTGATCATGAAACTCTTCCCCCTTCGTCCGAATGGAAGCAGAGTACAACAGTACGCTGACTATGTCTTCTGCCCGGGTTTTGAAGCTACAAACTGGGACACAATGAAAGCCGCATGTTTTGCTTTGGTACGATGTCTTATGGACGCGAACTACCTGACTAAAGGCTTGAAACGCAGCGGCAGCGGCTGGATTGCGAGCAGTATGCAGATTTGTTTGAGCCTTCAAACCCAAGGCCCAACAGGCACGCATATTGCCCTCTTCACGGGAGGGGATGGGCTACCAAACGCTTGGTAGGCAGTGGCCCAGTCTGGACTAAATGAAATGACGAAGGGATGAATGCGATTATGTCAAAAGTTAAGCTGATTACAGGTCTATTCAAAACAAGAGTCGCGGCCGAAGCCGCCGTGGACGCGATCTTGCGAAGAGGTTACACCCGGGACGATATCAGCGTGCTGATGTCCGATGCGACGAAGACTAAGGAGTTCGCGTTGCAGACGCGCACACACGCGGCCGACGGAGCCGGCATCGGAGGGGCGATCGGAGGAACGGTCGGGGCCGTCCTGGCGGCGATTGCGGCTATCGGTACCTCGATCGCGATTCCCGGCGTCGGAATATTTGTCGCTGGTCCAATTGCCGCGGCATTGGCCGGAGCCGGCGCCGGTGGAGCGACGGGGGGATTGATTGGCGCGTTGATTGGCGTCGGCATTCCCGAGCACCGGGCCAAAGTTTATGATACCGGTGTTCGCGGCGGCGGCATTCTGTTGGGCGTGGAATCCAAGACTGATGAAGACGCCGAGCGGCTGGAAAAGTTGCTGGAGGACATCGGGGCTGAAAACGTCCGCGCTGAATAACACTCTGGGTCTGAAAAAAAGGGCCGAGCGGGCTATTCTGTCAGCTGCGCTCGGCCCTAATTGATCTGGCAGTAGCCAGGAAAACTAGTCGGAGATCTTCTCGCCGATGTCTTCGATAGCATCACCGATCTTTCGGCGCGCTGTTCCAAAGCCTTCGCGAATATCGCCTCCGGCCCGATCCGCCTGGCCTTCACTCTCCATGTCTGCATCGCCAGTAGCATGACCGACATTTTCCTTCACTGCCCCTTTGGCCTGATCGAATTTACCTTTGACTTCATCATTGTTTGGTAAGCCCATCGTTCTTCCTCCCCTAAATAGAAGCGTCTAGATCAACGCGAGATAAGATCCGTTCGACGCTACTTAGGGCAAGGAACATGCCACGGTCGCGAGTCGAGCGGTAAGTGCTCGAGGCGCTAATTAGGCGCTGCGGAAAGGGCATGGCGTAGCGTTGTAGGCATTTAGGGCTCAGGCTTTTCGTACAGTGGCAAATCCGATTGCGTGATCTTCGAACAGTTGAGAGAAGGTTTGGGAAAGCCAGGGAAAACGGCGAGAAGCGCTAGGCGGGCGCTCCGTTATTCGAAATGGCAGTAGTCCGAAAAGAAAAATCGGGTGCGCCTTTTGCAAAGCGCACCCGATAGCTTAAGTCCGACCGGCAGGCAATTATGCCTGTTTACCTAGAACTCAAAACGAACGGCCAACTGGACCTGCCGCTCGCGGAACAGGGTGCTGTCCGCGCCGGTCGTGATTCCGAAGGGAGCGTTATAGGTAAAGGTCGTACCCGAAAGATTGTAAAGCGTGGAATTCACCGTCGTCACCTGAGTGCGGTTGAAGATGTTAAAGCCTTCAGCCAGCAGTTCGATCTTGGTGCCTTCAGTGATTGCGAACCGACGTGAAACCCGAAGATCTGCGAACCAGATATTCGGCTGTTTGAAGTAGTTGCGGGGCACCAGGGCGAAGCGGTTTTGGCCGCCCGAACCGTTCGCGCCACCACCGGGGGTGGGACAGGCGACCGTACCCACTCCGTTGCAGGCCGCGCCAGTGAAGCCAAAAGCGGCGGGGCTGATGGCGCCAGAAACGAAGCCAGTGTAGCGCTGTCCCGAGAAGGCATTAAAGATCGGTGCGATCGTCCAGCCGTTAAGGAGCGCCCGGCCTACCTTGTTGTCGCCTTCCTTAAACACGTGGGTATTGTAAACAACGCTGAGCACGAACTTCTGTCGCCGGTCAAAGGCTGACAAGGCGTTCTCATTGTTCTGATCAAAAGCATTGAAGGGAACGTTGTTGGTAGTAAAGGTCTGCGACGTCTGGCCGTTATCTGACGCCCGCGACAGAGTGTAACTGCTCTGCACCTGGAGGCCGTTGGTTAGACGACGGTTTGCCTGAAGGACCAGGGCATTGTATTTGGAGAACACATTGCTGCGAATCTCTGTGATCTGCGCGAAATTCGGATTTGGCCGCGCCCCGATGAACAGAGGGCTGGAGAAGGTTTGACCATCAAAGGGTCCACCTACGATCGAGATGTTCACATTCTTGACCGGGGCAGGCAGGTTCGTATCCACGAAGTTTGGAAGCGAGTTGCCGAAGCTGCCGAGGTAAGAAGCGGAAATCACTGTGTTACGTCCAATTTGTCGCTCGACAATTGCGTCCAGCTGATGAATCTGCGGAAGCTGAAAGTTGGGCGAAAAGTACTGGACCGAGGTGGTCGTCAAAGTTCCAGCGGGGATCAGGTTCGGGTAGACCGGTGCGACCGCGTTGTTCGAGGCGACTGAGACCTGCCGCTGCGAGCGATCGGCGCCTACTCCAGTACCAATCAAAGCCTGGTAAACAGTGGAGTTAATGACGCGGCCATAATAGATGCCCCACCCACCGCGAACGGATGTCTTCCCATCACCGCTAACGTCGTAGGCAAAGCCCACGCGCGGCCCAAAGTTGTTCTTGTCGTCAACCTTATTCGCAGTTTGGAAAGGAAGCGCCGGATTGACGTTAATCGGGTTCGGGTTCCGCTGGTATTCGTAGCGCAGACCGAGGTTAAGCGTAAAGCGCGGCGAAACTCTCCAGTCATCCTGGAGGAAGTAGTTAAAGTCCGTAGTCTTCATTGTCAGGCCCAGCACGCCAAACCCCTGATTGAAGTTTCCGGCATAGCACTGACCGGCGCGCAAAGTCGACGTGTTCAGAGTCACCCCGGCGGCGTCGGCGACACGGGGGCAGATTCCCAGATTCCGCTGGCCCGCCGCGTTGATGGGATTAAGCGCGCGGACCGTACCGCCCGACCTGAAGTTCGCGTAGTCAAAGAGAAAATCGTTGAGGGCGTTGGCGCCGGTGTAGTTAAACTCACCCCCCGAGAAGCGGAGGTTATTCAGGATGTCTTTGACTAGATTGATGTCACCGCCCCATTTGAATGTGTGATTACCGGCCGTGTAAGTGACGGTGTCGGCAAACTGCAAACGCCGTTCATCCGGATAGGAAACGCGCTCAAGGAACTCTGGGATACCGAAGGAGAAGCCATTCGTGATGAAGGTCTGGGGTGAGCGTCCACCGATCGATGTCGTCGGCTCGCCGGGAAGCGGCGGCTGACTGAACTCATACTCAAAGTCTCGGCTCCATTGGAAGCGAGCCTCGTTGAGCAGCGTCGGTGAGAGCGTTGAGGAAAGCCGCATGTTCAGTGAATCGATGTCCACAAAGTCGTCACCGAAGTTATCCACGGCTCGCGTATTGGTCGCCTGCGTCTGGATCCCAGCGGGCGAGTCCCAGCGTAAGCGGTTGTAAGTCGCCGTGAAAGTATGGTTGTCGGTAATGTGCCAGTCGATCTTCGGCAGGAAAATCCTTTGGTCGCCACGACGAGCCAGCGAACCGGAGATACTCTGAAGAAACGACAGGCCGTTATCAATCTGTGCCTGGGTAAGCCCGCGCTGCGTGAGCAGGGTGCTATTAGCTGAATTCAAGAAGCTGGGGCTGGAAAAAACAGACAGCCCAGGGAAATTGCGTCGCTGCTCATCGTAACTGAAGAAGAAGAAGGCCTTGTCCTTAACGATAGGCCCGCCGATTGTGCCGCCGTATTGATGCCGCACGTCTTCCGGCTTGTACGCCACCGGCGTAAAGATTCCGTTCACCAAGGCCTGTTTGGTGGCCTGTGGGTTGCGCGCGCCCCACTTGTTATTGCGCTGGTAATAGAATCCTGACCCGTGGAACTCGTTGGTCCCGCTCTTGGTCACGGCGTTCACCACGCCACCGGCCGAACGGCCATATTCGGCTGAGTAACTGGAAGTGTTTACCTGGAATTCGCGAATTGCTCCCTGGCTGATCGAGTAAGGGCTGCGAGTACGGCCGCGCTCTTCAGCGAAGAAAGCCTGGTTGTTGTCGCCGCCGTCAATGGTGTTGTTGTTCAGCAGGCCCGAGATACCGCGGAAACTGATCAGGCCGAAGGTGCCATCCGGCACGGCGCCCGGGGTCAGCAGCGCGAAGTTGGACCAGCGGCGGCCATTGATGGGCAGCTCGTTGATCGAAGTCTGATTCACGTTAGTTGAGAAATCCTGCTGCGTGGTATTGATGACCGGAGCTTCGGCGGTGATATCCACCGTGCCGCCTTGCACTGGTCCCACGGAGAGGGGAACCTCGAGAGTCGTGGTGCGGCCAACCTCGACGGTCACTCTTTCCTGGGTGAAAGCGCTGAACCCAGCGGCGCTAATCGTCACCGAATAGGTCCCGGGATCAAGTTGGCCAACGAAGAAGCGACCCTGGTCATCAGTTGTGGCCGAGCCTTCCTTGTTGGTTTCAACGTTACGAACTGTAACGGCAGCACCCGGCACTACCTCTCCGGCTGGGTTAGAGACAACGCCGCCAATGCCACCAGTGGTGGTCTGAGCAGCAGCCGTCATCGCCCCCAGCACGATAAACAAGAAGGTGACCAGGGAGAATCGTAGAAATTTGTTCATAGAAGGGAACTCCTTAGCAATCAGAAGAGATTTGATTCGTCCGCACACGCGGCCGGGGACGGAAGCCTGATCTAAATCCGAGACACTTGAACATTTAATTGAAGGAATGACGAAGATTAGACCGAATCCTATTATTGCTATTGCTTTCTACCATGCGGTCTATGCCCAGCGCAAGTTCTTAGTAGTTAAATAAAAACTTGCCGGGGGCGCCGGCTTTTAGGGTGTCAGTTCGGCTTACGCAGCCTCGCCAGATGAATGCTGCAAAGAGAGTCTCGGAAAAGAAAATCCGGCAGAGGAAAATGCGTGCTCCTCGCGGAGCACGCCTTACGTTTAGTCATCGTTGTTCGATTAGAATTCGAATCGAACGGCCATCTGAACCTGTCGCTCACGGAAGAAGAATCCGTCCGCACCAGTAGTGGTGCCGAAGGCTGGATTGTATGTGGCTACCACGCTCGTGCCCGAGATGGCAATGTTATAAAGCGAACTGTTTACAGCCGTTACCTGAGTGCGGTTGAAGATATTGAACCCTTCCACCAGCAGTTCCAGGTTTGTGCCTTCCGTTATGTGGAAACGACGCGAGAGGCGCATATCCACATACCAGATATTAGGCTGCTTGAAGTAGTTATTCGGAACCAAAGCAAATCGCAGGGATCCATTCGAACCGTTGACGCCGCCGGCCTGACTAAAGCCGAAGACATTGCTAACGGTGGAGCCTGACGTGGTCCCGGTGTAGCGCGCCCCGGAGAAGGCGTTCAGGATAGGCGCAATGGTCCAGCCATTGAAAATGGCGCGTCCCACCTTATTGTCCTTCATGCTCGCAAAGTTGGTGTTGTAAACGACGCTCGCCACCAGTTTATGGCGCCGGTCGTAGCTGGAGTAACCATTTTCGTTTTGGGGATCAAACGAATTGAAAGGCGCGGAAAAGCCCGGAGTAAAGGTCGTCGAATTCTGCCCGTTGTCGAATGCGCGGGAAAGAGTGTAGCTGCTCTGAAACTGCAGGCCATTTGTCATACGACGATTTGCCTGCAACACCAGCGCGTGATACTTCGTCTGAACTGAATCGCGAATCTCCTGAATTTGTCCAAACGCGGTGTTAGGCCGCGTGGCTCCCAGGAAGTACGGGAAGGTCCAGTTTTGACCGGCAAACGGTCCGTCTATGATGTTGACCGTTCGGGAAACTGTGGGCGCGCTCAGATTCGTGTCGACAAATGTCGGAAGGTGTTTGCCGAAGCTGAAAAGATACGACGCTGAGATGACAGTATTGTGCGCGATTTCTCGCTCCACCACCAGGTCGCCCTGATGGATGAGCGGATTCTGGAAACCGTCTTTGAAATAATTGATTGTTGCGGTTCCCGCCGGCGCCGTCGCCAGGACATTCGGGAAGATCGGCGCCGCCGGATTACCCGCGGGGATTAGCGCCGTGGGAGTTCCGGTGGGGGCGGTTGCTGCTACCGAGCTGACGGCTTGGCCTGGCGCAATTCCCGTATTGATCAGCGCGTTGATTATTGTTGAGCCAATCACGCGGCCGTAATACATACCGTAGCCTCCGCGCACGCTGGTTTTGCCGTCACCGGTGACGTCATAAGCAAACCCGAGGCGGGGGCCAAAGTTGTTCTTATCGGCCGGGCGGTTCGCCGTTTGAGGCAATGCCGGATTGATCAGGAAAGGTTGCGGAAACTGCTCGTACTCCCACCGCAGGCCGAGGTTCAAAGTCAGCCGTGGAGTGGCGCGCCAGTCATCCTGCACAAAGTAAGCATAGTCGGTGGTGGCAATGCCAAAACGAGCTTGTCCAAAGCCCTGTTGATAGTTGCTGGTGTAGCACTTGCCCGCCAGGCGCGTGCTGCTGGAACAGAGCTTACCGGCTGTCCGCAATGCTCCAGCGGAAGTGAAGTTCACGTAGTCGATCATGAAATCGTTGATGTTGGCATAGGCGTAAGAACCCGCTCCGGTGAACAGATTATCGTCGATGTCCTTAACGTAGTTGATATCAAAGCCCCACTTGAAGGTGTGATCGCCGGCAGAAAGCGTCAGGCTATCAACGAACTGCCAACGCTTCTCGTCCGGCAGCGCTTTACGATCAAGCGAGGTGGCCTTACCAAACGTCAGACCGTTGGTAAGGGCGACCTGCGGTGAATTTCCGTTTGCCGTGGTCGGCTCTCCGGGAAGCGGAGGATTGGCAATTTGCGAGTCAAGCTCGTGGGCCCATTGAAAGCGGCCTTCATTAAGCAGCGTCGGAGAAAGACTTGAAGAGAGGCGAAGATT
Organism: Blastocatellia bacterium; assembly: GCA_033856235.1. Taxonomy (GTDB): domain Bacteria; phylum Acidobacteriota; class Blastocatellia; order Pyrinomonadales; family Pyrinomonadaceae; genus DASXRU01. The sequence goes on along the minus strand of JAWVFI010000101.1, from coordinate 7,489 downwards.
AAGTGAATCGACCTGGACAAAGTCGTCGCCGAAACCAGCGCGATCGCGGGTGACCGTTGCCGCGGTCTGGACGCCAGCTGGCGAAGCCCAACGGAGCCGATTGTAAGTTGCCGTGAACGTGTGATTGTCGGTGATGTGCCAGTCAAACTTCGGCAGCAGCAGCCGCTGATCACCACGACGCGGGACGACTCCGGTCAGGCTGTTAAGAAAGGTCAATGACGAATTGATCTGGTCGTCGGTCAAAATCCGGTTCGGATTCTTTAATGACGTGCCGAATAGAGCAGTGGTGCAACCGGGAGCCACCGCCGACGGGCAGAGGTTCACGGTGCTCAGGTAAGAAGGATTGGTAAACCGGGCAATGCCAGGAAAGTCGCGTTTCTGTTCGTCATAGCTGAAGAAGAAAAACGCCTTGTCCTTGACTATCGGGCCTCCGATAACGCCGCCGTATTGATGCCGCACATCCTTCGGTTTCAGCGCTACCGGCGTCGAAACACCATTCACGAGCTGATTAACCGTGCTGAGGGGATTGCGAGCGCCCCATTTGTTATTGCGTTGATAATAAAACAGCTGGCCATGGAGCTCATTAGTTCCGCTCTTGGTGACGGCATTGTTCACACCGCCCGCCGAACGTCCGTACTCGGCCGAGTAATTTGAGGTGTTCACCTGAAACTCGCGGATGGCGGCTTGGCTGACCGAATAACCGATACGAGTGCGGCCGCGCTCTTCTGAGAAGAAGGCCTGGTTGTTATCGCCGCCATCAACCGTATTGTTGTTCAGTAGTCCTGAGATTCCACGAAAACTAATCAGACCAAAAGTACCGTCAGGCACCGTACCGGGAGTGAGAATCGCGAAGTTGGACCAGCGACGGCCATTTACCGGCAGTTCGTTGATTGACGTCTGATTCATGTTGGTCGAGAAATCCTGCTGCGTGGTATTGATAACCGGCGCATCCGCCTGGACTTCCACCGTACCCGTCACCGGCCCAATCGAGAGAGGAATATCAAGAGACGTCGTTCGACCTACCTCAACAACGATGTTCTCCTGGGCGAAGGCGCTAAAGCCGGCCGCATTAATTGATATTGCGTAGGTGCCCGGCTGAAGGTTAGGCACTACGAAGCGGCCCTGATCGTCGGTGGTCGCCGTGTTTTCCTTGTTCGTTTCGCGGTTGCGCACCAAAACAGTCGCCCCGGTAATCACCTCTTTGGCGGCATTTGCCACCACCCCGCCAATGGCTCCCGTCACGGTGGACTGAGCGCTAACAGACATGGCGGCAAAAACAACTAAGAAGGAGCTGAGTAATGAAAAGCGAAGAAATTTGCACATAGAAGGAGACTCCTTAAGCAGTCAAAGAAAGTTTAGGGTAACTGTGCCGTGCTCTGGCAAAACGCTTGTGTTGGGAAGTGATAACACTCGGAAAAGCTTTTTAGAGAGATTGGCGATGGCCTGACTTCAAATTCCTGGTGGAAGACCTTAGCCTTTACCGTGGTCATCCAGGCTCAATCACCAAAAGAAAACTCGTTGTTCCTGGGTCAATGCTGGTCGACACAACTTTTCACCGTCAATGTCGCAACATTCGTGCCTTACTCTTTTGCGTTCTACAGGCTGAAATAAGCGCGCTATTGCCTAGATTAATGAGGCTTTTGATTTTTGGAACGCGAAGTTTCCCTCAGGATTTTGGATTTTTATACGAAAATCGGGAGAACGTTCTTCGCTCGACCCGACAGAAATCAACCACACGAAACTTCGGAGAAGCTGGGTCCGTCCCGTTATCAGAGGCGTTCGCAAATCATAGCAATTCCCTGACCGCCGCCAATGCATGCGGTGGCCAATCCGTATCGTCCGCCGCGCCGGCGCAACTCATGCAGCAACGTGAGGACGATCCGCGTGCCCGTCGCCGCCAACGGGTGACCTAAAGCAATCGCTCCGCCGTTAACATTGCACCGATTGCGATCCAATCCCAGATCCTGTTCCACGGCCAGATATTGAGCCGCGAAGGCTTCGTTGACTTCGATCAAATCGATGTCCGCGAGCGTTAGACCCGCTTTCTCCAGGGCCTTGCGAGTCGCCGGCACGGGGCCAATTCCCATAATCTCCGGCTCTACGCCGGCGTATGCCCAGCTGACAATCCTTCCCGTTGGCTTCTTGTCTTTTGCCTTCACGTATTCCGCGCCGGCAATCACCAACGCCGCCGCCCCATCGACAATTCCGGAAGCGTTCCCCGCAGTTACAAATCCATCTTTGCTGAAGGCAGGACGTAGTTTGGCGAGACCTTCGAGCGTGGTGTCCGGTCGCATGTGGTCATCGTGCGCGAACATCGTCACCCCTTTCCGTGTTTTCACTTCAGTGGGCACGATTTCTTCAGCAAAGATTCCGGCGTCGTGGGCCCGTTTGGCTTCCTGCTGAGAGCGCAACGCATATTCGTCCTGGGCCTCGCGCGAAATCTGATATTTACGGGCGAGGTTCTCAGCCGTTCCGGCCATCGGCGTGTTGCAATAGGTATCCAGCAACGCCACCATCAAACTGTCTTCCAACTTGCCTTTGCCCAGTGCGAATCCAGAGCGGGCCCCGTAGATAACATGCGGCGCCTGGGACATCGATTCCATTCCTCCGACCAGCGCCGTTTGGGCTTCACCAAGCTGAATCATGTGGGCGCCTGAGATGATTGACTGAATGCCGCTGCCACAGAGACGATTCACGGTCAGCGCCGGTCGATCGAAAGGCACGCCTGCCTTGAGCGCGACATGCCTTGCTCCATAAATCGCGTCGCCCGAGGTCTGCAATGCGTTCCCAATTATTGTGTGATCGATCTCGTCAGCCGCCACGCCCGTGGCCGCCAACGCGCCGCGGGCTGCTGTGGCCCCCAGATCGATTGCTGAAACATCCTTCAGGGCGCCGACATATTCGCCCATCGCCGTGCGCTTACCGCCGAGAATAAAAACATCACTGGACATGGTTTTAAGAGACCCTTTCGATAGTAACGAATATTGATGATCCAAGAACCGGACAGCGTAGCAAAGCCCCGGTAAAGGCGTCAATTTCGCGCGCGGAAGCGTCGGGGCCTAATCTCCTTTGCGTCTTTCGATCCAAAGTCCATTCCGAAGCACGCAAAGAGCATTTAAATTAGCGGCGGGAGCGATAGTACGAAATTTGCGGAAGACAGAGTCTAGTGGGACAAAGCAAAAGGAACCTCAGTCAACGAAGCGGTGTTGCGCCCGATAGCGGTGTAGCAGCTCTTCGAGAAAACCCTCATAAGTAAAGGTCGCGAGGTCGTAAGTAGGTCTTAGCTTATAAAGAATCGGCATGGCGACCCGCCACGCCATCCATTGCCGCGGCGCTTCAGTCAGGTCCCAACGGCGCCGCAGAAACGTTTCCACAACCGCGATCTCACTTTCGCTCAGCCGGTGGAGATCGGCGCTGAAGGGCACGGGATTGAACGTTCGCCGCAGCGCGTCATCTGAAAGCGGCGCCGCAAAGACCTTGGCGAAAGGCGGCGCCTCCGCTTCGCGCTCTCGCACTACCACCGTGCCGGCGATCATGTCGCCAACCCTCTGGTCCCGCGAACTACTGAATACTGAAATCAAACCGATCGAATAGAAAGGCCACGGCATGATGTCAAAACTGCGGAGCAGGTTTCTTACCGAAGCTTCCCAGAAAGTCACGGGGCGGCCGTCTTCACGAATGACGCGCAGCTTCATCCAGCGCTTGCCGGGCGTTTGACCGCTCCAGATCCATTCGAAGAAGGCAAAGTAGGCTGAGAACAACAAGAACACAATAATAATAAGCAACGCGATTACCCACTTGGGGGCATTATTGAATCGTCCTTCCATGTTGGAGTAATCAGCCAGGATCAAGAATCCGCCGGCCAGAACGGCAAGCGTAATTGCCTGAATCGAATGATCGATGGCACAGGCGAGGAACCTGTTCCCGATCGAAGCCAACGCAAAGTGCAGCGGCACGCGCTCTGGCGTTTCAATTACGAGGATGTCTTCGGTGGCGAATATGGCGGACATTGAGACCTGCAGGTCGGTTTATCAGACGATAGTTGGCCCATGGCGCTGAAATAGCGCGAAGTCAGAAACGTTCCCCGTGGCCAGGCGCGCGCCGGAGCGAAGTGCTATTGCCGCAATCTGACAATCTGCCAAACTACGTGAGCGACGGCCAATCGCATTGAATAGTTCGGCTGCTGTATGTGCATCTGAAGCCAGGAACGGTTCGGGGGCCGGAAAAAGCATCTGGGCCACGGTCTTATCATTCTCACTGAGGGGCCCACAAAGAAACTCGCTCCAGGCAATTGAGCTGATGCCTAAGTCTTCACCGTCATTTAGCCATGTTTGTAGTTTTGATGCTGCGGCAGAATTCGGCACTAGCGCCTGAATGAGGAAGTTAGTGTCGAGGTGAATCATCCGCTATCAGCGGCGCGCCTCTCGCACCAGGTTTTGCCACTCGGCAGCTTTCTTCGGAGTTAGTTGTAGATTCCGCTGCAATTTTTTGAAGGCTCCTAACCGGACTTCTTTTTCTGGTGAGCCACTCACGGCATCTGTTTGGTTGTGGTTTTCTGCTTCGGCCGATAAGCCGGCCTCGATCTCTTCTTGATTCGCGTAATAGTGAGCGAGCGCTGCATGAACGTGGGCAAGCGTGAGGTCCGGATATTGTTCCGTGATGTCCTCAGCCTTGTAACCTTGCTTGTACAAGAGAATGATCCGGTTCACGGTAATGCGCGTGCCCTGAATGCGAAGGCGTCCCCCGCAAACCTCTGACGTGCTGACTAACAAGCTTGCTATCTCCGTGCTCATGATCACTGTCTCCCCATTTCCAAAAGTATAGTGAACTGCGACCTATGGCGCGTCAAGGCTAGTGCTTAAAGGACGCGAACACGGACAAATCGGCGTTTGCCTACTTGCAAGAGTGACTCCTCGCCAGGTTTGAGTCCAACCACAATGCCGGGGTCTGCTTGGCGCACGCCGCCGACACGCACTCCGCCTTGTTCGACCAAGCGGCGGGCCTCGGCTTTTGATGCCGCGAGGCCCGTCTCGACGAGCAACTGAGGTAACGGCCACGATCCCGACTTTACCTCACGCGTTTCGATCACCTCGGGAATGCCTTTGCTCCGGAAGATTCTATTGAATTCGTCCTCGGCTGCTTCGGCAGCGGCTACTGAATGGAAATCTCTGATAATGTGCTTGGCTAAATCGACCTTCAGATCGCGGGGGTTTACGTCCCCCGCCTCCGCTCGGTCGCGATGGGCGCCGATCTGTTCGGGCGGGAGATCCGTGCAAAGCTCATAATAGCGCCACATCAGATCATCCGAGATCGACATTATCTTTCCGAACATTTCCGCTGGGGCTTCGTTGATGCCGATATAATTACCGAGGCTCTTGGACATCTTCTGGACGCCGTCAGTGCCTTCCAGCAGCGGCATGATGACGCATATCTGGGCCGGCTGTTGGTACTCGCGCTGCAGGTTGCGGCCCATCAGCAGATTGAACTTTTGATCGGTACCGCCCAATTCCACATCCGCTTCGAGCGCGACCGAGTCGTATGCCTGCGTCAACGGGTAAAGCAATTCGTGCAAAGCGATAGGCCGTTCGTCAGCGAGCCGTTTCGCAAAATCGTCGCGCTCCAGAATTTGTTTGACCGTTACATGCGAGGCCAGACGAACAAATCCATCGGAACCCAACCTGTCCATCCACTCAGAATTAAAGCGAATCTCAGTTTTTTCGGGATCCAGTAATTTGAAGATTTGTGCTTTGTAAGTTTCAGCGTTGGCGTCGATCTCTGCGCGCGTTAGTTGCGGGCGGGTCGCATTTTTTCCCGAAGGGTCCCCGATCAATCCGGTGAAGTCTCCGATGAGAAAGATTACCGTATGGCCCAGTTCCTGGAACGCGCGCAGTTTGCGAATGACGACAGTGTGGCCGAGGTGTATATCGGGCGCGGTAGGGTCGGCGCCCAATTTGATCCGCAGGGGTTTTCTACTTTCGGCAGACTTCAGGAGCTTCGCGCGCAATTCATCTTCGCGAATGATCTCGACCGTGCCTTTCCGCAGGTACGCCAGTTGTTCGTCAATTGTCATTAGGTTTCAAGTGTAACGCGAACTTTAGTTTGCGAATCTTCAATAGACGCAAACGAAAGTTTGCGTTACACGAAGCGACTCAGCACCAATTGCACCGCTTCGGGATAGAGTTCGTGCTCCTGGGCCAGGATGCGTGCCGACAGACTTTCCTCAGTGTCGTCGTCGCGCACCGGCACTTTCCGCTGAGCAATAATCGGTCCGCCATCCAATGTTTCATCGACAAGATGAACGGTGCAGCCGGCCGATTTCACTCCCGCGGCCAGCGCCTGGCGCTGCGCATCAAGCCCGGGAAACGCCGGCAGCAGGCTGGGATGAATATTCAGGATACAGCCCGGATATGCGGTCAGAAACTCACGCGAAAGGACGCGCATGTAGCCTGCCAGGCAAACCAGGTCAACGGCGAATGTCTGTAGGACCGCGACGATCTGGCGATCGTGATCTTCGCGCGGGCGGCCCTGGCGCTCGATCACCCGAGTCTCAATGCCACGTTCAGCGGCGCTGGCTAGTCCCGCGGCCCCGGCTTGATCGCTGACAACGATCGCAACCTCGGCTTCAGAAATGCGACCTGCCTGCACCGCATCCACGAGGGCGATCATGTTTGAGCCGCGCCCCGAAATTAGAATTCCCAGTTTCAAGTCTTCAAGAATTCCGCTAAGTGGATCCCGATGCGTTCGCTGGTCAACTCCACGCGCTCGCCGGTCTTTTTTAGAATCTGCCACTGCGGCGAATTACCAGGAGGTTGAATGAGTAACAGCTCATCATTCAGATTCGGCCTGCCGACGTGCCGGATGTGCGCACAGGCAAATCCCCCACCCCGGATGAATCCATCGGGGGCAGTTCGTGGCCACCCGGCCTCTACCTGCAAAAGGCGGGCGCCGAATCGCAGCGTCAACAATCTGCCAACCATAGTGGCGTGGCCGATGCGGAATCGGTGCTCGCCGAACTGCTCAATCTGTAAACTGGCGCCGTTGCGATTGCCGTCCGCGGCAAGTTCGCTGAAGGTCGTCATCAACCAATCAACCGCGGTGCGGCGCACGCGATCGTTGGCGGATCGTAATGCGACATACTCCGCGATGTCCTGCCGGCCCATGGCGCGCGCCCGGCGCTCGGCCTCGGCCAGCGCGTTGGTCCATTGTTGCTCCAACTCACTCAAGCACTTACCTCATAGATGTTGCCGCGCTCTCGCTACCGGCCTACTCGCTCCCTGACTGACCGCGATGTTATCATGGGTGCTCAACAGGTCTCCCATAATAGTAGCCTTGCACTTTCGGGCCGATGAACTCGTCGCTGCGCTGCGTAATGACGCAGGAATAATCATACTAAACTACAAAATATGAACTTCTTAAAACTGCATCACCGCGCCGTCGCGGTCTTTCTAACTGGAATCATAGTAATTATGGGCGTGACGCCGCCGCGCGC
>JAWVFI010000100.1:0-25780 GCA_033856235.1 Blastocatellia bacterium | reverse complement strand
GTGCGCGGGATGATTACAAAGTCGCCGGAAATTTCTCCGCGGGCGGCCAGCAAGTCGCCTCCGGTTACCAGCCCGGCGACACTGACATCGCCACCGAAGTAAAGATTCTCCACGGCCACGACGCTTAGCTTGCTTCCGCATTGCTGGTTCAAACCTTCGATCATATTTCGCAGGACCGGGGCAAAGAGCGTTCCGGTCATGATCGTGCCGCTCAGCGCGTGCGCACGCGCCGGCGGGACTGCTTCAAGTTTGCGCCTCAGGTCTTCGAACTCGTTCGCAAATGTTCGCACCATGCCAACACCGTCTTCGATCTGCGGATAATCACCGTAATGCGCGCGACCGGGGACCGCGCGGCCGGCCCGCAGAAAAATTTCGTCCCCAAGGAATGCGAACCGGGTTCCCAGCCGGCGTTGCAACTCTTTCTGAATCCGGTTGACCTCAGTAATCGTCCGGCGACAAAACTCTGGCGTCACCGCTGTCAGTCGCCGATCGGTGTTATAGCGTGTCAGTCCGAGAGGCACGATGGCCACGCTCTTCACGCGCGGGTGAAAAGCGGCGAGATCGAGGATGGTCCGTTCAAGTATGCCACCATCATTAATCTCCGGACACAAAACGACCTGGGCATGAATTTCAATCCCGGCCTCCATTAGCTGGGCCATCTTAGAAGAGATGTCGGCACGTTCTTTATCGACACCGAGGAGGTAAGCGCGGACCTCCAGGTCAGTTGCGTGAACTGAAACATACTGCGGACTCAGCCGCTGCTCAATCACGCGCCTCATCTCTTCATCGGTGATCGAGCTTAAAGTCGTGTAATTACCATAGAGGAAGGAAAGCCGCACATCTTCGTCGCGAATGAAAAGCGAGGGACGCGCATCGTCGGGATTCCCTTTGCAGAAACAGAAGAGGCATTCGTTGGCACACTGGCGCGGCACGATTTGCTCGAAGCCAAGACCGAAGTCTTCGTCTTCGGCGCGTTCAATATTCAATTCCCATTCTTCGCCATTGGCCTTACGCACGTCCACGACCAGCTCGGTTTCGCCCCCCGTTTGAAAACGAAAGTCCAAATAGTCGCGCACCGGCCGGCCGTTAACTTTCATGATCCGATCGCCAGCCTGGAGCTCGAGCTCTGCGCCCAAACTCGTGGGCGCCACAGATGCAATCTCAACTCCGCGACGGCGGATCTGCGTAACGGCTGGTGTGACGGCAAACTCGTACATGAATTATTCGCTCTTTAAACTTAGGACCACGACACAGGGCGCGAATTCTGCGGGCGCGCTCAGGAACATCTCCAGGATCCGCCGAAAACGCGTAGTATAGCAGAACCGATCCGGTCTTGAGAGCGAGCACAGACAGGTTGAGTGTCTTAATTTGAAGTGTGAGCGTTTGTTCTCCTCCCAGTAGGAGAGTATCAGAACCACTCCGCGGACACTAAATTAAAGACACCACCAAACCGGGGGAAGAATTGACAATGACTTTACGACACCCTACTCTCCCCTAGCGTTCCCTAATCCGAACACCCCGACCAAACCTGCGCGACCGACGTTCTGTGAAGCACTCAATCAATGAGTAACCCCCAGGAAACTGAAACCCCGTCTGAAGCCCTGTCGGTATCCACGTCCGACGAGCAGCTTTGCGTTCTGCTTGTTGAGGACGATCGGGCCGTGCGGCGCTATCTACAGGTAATCCTGGAGCGCGCCGGATATGAAGTGATTTGTGCCGGAGATGGACTCGAGGCGATGAAGATTGCGCTGGCGCAGCCGCTTGCAGCAGTAGTGACGGACGCGATCATGCCTCATTTGAGCGGGCAGGAGTTATGCCGCTTTCTGCGCAGTTACCCGGCGCTTGCGACGCTGCCGATAATCCTGTTGAGCGCCTTTGAAGGCAAGACATCGCCCGCGGAGTCAGGCGCAGTTGCGGATGTTAGTCTGGTGAAACCGGTGAAACCGGAAGAATTGACGGCACAACTCGCGAGGTTGATCGCTGAAAAGGCAGGAGCTTAAGAACTCAGCGTAGGTTGTTTGAATGATGAGCGGAATTCTCTAAGGTCGGAGCGTACTTCCAGGACGATGCTGTGAACTCGGTCAAGGCGGATCTCAATTTGGTCCAACCGCTGCTCGACTGGTTCGAATCGATTCTCAAATGCCTCGAATCTCTTCTCGGACATCTCGAATCTCCTCTCCATCGACTGAAATCGATTCTCCATTGACTGAAATCTTTTCTCAATCGACTCAAACCCTGCCCGCATTACGTCACCCTGCGCATTAATCCGCTCCAGAACCGTTTCCAGCGTCGGCTTGGTTGTGAGTTCTGACTTATCCATCTCTACGATTCTACGCTTACCGATTTCCCTGCGCCAACTCAAAGAGAGAGCGACTCCGCATCGCGCGATAACGGGTTTCTTGCTAGGCCGGAGCGAGAGTGCCCAGCAATTCCCCAAGCGGCGTGTATTCGCGTTCCTGCGCTGTGGCCACAGCTTCGTACGTCAACTTACCGGCATACGTATTAACGCCGGCCCACAGACCTGGATCGCTCCTGATGGCGTCACTGAAACCCTTGTTCGCAAGTTTCAAAGCGTAAGGCAACGTGGCATTGGTCAAGGCGAAGGTGGAGGTACGCGGCACTGCGCCCGGCATGTTCGCCACGCAGTAGTGCAGCACGTCTTCGACATAGTAGGTCGGGTTCGAGTGCGTGGTTGGATGAGTGGTCTCAATGCACCCGCCCTGGTCCACGGCGACGTCAACGATGACCGCACCGCGCGGGACCTCTTTCAACATCCCGCGAGTGATCAGCTTGGGCGCCGCCCCGCCGGGAACCAGCACCGCGCCGACGATCAGATCGGCGGTCGAGATCGCATCCTGAATCATGTAGGCGTTCGAGGCCAGTGTGGAAATCTTGGAAAGGAAGATATCGTCCAGCTCCCGTAACCGATCCAGATTGTTGTCGATAATGGTGACGTGGGCGCCCATCCCAACAGCAATCTTGGCCGCGTTGGTGCCTACCACTCCGCCGCCGATGATGACTACGCGGGCGGCCGGGACGCCGGGTACGCCGCCCAGCAAGACGCCGCCGCCACCGCTCATCTTTTCCAAATAATGGGCCCCGACTTGAATGGCCATGCGGCCGGCCACTTCCGACATCGGGGTCAGCAGGGGCAAAGCTCCCCGACGATCCGTGATCGTTTCATAAGCGATGCCGGTGACCTTTCGATCCACCAATTGTTTCGTCAGTTCATGGTCCGGCGCCAGATGCAGGTAAGTGAACAGCAGCTGGCCCTCGCGCATGCGCGGATACTCAGGGGCGATTGGCTCTTTAACCTTGACGATCATTTCGCCCTGCAACCAAACGTCATCGGCGGTATCGAGCAGCGTGGCCCCGGCGCGCTGGTAAAGACTGTCCGCGAAGCCTGAACCTTCGCCGGCCGTGCGCTCAACTACGACCTTATGTCCGGCGTCAGTCAAAGCGCGCACGCCAGCGGGCGTCAGGCCGACACGATACTCGTTGTCCTTGATCTCTTTAGGCAGTCCGACAATCATTCGTTCGCTCCGTTAGGGTGGATTCTCTGCGCCCTTATCTGCTGATGACCAGGGTGGAACTATTGATGCTCCGCCACATCGATCTGCGCCCGCTGTAGCTTGCCGCTGTAATCGACGTAAACCGATTTCCATTCCGAGAAGATGTCCAGCACCTGCGTCCCCGCTTCGCGATGACCATTGCCGGTGCCCTTGGTGCCGCCAAAGGGAAGATGCACTTCGGCGCCGATGGTCGAAGAGTTCACATAAAAAATGCCGGTGTAGATTTCGTTCATGGCATGGAAAGCGCGATTGACATCTTGCGTATAAATCGCAGCCGACAATCCATAACGTACCCCGTTGGCGATTTCGACCGCCTCGTCGAGCGAGTCGGTGGGAATCACCGCCGTCACCGGCCCAAAGATCTCTTCCTGGGCGATTCGCATGTCGGGGGCCACATCCGTGAAAACTGTTGGCTCGATAAAAAAGCCGTTCGTGTGCTCACCTTTGCTCAGGCGATTTCCGCCGCAGGCAAGCTTCGCTTTGTCTTCACGCCTGCCGATTTCGACATAACTCAGGATCTTGCGCATCGCTTCTTCGTTGATCACCGGCCCCATCTCAGTCGCGGCGTCGGCGCCGTTTCCGACGCGCAGTTTGCGAGCGCGGTCAACCAGCTTGCGGGTGAATTGCTTGTACACGTCCTTGTGCACTACCAGCCGCGACGACGCAGTACAGCGCTGGCCGGAAGTACCAAATGCGCCCCACACCGCGCCTTCAACCGCGAGATCGATGTCGGCGTCTTCCATCACCATGATGACGTTCTTGCCACCCATCTCGAGCGAACAGATAGCGTTTCGTTCCGCGCACGCTGACGCCACCGATCGTCCCGTTTCCGTCGAGCCCGTAAATGAAATCAGACGCAGTGATGGATGCTCAGTGATGGCCGCACCCGCGGTTTCTCCATAGCCAGTCACGAGGTTTACTACGCCGGGCGGAATCCCCGCTTCTTCGCAGGCAGCCACCAGATTGTAGGTCGATAAAGGTGTGTCCTCGGCCGGCTTGATCACCAGCGTGTTACCGCAGACGAGGGCCGGAATCATTTTCCAGGAAGGAATGGCCATCGGGAAGTTCCACGGCGTGATCAATCCGCAAAGCCCGACCGGCTGGCGCACGCACATCGCAAACTTGTTCGGCATCTCCGCCGGAGTCGTAAAGCCATGGAGGCGGCGGCCCTCACCTGCGGTGTAGTAAGTGCAATCGATGGCTTCCTGGACATCGCCGCCCGTCTCTTTCAAGACTTTGCCCATTTCGCGGGTCATGTCGGCGGCGTACCGCTCTTTGGCACGGAGCAGTATCTCGCCCAGACGAAAAAGTATTTCCGCGCGGCGCGGCGCCGGAGTTAAGCGCCAGCCGTCGAAAGCGTCGTGGGCCGCGGCAACCGCGGCATCAACGTCTTCTCTGGTGGAAAGGGCGAAACGCCCGATCACGTCGCGCACGTCGGCGGGATTAACGTTCTCGAACGTTTCGCCGCCGGCGCTGGGCACCCATTTTCCGTTGATGTAATTCTGATAGGTCTTCGCAGAAGCACGAGTGACGCGTGGGGCTTTCCGCTTTGATGTTGATTTTGCGAGCGCTTTTTTTGCCTGGGACATAAAAATGGGTGCCGGGTATCGGGTGCCAGGTGTCAGGTGCTACGGTTGCTGGCACCCGGCACCTGACACCCGGTACCTAATCATTGATAGGTGAACTGCACAATTCGCTGCAGCAATTTTTCTGTCTCTTCATCGTAGCGAGTCAGATTGAGCACGATGGCATCGCCCGGCTTCAACGCGTTCAGCACTCGTTGAAAGTCTGCCAGCGAGTTGACGGCTACGCGGTTGATGCGCGTAACCACTTCGCGTTCGCGGACGGGATAGGGACGAGCGTCGGCAGCGATGCCGTTCGGATCGACTTCCTTGACGTAAAGTCCCTTCACTCCTGCCAGATGCCTCTCGGCAATAAGTTGCGGGGTCAATTCGCCCAGCGTAATTCCCAACTTCAGGGTGTTCCCCTTGAGCGCTGACTCTTTTTCCGCAGCCGCGGATGTCCCACCGGGATTGCGAGACGCCAGGTAAGCCGAGCGATCGCCAAGCATGACGGTTACCGTGCGGCGTTCCAGCTTGCCGTCCACATCGCGAAGTAAAGTTAGAGTGACATTCTGCCCCACCGGCGTGCTGGCGACCCGGCCGATCAAATCATTGGCGTCGTGCAACGGCTGGCCTTCAAACTCCACAATCACGTCGTTCGATTGAATGCCTGCTTTGGCAGCGGGCGTCGGCTGGCCGTCCAGGCCCGGCTGAACGTCCATGACTATCGCGCCCCGCGCATCACCCAAACCGTAGACCCGCGCAAACTCTGAGCGCACCGATTCAAGCGTGATACCCAGATAGCCGCGTTTGACTTTGCCGTCAGCGACCAGTTGCCGGTAAACAAAACTCGCTTCGTTTGCGGGCAGCGCGAACCCGATGCCGTTGTAGTCGCCCGTCGAAGTGGCTATTTGCGAATTTACTCCAATCACTTCGCCCCGCATGTTCACGAGGGGCCCGCCGCTGTTCCCGCGATTGATGGCCGCATCGGTTTGGAGAAAGCGCTGGAAGCTTGAGAAGAACTGCGACTCCCGTTCCTTCTTGGAAATGATGCCCGCGGTAACGGTCTGCTCCAGACCAAACGGCGAGCCAATCGCCAACACCCAATCGCCAACCTGCGCGCCGTTGGAATCGCCTAACTTCACGATGGGCAAGTCGCGCGGCGTATCGACTTTGATTACCGCGAGATCTGTTTCGTGATCGATCCCCACCACCTGGCCGCGCAGTTTTTCGCCTGACTGCAAACCAACTGTGATCCGCGTAGCGCCCTCGACCACGTGCTCGTTGGTCAGGATGTAGCCTTTGGCATCAACGATGAAGCCGCTGCCGACTCCGTGCGCCGGGCGTTGTGTCTGGTGGCGAAACATGTCGAAGAGCGGATTATTCGATGACTGATCTTCTTTGTCTTCGTTGTCTTTCTCGGCGATCATCGGGGCCGCGGTCAACGTGTCGATGTTCACCACTGCCGGTTCCACCCGCCTGGCAATTTCGGCAAACGAAGCGGAGAGGACCTCGGGCGCATGCGAGATTTGGGCATCGCTCTGGGCTGCGGTGGGACGGCCGGCCAGCATCGCGCCGATGCCTACGCCGGTCAAGAGACAGCCGATAGCCAGGGCTGCAATCCAAACGCGTAACTTGTGCAGCACCGTGCGTTCTGTGTCACTAGTTGGTCCGTTGACTCGAGCAAACATAATCCACCGCCTTTATTTAAAGACTCTTTTTCGCCGCGCGCTCAAGGTGAATTTACTGGAGAAACGCAGTTCCCGCCAGAGCGCAACATAGAAGACGCCAAGTATAACTAAACAACTTCCAAGCGGCAAAGAATGGAGGTGCGCGGGGGGAAGTGCCCTGGTTTTAGTTTCTCTTTCTAATTCCTCTCCCTCTGGGAGGGGGCTAGGGGAGGGCTTGTGACAAGACAAGCCAAACTGTTCCCAACGCGCGGCCTCGATGGCCTTCCGCCATTCTGACAGTCGCAGCGGACACTAAGCCTGCGGGGTAGATGTTAGCGCGGCAATAATTCTTTTGTCGCACATAAGCATGAGGCTGGGCGCGCGGCCATCGAGGCCGCGCGTTTTCTAAGTGGGGAAGAAACGCGCCAAGCCCTCCCCTAACCCCTCCCAGAGGGCGGGGAATAGGAGATCAAGAACAGAAATTGGGCACTACCGCTGCGGGGAGTAGTGCGTGGCTGCGTTGGCCAGGTTTATGCTGTCATGAACCCAAACTGATGTCGGCATCGGCAGGGTCGGTCTCGCTAATTGCCGCTGCGTCCCGCCCGTTAACCCGGCCATCACCCAGCCGCAGTTCCGAAATGACTACACCGGCGATGATTGCGGCCGCACCCACCGTGGACCAACCCCCCAACCATTGCCCGGATCCCCACCAGGCCACCGCAAAGGCCGTCGCGAAAATTGGTTCGAGGCTAAAAATGATGGCGGCATGCGTGGCCGACATGCGCGCCTGCCCCCAGGTCCATAAAAGAAACGTGATGACCGTCGCCACCAGGGCCAGATAGATCAACTGCCAAGCCACAGTCGACGACCACACCGGCCAGCCGGCTTCAACTTTCATCACAACCGGCAGTGAATCTGATGCCATGCACCAGCGGGCGCCGCGAACAAGTAACGACGCGATTACAAACAACGCAGCGGCTACGGAGATCTGCAGCACTGTCAGCTGCTTTGGATCAATGCGGCGCGCATAGGCACTCAAAAAAGTGATGTGACCGGCAAAGAAGAAGGTAGCCGCCAGAGTCAAGACGTCTCCCTGATTAGCGACAAAGGCGCCACGTGGAGCCAGGACCAGAATGCCGCCCAGGGACGCGAGGATTACTCCGATTAGATTCGCAAGGTTGGGCCGGACCCGAAGCAGGACGAGGGCGACGAACGGAACCAGTGGAGTGGTGAGGCTGGTCATGAAGGCCGACTTGGCCGGCGTGGTATAGACCTGGCCCACCGCCTGAATCGCAAACCCGCCTCCCATCAACAAACCCAGGGTTGCGCCTGCGCGCCATTCAGCGCGGCCGGCTGCAAATAATTGTTTGGGAAAGACCGCGACGAGTATCAGAGCCGCCAGCGCAAAGCGGACCGTTATGTAAGCCAGCGGCGGCCAGTGCGCGAGGATGTCTTTCGCAATAACAAAAGTCGAACCCCAGATTAGCGTCGTGAGGACGAGGGCGGCATCAGCGGCAAGATTTGTTTTTAAGCGCACTGTGTAAAATCAGGAGGCAGGAGCAGGAGCAGTCGGCAGGTCAAGTCGGCAGGGGCACTCTGCAGGTGCAGGACATTACGCTGTTTCTGCTTAGTGCCTCCTGCCTCCTGCCCCTGCTTCTGCTTCTGCCCCTGCTTCCTGCTCCTGATCTACGGTCTTAGCAATACCTTCATCACACCCGGTTCCGCGGCCCGGCCCATGGCTCGCACGCCATCAGCCAAGGCATGTTCTTCGCTGATCAGACTTGTGACATCCACCGCGTCTTGGCGCAGCAGATCCAGCGCCGGCTGGAATCGGCCACAGCGCGAACCCACGACGCTAATCTCATTCACCACTATGCGAGCCGCATCTATTTCCGCGCCCCCATGAAACGTGGACTTCAACACCAGGACGCCGCGCGAATGCAGTAGATCGAGCGCGAGTGCAAAGCCCGACGCTGAACCCGATGCTTCGACAACCACATCAAATTCGGCCACGCGTCGGGAAGCATCATGGACTACGGCAGTTTCAATGCCGCGCTGCGAAGCCAGGCGCAACTTCTCCGGATGCTTGCCCACGAGCAAGATTGGCGCTCCGGTCAGAGCGACTACCTGCGCGCATAGGAAACCTAATTTGCCATCACCGATCACTGCAACCTTCGTGTCTTCATTTATTCTCACGCGTTCCAGAATTCCGCAGGCGGCGGCCAGAGGTTCCGTGAAGACCGCGCGCTCATCGGAAACTTCATTGGGTACCCGCAACAGGTTGTGTTGCGGCAGGGTCAGAAACTCAGCGTGCGCCCCGTCACGTCCGGCAATGCCCAAAACCGTACGCTCCGCGCAGTGGCGCGAATCGCCGGCGCGACAAAGATCGCAATGGCCACATCCGGCATTAATTTCGCCAACCACGCGTTGACCTGCGCGCTCGCCGCCCTCGACTACGCCGACAAATTCATGGCCCAGCGTTCCCTGAAACCCGGCGTATCCGCGACTGATCTCCAGATCGGTGTTGCAGATTCCCGACAGCGTCACGCGGACCAGGGCCTCGTCGTCGCGAGTTGGCTTGTCCACTTCGCGCACCGAAAGGGTGTGATCCTCTATCCGTAAGGCTTTCATTGAGTTTTGTCAGAACCGCCTGCGGTAGCGGGCGGTTGAACCGTCGGGCTAACGGATTATGATTGGGTTAGATCAACCGCCCGCTACCGCAGGCGGTTCTGACTTAAAAAACCTTGCTGCGGGCGTATGCGTTCTCGGCGGTTAACTCCACACTCTGGGTGCGGCCAGTCACAATGATGGGCAAACGCCATTCGATCTCATTGTCGCCGGTTAGCTTCGCGACCACCCACCAGTCGCCTGCTCCGACATTCACGGTTGCCTCGCCCTGTTTGTCCAGGCGGCTCTTAACCGCTTTCTGTCCGTTCATGCGTCCTTTTAAGTAATCCTCAAAAGTCGTTCCCGCGTGCGGCTTGGAAAGATACTCACGCTGCGCCGCTGAGACATCAACCGGATAGAGGTCAACGGCCACGTCGAGCGGGCCGTGGTAGTTCGAAGGTTGGCGCAGGACGATCTGCAAACTCGTTTCATTCGCCGAGCGCGCCTCGATGCCTGAGTTTGGGGGCGACTCCGGCAGTTTGCGATAGACGCTCCAGCCGGCCAGCAACAGCGCGACCGGGAGCGCTGTTCGCAGAATCACGATCAGAATTTCTATCACCGGGCTATTCTGCTTCACTTCCTACCTCTGGCTATCTCTTGAGTCGTCTGACATAAGTGATCAACTCGTCGATCTGGCTCTCGGAAAGTTTCTTATCAAACCGTGGCATCTTTTTACCGCGGCCATTGTTGATGGAGTTGAATATACGCTCGTCGCTGACGTCATTCTGCCAGCCGGCATCGGCGATATCTCGAGCGTGGGTTAGCCTTCCTTTGACTGTCTTCGATCTTCCGTCCCGGCCATGACAACTGGCGCAATGTTTACCAAACAGCGATCCAGCGTCAGCGGCGCCAGCCATATTCAGTTCGCTTTCATTCAATGGCTGTCGGGCCTGCGACGCCGGAAACAAACACAGGGCGCCGGCAAGAAGGGCGGCTGCGAACGCTCCGAACGTTATTCCTAATCTCATCTTCGCATTTCCTTTCTTCAATTCCGCATGATACCGAAGGTGAACCTGTTTGGGTAACTTCTGCGGTGACCGTAACGCCTTAATTTGTAACCCAAACTGTTGGTTTGCGATGCTGAAGGCCACCCAACGCCCGCAAACTAACAGTTTGCGTTACCGAAAAAGAATTAATGCAAATCCCGGCCATGGTTGAAAGCTTTCACAATGCGCGATAATCTCAACGCCTGAATTTCAGCGCCAGAGAGCAGCAGAGGAAGAAGTGCACGGTTGACATCATTTCTGTCAGACAAATTTCGCGATGAGTGCGGCGTATTCGGTATCTACGGCCACGCGGAAGCGGCGCGCATGACCTATCTTGGGTTATATGCGTTGCAACATCGGGGACAGGAATCTTGCGGCATTGTCGCCTCTGATGGCTCGGAACTACGTTCGGAACGCGCGATGGGCCTGGTCTCTGACGTCTTTGATCAGACTCGATTGGATCGGCTGCACGGGGATACCGCGATCGGTCATGTGCGCTATTCCACTGCGGGCGAAGTTTCGATTCGCGAAGCGCAACCGTTTCTGGTTATCTGCCAGCACGGACAAATCGCAGTTTGTCACAACGGGAATTTGCCTTTCGCCAAGGAAGAACGAAAACGCCTGGAACAGGGTGGCGCAATCTTTTCTTCTACTTCCGATACGGAAGTTGTCCTGCATGGCGTCGCCCGCGCTTCCGGGCCGGTGGCCCAAGCCATCCCCGAAGTTCTACGCGAAACTGAGGGCGCATTCTCCATGCTCTTTCTGACGCCCACTTCGTTGATCGCCATCCGCGATCCGAAGGGCTTTCGTCCCCTGGCGCTGGGACGTCTGGGCGAAGCGTGGGTAATTGCGTCGGAAACGTGCGCCTTTGACCTGATCGACGCCCGCTACGTCCGCGACGTAGAACCGGGCGAGATGATTGTCATCGACGAAACCGGATTGCACTCCACACATCCGTTGCGCGAGCAGGCGCACTCGATGTGCATTTTTGAGCACGTCTATTTTGCGCGGCCCGACTCCTTAATATATGGACGCTCGGTAAATCAAACGCGCCATAAGATGGGCCGGCAACTGGCCATTGAGCATCCGGCGGACGCGGACATGGTGGTTCCGGTGCCCGATTCCGGAGTGGCCGCGGCCATTGGTTACTCAGCGGAAAGCGGAATCACTTATCGCCAGGGCCTGGTGCGCAACCACTATATTGGACGCACTTTCATCGAACCGAAACAATCAATTCGCTCGTTCGGAGTGCGGATAAAACTCAATCCGGTGCGCCATCTAATTGAAGGCCAGCGTTTGATACTGATTGACGATTCAATCGTCCGCGGCACTACCTCCAAAAAGATAGTCCAGATGGTGCGCGAAGCGGGCGCCGCTGAGATTCACATGCGCATCTCGTGCCCGCCCACTATCAGCCCCTGCTACTACGGCGTGGACACGCCGAATAAGGCCGATCTGATCGCGGCGCAAATGTCGATCGAAGAGATCAAAAAGTTCATCGGCGCCGATTCGCTCGGCTACCTGTCGCTCGAGGGAATGCTGGAGGCCACCGATTTCCAAGCCGGCTCAGCCTGCGTTGCCTGCTGGAACGAAAAGTATCCGACGCGAATCACTCGGGAAGCGGAAACGATGCATTCACGAGAGATGGCCACAGTGCAGTCAGAAATATGAGGTCCTGTGAGTAAGAAAACCAAGGGGTGCGGCTGCTCAATCGCGGTGCTGGTGGTCGTGCTGATCGCCGGCGGCATCGGCTTATGGAAATTTGGTTTGAGCTGGTGGAAGACGCGTCTGCCGCCGCCATCCGGGGCTGAGTTGCAAGTCCACGTGCTCGATGTCGGTCCGGTGGAAGGCGATGCCATTCTGATCATTTCTCCCGGCGGCAAGTCAGTGCTGATAGACGCCGGCGATCGGGGAAAAGGAAAAGTAGTGCTGGACGCGCTCAAGCGATATAACGTTCAGACCCTCGACTACTTTATCGCTACTCATCCCCATCCGGACCACATCGGCGGCGCAGCCGAAGTGCTGAAAGGAATCAAGGTCGCAACAGTGATCGACAACGGTGTCGACCTTTCGACTCCGGTTCCCACTCCCACTCCAGGAAAACAATCCGGCAAGGGCGCGGCCGGAAAGACGGCGGCGGCGAAGGAGGTTGCGCCTAAACAAAAGGGCAAAGCCAAATCCATCAACAGCTTCTTCGATGAATACAAAGAAGCTATCAGCCAAAGCGGCGCACAGCACGAGAAAGCTGAGCTGTTGAAGAAATATGATCTCGGCGGCGGTGCGCGCCTGACCGTGCTTGGTCCCTCTGAGCCGTTATTGACCGCCGACAAGATGAAAGCCGGCGGCAGTGATACGAATGCCAACTCCATCGTGCTGCGCCTGGACTATGGTGACTTTTCTATGCTGCTAATGGGCGATGCCGAAGCGCAGACCGAACAGCGATTGCTGGGCAAAGATATCGATTTGAAAGCAAAAGTCTTGAAGGTGGCCCATCACGGATCGAAGTATGCAACCTCGCAGGACTTCATCAATCGAGTAAAACCGGAAGTGGCGATCATTTCCGATGGGGCCTGGAACCGGTATGGCCATCCGGCCCAGGTTGTACTTGAACGATTACGAACGGCGGGCGTCAAAGTCTATCGCACGGATTTGCAGAGCGAAATCACCGTGACCAGCCGCGGTACAGGGAATCCGGCCTACTCGATCAAACCCGCCAAGGAAGCTGACACCGACGTGTGGTTGGGCCGCGAGGCGCAGAAGGATGATTCGTCACGATCTGGATTTGTCGCCTATGGGGACTTTGGGCCGCCGCCAAAACCGAAACCTGCGAAAGGTGCGAAGAAGTAGCTTCGCCTTTGCCGCCGAATCAAATAACGCTTGATGGAACCCACAACTTACCGCGACGCGGGCGTGGATATCGACGCTGCCACCCGCGCCACCGACAAGATCAAAGAACTGGCGCGCACGACTTTTAATGCGCGCACGCTGTCTGAAATTGGAAGTTTCGGCGGCATGTTTGACGGGGCCTTTCCCCAGATGGGCCAGCCGGTATTGGTGGCCTCTGCCGATGGGGTCGGGACCAAACTCAAGATCGCTTTTGCCACGGGTGTCCATCACACCATCGGCCGCGATCTGGTGAATCACTGCACCAACGACATTTTGGTCCAGGGCGCAAGGCCGCTCTTCTTTCTTGATTACATCGCCACCGGCAAACTGGCGCCGGAAACTGTCGCCGGAATAGTTGCAGGCATCGCCAACGGTTGTCGCGAAAACGGTTGTGTGCTGTTAGGCGGCGAAACCGCCGAGATGCCTGGATTCTATGCCGACGGCGAGTACGACGTGGCCGGGTTCATCGTTGGCGTGGTGGATCGCGAACGTGTCATTGACGGAAAGAACGTCGCGGCCGGAGACGTGATCGTGGCGCTGCCCTCGGTGGGCTTGCACACGAACGGTTACTCGCTGGCACGAAAACTCTTTTTTGAAATTGCCGGTCATGACGCCTCCACCTATCTCGACGAGCTGGGGGGCACAATTGGCGAGGCGCTGTTGCGGCCGCACGTCAGTTACCTCCGACATCTGGAAGGCTTGCTTGATTCCGGTAAGATCAAAGGCCTTGCGCATATCACGGGTGGCGGCCTCACCGACAACATTCCCCGGATCCTTCCGGAAGGAATTGCCGTCGAGATCAAACGCGGTGCCTGGCCGGTGTTACCGATCTTTGAGCTGATGCAAAAGATTGGGAACATCGAAGAGGCAGAGATGTTTCGCGCTTTCAACATGGGCGTGGGTATGGTCATCATCTGCGACTCCGCTAATGCCCCGGCGATTGAATCTCATCTGGGCCAACTCGGCGAGCAAAGCTATCGCATCGGGCGGGTGGTCCCCGGCGCTCAAACCGTCACCTTCACCTGATTTGTAGGGGCGGCACTCCGTGGCCGCCCCCTTCGAGACCCTCGTCTCTTCGGGTGCCGACGGTAGCAAACGAAGGGGGCGCCCACGGAGGGACGCCCCTACAACCATTTCCGCTGAGGGCTGCACGTTTTCCGGCTGACCCCTCTCCTGAAGCCTTTATTTACAGGCGATTCACGCTCAACAGCAGTGTTCACTGTTTGCGGCATGGTCCTTGCCAATGCCGAGGGCGAAGGCCTGCGTGCCACCCCAGACAAGGTCTTCGGAGGAAGTTCACGTCAGCTTAGAGAGTCTGACGACGCTGAGAAAAGGAGAGCAACCAATGACCAGACTCAATTTAATCAAATCGATCGTATTCGCGGCGCTGCTGGCTCTGACTTTGCCGGTGCTGGCGGCCGCGCAGGGCACCTACGATCCTTGGGGACGTAACAATCGCAACAACGGCCGTTACGACGACCGCTATTTGCGCGACTCAATTCAACGGCTGGATCGTTTGGCCAAAGACTTCGAGAGAGACTTTGATCGCGCGCTCGACCGCAGCCGGCAGAACGGATCTCGCCGCGAAGACGTTTTGAATGGCGAGGCCCGGCAGTTTCGCAATGCCGTCAGTGATTTGAAAAGCCGCTTCGGAAACGGACGCGATCTAAATCGCAGCGCGAACGAAGCCCAGCGAGTGCTGCAGAGCGCGAACCGCATCGACCGCGTGGTTAATCGGGTCAACGACCGGCGCATCTTTTCGGCATGGTCGCAGATCCG
The DNA here is from genome assembly GCA_033856235.1 of Blastocatellia bacterium. Lineage (GTDB taxonomy): Bacteria > Acidobacteriota > Blastocatellia > Pyrinomonadales > Pyrinomonadaceae > DASXRU01. The sequence goes on along the minus strand of JAWVFI010000100.1, from coordinate 10,658 downwards.
CCAGGAACTTCGCGTGATCGGCGATGCCTACGGGCAGCACGGCTACAACAACGGACGCAACGGCGACATCTATGGCCGTCCGAATAACAACGACCCCTGGTGGCAGCGAATCCCGGGTGTCCGCTACCCGAACTAACCAGCTAAGACTTCGCAGAGCGGAAAGCCTCGTTCATTTACAAATGAGCGAGGCTTTCGCGTATTACATGTCCGACAAACTTCAGTTTGTCGATCTATTTGAGAACAGACAACGTCATCGACAAACTGAAGTTTGTCGGACAGCCGCAGCCAATGCCAGAATAGGCGGCATGCCTGGCACGCTCTATCTGGTTCCTACGCCAATTGGCAATCTGGAAGACATCACCCAACGCGCGCTGCGCATCCTCGGTGAAGTCGATTTGATCGCCTGCGAGGATACGCGCCACACGCGTAAGCTCCTGAACCATTACGCGATCAAAACAAAAACCATTAGTTATCACGAACACAACGAACGCGAGCGAGCTATTGAGCTGTGTGCCATGCTCAGCGCCGGAAAAAACCTGGCGCTGGTTTCAGACGCCGGGACACCGTTGGTAAACGATCCGGGATTCCGTTTAGTGCAGCAGGCGATTGCCGGCGAGATTCCCGTCGTGCCACTTCCGGGACCGAGCGCCCTGGTGACCGCGCTGATCGGGTCGGGTCTGGCGACGGATGAATTCTTTTTTGGCGGATTTCTCCCGGCGCGTTCCGGCGCTCGGCGGCTCCGTCTGGGAGAAGCGCGGACGATTGCGGCTACTTTAATATTCTACGAAGCGCCGCACCGGATCGCCGCCACGCTACGTGATGCGCGCGAAGTTCTGGGTGAGCGGAAAGCCGTAGTGGCGCGTGAGTTGACTAAACTTCACGAAGAAATTGCGCGAGGCTCGTTGAGTGTTCTGGAAGAGAGGTTCTCATCTTCACAAACCGCCCGCGGTGAAATGGTTCTGATGATCGACCGGACAGAGGTTGCCGGCAAATCGGGCGAGAACTCGGCGACCGAAGATATTTCCACCCTGGTGGCCAGACTGGAAAGCGAAGGACTGGATCACCGCGCCGCGTTAAAGAAGGCCGCGCGCGAACTGGGCGTCCCTCGCGCCGAAGCCTACCGCCGCCTGGTTGCCGGTCAGAACCGCCTCCGGTAGCGGGCGGTTAATCAACCGGCAGTTGCTAGCCGACAAGGATCAACCAGCCGCTACCGCAGGTGGTACTGACGATAGTCCGACACTTCCCTTTCAGCGCGGGCGGCCGACCAACCCAGATGCCGGCACGCGATTTCAGCTACTGCGACGTCAGCGCCGATCCCGCGCGAAGGATTCAATCCCAACATCGTGCGTCGAAGTAAGCAGTCAGCGAGTGTCGTCGCCGTCTCGCGCGTAAACGAATAGACCACCTCGGCAGCCAGCGCGTCGCCTCCGTTACTGAAGGTCTCGCCCAGCGCCGGATCCTGGGAGACAAGCTCGACGACTTCCTGGGCCCGCGTGCCGTAAATACGCAGCAATCGTTCGCTCACGCGTGGGGGCAAGCTGTTCGCCACTCGGAACTCCTTCGCGAAGATCTTGAAATCACTAGTCATGGCCCCGGGCAGCGGTTGTTTGCCGGTGCTGCACTCGGGACTATTTCCTCCCATCTTCCTAAAGATTAGGTCCACCACTTCTTCCGACAGGCTGCGATACGTCGTCAGCTTACCACCGACAATCGAGAGTAAATTGCGGTACTGCGGATGTTCGCGAATGAAGTGCCGCCGGGTAATGCTTCGCGCTTCCTTTTGATTGATGAACGGCAGCGGCCGTACGCCGGAGTAGGTGTAAAGGATTTTTTCCCGGGTCAGATTGGCTGCAGGAATCAACTGATTGGTTTCGTGAAGCAAATAGTCGACTTCCTCCCGCTCAATACGCACGCGATCAAGATCGCCTTCGTACCTGACGTCGGTGGTCCCAATCAGATAGTTACCGTTCCAGGGAATGATGAAGAAGGGGCGCCGATCGGCCTGCGCTTCCGTGTAAAGCGCGGCGGCTGGAGCTCCGGGAAAAGGAGCAACGATCAAGTGACTTCCCTTAGTGCCGCCGATCAAACGTAATGAGCCTGGGGCTGACTGTGACAGAACTTGATCGATCCATGGCCCAGCGGCGTTGATGATGAAGTTCGCGCGCGCGCTTTCGGTTGTTCCTTGAAGCTCGTTACTGAATGCCACTCCAGCGATCGTTTCGGCTTCAAAAATGAAACGGTCCACCCGCGCGTAAGTGATCACAGTCGCACCGTGCTCGCGGGCCGATAACGCACTTTCCCAGACCAGTCGCTCGGCGAACTCCACCTGAGCGTCACAGTAAACAGCCGCGCCCACCAGGCCCTCTGAATTGATGCCGGGCGCTTGCTGCCTCGCCTCTGCGGGCGAAAGCATTCGGTGACGCGGCAAGGTCTTATCAAAAGAGAGTGCGTCGTAGGCCAGCATGCCGGCGCGAATCGTCCATTTGCCCCGCCCGGCGCCTCGGTAGATTGGAAGCAAGAGGGGAAGTGGTCGCACCAGATGCGGAGCAATCCTGAGCAGGACTTCTCGTTCACGCAGCGATTCCCGCACCAGACCAAACTCTCCATGTTCAAGGTAGCGCAGACCGCCGTGAATCAGACGGGTGGACCAGCTGGAGGTGCCACTGCCGATGTCGCCTTTGTCGAGCAGCAGGACTTTCAGGCCGCGCATGGCCGCATCGCGCGAGATTCCCGCACCGTTGATCCCCGCACCGATGACGATGACGTCGTACGTTGTAGTTTGGAGATTGGTTGGAAGGCGATCCATGAGTGTTCGCCGGCAGACCGATTCATCGGGCTTTCCCGAAGGGTTATTAGGCCAGCGCTTCGAGCGCTGGTTATGTACGCCGGGTTATGCGAGCAGCGCGCTTCAGCGTGCTTGAATTGCCGGGCTTTTAGCCTGAGTCTCGCGACCGGCTTAAGCCTTGAACAGTAAGGCCGTTGAAACGGCCTACGAATTCTTTTCCCAGGATAGACCCAGCCGTAAAACGGCTGGGCTACTAACCGTGCGGGAAAGCCGCATGAATGCGGCTCAGGGTGTCGCTGGATTGATTAGCACTCTTCGTCCTACCACTGAGTCCCTTACTTGGCCCACGCCTTCGCGCGGGCGACGGCCTCCAGCCATTGCTGATGCAAACGTTCGCGTTCCGTCTCACTCATCATTGGCTCGTAGCGTTCCGCCACTTTCAACCTCGCGGCGATTTCCTCCTGGCTCTCCCAGAAGCCTACGGCCAGACCCGCAAGATAAGCAGCGCCACAGGACGTCGTTTCCGTTATCAAAGGAACTTCGATAGGGATTCCCAGAATGTCCGCTTGGAATTGCATCAGGAAGCGATTGCCGACGGCCCCACCGTCCACGCGCAATTCTTTCAGATGCGTTCCTGAGTCCTGCTCCATTGCCGCCACCACGTCTCGAGTTTGATAACACATGCTCTCCAACGCCGCGCGCGCGAGATGCGCCCTGGTCGTGCCGCGGGTGAGCCCCAGAATTGCTCCCCGCGCATAGGCGTCCCAGTGGGGCGCGCCTAGTCCTGCCAAAGCCGGCACAAAGTACACGCCTTCGTTAGATTCCAAAGATTGCGCCAGGACTTCGGTCTCGGCAGCACTTTCAATTATCCCCAAGCCGTCGCGCAGCCATTGCACTGCAGCCCCGGTAATGAAGACAGCGCCTTCCAGCGCGTACATAACCGGTTCATCGGCTATGCCCCACGCAATGGTGGTCAACAATCCGGCGTTGCTGCGCACCGCGCGCGGCCCGGTATTCATGAGGACGAAAGAACCGGTGCCGTAAGTATTCTTCGCCAATCCTTCACTGAAACAGGCTTGGCCGAACAGGGCCGCGTGCTGATCGCCGGCAATCCCAGCGACGGGAAGGCTCTGGCCAAAGAAAACTTCCGGGTCGGTGAGTTGGTAAACGTGGGACGAGGGCTTCACTTCCGGAAGCATTGCGGCAGGTATATCAAGGAGGCGCAACAACTCGTCATCCCAACGCAATTCGTTGATGTTGAAAAGCAGAGTGCGCGAAGCGTTGGAATAATCCGTAACGTGTGACCGCCCGCCCGTCAGTTTCCACACCAGCCAGGAGTCAACGGTGCCGAACGCAATCTCGCCGCGTTCTGCCCTTTGTCGCAGGTTCGCATCGTGATCCAGCAGCCATTTGAGCTTGGTCCCAGAAAAGTAAGGATCAATCACGAGGCCCGTCTTGTCGCGAAAAGTCTCGCTCAATCCCTCCGCTCTGAGCTGATCGCAAATGCCGGCGGTGCGCCGGTCCTGCCAGACAATTGCGTTTCCCACTGGGAGCCCGGTCGCGCGATCCCAAAGCACCACTGTTTCGCGCTGATTGGTTATGCCAATAGCTTGGATGTCGCGCGCTTCAAGCTCTGCCGCTGCCAACGCTTCCGGAACGAGGCCGATGCTCACGCGCCAGATTTCTTCCGCGTCGTGTTCCACCCAACCGGGCTGCGGATAATGCTGCGCAAATTCGGAATAGGCGCGCGCGCGAATATTTGCCGCGTGGTCCAAAATCAGAACTTTGGTCCCGGTGGTGCCCTGGTCGATGGCCAGGATATAGCCGTCTGTCGTCATGGTCCTCGGTTTTGGTTAGCAGCTGACCAGCAGTCGCCTGCCCGCTCTGCATAATCTGCGCAATCTGCGGATATACTACCAGCATCACCAAATTGCTATGACTGCCCCGCAAACACTCGCGCCCGCCAGCGGCGCCGATCAGATCAAAGCGCACGCGCGCGAATTGGGCTTTCAAAAGGTCGGCATCGTCCGGGCGGAGCCACTTTCCCACGAACGAGATCGTTTACAAGAGTGGCTGCGGCGCGACTATCACGGCGAGATGGGCTGGATGGCGCGCGATCCGGAACAGCGCACCGACCCCGCACGAGTTTTCCCGGATGCGAAGTCAGTCGTGGTCGTGGCTCTGAACTACTACACGCCATCGCAGCATGACCACGATGCGGAGCGCAGCGCAGACAGCGGTAAAGTCTCGCGCTACGCGTGGGGCGACGACTATCACGATGTCGTGGGAGAGAAACTGCGCGCGCTCCTTGAATGGATCAGAAAACAGTGGCCCATAGCTGCGGGTAAAGTCTGCGTGGACATTCAACCGATGATGGATAAGGCCTGGGCGCAGCGCGCCGGCCTGGGCTGGATCGGCAAACACACTAATCTGATCACGCGCGATTACGGTTCATGGATTTTTATCGGCGAGTTGTTGTTGAACCTGGAACTTGCCTCTGACGATGAGCGGGTCGAAGATCATTGCGGCGCTTGCACGCTTTGCCTCGAAGCCTGCCCCACCGGCGCGATTGTGGAGCCCTACCTGGTTGATTCAAACCGTTGCATCTCGCACGCTTCGATTGAGTCCCGCGCGCCGGAGCTGCCGGCAGAGATTACCGCAAATCTGGAAGGTTGGTTTTACGGCTGCGACATTTGTCAGGACGTTTGTCCCTGGAATCGTTTTGCTCAAAACAGCGAAGAGGATCGGTTCGCAGCGCGAGCGGGTAACGTGGATGTAAACTTGTCTGAGATCCTGCAACTGACTCCGGATGAGTATGCAACTCGCTTTCGCCGCAGCGCCATGAAGCGTGCGAAAATCTCAGGACTGCAAAGGAATGCACGAGCACTGCAGAAAGGACAGGAGAAAGAGCGGGGGCAAGCCCGCGTTCCTGACTCAAGAGTTCGCAGTTGAAGCTTTGAAACTTAGGGCTTAGGAATCTGACTCAACATTACTTAGTTGCAGTCAGGAAGGCGGGCTCGCCCCCGCTCCTTTCCACCGCCGACGTCCCCGAAGCATGCAGGCTGATGTTCCGATTTGTTGCGAGCTGATTGCGGTCATGACCTTTCCAAAACGGAGGAAATGGGAAAAGGCTGGCCCAAATGCGGCATTCCAGGAGCGGGGCCTGCGAAAGTCCTGCCATATCGGAATGGCACTAGGTTTGATTAGATAACAGCTGGTTCGGGCTCGAGTCTGTCCTTGGTGTGCCCGGCTGCTATTCGAAAAGTGAGTGGAGGAGAAAAGATGATCAGAACGAATTATCGCAGCGCCAAAGCACTAGTTGTATGGCTGTTGGCAGTGGCCCTGTTTGCCATGCCCATCGCCGCCCTGGCGCAGACAAAAATCGCCTATCACAGCAACAAGTATAAAGTCAGTGACGATGTGAAGGTTGGCCGTCAGGCGGCAGCGGAAGCCGAACAGCAATTCCCAATCTTGAATGACGGCGAAGTTACCAACTACGTTTCGCGTGTAGGCCAACGCCTGGTCGGTGCTATTCCGCCCGAGTTTCAACATCCTGAGTTTCAATATTATTTCAAGGTAGTCAACGCCCGGGACATAAATGCTTTTGCACTTCCTGGCGGTCCCATGTACGTCAATCGCGGCATGATCGAAGCGGCCCGCAGCGAAGGTGAGATGGCCGGTGTAATGGCCCACGAGCTGAGTCACGTCGCGTTGCGTCACGGCACCGCGCAGGCAACCAAAGGTCAGAAGTATGGTTTGCTGGCAGGCCTTCTGGGAATTGGCGGCGCCGTGCTGGGTGGGCCGGCGGGTGCTGCGGCACAGATTGCCGGACAGGGAGTCGGCGTTTATTTTCTGAAGTTCAGCCGCGAATACGAAACTGAAGCGGACATTCTGGGAGCCCAGATTATGGCCCGGGCCGGTTACGATCCGCGCGACCTCGCCAACATGTTTCGCACTATTGAACAGCAAGGCGGCGGCAGCAGTGGCGGATTTCTTAGCAGTCACCCCAGCCCGGCGAATCGTTACGCCCGGATCAATCAGGAAGCGGCATACCTGCGAGTTGAGAATCCTATTCGCGAATCGCAGGAGTTCACCCGCATCCAGGCGCGTTTGCGAGGTTACCCGCGGGCGGCGACCATGGAAGAAATTGCCCGCAGCGGTCAGCGCTATCCCAACGGCGAGCCGGCGGGGAACTATCCCAGCACTCCGCCGCGGGGCCGGGTGGCATATCCTTCAACCCGATATCGGACCTACAACACGTCTAACCTGTTCCGCGTCAGCGTCCCGGACAACTGGACGGAGCTGCCGAGCGGCAACGAGATCTGGTTTGCTCCCGACGGGGCGTACGGATCAGTGCAGGGCACTAGCGTTTTCACGCACGGCGTAAACTTCGGCGTGTCGCAAACGCAGTCGCAAAACCTGCAGCAGGCAACCAATGAACTGCTCAGCTCGCTAACGCAGAGCAACAACAATCTGCGCCAGCAGAGTGGCTTTACCCGGTTAACTGTTGCCGGTCGCAACGGACTGTCAACGCGTCTCACCAACATCAATGAGGCAACCGGCCAGCCCGAGTTAATTACCGTAGTCACCACGCAACTGCGCAACGGCCAACTCTTTTACATGTTTGCCGTGGCGCCGCAGAATGAATACAACAGCTATCAGGGAACGTTTAGCAACATTCTGCGCTCGCTGCAGTTGAACAACTAACTGGTTCGCCGCGAAAATTGCCCCAACAGGAAAAAGGCCCGCCGTCACAGGCGGGCCTTTGGATTTCTCTTTCCGGAGTTATTCTAGCTGGCTGCTTCGCCAAGTTTTGCTTCCTGCCACAGCGCTTCCATCTCATCAAGTGTTGCCGCCTCAAACTTTTGTTCCCGCTCACGCAGTTTCGTTTCGATGTATTCAAAACGCCGGCGAAACTTGCGGTTGGTTAGTTTAAGTGCGGCTTCGGGTTCCACCTGCAGGTGACGCGCGATGTTGGTGATTACGAATAGCAAGTCGCCGACTTCTTCTCGAACGCGCGAGTGTTCTGCCTCGGCTGGTGATGCTTGATGGGCCGCAATCGCTTCGCGCAGTTCTTCCACTTCTTCCTGCAGCTTCGCGAAGATGTCTTCGACTTGCTCCCAGTCAAATCCGACCCGCGCTGCCTTCGTCGTCAGTTGATGCGCTTCCATAAGTGCCGGCGCCTTCCGTGACACGCCTTCGAGTAGCGAGACTTCTTTCGCTTCAGTTTCTGCATCACCGCGGGCCGCGCGTTTCTCTTCGGCCTTAATTGCTTCCCAGTTGCGGAGGACAGTGGCGGAGTCTCCGGCCTCAGCGTCACCGAAAACATGTGGGTGTCGCCGCACCATCTTTTCGTGGACCGTGGCGATGACGTCATCAATGTTGAATTCGCCACGCTCGGCGGCGACGCACGCGAAGAAGGTGATTTGAAATAGCAGGTCGCCCAATTCTTCACGCAATGGTTCCGGCCGTCCTTCCCGCGCCTCTTCCAGGGCGTCGAAGGCTTCGTATGCCTCTTCCAAAAGCATGGGCGCGAGCGTGGCATAAGTCTGCTCGCGATCCCATGGGCAGCCTTCGGGCGAGCGCAGGCGCGCCATTAGAGTCACGAGGTCGTTAAAGTTTACTGGCATGGTTTTGCTGGGTTGGGTTGCGAGTTTAGGGTTTCAGGTTTCAGGTGGCAAGTTCGGATGGTCCTGTCAGAACCGCCTGTGGTAGCGGGCGGCCCCTCCCGCCTCATCAGTATGCAGAGCCAAAGAAAAAAGGGCCCGCCCGCTACCGCAGGCGGTTCTGACCTCGCGTTGCGACCCAGCGGAGGCGGATGCTAACATCAGCCAAATTTCAAACATGAGAAATGCGGTGCTGCTTCGGAGCTTAGGCGAAAGCAGGCACTGTCTTGAAAGTGAGAGATATGGGTGAGGAACAATCAGGTTTTAAGGTAACCGATCGACGGCTGTTCAATGCCGACGGGTCGCCACGCGATATTGCGCCCGCCGCAGAGCCGGCCAAGGATAACGCTGGCGTTACTGCGGAGCCCGCTCCAGCAGATCCAGTCGCCGCTGGCGCAAATGCGGAAACCACTAGCGCCAGCGCGCAGCCGGCCACTGAAAATGAAGCGCCGCCCTCCGCAGCCGACGATCTGGCTTCGACTGGTGACGCGGCGGTCGAGCCAGATGATGGTGAAGATCTGCCCGGGGCGAACGATCCGGCCAGTTTCATAAACTTCCTGATGTCGCCGGCCACGAATGCCGCCGCGGCCCTTGGAATGATGCCCCATCCGGGCACCGGAGAGAGCGGCGTGGACCTGGAGCTGGCTAAACATTGGATCGACGTTCTCGGCATGCTACGCCAGAAAACGCGCGGCAATCTGGCCCCCAAAGAAGATCAAATGTTCGAAGGGATACTCGCCGACCTGCGCATGCAATATGTTTCACTGACCAGCGGCCCGGCGCAACCGCCGAAGTTCAGCGGCCGGGATATCATTGGCGGACGCTGACCGTGGGCCGTGGATTCACTTCGCCTAAGTCAAAGACCGATTTTTCCATTTCTCATTTTCCATTTGTCATTCGGGAGAGCGCCGGCGTTTTCCTTCTGCGATGAGAAATGACAGATGGAAAATGAGAAATGGAAAATGGGATTTAGAGATCTGACAGCTGACCATAAATGCGACTTACCTTCCTCGGCACCGGCACCTCCACAGGCGTTCCTTCCATCGGCTGCGAATGCGAAACCTGCACTTCCGACGATCCACGCGATAAGCGTTTGCGCGTCTCAGTGGTCATCGAACACGCAGGTCAATCCGTACTAATAGACACCTCATCGGATTTTAGACAGCAGGCGTTACGATATGGCTTGAGGCGCCTGGACGCAGTGTTAATTACGCATTGTCATGCCGATCACATCTTCGGGCTCGATGACATTCGTCCTCTGAACTTCCGTCACGGCGCTCTCGGTTTGTACGCTAATGAACGAGCTTGGGTAGATATCCGCCGGATTTTTAAGTACGTCTTTGAACCGTCGCACTTTGGCGGTGGCTTGCCGCAGATTGTTCCTCACACAGTTGTTCCAGGCGCGACGTTTTGCCTGGCGCCCGGTCTTGAGATCATGCCGTTGGAAGTGATTCATGGCCGCCTGCCGGTGATGGCTTATCGTTGTAACGACTTCGCGTACGCCACTGATCTGAGCGAGATTCCCACGGCTACTCTCGAACTTATGCAGGACCTCGACGTGCTGGTTCTGGACTGTCTGCGCTTCAAGGAGCACCCGACGCACCTCTGGGTGGACAAGGCCCTCGAGTACGTTGAAAGAATCAAGCCGCGGCGAGCGTTTTTCACGCACATTGCGCATGATGTGAAGCATGGGCGCGATGCCGCGCGACTCCCCGATGGAGTTGAATGGGCTTACGATGAATTGATGGTCAGCGATGAGTGACAGAAATCCAATGTCTTCGTTGTTATTGACTGTCGCGGCTATGCCGTCTGATGTGCGGAAGGGCTCTGCCCTTGCGATCGGATGTTGAATAATTCGGGCTATGCCCTGGGGGCTAGGGCGCAGCCCTCGCAATTAAGATGCGGTGCGAAAGGGCAAAGCCCTTTCGCACATCAGGCGGCATAGCCGGGACGATTGGATAACCTTACGAAGGTCAGACAAGTGTTAATGACCAGTTACCTCTGATGAGACTTTTTCACGGCACAGATAACGCAGAAATCCAACGGCCGACGGTATTGACCCTCGGCGTTTTTGACGGCCTGCACCTTGGTCATCAATTGATCATGACGACCGTGGCCGAGCGCGCCCGGGCGGTTGGCGCGGTGCCCACTGTAATTACTTTCGATCCGCATCCGCGCGCCGTGTTGCACCCGGAGTCGGCCCCGCC
>JAWVFI010000099.1:0-15565 GCA_033856235.1 Blastocatellia bacterium | reverse complement strand
GGATCAGAACCTGGACCGCGAACTTAGCGAGCATTTACGTGGCGTCAAAGGTCCCGCCGAGCGTCGCACGATTGCGGGCCTGGCGCGGGAGGTGGCCAAACTTCCTCTCGACCACGCGCGGACGGCGTTGGAAGTAAGCGCGTCCATCGCCGGCGTTTCCCTGCGGGCCAGCATTGAATTTCTCCGGGCAGCGCCGGCAGCGGCTCAGATACTGCAAGCTGAAGAGTTGCGTTCCTGGGGCGAAATCGGCAGGCGCGTCGCCATGGGGAATCTGGAGACGGCCGTGGAGTTCTTCCAGGCCAGCTTGACGGCCATCGGCGAAATCCCATCGAATGCCCGAACTCTGTTGTGGCAAATCTGTACGCGCCAATCCACCCTCTCCAGCGCCGCAGCGATAGCAACTTTCTTTGACAGCGCGCCGCGTGTGGCGCAGGAGATTAGCGATCCGGATTTGCTCTGCTCGATCTTTGAAATCGCATCTGAGATCTCGCGCCGCTCGGCTAAACATAGCGCGGACTTTCTCAACGCCGCACCGCAGGTTGTAGCAAACCTGTCGAAGCATGACCCGCCTGGCAACGCCGGCAGCATTACAGGTGCAGCGGTAGAGCTGACCGCCGCTTTCGCAGCGCGCGCCGGGGGGATAGCCAGCGATGCCTGGTTGGTTTTGCCGGAGGCGATCGCCGGACTCGATGAAGCCAACATTTTGAAGCTGTTCAAACGCGCCGGCGGTTTTCTCGAGCGCAGCGGCAGCGCTGCAATCCAGTTACTAATCGCCGGGGGCGCCGTCCTGCGCGCCTTGCCGGAAGTGTTTGATGAATGGATTGACTTGCTCGGCAGTGTGGCCGGGGAAGGAAACGCGAGTGTGGTCGCTTTCATTCGCGCCGGCCCCCGTTTCTTCCAAACCATCGCCACCGGCGGCGATCGCCAACCTGGCGTCACGCTCGCCCGGCGGGTTATCGCCCTGGCGCGGGAAGTGGCGCAAGTTGATGCGGAAGCCGCGCTCGCTTGTCTGCGCTCCAGCGGTCGCGCTTTGCGCACGGTTTCAATTGAACAGTTTGAAACCTGGGCGCGAACCGGCCTGTCATTTGGCCGCGGCAATGCACGCGCCCGTCGCAGCTATTACGCGCTGGAAACACGCGGCAGTAACGACGCGTTGCGCAGTGGCGGAGCCGGGCTGACTTTGGAGTCAATCCAGCATCTGCTGCGTTTGTACATCGAAGGATTGACCGGCGAAGCCGTGGAAATTGTGCCGCTCGCGGCCGTGCCTTTAGAGTCGCGCATCGACGATGGACGGACAATTCATTTGCCGGGATCGGTGGCCGAGTTCGATGACGACGAACTCGATTTTCGTCTTTACAAAGTTCTCGCGGCACACGGCGCCGGCCAAATTGAGTTTGGGACTTACGAGCGCGACAGTGACGATCTGCGCGCCGCGCGGGAAGCAATCGCCGCGCTATACGATCCGGATCAGCGCGACGCGTTCAGCGTAGGACAGACATTCCTGCCTGTCCCTGAGGCTGATGAATCGGTCGTTTCCGATGAAAAAATGGACAGGCAGGAGTGCCTATCCTACAAGGACGTTCTGAATCTTTTTCCGATCCCGCGACTGGCGCGTCGCATATTCGGGACTTTGGAAAACGGTCGCATCGATCGGCGCCTTCGGGCGCGGTACCGCGGTCTCGCACGGGATCTGGATTTGATCCAGGAACATCTGCGCACGCGCCGGCCGCGAATGATTGATCTTCCTGAGGCCCTCGTGCCGTTTGAGCTGTTGTTCCAGGTGACATTGCTGGGCGGAGCCCTCGATGATGCGCGCCAGATGTACGGGCAAATCATTTCCGAGTTGGAAACGATAGTCGCCGAGTATCTCTTTGGTGAACGGGCCACGGTCGCGGATTCTCTGTTGGCAACCAACCGCGTGTATTCCCTCTTTCAATCGATTTCCGCCGAGGACTCAGATCAGCAGATTGAGATTCCGGAGGAGTCTGCCGCTGAAGATGAAACCGAATCCATCAGCGAAACCTTTAGACCGCAGGAAACCGATCGTCAGCCGCAGCGGCGCGACGCGCACGAGCTGTTCAATGCCTGGAACACCGATAATGAAGGCGAACCGGACGATCTTGATGGCAGCGAAGCCTGGAGCCAGGCCCAGGTGTTCGAGCAGGACCTTGAACCTGGAGAAGTCGCGTTCAATTATGACGAGTGGGACCGCGATCTGACGGACCATCGGGTCGGTTGGTGCCGCGTAGTTGAAAAAAAAGTCGCGCGCGGCACGCAAGCGTTCGTCGAACAAACCCGCGAACGTCATCGGGGCGCTATCTCGTCGATTCGTCATCAGTTTCAATTAATGAAGCCGGAGAACCTGGTGCGCGTCGTGAACGAATTGGATGGCGAAGAGTTCGATTTGAACGCAGTGGTTGATTACGTGATTGATCGACGCGCGGCTCGCGCCGTCGGAGGAAGCGTGCCGTCAGAGCGGATTTACACCAAGCGCCTGCGCCGCCGCCGCGATGTGGCCGTCTCTTTTTTGCTGGATCAATCGTCTTCGACTGCGCGTACTATTGGCCGGCATCCGCTGCAGCCTTACACTCACCCCGGACAGCGGATTATCGAGATCGAGAAAGAAGGTCTGGTCTTAATGAGCGAAGCGCTGGAGGCGGTCGGCGACGTTTACTCAATTAATGGATTTACTTCCGAAGGGCGTCGCAACGTGAAGTTCTACATCGTCAAAGATTTCAACGAGAGTTATTCCGGGGAAGTACAGGAGCGCATCGGCGGCATCAGTTATCAGAACAACACCCGGCTGGGGGCGGCGATTCGTCATGCCGCCGCGCGCCTGGCAAAGCAGGAAGCGCGCACGCGTTTGCTGATAGTGCTTTCCGATGGTCGCCCTTACGATCACGATTACGGCGACGCTCGCTATGCGCGCGAAGATACGCGCGAAGCCTTGCGCCAAACCAAGAACCAGGGCATCACGCCCTTCTGCATCACGATCGACCGGGAATCCGAAGCCGAGCTGCGCGACCTGTACGGCGAGGTGGGTTACACGATTATCGATGACATAATGAACCTGCCGGAACGCATGCCGGGTATCTACCGCCGCCTGACTACCTGACCCAGCGAAAAGTCATTGCGCGCCTCCCGCTTGGATGATAAATTCTCGCCGTTACGAGACGGCATTTCCCGACTTCCTTTCCTGCGTTATCACGTCTTCGCCCAGGACTGTGATTGTTAAGAGCGCTTTCCAAGACAGAAAGAGTTATGAATATGACACCCCCCATAACAACCCATACGAGTTTCCGTTTCGCACTGTTTTGCATCCTGGCACTTTTGGCCGTGCAACTGTTCTCGGCCAGTTCGGCCAAAGTGAAGCTGTCGCTAAGTGATGTTCCGTTGGTAGTTCAGGCAGACGGCTATTGCACGTTGTCTCCGATCTCGCCCGAGGTGCGCGCTAACAAATCGAACCTCATCGTTGAGGGGGAGGTCGTCTCACAACACTCGTTCTGGGATTCACAGCATCGCAATATCTATACTGCCAACCTGATTGACGTCTACAAAGTGTTTAAGGGAACTCTTTCGGGTTCGCAAATTACCGTGATCACCGAAGGCGGCACTGTGGGGAACCGGAAACAAGTTGTTACTCCGGCTCTGGAGTTAAGTGAAAGAGAAATGGGCGTGCTGTTTTGTGAACCGACCGGAATAGTCGATGCGCAAGATGGCGGCGACACTACTCGAAGCTATCTGGCTTACGGCAGCCCGCAGGGGTTCATTCGCTACGATGTGTCCAGTCACACCGCCTCTGAACCGTTTCAGACCTATTCTGGAATTGAGACGGATGTCTACAACTCGATCACCAGGATTACAGGCGTCCCCCCTCGTGTGGTCACTGAAAACCACGCCTTAGAACTCAGCTACAAAAAGCAAAGTCATAACTTTACTCCTGCCGCAGCTGCGGTCACCTTTTTTCCCGGCATTATCACTGCGGGGACGGCGCAAGTTCTGACCATCAGCGGATCCAGTTTCGGTCCCACTCAAGGGGGAGGTTTCGTCGAATTCAGCAATTCAGACGACGGAGGGGCCACCTTCATGCGTCCTCTGGCCACGGATTATGTTTCCTGGAGCAACACCGAAATAAAGGTGAAGGTCCCAAGCAAGGGATCGACTACGGGTTGTGCCGGTACGGGCGTAGTCAGGGTCACCGACAGCGCTGGGAACGCGGCTACGAGCGCGGCAGCTCTGACTATTACATATGCCTACACCAATATTAACGACTCCGGAACTGCGGCGCAGCCGGATCACGTTAATGATAACGGCGCGGGCGGTTACACCTTTCAGATGGAGTCGGCAGAGTTCAGTGCGAACGCGGCAGCCAATGCTGCCTTTCTACGCGCGATGAACACCTGGACTTGCGCCACACACATTAATTGGACAGTAGGAGCGCCGACCGCGACCGATACCATAGGGCTTGATGGAGTAAACGTGGTGAGGTTTGATAACGGCGGCGAGCTGCCCGTCAACGTTGCCGGCAGAGCTTCCAGCTTCTACTCAGGCTGCAGTACCGGCGGACCGTTTGTCTGGCAAGTAGATGAGATTGATGTCGTTTTTGATGATGCCACAGCCTGGCAGTTTGGTCCGGCGGCGCCAAGCGTCGCTCAGATTGATTTTGAATCCGTGGCCTTACATGAAATCGGCCACCTGCATCAGCTCTCGCACATCAATCAGCCGGGCGGAGTTATGCACTACATAATCGCCTCCGGACAGTCCCAAAGAGTGCTGAGCGTCAACAACGACGTGGCAGGTGGACAGTTCATTATGAGCCGCAGTTTAGTCGCGAATACTTGCGGCACTGGCCCGATGACCTCGGCCAACGGTACGGCGTGCGCGCCCACGGCTGCGGATTCGAGTGTCTCCGGAGTGATTACCGATGTCACCGGCCAGCCCTTGTCTGGGGTGGCGCTGACTTTAAGCGGAGGCAGTTCAGCGAGAACAATAACTGACAGCCGGGGTCGGTACCAGTTTAGTAATGTGGACATCGGAGGGTTCTACTCGGTGGTTCCGTCGCGCGCGAATTACGTATTTACTCCCTCCATTCGCTCGTTTTCACTTTTGGGCAATCATGCAGATGCGTTATTTACCGGAGCGGCTCTGAACGTCGAGAGCAGCAATCCACTCGACACCGATATCTTCTTCGTACGCCAGCAGTACGTCGATATTTTGGGACGTGAGCCCGATAGCGGCGGGCTGACATACTGGACCAATGAGTTAGAGAAGTGTGGAACAGATGAAGGCTGCCTCGAATCGCGCCGGATCGGAATTGCCGCGGCATTCTTCGTTGAGGAAGAATTCCAGCAGACCGGCGCCTTCATATATGGCTTATACAAAGGCGCTCTGGGCCGGCAGCCTCGTTACGCGGAGTACTACGCCGACCGCCCCAGGTTAGTTTTGGGAGCGAATCTGGAGACCACGAAACAATCGTTCGCTGAGAGTTTCGTGCAGCGGGCGGAGTTTGTTGCCAGGTATCAAACGAATACTGCGGCTGGATCGTTTGTCGACGCGCTAATTCAGAATGTGCAGCAATCATCAGGTATTGACCTGAGTGGGTTGCGAGGCGATCTAATCAGCAAGTACAACGCGGGCACAAATTTAAACCAGAGCCGTTCTCTGGTGTTGCGCAATGTCACCGAAACTGCGGCGTTTCGAAACGAAGCGTACAACCCGGCGTTCGTGCTGACAGAATACTTCGGCTACTTGCGACGCGATCCTGACCCGGGCGGCTATGACTTCTGGCTGGATGTGCTGAACCACCGCGAGCCGGGAAATTACCGCGGCATGGTTTGCTCGTTCATTACGTCGACCGAGTACCAGACGCGCTTCAGTAGTGCGGTGACGCACGGCAACGCCGAGTGCGGGCGCTAAGTCAGAACCGCCTGCGGTAGCGGGCGGTTGATCTCCCGCTATCAGCGTGAAGGACCGAATGGTCAACCGCCCGCTACCGCAGGCGGTTCGGACTAGCATTTGAGCACTCCCTCAGCCTGCGGTATAGTTCTCTCCTGCGCGGAGGGGTCGCATAATGGTAGTGCAGCGGTCTTGAAAACCGCCGGCCGAAAGGCTATGCAGGTTCGACTCCTGTCCCCTCCGCCATTTTCTATTTGCGCATTAGGAATTCGGAATGGGAGTTTGAAATCTCCATAACAGCTTGTGCCATCGAGTAAATTCTAACGAATCCTTCGAAACCCTTCCTTCCAAAAAGCTTCAGCACATTGCGGAAATCCCTTGCTAAGGTTAGGCTGACGGGGTACTGAGTGGCGATTCATTCATTCTCTCAACTCTATGGCTTCAGGACGCAGTTCGAACTCTGCCCGGTCCGCGGTGGGCGATAAGCGGGAAGCAATTCTGCGCGCCGCCACCAGCGTGTTTGCCAGCAACGGCTATTTCAATTCGAAAGTTGCGGACATCGCCAAGGCGGCGGGCGTGGCTGACGGCACCGTCTATCTTTACTTCAAGAGCAAGGAAGAAATACTCCACTCCATTTTTGATCGGAGTGTGGATGGGGCGGTCGCCGATGCCCGCCGGCAACTGGAAGAACTCGATGACGCGCGCGAGAAGCTGCGCCGCATTGCCCTTTTGCACCTGGAGCGCCTGGGTGCCGATCGCGATCTGGCAATCGTGTTCCAAGTCGAGTTACGCGGTTCGACAAAGTTCATGGAAGAGTTTTCCGCCGCCGGTTTCGCCGAATACCTCGCCCTCATTCGCAGCACCTTTGAGGAAGGCCAGCGCTCCGGCGCGTTTCGCAAGGAATTGAACGCCAAAGTAATGGCCAAAATCCTGTTCGGCGCCCTCGATGAAATGGCCACTAACTGGATCATCTCGAAACGGCGCTACAAGCTGGCGCCAATGGCCGACCAGGTGCTCGACATTTTCCTGAACGGGGTGGCCACTAAGTGAGTTCTATCGTTACACCCGCCACTCCCGCATCGAGCCACCCGCCTCGTGTTCCCTTGACCGCTGACGAGCCGGAGACGTTGCCGGAAGTGTTCGAGCGTATCCGGCGCGATCACGAAAAGCCGGACACGTTGAACTACAAACGGGACGGCGCCTGGCACTCTATTTCAACTTCGGAGATGCTGGCGCGCATACGCCATATTGCCCTGGGGCTTCGTTCGCTGGGAGTGCGTCCAGGTGAACGCGTTGCAATCCTTTCCGAGAGTTGCCCGGAGTGGGTCCTGGCGGATGGTGGTTGCCAGTTCGCCGGCGCCATCGACGTGCCCATCTATCCCACGCTGACGCCCTCGCAGGTGCGCTACATCATGCAGGATTGCGGCGCGCGCGTACTATTCGTCTCCAACAAAACCAAACATCGAGAGGTCGCCGAAGTGCTGCGCGAATGTCTGGCGCTGGAGCACGTTGTGCTCTTTGAAACTGGCGCCGGCAGCAACGAGTGCCTCAGCCTGGATGACCTGGAGGCGCGCGGCAGGCAGTTGGCGGAAAGCCAACGCCTGGAGGATTTGGTCGCGGCCTGCAAACCTGAAGACCTGGCGACCATTATCTATACGTCGGGAACCACGGGTGAACCGAAAGGCGTGATGCTGACGCATGGCAACCTGGTCTCCAACCTCATCGACTGTTCGGAAAAGTTTGAGTTCGGCAAAGACGACGTGTCGCTCTCCGTGCTGCCGCTCTCGCATATCTTCGAGCGTCAGGCGATGTACATGTACTTGCATCACGGCATGAGCGTATTTTTCGCAGAGTCGCTGGAGCAGACGGGCGCGAACATGCGGGAAGTTCACCCCACAGTTTTCGTCGGGGTGCCGCGCATCTTTGAGAAGATCTACGCGCGCATCAAAGACAAGGCGGCGGAAAAAGGCCGAGCCAACATCGCGCTGCTGAACTGGGCAGTCGAGGTTGGTAAAGCCCGGGCCCGGCGGGTAGCTAATCATCAGAGAGTCCCGACGCTGCTGGCCTGGAAATACAAGCTGGCGTCCAGTCTGATCTTCGGCAAATGGCGTGAGGCAATGGGTGGGCGCATCCGGATCTTTGTTTCCGGAGGCGCGGCGCTCTCGGAAGAGATTGGATACATTTTTTCCGGCGCTGGGCTGCCTATTGTGCAAGGGTATGGCCTAACCGAAACGTCACCGGTGATCACGGCGTCTACTCTGGAAGACAATCGCATCGGCACCGTGGGCCAACCCATCCGGAATGTTGAAGTGCGTCTGGCCAATGATGGCGAGATCGAAACGCGCGGGCCCAACGTCATGCAGGGCTACTGGCAAAAGACGGAGCAAACGCGGGAAGTGTTCACGGACGACGGCTGGTTCAGGACCGGGGACATCGGCGCCATCGACGGCGAAGGCTTTTTGACGATTACTGATCGCAAGAAGGAACTTCTCAAAACCTCGGGTGGCAAATACGTCGCGCCACAGCCGATCGAACAAATGATTAAAGGCTCGCGCTTCGTCAATCAGGTAGTGTTAATCGGCAATGGGCGCAAGTTTCCCGCCGCGCTCATCGTCCCTGATTGGGAACGTCTGGAATCCTACGCCAAACTGAAAGGTATAGCCGCCACCACACATGAGGATCTGTGTCGCCACCCGCGGATCATTGATCTATTTGAACGGCAGATTGCTTCACTGACGCCTGATCTGGCGCAGTATGAACAGGTCAAACGCATCGCGCTGCTTGATCACGAACTGACGATTGAAAGCGGCGAGCTGACACCGACCTTGAAAGTGAAACGGCGAGTGGTTGATGACAAGTATCGCGACGTGATCGACCGCCTCTATGCCGAAGCTGAAGGTGAGCATCGAAAGTCCGTTAGTTAGGGCTAGTCCGGCATCACGATGGAGTGGTCCGAAATCGACCCCACCTCCATGTGAATGTTTATCAACTCAGATACGTTGGCCTTGACCGTCAGGGGTGAGAGCTCGAAATTACGAAAGCCGCTTGCGTCGGCCTTGATCAGATAGACACCGGCAGGCAATCTGAGTTCAAAATTCCCTTCTTCGCCGGATTTCAACTGTCGCTTGAACCCGGGGGTTTCGATAGTTATCGTGGCTCCGACGATACGGGCATCATTTGCATCCAGAACCACGCCTTGAATCTTTCCCAGGGCATCCCGGCTAGGGGAAGACGTGCGTCTCTGTCCTACACCCACAGCTGCAGCGAGGATGAAAATGAGAAGTGCAATTAGAAATTTCGGTTGTTTCATGATCTTGGTTTTCAGACGTGATCTTATTTTTTCAGGCGCGTAATCCATTGAGGTCGCGGTCGGGCTTCTGATTCAGCCCGGCAGGTGGATGTCGGGAATCTCAGCGGTGAACGAATCCCTAATCCGTTCCGCGGCTTCATTCGCTAGTTGCTTCAAAGCATAGTCAGAATAGACTGTGCTGCCGCGCGAAGAAGGTATCCGGCTGATCACGCCGCCTCCGCCTAAGCGGCGAATTGGTGCCGTTCTACCCGAAGCTTTGATCTTGGCTGTTATCGGAGAGAAGATCGTGTATCGCAGGAACAGGCTTTCCGGAGTCCACGCCGTAGAGGCGGTGCGATTGCTATCAGAGTCGGTGTCGATTTGCAGCCAGACCACATAGAGTTGTTGTTCGGACTTGGCCCGCTTGACCGCGTCCCCGCGAGTAAGGCCGCGCGTGCCCACGTCAACTTTGAGCGCGGCCGACCGGCGCAGACTATCCGCCACAGTGTCCCTGATCGATTCCGCCAGAAACATGGGAAGTCCGGAAAACGGATTGTGATCCTCCATGGTGACCGCCAAAGGAATGCGTGAATCCTTTTTGGGCTCGGGCTTCTTTTCCACTGCCTTGGGAACGGAAACGGTAACAACCGGGGTCGTGCGCTTGGGCGCGCGCCGTCCGGATTGAGCGCTGGCAGCAGTCCCACACAGAAAAAGTACTGCAACTATCAGTGCTGCATCTTCGAAATAAGCGCGGGCACGAGTTGGATTTTTGGAATGCATTGGTCGGACCTCACTGCGTTGGACGCATCTTATCACCAACAGGATCGCCGCCGGAAACATTTCCGAATGGAGGGAAGTGAGCTAATTTGCTTTGCGCCCTTTCGATCCTGCTTTGCGCCTTTGCGAACAATGCTTTCAACCTGCGCAATATTTCACGCAAAGGCGCAGAGTCAATTTCTGAAACTTTCAACTTCAGCCACTGCCCAATCGAGCAGGACCTACATTTTATTGCGAGGATCGTTTACACTGCGCCGGCCCAAGGGTTTGACTGAAACAACTTATGGAAAACCAGAACACGCCGCTCATCATCAGCGGCATCCGCCAACAGGCCCGCGACGTGCGGTCATTTGATCTGAAGCCGGAGAATGCAGCTGACGGCCATGGGATCGGGTTCATCCCGGGACAAGTAGCTATGCTGCAGGTTAACGGCGAAGACCCGGCCTACTTTGCCTTTGCCAGCGCGCCCGAAGACGCCGAACTGGAAATCCTGGTCAAGCGAACGATTGGCGCCAGCGTTCTAATCTACGAAATGGATCGCGGCGCGCGGCTTGATTTGCGCGGAGTGGCAGGCCATGGGTTCCCCATCGATGCGCAAGCCGGAAGAGATCTGGTCTTCGTCGCCATGGGTACGGGGGTGGCGCCGCTGCGTTCGGTCCTGCGCCACGTGTTGAAACGGAAAGCGGACTTTGGCCAGCTGGTGGTTTTGTATGGTGCGCGCACGCCTGATGATTTTTGTTATCGAGATGAAACGGAAGGCTGGGAGGCGGCGGGAGTCGAATTGCGCCAGGTGATCTCGCGACCCGACGGCCACGATTGGTCGGGACCGACGGGATACGTGCAATCTCTGCTTGATCACGTTCTTCCGGATCTAACTTCACCGGTGGCGCTGGTTTGCGGCTCGCGGGAAATGATTGCCCAGACACGCGACAGGCTTCAGCAGATGGGTTTTGCCGCCGAAGACATCCTGACGAATTATTAAGACTGCGAGGGCCCTTTCACTTTGCCGGCATCCTCCAAAAAATCGCGCCTCACAGGCGGGGGGAATTCAGCGATGCAGCTTGGCCAGTCTTTTGGCAGCCTCGAAGAGGGTTTCGTCCTTCTTACAAAAACAGAAACGCACCTGATGTGAACCAAGCGCGGGATCAGAATAGAAGCTGGAGCCGGGCACGCAGGCGACGCCGATCTCGCGAATCAGGTGGCGCGTAAATTCAACGCCATTCGTGAATCCGAAGGCTGAGATGTCAGTCATGATGTAGTAAGCGCCATCTGGCCGAAACGTTTTGAAGCCCGCCTGCTCCAGTTCCGGCAGGATCAGGTCGCGTCGTCTTTCGTATTCCGCCTGCAGTTGCTGGTAATAAGACGGCGGCAGGGACAGTGCATATGCTCCCGCGGCCTGCAGCGGGGCCGCCGCGCCGACAGTGAGAAAGTCATGCACCTTACGAATCGCGCTGGTAATCTCCGGCGGCGCAATGCAATAGCCTACCCGCCATCCCGTCACCGAATACGTTTTCGACATTGAGTTCACGATGACCGTGCGCTCGCGCATGCCCGGGAGCTGGGCCATTGAGATGTGCGCGATCTCGGCGTCCGCGCGCGGATAAATGATGTGCTCGTAAATCTCGTCGGTGAAGCAAAGGGCATCGAACTCCTGACAAAGACCGGCGATGTATTCCATCTCGGCGCGCGTGAAAACTTTTCCGGTGGGATTGTTCGGATTGCAGATGATGATGGCTTTAGTCTTCTCGTTGAACGCGGCGCGCAACTCCTGGGGATCGAAACTCCAATCGGGCGGCCGCAAGGCCACGTGCCGCGGCCGCGCATCCGACAAAATTGCGTCGGGAGCGTAGTTCTCATAGAACGGTTCAAAGACCACGACCTCGTCGCCCGGATCCACCGTGGCCATCATGGCCGCAATCATGCCTTCGGTTGAGCCGCAGGTAACCGTGATTTCAGTTTCCGGATCGATATCCAGGCCGAGGTGCCATTTGGTCTTGGCCGCGATCGCATCGCGAAATGGTTTTGCGCCCCAGGTGATGGCGTATTGATTGACGTCGTCGGCGATGGCCTGCATCGCCGCCTGCTTGATGTCGGAGGGAGCTGGAAAATCCGGAAAGCCCTGCGAAAGATTCACGGCGCCATACTTCATCGCCTCCCGCGTCATCTCGCGAATGACCGATTCAGTGAAGAGACTCGCTTTGCGAGAAATTCGGGAATGTGCGGTGGCAGGAATTGTCATAACGTTTCATTCGAAACTGGTTGAATGAATCAGATCCAGGCCCACTCAACCTGGCGAACTTCGCTCAAGCTCTTCACTGGGACCGCGGGCTTCCCGCCCGCATCCTCATATAGACACACACTTCGTCTGAAATAATTCGCGCGGGCGCGCTCATTTGCGGGCGGGACACCCGCGGTCCCAGTGAAGAGCTTGAATCATTCCGGCAACAACTGCTGGCCGGCGGCCTCGCGCCGTAGTTGCTCGATGATCGAACGAATGGCGGAAGCATAACTGCCGTCGGGAGCAATCTCCAAATACTTTTCATAGACAGTGACTGCCTCTTTGGGCTTCTGCAGTTTTTCATAGACGGCGCCGAGTAACTGGTAGATGACCGGCTCGCTTTCGGAGAGCTGCTTGATCGCGATTTCGTATTCGCTGGCCGCGTCTTCCCATTGGTTCTTTTCTTCCCAGATGCGGGCCAGGCCGACGTGCGCCTCAGGTTGAAAGCCGCGTCCTTCACGAATCGCCCGGCGAAAAGCAGTAATCGCTTTTTCGTTCGCGGTGTTCTCGCGATGGATGCGTCCCTCGACTGCCGAAGCTTCCGGATAGATTCTGCGCGCGCGGCGGCCCGCGGCAACCTGCTCCAGCGCGCCATCGATATCACCGAGATCCATTAGTACGCGAGCCAGCCCTACATTCGCCGCCGGATAAGCTGGACGGAGATGCAAAGCTTTTTGGTAAAGCTCAACGGCGGCTTTTTTCGCGGCTGCGTCTTTGCCCTGTTCGCGCGCGGTTTCCGCTTGCTGGAAGGCGAGTTCTGCCGCGTCGTCCGTGCGCACCAGCTTTACATTCATGCCGGCGCGGGTTGAGAGCAACGGAACGGTGGTTTCTCTGAAGCCATTGCCGCGGATTCGCAAAGTGTGACGTCCGGGAGAAAATATTTTTACAGAGAGATTGCCGGAGCCGTCCGTCACGCCGCGCCGGATATCATCGATCCAGACGATGGCGTTGGGTTCAGTGGAGATAGTGATGGTCTTCGGCAGGGTGCCGCCCGGTCTTTGCGGAGAAGCAGCGATTGAAAGTAACAATGTGATTAATGTAAGGCGTAAGAACATTGACTCGCCTGCTTCAAACTTCTCATTAGCACCGCACTTCAGTGCGGTGATCCCTTGGGTCAATATCACACTAACCGTTTTTAACGGTTTACCAAATGAAACCGTTGGAACCGTTAACCCATCGGGGCCCCTCGCAAATCACCTGACTGAAGTCAGGTGCTAATGAGAATTTCACCTGCTCCATCACGCTGGCAGAGAGAGCCCCTCCCTTATTCGTCCTCACCGCCAACCACTCGCCTTTTGCGCACCGTCGAATCAGTCGGCTGCGTTGCTGGGGTGGCGCCGGGCGGCGGCGTGGCCGGGCGCGTTCCGACTTCCGGGCGGAACTTTCCTTCGGCGTCGTACAGCCGCAGGTATTGCAAACGATTGCGCACCACTCCCTGGATGTAGCCGCGCGTTTCTTTGAAGGGAACTGCCTCCGCCCATTCATCGAGCTCGACCGGTAATGACGCCCGCCATTGCACCGCCCGGCCAGGCCCGGCGTTGTAAGCGGCAGCGACATATTCGATGCGGCCAAACTTGTCAATCTGATCTTTTAGAAATGCGGTGCCTAGTTGCACGTTCAAGCGCGGCTCGTAGAGAGACTCTGCCGTGATCGCGCGATCGATGTTGTACTTTTGTGCCGTCACCCGGCCAGTCGGCACCAGCACCTGCATCAGTCCGTACGCGTTGGCCCCCGATTTTGCCCGCGGATCAAATACCGTCTCCTGCCGGATCAATCCCGCCACCTGATAAGGATCGAGACCGCGGGCGCGCGACTCTTGCGAGATGATGTCCCAGTAAGCCAGCGGATAAAACGCATCCCATTCTTCCCGGGTCAACTCTTCCGGCTTCATCTGCGAGTAATCGGGATAACTTCGCTTCAGAGCATTCAGGGCCTGCACATTGTCTTCCCGTGAGCGGTAGATGCGAGCGATCGCCAGATTCACCCGCGGGCTATTCGGCGCAGACTGCAGGGCTGCGCCCAATTCTTCCAAAGCCCAATCATCGGCGCCGATGATGGAAAGCTGATCTGCTTTCGCGATGCGCGCATCTTCGTCCGGGCCTGCGGTTTCTTCGGCGACGGTGACGGTTTGCAAGTTCGCGACGGCCCGGCCGATCATCGAATCACCGGCGAACTTGGCTAGCGGAGCGTTGCCGTTACGCTTCATCGTGTCGAGGCGCTGCTGCGCCAGGTAGCCATACCAGTTAGCGTCGTATCGACCGAGCATTGCCTGGTAAAGCGCCCGCGCTTCAGCGAGTTTGCCGGCGCGCTCGCTATCGCGCGCCGCCCAGTAACCGGCCCGGCCGCGATTGTCCGTGTTCTTGTCGGCGTAGAGCGCCAGATGTTCAGTCAGCAAGCGCGACGATTCGCTAAAGTTCTTGGCGTCGTGCGCCGCCCAGGCGAGATTGAACTGCGCCTGGGCCACTTCGGCAGTGCCGGGATAAGCGTTCACTGCGGCCCGGTTGAAATAGGCGGCGTCGACCGTGTTCTTTGCGTCGTCAGCAAGTTGGCCCAACTGCACCAACGCCCGTGGTGTCCATGAGCTCTGTGGAAATGAGCGGCGTAACTCTTCAACCGTGCTGCGTGCCTGTGGCCATTGGCGCGCGCGCGCGTAGGCCCAGGCTAGATAGTAAAGCGCTTCCGCTTTCTGCTCTCCGGCGGAACTCGACACGGTGGTCAGCGCCGCGACGGCATCAAGTGTGCGTTTGGCGTTGGCGGCGGCAATACCACGATGCAGTTGCATCTCCGGCGTCGGGCTGCCTGGAAAACGGGTGGCAGCGTCGGCGTAGGCATCAATGGCTTCCGAAGATCGTTTGGCCGCGAACAGTTTCTCGGCACGGGCGTTGGCTTCTTCAGCAGTGACCGGAACAATGGTTGAGTTCAGGCGCTGGATGGCGCTGGCCGCTTCCGCGCTTTCGGACGAGGCTGGCGCGAAGAAATAGAGGCGGCGATAACTTGCCAGAGCACGAGCGGGGTCGCCTTTTTGCTCATAGGCTTTTGCGGTTAACAGCAGCGCGGCTGCGTCATCCCTGGCCGTAAGGTCCTTCAGAAGATCCAACACGCGGGCAGGCTGCAAATCCTTCAGCAGAAGCTCTGAAGCGCGGAGCCAGGCCTCGCGAGTTCGCATTGAGGAAGGATAGTCGCGCCCGACTTGTTCATATGCAGTTCTCGCATCCACCTGCCGGCCAACTTTATCGAGAGCATCGGCGCGCAGAAAAAGTGCATAGTCGCCGACCAATGTGTGATCACGAATAGCAGTCGCATCCAGCAAGGACGCAGCGCCGGCA
>JAWVFI010000098.1:0-9656 GCA_033856235.1 Blastocatellia bacterium | reverse complement strand
GTCCTCACCCTCGCCATCGGGATCGGCGCCAATACGACGATTTTCAGCACTGTCGATGCGCTGATCCTTCATCCCTTTTCATTCCCCAAACAGGAGCGCTTGTTGGTCGTCTGGGAACAAAACCGGGCGATGGGTTTTGAACGTGGGTCAGCCTCCCCGGGAAACTTCATCGACTGGCGCGACCAGAATCAAACCTGCGAAGCGGTAGTGGCCATCGAACAAAAGTCGTTCGATCTCTCAGACGGTTCGCATCCGGAGCGCTTTCCGGGTTACGGCGTAACAACCGGCTTCTTCGACATTCTCGGGATCAAAGCCGCGCGCGGTCGGACCTTTCTCCCCGAAGACAATCAGCCCGGCCACGAACAGGTTGTCGTTCTCAAGCATAGTTTCTGGCAGCAACACTTTGCCGGGAACCCGGACGTGGTGGGCAAACAGATTAGCCTTAATCGAAAGCAGTTCACCGTCGTGGGGGTGATGCCGGCAGACTTCAATTATCCCTACAACAGCGGCGAGATGTGGATCCCGCAGGTCTTTACACCCGAAGAGCAGGTCGAGCGCGGCAATCACTACCTGAGAGTGATTGGTCTAATGAAGCCGGGCGTTTCTATTGAGCAAGCACGGGCCGACCTTCGCAGTATCTCCGAGCGCGCGCAACAACAGTATCCGGTGACAAACAGCGGCCGCGACGCGAACGTCGTGACGCTGACGGCTGACGCCGTGCGAGGCGCCAGGACCGGCGTTCCCATTCTGATGGGGGCCGTCGTTTTTGTTTTGCTGATCGCCTGCGCCAACGTCGCCAACCTTTTGTTAGTGCGCGCTGCTTCACGGCAGCGAGAGATAGCGGTGCGCTTAGCAATGGGCGCCAGCCGCGCGCGGATCATGATGCAGGCCCTCACCGAAAGTACCTTGATTGGGCTGGCGGGAGGAACCCTCGGTCTCTTGTTTTCCGTCTGGGCCATCGCGGCCCTGGCCCGCGGCATTCCCGAGGGCTATTCAAAATTCATACCGGGCTGGAACCGGCTGGGAATCAACCTCACCGTTCTCGGATTTACTTTTCTGGTCTCGATGGTGGCCGGGATTGTCGCCGGATTGGGTCCTATCTGGCATTCCACCAGAACCAATTTGAACGAAGCGTTAAAAGCGGGCGGCCGAAGTGATCCCAGCGCCGGTCACAATCGACTGCGAAACGTTCTGATTGTTGCGGAAGTCGCGTTGTCCCTCGTGCTGCTAATTGGCGCTGGTCTGATGGTGCGCAGTTATGTGGAAATGATTCGCTCCGATCTTGGGATTCGGCCGGAGAACGTACTCGCACTGCAGGTCTCACTGGCGGCCGACAGTTACGCAGACAAGAGCAAGAAAATCAATTTCTACGAACAGTTGAACCAACGCGTGGGCGCTTTGCCCGGCGTGGTCAAGGCGGGCCTGGTAAATATCGTGCCCTTCAGCTCTGGTGATCTAAGCAGCACTTTCCAGATTACCGGCCGCACGCCATTTGCCCCGGGACAGCAGCCTCACGCAGAGACGCGCGTAGCGACGCCAGATTATTTCCCGGCGATTGGCACGGACCTGCGCCGAGGCCGGATGTTCGATTCGCATGACGACGCCAATGCCGCCCGCGTAGTCCTGATCAATGAAGCATTCGCGAAAAAATTCTTCCTGGGACAGGAACCGATTGGCCAGCGCTTGAACTTTGGTGGCGGCGACAAAGAAACGCAGGAGATTATTGGAATAGTCGCCGACGTAAGGAACGACGATATCGATGAAGAAATCGATCCGATTGCGTATTCCCCTTACGCGCAAAATGTCCGCAACACAATGAGTTTGGTCATCCGCGGCGGCCAGGATCCGGCGCAGCTAACGGCTGCAGTGCGCGCGGAAGTGCAAGCACTCGATTCAAACCTGCCGGTTTCCAACGTCAAGCCGGTGGGCGAAATGATTGCGGAACGAATCTCGCCGAAACGCCTGATGACTTACATCCTGGCGGTCTTCGCTCTAATCGCGCTGCTGCTAGCTTCCATCGGTATTTACGGCGTCATGTCATATGCCGTCACCCAACGAACGCGTGAGATCGGAGTACGCATGGCGCTGGGAGCTCAGGCTATGGATGTGCTCAGGCTAATCGTGAAGAACGGGATGACGATGGCGCTAACTGGCGTTGCGATCGGGCTGGTGGGGGCGTTCGGACTGTGCCGGCTGCTGGCAAATCTTTTGTTCAAGACTACGCCCACTGATCTGGGAACGTTTGCGGCCGTCTCGGCGTCATTGATCTTCGTAGCGCTGATTGCTTGTTACGTTCCAGCGCGGCGGGCGACGAGAGTTGATCCGCTGGTAGCTCTCAGAGATGAGTGAAACCGGCTTCGCCGCCTGATGCGGAAAGGCGCGGCCTTTCCGAGCGGCAGTACAACTTTGGGGCTACGCCCTAATGGAAGGCGCAGCCCGGAAAATAGTCAATGGTGCCGGAAAGGCACAGCCTTTCCGCACATCAGACGGCGGAGCCGGCTGACGATACCAATCGGAATTTGGGCTCCATACGAGATGAAGCTGGAACGGGTGGTTAAAGGAATCGCAACCAACAGTGGTGCGTTACAAAAAGGACCTGAGCTCATGGATACTTTGCTGCAAGACATTCGCTATGGGATTCGAGGTTTCATTAAGCGGCCGGGATTCACCGTCATCGCTTTGATCGCGCTGGCGCTCGGAATCGGCGCCAACACCGCCATCTTCAGTTTGGTGAACGCGGTGCTGCTGCGTCCGCTGCCATTCGCTGAGCCCAGCCGTTTGATCTGGGTGTTCGGCAATATCCGCAATGGTGGCAATCGCGCGAGCGTGGCGCCGCTGGATTATCTCGACTTCCGCCAACAGAACACGACCTTCGAACAATTTGCTGCCTCCTTCTCAGTGCCGCTCCCGGTGAATCTCACTGGAAGTGGTGAGCCGGAACGCTTGTCCGCGGCTGGCGTTACCGGGAATTACTTCCAGGCGCTGGGCGTGAAGCCGATCCTGGGGCGCGCGTTTGAGATTGAGAACGAACAGCCGGCGCAGAACCAGGTGGCCGTAATCAGTTATGCGCTTTGGCAAAAACGATTCGGCGGCGATCAAACGATCGTGGGAAAGAAACTGACCCTCGACGGTAAAACCTCGGAAGTGATTGGCGTGATGCCGCAGGAGTTCAGTTTTCCGCAAACGGCAGAGCTGTGGGTCCCGATCAATTTCGATCGCGGGCCGGAAATGAAACAGCGCAAGGCGCATTTCCTCCGGCCGGTCGGACTGCTCAAGCCGGGAGTAACGATGGCCCAGGCACAAGCCGACACCGACGCCATCGCGCGACGGCTGGAAGAACAATATCCCGCCACGAACACTGGGTGGAATTTGCGTCTGGTCCCGTTACAGGAACAACTGGTCGGAAAGATCCGGCCGACGCTCTTCATACTTTTCGGCGCAGTGGGATTCGTGTTGCTGATTGCCTGCGCCAACGTCGCCAACCTGCTGCTGGTTCGCGCCGCAGCGCGAGACCGTGAAATCGCGCTGCGCACAGCGCTCGGCGCGGGCCGCCTGCGCATCGTGCGGCAGATGATTACGGAGAGTGTATTGCTTGCCCTCGGTGGCGGTGCCCTCGGCGCCTTGCTCGCGGTCTGGGGAGTCGAACTGCTGGTGAAGCTCAGCCCCGGAAGTATTCCCTCGACCGCCAACGTGAAGATCGATCTCACCGTGCTGGCTTTCACGCTCGCGCTCTCGGTCTGTACCGGCGTGTTGTTTGGTTTGGCGCCGGCCCTGCGGACTATGAAGCTCAACCTCAATGACGCTTTGAAAGAAGGCGGCCGCAGTGGTGACGGTTCAGGGCGCAATCGAATTCGGAGCGTGCTGGTGGTGATTGAAAGCGCAGTCGCGGTCGTGTTGTTGATCGGCGCCGGATTGTTGATTCGAAGTTTTATGCGGTTGCAGAACACTAATCCGGGTTTCGATGCGCACAACGTGCTGACGATGCGGGTTGATCTCTCGCGCGAGAAATATCCCAAGCCGGAGAAGGCTGGGGCCTTCTTTGCCCAACTCCAGGACCGGGTCGCGGGTTTGCCCGGCGTGGAAAGTGTCGGACTCATCACCGAGTTACCGCTCAGCGGGCAACCGAACGACATGCCTTTCACAGTCGAGGGACGTCCGCCCCTGGGTCCGGATCAATCGTTGGGGTCAGACTTTCGCCGCGTCAACCACCAGTATTTCAATTCGCTGAGAATTCCCTTGCTGCGAGGTCGCAATTTCACTGAGCAGGAAGCGCAGCAGGCCGCCAGGGTTGTGATCATCAGCGATCTCCTTGCCCAGGAAGTTTTTCCGAATGAAGAACCTTTGGGCAAGCGCCTGGTGATGTCCTGGGGCGATCAAGCTTACGAGATCATCGGCATCGTCGGAGACATCAGGCACCGGGCCATGGAATCCGATCCTTTGCCCGCGATGTACCTCCCGACCATTCAAACGCCATGGATGAACCTCGTCATTCGCACTAACGGCGATCCTGGCAGTCTGGCTCCGGCGGTGCGCCGGGAAGTTCAGACCATAGATCCCGATCAGCCAGTGGCTGCGGTCAGAACGATGGATCAATGGATGGACGTTTCGGTCGCGGACTCGCGCTATCGCACGTTGCTGTTGGGACTGCTGGCGCTGGTGGCCCTGCTGCTGGCGGCGACCGGAATCTACGGAGTGATGGCTTATTCAGTAACGCAGCGAACGCACGAGATTGGTGTGCGCATGGCTCTGGGCGCGAAGCGTTTTGACGTGCTGCGGCTGGTTGTTCGGCAGGGGATGATTTTGGTGGTGTTAGGCGTGGCGCTTGGTGTCGCCGGCGCCTTCGTGCTGACACGCGTGCTGGCGACGTTGTTGTTCGGCGTCACCGCGAAAGACCCGCTGACATTTGTGGCCGTAGCGGCGCTGCTTACATTGGTGGCTTTAGTCGCCTGCTATATCCCGGCGCGCCGCGCCACGAAAGTCGATCCGCTGGTGGCGCTGAGATACGAGTAGGTTGTTCGCAAGAGCCAACCTTCAATACTTGCAGTCGGGAAGGGTGGCTTGCCCCCGCTTCCTATGTTGAGTGATTTTCAAGCAGCGGGGTAAACCGCCCTTCCTGACTGGGAGTTGGATTTGTTGAGTATTTCCGGTCGAGGCGGGCATTTAGGGAAATTGCAAACTAACAGTTCGCG
Organism: Blastocatellia bacterium; assembly: GCA_033856235.1. Lineage (GTDB taxonomy): Bacteria > Acidobacteriota > Blastocatellia > Pyrinomonadales > Pyrinomonadaceae > DASXRU01. Next base: position 4,467 of record JAWVFI010000098.1, on the reverse strand, counting down.
TTACAGGGGGCTGAATGGACAACTTAATCAAAGACATACGTTACGGGATTCGTAGCCTGTTGAAGCGGCCCGGCTTTGCGGCGATCGCCATCCTTACACTGGCTCTCGGCATTGGCGCGAATACTGCAATCTTCAGCGTGGTGAACGCGGTGCTGCTGCGGCCTTTGCCTTTCGCTGATCCCGATCGTCTCGTAATGATTTGGGAGGATGCTTCGTTTGCCGGCTTTGCGCGCAACACTCCGGCGCCGGCGAACTATGTCGATGTGAAAAACCAGAACCAGGTTTTTTCAGATATGGCGGCCATGGACATGCGGACATTCAATCTTACGGGCGATGGCCAACCGGAGAAGATTGAGGCGCGGGGAGTGACGGCGAGCTTCTTTCCACTGCTAGGCGTAAAACCTGCGCTGGGCCGCTGGTTCGTGGCCGACGAGGACAAGCCCGGCGCCAATCGCGTCGCCATGATCACCCACAGCCTGTGGCAGCAACGCTATGGTGGCGAAGCCAACATCATTGGCCGGGAGCTGTCGCTGAACGGCGAAAAATATACGGTCGTCGGCGTCATGCCCGCGGGCTTCCAGTTTTTGGACAAGAATATCGGCATCTGGGTGCCGATCGCTTTTACGTCAGAAATGTTGGCCAACCGCGGCCGTCACTACCTGATCGTGGTGGGGCGCATGAAGCCGGGCGTGACTTTTGCGCAGGCTGATGCGGAAGTGCGCACCATCCATCAACGCATTGCACACGACAATCCGGAAACGGGCAACCGCGTCGCCGGCTATGCGTTGCCCCTCCGCGATCAGGTCTCAGGAGATCTGCGCCGCCCATTGTTCGTGCTCCTGGTCGCGGTGGGATTTGTCCTCCTGATTGCCTGCGCGAACATTGCCAATCTCTTGCTATCGCGCGCCGCCAGCCGCCGTCGAGAAATGGCTGTGCGCGCCGCGTTAGGCGCCGGCCGGATGCGCCTCATGCGGCAGTTGCTGATTGAAAGTTTGCTGCTGGCCATCGTTGGCTGTGTCTGTGGTTTGTTGCTGGCCAGCTGGAGTTTTGCTTTCCTGCAACGCCTCATCCCGGACAGTCTGGCCGCATCCACTTCGCTGGGATTGGATCTTCCGGTCCTTGGTTTCACCGTGCTGGTCACGTTGTTGACAGCGGTGCTCTTCGGCCTGGCCCCGGCTTTCCAGGCTTCTCGAATAGATCTCAACGAAGCATTGAAGCAGGGCGGCGGCCGTTCCGGATTGAACGCGGGCGGCAACCGTTTGCGCAGCGCGATGGTGGTGGCAGAAGTGGCGCTGGCTTTGGTGCTGCTGGTGGGCGCGGGATTGCTGATTCAGACCTTCCTTAAATTGCGTGATCAGTATTCGGGCTTGCAGGCGGAAAACGTTTTGACGATGCGGACCGTCCTTTCGAAAAGCAAATATCCGGAACATCCACAGCGCGTGTCGTTCTACAAACAAGTGCTGGAGCGTGTGCAGGCGCTCCCGGGAGTCGTGTCGGCAGGATACGCGACGACAGTGCCGCTGGCCGTCAAAGGCGGCACCAACGGATTCGCAATTGAGGGCCGGACGGTGGAGCAGTTGACCAGCGGAGGGCTGGCCTATGATGCCAATCATCGCCAGGTCAGTGCGGATTATCTGAAGACGATTGGTATTCCCATTCAACAGGGCCGCGGGTTCACCGAAGCCGACAATGAACAATCCATTCCCGTCGGCATCATCAATGACACGATGGCCCGCCAATACTGGCCCGGGGAAAACCCGCTGGGGAAAAGAATCAAGCTCGGCGACCCCGGCGATACGGAAATCCCTTGGGTGACTATCGTCGGTGTCGCCGGCGACGTGCGGCAGATGGGCGTCGATGAACCGGTGAAGCCGGAGATGTACTTCCCTTACCAACAGGGCATCGAACCGTTTTACGCGCCGCGCGATCTCGTAATTCGCACTTCGGTTGATCCGCTCAGCCTGGTCGCCGCCGCGAGCAATGAAATTCATCAGGTCGATCCCGACCAGCCTATTTCCAACGTGCGGACTATGGACCAGGTGCTGGGCGAAGAAACTGCATCGCGGCGTTTGGGAATGACGTTGCTGACAATTTTTGCCGGGCTGGCATTGTTGTTGGCCACGCTCGGAATCTACGGCGTGCTTGCTTACTTTGTGGTGCAGCATACGCAGGAGATTGGGGTGCGCATGGCGCTGGGAGCGCAACGACGCAACATCCTTACGCTAGTCCTGAAGAAGGGTATGGGATTGACGCTTGTGGGTGTCGCCATCGGGTTGGGAGCGGCGTTCACCCTGACACGTCTGATGGCCAGTTTGCTCTTCGGCATTGGTTCGACCGACCCGTTGACCTACGCCGCGATCGCAGTGCTGCTGACATTCGTCGCGCTGATCGCCTGTTATGTGCCGGCGCGACGCGCAACGAAGGTCGATCCGATGACGGCGCTGATTTACGAGTAGAAACGGCTCAGCCGGCTGATGTGCGGAAAGGCTCTGCCTTTCCGTACCGCCGGACAAAGTTGGGGCTACGCCCCAAATGGAGGGCGCAGCCCAGGTCAACAGTCAATGGCTTCGGAAAGGCACAGCCTTTCCGCACATCAGGCGGCTGAGCCGTAAAACTTATCCTGGCTAATGCTTTGTTAATAACGGGAGTTGGGGAAGGCCGCGGCGGTCGACAGAAATCGCAAACTAACAGTTTGCGCTACAAGAAGGCGCTACAAGAAGGCGCTCCGAGAAGGCGTTACGAGAAGGACCGGAACTTATGGAAAAACTGCTACAGGATCTGCGCTACGGAATGCGCAGTTTGATAAAGCGCCCGGGCTTTTTTGCGGTAGCGGCGCTGACCCTGGCGCTCGGCATTGGCGCCAACACCGCGATGTTTACCACCGTGAATGCGGTCCTGCTGCGCCCTCTCTCCTATCCCGATTCCGAGAAACTGGTGTTGTTGACCGGCGCCAATCCGGGAAAGGGAATCACGCAAAGCAGTTTGTCCGTCCCCGACCTCGCCGATTGGCAATCTCAAAGTCAGTCGTTCGAGCGGATGGCCGGCTTTATCAGTGGGGGATCCCTGCTGACGAATGGAGACGAAACGGAACGTGTGCGTTCCGCAAGTGTATCTACTGATTTCTTCCCGTTGATGCGCGTCAACGCCCTGCAGGGCCGCACGCTGCAGGCCGATGACATGCAGAAAGGCCGCGCTCCCGTCGTCGTGTTAAGCCATGGGCTGTGGCAACGACGGTTTGGCGGCAACACCAACATCGTCGGTAGCCAGGTCACTCTGAGCGGCAAAAGCGCCACGGTTGTCGGCGTGATGCCGCCGGCATTTGATTATCCACAACAGTCGGAAATCTGGGTGCCATTTCCGCTCGATCCCACTGCCGAGCGCCGCGACAATCGTTACGTCGGGGTGGTCGCTCGTTTGCAGCCGCGCAGCACAGTGGAGCAGGCCCAGGCGGAATTGAACTCGATCAATCGGCGTCTGGGCGAAACATACGGTGAGACTAATTCCGGATGGACTGTGCAGGTCACAAATTTGCGCGAGCAGCTAGTCGGAGCGGTGCGCTCTTCACTTCTGATTCTTCTGGGAGCGGTGGCGTTCGTGCTGCTGATTGCCTGTGCCAACGTGGCCAACCTGCTGCTGGCGCGCGCGTCAGCGCGGCAGAAAGAGATCGCAGTGCGCACCGCGTTGGGCGCCAGCCGTTTTCAAATTATTCGTCAACTCCTTACGGAAAGCGCTCTGCTGTCACTGATCGGCGGCGCGCTCGGGCTGGGGCTGAGTGTCTGGCTTACACGGTTGCTGATTGCCGTCAGCCCGGCAAACAGCCCCCGTTTCGATGAAATCCAAATGGACACGCGAGTGTTCCTCTTTACCCTCGGAGTCACCGTGCTCACTGGTCTGATCTTTGGCCTGGCGCCGGCGCTGCAAACATCACGGACTGACTTGAATGACACTTTGAAGGAGAGCGGACGCCGCGGGTCGGGAGGCGAGCGGCATAACCGGCTGGGCGGCCTGTTGATAGTTTCCGAGATCGCTTTGTCTTTCATGCTTTTGGTAGGCGCCGGCCTGCTCGTCAAAAGCTTCATGCGCGTGCGCGATGTCAGTCCCGGCTTCAATCCGGCAAATGTACTGACAATGCGCTTATCGGCAACGCCCGGGAAATATGCGTCGGGCGAGCCGCGGGCGCAACTCTACCGGCAGGTGATCGAGCACGTGAAGAGTGTTCCCGGGGTGGAGTCAGCGGGCGGCATTCTCAGCCTGCCGCTCGGCGGTGACACTTTCAATGTGGGCCGCTCCTACATCCGCGAGGGTCGGCCGGCGACACCGGAAGAATCTGCGAACGCCATTTATGTCGTGATCACGCCGGAGTACTTTCGCGCGATACAGATTCCTTTAACGGAAGGCCGGATCTTCTCCGATCAGGATACGGGCCAAGCGCCAAAAGTCGTGATCGTTAATCAAACAATGGCGCGG
>JAWVFI010000097.1:0-2966 GCA_033856235.1 Blastocatellia bacterium | reverse complement strand
AGGCGGATCGCTTCCTTCAGTGCGTCGATTGCCTCCAGGGTCCGTCCGTTTGCCGCATATGCATCTCCCAGCGCCAGGTGGACCTGAGGCTCGCGAGGTTCGAGCGCCACGGCAGCCTGAAATGCTTTTAGAGCTTCCTCAAACTTCTGAAGCATCGAGTAAGCGACGCCGGAATTGTAATGAGCCAGGAAGTTTTTTGGCTGAAGCTTAAGCGCCGTCGCGTATTGTGGCAGGGCCTCTTCGTGTTTCCCGGCAGCCTGCGCCGCGATCCCCGCCGCCACATAGTCGTCAGCGCTCTTGGCCGCCGGCTGTTGCGCCGACGCGATCATTGCCAGCGACAACACACTGCCGAGCAGGAACAACGCTGTTCGTAATTGGTGATGCGAGTGGAGGTTCATCTCCTGACAGCGGGCCTGAGAATGTTTCGATCGTCGGTGAAGCCGGATTATTATCACGGTAATTGCGATGAATGCAAAGCGCGAAACGTGCTAGCCTTGGGTTTAAATCGTTGTCAGTTTCCAGTTAGGCTAAGTTAAGGAAGGACTAAGAAATGGGCGCTGTACTCCAAAGTGTCTATCCCTATGCAGGCGATGCGATGAATCTACCGGTCGGAGACGTCGACGCGGCAATTCCTTTTTACGAAACGGTGATGGGTTTTCAGGTTATCTCGCGAAGTGATTCGCCGCATAGGTCGGCGATCCTCAAACGCGATGAGATCAGCATAGGTTTAGCGGAGAACGGCGGCGACCCGGAACAGAATGGGTGCTTCTTTAAGGTCGACAATGCGGAGACGGCCTTCGCGGAATTGAAATCCCACGGACTGGATCGGGAGGACCCGGGCTTTCGCATCGACCAATACGGAGACAAATCGTTCAAGGTCTTTTTCGTTGTGGCCCCGGACGGGTTGTGTTACTGCCTGGGTGAGGAAAAGTAGGCAGAGGCTCAGGCTTGTAGGGGTGGCACTCCGTAGCCGCCCCCTTCGTTAGGAAAGTGTAGAAGAAACGAAGGGGGCGGCCACGGAGTGCCGCCCCTACAGTGCTTCTCAAGCTCTTCACGGGAGCGCGGGCATCCCGCCCGCAAATGAGCGCAGAGCGCGAACGCGGTTTCTTGATCGGTGAGTCTTAAGTCCGATTGCGGGCGGGACGCCCGCGGTCCCAGTGAAGAGCTTGCGTTAGTCTCCGGTCGACTTCCGCCTTGCCCCGCCTTCTGCCCTTCCGCTCTGGTGTATTATGAGCGGTCTTTGCAAAACTCTTGATGCGCAGCGTCGATACACCACCGATCTGATCTATTCGTTCCAAATGTTAATTCAACAGAACATCGCTCAGTCCTTCCAGTCGCCGGTTGTCCGCGTGTTGCTCGGCCTGATCGCGCTGGGGCTGCTGTATGTCCTCTGGCGCGAGGTGCGAAAGATTCCTGCGAAGCTCTTCACGCTCATGGCGACGGCCTTTGTCGACATGGTAGGGCTGCTGATGATCATTCCCCTGCTGCCGTTTTATGTGAAGACGCTGGGCGGCTCGGGAATCGACCTGCTGGGAATGCACTTTGGAATCGGAATTATCATTGGCTTCATCGTGGCCGCGTTTACGTTCGCGCAACTTCTGAGCGCGCCAATGTGGGGCCGGTTTTCTGATCGCGTTGGGCGGCGGCCGACTTTGCTCAGTGCCCTGGGCGCGTCGGCGATCGCGTATCTGATCTTTGGCTTTGCGCACTCGCTTCTCGTTCTTTTCCTCTCGCGCATGGTGCAGGGTGCGGGCGGCGGCACGGTTGGTGTGATCCAGGCGTATGTGGCTGACTCGACTGATCCGAAAGATCGCGCGCGGGCCCTCGGCTGGCTGTCGGCAACTACGAATCTGGGGGTAGCGCTGGGACCCGTGCTCGGCTCTTTCGCTATCACCTTAGGCACGCGCGATCTGATGCCGGGGGCGCGAAGTGTCCACATGGGCCACGCGGCCCCGGGAATTATCGCGGCGGCGCTCTGCATTCTGAACATGATTTTCGTCGCCCGCTATTTGAAAGAGTCGCGCGATTTCAGCGAACAGGCGCAGGCAGGCGCGGTGCGCCCGACTTCCTCCCAAGCGATCTGGCGCGTCATCTCGCATGCCGGCGAGCCTTCGTCGCGACTCATCTGGCTTTATGCGATTGCCATCGGAGCATTTCAGGGAAGCTTTTCCGTGCTGGCTCTGTTTCTGAATGCGCGCTTTCAAGTCAATGAGCTGACGATTGGTTATTTCTTCATGTACGTCGGCGCCATTTCAGTTTTCGCGCGCGTGTTGTTGCTGGGCCGAGCGGTGGACTGGCTGGGGGAGGCGAACCTCTCGCGGCTGGGAATAGTACTGCTGGCCGCCGGCGTGCTGGGGATGCCGCTGTCACGCAATCTCGGAATGCTGGCCGTGGCGGTGGCGTTAATTCCGCTGGGCACTGCGTTCACGTTTCCCTGCGTCACGGCACTGCTCTCGCGGGTGATTGCGCCGGGTGAGCGTGGCCTCTACATGGGAATGCAACAGACGTATGGCGGCGTCGCGCGCATCATCGCGCCGCTCTTCTTTGGTTGGGCTTTTGATTCAATCGGAGTATCGGCGCCTTACTACTTCTCTTCAGCGTTTCTGCTGGCAACGCTTTCTCTAGGCATTGGTTTGGATAAGTATGCGCGGCCGGGGCGTTCTGTTACCCCCGCGGAAAAGAGTTGAGGCCCAACGCGCGACCTCAGAATGCCAAATATTGAGGCGAGCTCTTTACACTAATGACTAATTGATCCTGTTGTAGGGTCACCCACGGCAATCCCTGGCCCGTGTGCGAAATGATTTGGAATTGGCGAGCCGGAGCGTTCGCGTTGAGTGGCCCTGAAGTGTTAGCGAGATCGCTGAATGGGATCGATACCGGGTGGGGAAACGGCGAGGTAGTCCAGGCAGCGATACGAGTGTCATTCTCTTTGCGAAACAGCAGAACATAGTCCGGCGCGCCGCCAA
>JAWVFI010000096.1:0-18911 GCA_033856235.1 Blastocatellia bacterium | reverse complement strand
CCCGATGCCAAAGCCGCCGCGCGCCTAAAAAAGTTTTGGGCCGGTGCGCTTGATCGGCTTAAGGAATTAATGGAGTCATAATGATTCCCTGCAAGCAGGTCCGACCAAATTTACCTATGCATCATTGATTCCTTATCCGGGTTCTGATAATTAGTTCAGTCGCAAGTTACACCTTCGCCCTTCTCCCCAATCTCTGAAGGAGTTCTTGGAGATGGCATCGACGAAAAGAACAATTTCGCTGAATCTCCCTTTGCTCGTGGTTCTCGCCTCCCTGATCGTTGTCATGCATCTGACCGCTTCCGACATCGGCTCTGCCACGAACATGGTCCAGGATCCAGACTCAACATCGAAAGAGGAGCGCGAACTAGACGACCAGATCCCCAGGCACTTGCCCATCAGGGTCAAATTGAGAAAGGAAAAGGAAGCAGCATTCAAGAATCTCAAGAATGAGAACTGGCTTCGTGACTTTGAATTAGAGGTTGAGAATACAGGCGACCGGCCTATTTTCTGCATACAACTGGTCATGGATTTTAATGGAATAGCACCTTATGGAAATCGAACGGGGCAAAGTCTGCTTTACGGCAGGGGTAATCTGATGGACTTTTCCGAACCCCGAAAACCTGAGGATGTCCCACTCAAGCCGGGAGAGATCCATGTATTCCGGATTGCGGAACGCTTCGTGAAGGGTTGGGAAAGCGTAGCGCGGGATCAAGGGATACCCAGCAGTCTGCCTAAGAAGGTGGTACATTTCAGACGATCAATTTTGGAGATGGGACTGGATTCTGGGATACGGCGGGTACACCATTTCCCAGAACAAAACAACCCCACCGCTGATGTGGAAGAGAACAGTTTCGCTAGGCCTCATCATTCTCTCTGTCATTGCATCAGCGATGATGGCGTCGCGACATGTCCTTGGTGGAACCAGCTCGCGCGGGAAGGATCAGCTTCACGTGAAGCCGGCCGCCGCAGAAATCGCATCCCCCAAAAATCGTGTTCAGGACGGCCCCAGCTCAACATCCAAAGAGGAAAGAGAGTTGGAGGATCAGATTCCTAAACACCTTCCGATTAGGATCAAAATCCGGAAAGAAAAGGAGGCGAGCTTTAAAGATCTCAAGAATGCGAACTGGGCCCGAGAGCTGGAGATTGAGGTAACGAATACAGGCGAACAAGACATCTATTTTCTCAGCCTCGGTATTTTCTTGCCCGAAATAAAAGCTGAAGACGGGAAGGACATATCTTTCCCTCTATACTATGGGAGAGAAGAGCTGGCGAATTTGCCGGCGCGTGCAAGGCCTGGCGATGTTCCGATAAAACCCCATGAGACGTGGATTTTCAAGCTTCTTGAAAATAACGTGCTCGGATATGAAGCCTTCAGCCGAAAACGCAAATGGGTATCGCCGAAGAAGGTCGTTGTGCATTTTCGCAGGCTAAATTTCGGGGATGGTACCGGCTTTGAGGGCTGGGGTGGAACGTTCCTTCCGCAGTCTCCCAAATGAAATATTGGGATGCGCGGACGTTGATTTTTATCGACTTTCTGATAGATCGCAAGGCCACCTTGCAGGTATAGCCCCTCCTCAGCTTTGGAAGGAGCCCCCACATGTTATCGAAGAGAACGATTTCGCCAACCCTCGCTGTCCTCCTTGTTTTCACTTCCGCAATAATGGTCTTGCGTTACGTCCACGGCGAAACCACCGCTATTGCCAAAGGAATGAAAGTGAAAGTGCTGCGCCGGAAAGATCAGCTTCATGTGAAGCCGACCGCTGCAGAGGTCGCGGATCTTAAGAACCGAGTTCAGGACCAACCAGTATCTGCCCCTAAAAAAGAGGAGAGGGAGTTTTACGATCAGGTCCCAAAACATTTGCCGATTAGAGTCAAAATCAAAAAGGAAAAGGAGGAGAAGTTCAGAGAGCTTGAAAATGCGCATTGGGCTCGTGACCTCGAGCTTGAGTTGACGAACACAGGGGACAAGAATATCTATTTTCTCGGTCTGAACTTGATTTTGTCTGAAACAAGGGCGAGCGATGGCCGAAATATGTCTTTTCCCCTTCACTACGGCAGGCCGGAATTAAGCGATCTCGAGGTTAAGGCCGGCGTTGACGATGTCCCGATTAGACCTGGGGAGACCCATCTATTTAGGATCCCAGAGAGCTTAGTGCTTGCACATGAAACCGTTAACCGAAGACTTAAGAGAGCCCAGCCCAAAAAGGTTATTTTGCGCTTCAATTTTTTGAGTTTTGGTGACGGTACTGGCTTCCTCGGAAACACCGGATGGTTCTTTCCTCGTTCTGCAAAGGAAATATCGTCGGCATGTGTGGATCCTCCTCAGAACAACCATGAGAGGATCAAAACGACCGCAAATCTGGCTCCTGAAGTTGTTGGAGTCGGAACCGCTGCTGTAGTAATTTAGGCTCGTTTCAGCAAGTATTGTCCCTCGCTCAGGATTTTGTCAGATTCCCTCAAAAAGGAGAGTTCCCTAATTATGACTAGAAAAAGTTTCTTAAGTCTGCTGGCCGTCCTGGTCGTTATTGCCGCCGCGAGTATTTCCATCGCGGCCAACCCCGTTCCCGATCAGCCGCGTATGCAGGCGGCGCGCGCCGATTTGAATCAGGCCCGCGCCAGTTTGATGCGCGCCACTAATAACAAGGGTGGACACCGCGTGAAGGCGATCGAATACATCAATTCCGCGATTGGCGAGATCAATGCCGGAATTGCTTTCGATCGCCGGCACAATCACGCCACGTTCGCCGCAGTCCCGGATCAGCCCAATATGCAGGCTGCGCTGAATCATCTGAATGCCGCGCAGGTCAATTTGCAAGCGGCCACTTCCGATAAAGGCGGACACCGCCAAAAGGCCATGGACTACGTGAGCAAGGCCATCAAAGAAGTTAACAAAGGCATCGAAGCGGGTGACTAAGTAGGACAGACACTCCTGTCTGTCCCTTTCAGATATAAAAGCCCGACTAAAGCAGGTACTCTGAACACCGCTGAGGAAACTCGAGCGTTACTGCAAAGACAGCATCCAGTTCGCATGGATGCTGTCTTTGGTTTATTGTTCATCGCCATGTAACGCAAACTGTTAGTTTGCGTGCCGTTTCAAAACAAATGAAAGCCATCATCTTCAACGAACACGGCGGGCCAGAGGTGTTACATCTTAGCGATGTCCCGGACCCGTCCATCAAACCTAACGAAGTACTGGTCGAAGTGCGTGCTTGCGCGCTGAATCATCTGGACGTTTGGGTTCGCGGCGGCTTGCCCGGGATCGAAATTCCTTTACCGCATATTCTCGGCAATGACGTGGCCGGAGTTGTAAAAGAGGTTGGCGATCTGGTGACCTGGGTTCAGCCCGGCGATGAAGTGATGTTGCAGCCAGGCGTTTCCTGCGGACACTGCGTGGAGTGTTTACGCGGACGCGACAATCTCTGCCCCGAGTACGACATTCTTGGCCAGCGGCGCGATGGCGGTTATGCGGAATTAATCGTCGCGCCCGGAGTCAACGTCATTCCGAAGCCGACGAGTTTGAGTTGGGAAGAAGCGGCCGCGCTGCCCCTGGTGACAGTCACGGCGTGGCACATGCTGGTGGGGCAGGCCAAGGTGCAACCGGGTGAAGATGTTTTGGTTCACGCGGCGGGCAGCGGCGTCGGATCAATGGGAATTCAAATCGCAAAGTTGCTGGGGGCCCGGGTGATTGCGACCGCTGGCTCTGACGAGAAACTTGCCAAGGCGCGCGAGTTAGGCGCGGACGCGACCATCAATTACACGCGCGAGGATTGGCCCAAAGAAGTTAAGCGACTGACGGAGCGCCGGGGCGTCGATGTGGTGTTTGAGCATACCGGCGCGGAAACGTGGCCTGGCTCGATCACTTCCTTAAAGCGCGGCGGACGATTGGTGACCTGCGGCGCGACCAGCGGCTTTGATGCGCGGACAGACCTGCGCCACGTGTTTTTTCGTCACCTGACAATTCTGGGTTCCATGATGGGATCGAAAGCCGAGTTGCTGGAAGCGTTGAAATTTGTGGAGAGCGGCCGCTTGCGCGCCGTGGTCGATCGTTCAATGCCCCTCGCCGAAGCCCGTCGCGCGCATGAGTTAATGGGCGACCGGGCGCAGTTTGGCAAGTTGGTGCTTGTGCTTTAGCGGCTTGGTTCGTGCTTTGAGTCGGGCGGCAAACGATTTTCCCTATGTCATTTTCCATTTCTCATTTGTCATCGAACCCGTCAACGTTTGCAGCCAGTTGAATCCCTGAGTATCAATGAGAAAATGAGAAATGGAAAATTATGGAAAATGAGAAATGGAAAATTTTCTGTTCACTTCCCAGTTACGCTTACTGCCCAGTGTAATCCGAGATCTTGTACCGTTTCCGCAATGCCGCCATCTGCTCCGGCTCGATATCAAAGTTTGATCCGGCAATAAACTTCTTCTTATCGTCCATGCCTACCCAATCCACCACTCGCGGTGCGTTGCTGTGCAGAATCTTGCTGTCCTCGGGCGTAAAAGCCTTGCCGTCGTTGCGCTCAAAAATCCAGACATGCGCGAAGTGGGCGTCGCGGACCAGTTTCATCTTCTGCTCGAATTCCGTGCCGGGGGTTGGGGTCGGATGGTAACTCGAATTATCCGTGGCCTCGCCGTTTTCGGGCGAGTGTTTGCAAGCGGCCATGGAAAAGAGCAGGAGGAGCGCTGCCGCAAGCAGGGCGGCGAATCGGATGGGAAAGCCTGGGCGGGTTTTCATAAGAATTCCTTAATTGAAAGCAGGCGCTAATTACTGGCTGTCAGACGAGCTTAAGGGGAATTGTATGGTTCGTCTCCGCCTTCCTCGTCCGGATCCGGCTGCGACTCTGGAGGCGGCTCGCCCTTCTCATCGCGAAGGCGAAGGATTGTGCAGTCTTCGTCTTCATACACGCGATCGAACCAACCACTGTCCATCGCGCTCGCATAAAACTCATCATGATCGTCCGTGTTGTCGCTGAAGACATAACGGGCGCCAAACTTATCACGAATCAATGGACCGGGATCCTTCTCCTCACCCAGGGTGATGCGATCGTACAGCCGTGACAATTCGGGGTTCTTGTCCAGCAGGTACGTGGGATCCAGTCCGGTGACATAAACATGAGTGGGATCGTAATAGAACAAACGTGGAAAATCATCCCAATCGGTATTGAAGACCATCTGCCCCGCGGGCACGTTGCTCCGCATCCACGCGATACCGTTTCGGTAGTATTCGTGTTTGGAACTCTTGCCGATGTCTTTGGCAGTGGCACTGAGATTAAAGAACAGCACCACGCCGAGGACTATAGCGACCGCGCCGGCTTTGATTGTTTGCATCAGTTCGCGACGTTCGGCCGCGGCGGCCCCTTCCGTCCCCTGCCGATCGAGAAAAGGCTCTAACTCCTCCAGTAAATCGGAGGGCAAACGACTGACCGCGGACCGAGCTCCCAGAAAAATCGGCTCCAGGGAAAACGCAGCGAAGAGGACCGCGAAGGGGGGCCAGTATTCCGCGAACCGCTTCCAGCGCATCGTCATGATCATCAGCGCGGTCGCAAAGATCAGCAAAAACAGCTGGCGCCCGAAACGCTTACGATCGCTGCCATCGAAGGCGATGTAGCCGGTGAGCATCGCCGCGAACGCCACCAGGCAATTGATCATGAATTCCCAACTGTCGTACGGATACCATTCCAGGCCGACCTTGGTGGAAAAGTCCTGGGCCGTCACCTTAATAATTACGTGTTCGTAGAGCAGATGAAGATTGCGCGGAAAATAAGGATTGATGATCAGCCCCGCAAGCGAACCGACCAGGACCCACAGCAACGGGCGCCACTCAAATCGCCGCTCGGACCACCCGATCACTATTACCCAAATCAGCGCCGCTAAACCCAGCAGCACGAACATGTCGTAGGTCAAAGCGAATACGAAAGCGAGAGGCGCCAGCAGCCCGTACTTTCTCTCGAAAAACAGGTACAGACCAATTACCAGGTAGATGATGGCGAAGGGCGGCGCCTTGGCCATGTTCATGCGATAAAGAAAGGGCGCTGAACATGCCAGTAACGCGACCAGCCACACCAGTGCATAGTTGATGCGGTAGCGCACGATTAGCCAGTAGCAGGAAAAAACGGCCAGGCTGGCAAAGAGTGTCGCAGAAATTTTCGCTCCCAGGCGCAAATCGCCAAGCCAGGTGAAGGGAATTTGCAGGAAGTGAAAAAGCAGGTGATGGTCAACGTAACTGCGTGGGTTAAGCGTGGTCAACGGCAACCAGCTGAACGCCGGGGGGAAATGTCGGGTGCGAATACCGTCCCAAAGTAAGCGGCTCCACTTGATGTGATAGTACCCGTCAAAATCCCCGCAACAGATGGCATTGGTTGAGAACTGCAGCTTCCAGAACACCAGGCCGATGGCCACAGCGCCGAGCAGCAGTTTGCCTGTGCGCGCGCCTGCTTCGGAATTCAAAAACTCCCTGGGCGTTCGTCTCTTCCTGATTTCGCTAGGGCTGGGAGTGTCCGGCGCAGTTGTCATTATGAGCGCAGGATAACAATTACTGGCGGAGTTCGGTAATCAAATCCAACAGGGCTGACGGATCGATGGGCTTGATGAGATGAGCATCGAATCCGGATTGCAGTGCGCGCTCACGATCGTCGTACATCGAATATCCAGTGACGGCGATCAGCGGCACCCGGCGGTAGTCCGGCAATTTTCGCAAGGCTTCCGCCAATTCGTAGCCATTCATGAACGGCATGCCAATATCGGATATGACCACGTCAAATGATTGGCGGCGGGCCAGGTTCAAAGCATTCTCGGCAGAATCAGCAGTGAGCACTTTGAAGCCGGCGTGCTGCAGAAATAAAGAAATCATTTCCGTGACATCGTCCACGTCATCAACCACCAGGGCAGAAGGTTTCTCTTCTGCAACGCTGGAATCTTTGTGCGCAAAAGGCCCGGGCCTGCCCGAGCTTTCTGCACGGCCGGGAATGAAGTAGTTCGAAGCCATTTCCGGGAGCGGCGAAACTAACGAGGCGTTCCAAGACACTGATTGCATCGGGGCCTTTCTGGCGCGACCCAAGTTATGACGCGGCGATCTGTTGATAAAGTGCGGGGGCTAATTTAGCGCAAAGTTTCAGGCGTGTCTATCTTGTTTTGGTCGTCCTAATGGTTGAGTAGTTTCTTCACCATGGCATTCAGCGCTGAGGGATCCAAAGGCTTCGCCAGATGGACGTCAAACCCCGCTTCGATTGCTGCGTCGGCATCCTTTTTCGCGGCATAGCCGGAAACCGCAATTGCCGGCGTCCGGCCCAGCTCGGGGTTTTGGCGCAAGCGTCGGAGCAGTTCGAGCCCATCCATCTCCGGCATGCCAATATCCGAGATGAGGAGATCGAACTTGTGGGCCTGGACCGCCGCGAGAGCGCCATCTGCCGAGGAACAAGACGTCGTGCGATATCCCGCGGCTTCCAGCGCGGTCCTCATCATCTCCAGCGTATCGGGCTGGTCTTCGACGATTAGCAGGTGGGCACCGGCCAATGCGGCGCTCGCGGTCACAGTATCTTCCGGTGTGGCCGGTGTTGCCGAGAGTCTCTGCACCGGCAACTCCACGGTGAAGCAGGTGCCGAGGCCAGGACCTTCGCTGGCCACTTCAATGGTCCCGTGGTGGGCCTCCAAAAAACTCTTTACCAACGCGAGGCCCAACCCGAGGCCGCCATGGTTTCTGGTCTTCGAGCCGTCAGCCTGGCGAAAGCGTTCGAAAACGTGCGGCAGAAAGTCAGCGGGAATACCTTCACCGGAATCTGCGATCGTTATAACTGCCGTTGCTGGCCGCGTTTCACAATCGACCGTTACCTGCGACCCGCTTTGAGAAAACTTTACGGCATTCGTCAGGAGGTTCCAGAAGGTCTGCACCAGCCGCGTGCGATCTCCGATAACAATGGGGTTGTGCCAGTCGCCCAGCGAAAGTTGGATTTGAATACCTCGCTCTGTTGCCTGGGGCCGGATCGTTTCTATCGCTTCGCGCACGACCGCTTCCAGCGGAACGGGCATTTCTTCCAGCCGCATCTTTCCCGTGAGAATTGCCGACATATCCAGAAGATCGTTAATCAGCCGCTTCAGCGCTTGAGAGTTTCTGTCCAACACTGACAGGCCGCGCTCAAACTCGGCCGGAGGCAGAACCCCGCGCTGCATCATGTGCAGCCAGCCGATAATCGGAGTCAAAGGCGTGCGCAGTTCATGGGAGAGAATGGTGAGGAACTCGTCCTTGGCGCGGTTTGCCGCTTCCGCTTCGGTGCGGGCCGTCCGTTCTTCCTCATACAGCCGGGCGTTTTCAACGGCCAACGCAATGCGGTCCGCAACCAACTGCAAGAGACGCAAGTCATCGTCGCTAAAAACATGACGCTTGAAAGACCCTACATGGATGACTCCAATGACGCGCCCTTCGACCAGCAGCGGCACGCCCAGCAGCGAGGTGATTCCCTTTTCGCGCAGCAGGGGATTGACCAAGTCCGCCGTGGATGTGTCTTCGATATAGACAGGCTGGGCGGTAGCAGCCACGCGCCCGGCAAACCCCCGGCCCGGCGGAACGCGGACGCCGAGTTCCACCTCCTCTTCCAATCCCTTTGCGGCCCAGGCGACCAGCTCGTCGCCGCTGGGTTCAAGTAAAAGGATCGCGACGGTATCCACATGCAAAGCGTCCCGAATGCGATCCAACAACTCGGCCAGCAACTCATCCAAGGCAAAGTGGGCCAGCCGCGCGTCGGTAACCTTTTGCACCGCGTGAATGCTTTCACTGGCCAACTCTGCGACCTTGCGGGCGATTTGCTCGCGTTCGAGAATCAAGGTCCGCTCTTCCTCGATCCGTTTGCGCTCAATGAACTGGCCGATCTGGCTGCCCACGGTGCTCATCATTTCCAGCAGTGCGTTGTCGGGCGTTTGCCGGTGACTGGTGAAGAACTCAATCACTCCCAGGACTTCGGATCCCAGTTTGACAGGAAAACCGAATGCGCTTTTGATGCCGGTGTTCGCTGCGATCGGGGCGCGGGGAAAGTTGCGTTCGGCGGACACATCCTCCCACCAGGCCGGTTCACCACTGGCCCAGATGCTTCCGGGCAGCCCCACGCCGCGGACAAAAGTTCGCTGGCTGCTTTCGGCGACAAATTCGGACATTGGGGACGGGTGCTCGTGCCAACTTTCCAGGAGGCATAACAGCTCCCGCTCAGTATCGACTCTCCAGAAGATGCCCAGTTCCCATTCCAAACTTCCACAGATCGATTGCAGTATGAGGGGCACAACGGCCAACACTGAGTCGGCATCGGCGAGCGCCCGCGTAACCTGGTACTGGGCCGCCAGCCGTTTTTCAAATAAACGGCGCTCACTGATGTCTCGTGCAATGCCGGTGAAATAGCGCTTACCGTTTTCCGTGTATTCGCCAAACGAAAGTTCGAGAGGAATCTCTTTGCCGCTGCGGTGCCGGCCCGGCAGCGATACGGCTTCCCAATTGATGTGCCGTTTTCCGGTGTCGCGATAGCGCTGGATACCGATCTTATGTATGTGCCGGAGGTAGTCGGGCATTAGCATCGTCAGGTCCCGGCCGATCAAATCCTCGCGAGCGTAGCCGAAGATTTTCTCGGCGGCGCGATTGACGAATTGGATGGTACTGTCTTCGTCGATGGTGATAATGGCGTCGGAGGCGGTTTCGGCAATGATGCGCGAACTCTCAGGCAGTTGACTGCTAGTCACTCCTGCTGTATCCGGCACTGGGCTCCCCGATTGATCTGACATCGTGTTTTGCAACTTAGGCTTTTATGATTTACCAGTCAACTGTCTCCCACCGAGTCCCGCGCTATGGACAGCTCCAAGCGGGTTTTGCTACGGTGGCCGCTCTGAAAATGAATTTTCGCTCCCGGAAATCAGCAGGCTTCTCGCGCTACGGCGAAGACCAGATATTGAAAGCGCTCGTCGCGGAGCTACTTCCCGCCAATCATTCGCGAACCGCCGTGGACATAGGCGCGGGCGACGGCGTGCGCTGGTCCAATACTTACGCGTTATTCACTGCAGGTTGGAAGGGAGTCGGTGCTGAAGGCGATCCCGCCAAAGTAATTAAGCTGGCGCGAGCTTACCGGCACTTTCCCAGCGTCTTTGCCTGTCGCGCCATGGTGACGCCACAGACTGCGGTGCCGTTGCTGCAGGCCTACGAGATCGAAAGAGACTTCAGCGTTCTGAGCCTGGACATCGATGGCAATGATTACTGGGTATTGCGAGCGATTCTTTCCCGGTTTCGCCCGCGTCTAATCGTCGCCGAGATAAATGAAAAGATTCCGCCGCCCATCAGGTTCATAGTTAAATACAATCCGGCCTTCACGCTGCGACATCACTTCTTTGGATTCAGCATTGCCAGCCTGGAAGATCTTTGCGTGGAGTTCGATTACAGCATCGTGGCCCTGGAATATAACAATGCTTTCCTGGCGGCGAATGAATTAGCCGGCGTGAAGGCCCTTGATGGCGCCACCGCCTATCGCCGAGGTTATCGCGATCGTCCCGAGCGCAAAACTCTGTTCGCGCCCAACAATGACATGGAAATTCTTCACTCGCTGAGCCCGGAGGAAGGCGTGTTGTTTCTGGAGCGGTTCTACGAAAAGTTTCCCGGCGAGTATTACCTGGGCCTCAAGAAAATCGAAGCCACCAGTTGACAAATGTAGGGGCGGCCCTCCGTGGCCGCCCCCTTCGTTCGTTTTGAGTTGGTGAATTACGAAGGGGTGGGCCACACGGAGGGCCACGCCTACAATTATTAAGAGGCAAGTTTTGCCAGCGTGGCCATCGCGTGGGCCAACTCCTGGCGGGTGAGTGTGCTTTGGGGGCGGAAGTTTGCCCCGTCGGGCGTCAACAGTCCGTATTTCACGGCCGTGGTCACATAGCCGCGCCACGCCAGCGGGACCTGCCCCGAATCGAGAAATGCCAAGGCGCTGGATTGTGATTCAGCTTCGGCCCGATAGCCGGCCGCGCGGACCAACACCACGGCAGCAGTCAGGCGGCTTACTGAATTGTCAGGCATGAAGCGGTCGCCGAAAGCTGCGTCCGGAAACAAAGGCCCATCGGTCGCATTCTGTGCGCTCTCTACAAAAATCAGGGTACGTTTGTCGCGAACGTCCGTGAAGCGAGGTTGCGCCGGCAAGTACTGCGGGATGCGGCCGCCCAGGACCAGGGCCGTTGCCAGATCCGCGCGCGAGACGGCGAAGCTGGGCCGAAAATAATTTCCCTGGGGGAACAGCACCAGTGAGCGCAAGCTCTGATAAATTTCGCTGCGTGTCACAGGATCCAGCTTGTCCACGTCCGGCATTGGCCGGTACTGAACTCGGGTGAGCTCCAGCACGCCGGTAAATGGCTGGGCGGTCCCAATCGGGCCCAGCAAGTTTTTCACACTGACACTCCAGGCGCCGGGGGCGGGATTGCTCAAGGCAACGCGCTCTCGTTTTCCGGTCAGCCCGGGAAGGTTGATCGAATTGCCCGTTCCCTGTGGAGTCTTTTGGGCGTCGAACAAAGTGAAATTCAAATCGTTGGGACTTAAGAGCCCGCCCCACGCAATCTGCACGGAAGCGACCAGGGCATTTTCAGGAATTGTCAGCCCGGCATCGACGCTTGATCCCGGAATGACGGTGCCATTGAAGACCTGCAGCGGATCATTGATGAAGCGGACCTGACCGCGATCAGCAGTAGCCCGGAACTGTCCAAATCGTCGCTGGGGGAAAGTGCCTTCCAGAACGGCAGCGTGAGCATTCAACATTCCGGCCCCGACTTCGTGTTCATAGTAGGGCGGCAAAGGCGTTGCGGTGCGCTGCAGAATGTCGCGAATCTGGGCCGGAGTCAGTTGCGGGTTTGCCTCCAGCATCAGGGCAATGACACCCGCCACCTGCGGCGCTGAGAAACTCGTGCCACTGGCTGTCGTGTAGTACTGCAGTTCCGAGGCACCGAGACGTTGCGCGTCACTGCCGGCGATTCCTTCGGCGCCGGTGACATTGGCGACGCCGGAGCCGCGCAGGCTGACCACACTAAAGCCAGGCGCGACCAGGGTCGGATGGAACAGCGCACTGCCAAAATCTCCGCGTGACGAAAAGCTTGCCAAACGGCCCTGAGTGTCGGTGGCGCCGACGCCTATGACCCAGGGAGCGACCGCATAAGGATTCAGCGAATGGAGACCGGGTCCGGTGTTGCCGGCGGAAAAGACAACGCTGATACCGTTGTCGGTAAGCATGCGGGTAGCAATGTTCACCGGATCGTTTGCGTCGAACACAGTATTCGCTGAGAAACTGCAATTAACTACGCGCACGCCAAAAGCCGAACCTCGAGACAGCAAATAATCGAAGCCGGAAAGGACGAAAAAGAGGTTTAGATCTCCCGCACTCAATCCCAACACCTGGGCTGCGGGAGCGACGCCGCTGAATTTTCCGTTTGAGAGTTTTCCGTTACCGGCGATTACACCGGCAACAAAAGTGCCGTGGCCATAGAGTTGATCGGTGTTCGCGAGGCTGTTGACGTTGGTGGGATAGTTGAATCCCACTCCGGCACCCTGGGTGTCGGCGAGCTTTACGTTTTGCACCACGCGGCCGGCCAGATCGCCATGGGTGCCATCAACGCCAGTATCGAGCACCGCGACCGTCACACCTTTGCCGCTGACCGGGAGGTTTCCATTGCGACTGGTAACGTCGGTGTCCTGCCACGCACGATTGACTCCAGTAATACTTCGAACGGCCGGCTCCAGAGTTGATTGCAAGGTGCGGTTCAGGTAAAGCGATCGCACCGCCGGGAGTTTAGAAACTGCGAGTATTTGGTCTCTGGTGCCGCTGACAGTAATCATCGGCAAGACCCGATAACGGGTGCCGCCAATTATCCCGATCCGCTGTAACTCGGTAATATCGTTATCGGTAGGCAGTTGATGGTAAACAATCACGGCGCCGATGTTGCTGTCGTCGGTGGTGTCGTTCAGAAGCACTGCGAGTTCCGGATCGACGCTCTGCAATCCGGTCCGAGTCCCGGTTCCGTTTAGCGCCTCGGCGATGGAGGCGGAACCAGTTTGCGTAAACGCTTCGGCTCCGGAAATGAAAACGGTGTCCGCGCCCGTGGCGGTAATGCCATCCGCGCCCGTGATCCTGATCCCGTTTGGTGAAATTGCGAAGGTCCGGCCGTCAGCGCCAGTGGCTGTTATCCCCTCGGCACTGTTGATAGTGAGCGAGTCAGCGCCAGTTGCGGTAATGCCATCGGCCCGGGCGATGCTGCGAGAGTCGGCGCCGGTCGCGGTAATCCCATCAGCTCCCGTTGCGGTGATGCCATCGGCGCCGGTGGCGGTAATGCCGTTGGGCGCCGTAATGACGATTGAATCCGCACGATAGGTTCTGCCGTCCGCACCGGTGGCGGTGATGCCGTCTGCGCCGGTCGCCGTGATGCCATCGGCGCTGCGGATAGTAGTGCTGTCGGCCCCGGTGGCGGTGATGCCATTGGTATTCGCCCCATTGAAACCGTCGGCGCCAGTGGCGGTAATACCGTCGGCCCCGGTTGCGGTAATGCCATCAGCGCCCGTGGCGGTGATTCCGTCGGCCCCGGTCGCGGTAATTCCGTTCACGCCAAACGCCAGGTAACCATCGGCGCCAGTCGCGGTGATTCCAGCCGTGCCGACGTAAGTGATGCCGTCGGCCCCGGTCGCAGTGATGCCATTCGATCCGGTTATCGTCAGTCCGGCAAGCACCGGCGCCGAAGCGATCGCGATCACTAAAGTGAGGGCAAACAGCCGGCGATATTGTAGGGAAATTAATCTAGCCATATACGAACGAGCCCGTGCCACGGTCGGGTTCTAAGAACTGGCCCATCGGTCAATAATTCTGCGAGGATATACTGACTAAAGGGAAGATTAACAAAGGCGCATTTTATGGTAGCCAGGCAAAATATTTGTTGCGTTACTCTTCTTTTTTAGTTCTCTCAATTTGGGCCCGTATTCTTGAGGAGTTTTAAGCCATTTAGCTCGTTTTTTGGCCATTAAGCTACCAGTTCCTGATAGGCTTTCTGCGTTTGCTGGGCCGGCTCAACCCCCAGTTCTTTCTGTAACAGGCCGCGCAGGCTCTCGTACTGCTCCTTGACCGCGACCCGGTTTCCAAGGGCTGCATGCGCGCGCATGATCATGCAGTGAATGTCCTCGCGAAAAGGGTCATCGCGCAGGATGCGCTGGGCCAGCTGCAGCGATCGCATCCAATCCTCAGTCTTTTGCGCCACCGCCGCGAGGGCTTCCATCATGCGCAGGTATTGCTCCTTATAATAGACGCGTTGCTCTTCCACCCAGGGATCATAACTGCCCTGCATAAACTCGCCCCGGTAAAGATCGATGGCCTGCTGGTAACAGTCAATACAACGCGTGAAGTCCCTTTCCCGCCGCGCTGACTCGCCGTCGGCCATCAATCGTTCGAAGTCATCTGTATCGATGCAATAAGAGAACTCGGGGTTCAGCTGGTAATCGCCATCGCGATAGAGCAGGAAGTTCTGCTTCAAGGCCTGATTGCTGTTCAGCGCTTTGCGAATGTGTGAAACCGTCGGGTGAAAGTTTTTTTCGACCGCGGCAAATTCATTTTCGCCCCAGAACGTATCGATGATGATCTCTTTGGAAGCGCGATGGTGACGTCGCGAAACAATGAAGCACAGGATGTCGCGGGCGCGTCGCGTGGTCCAGGCATCTGCCGCCATGGGGCGGGCGCGATCGCGAACGATCTCGACCGGCCCCAGCAGGTTAATTGTCAGATCGGTAACCGGGTTGACGGCGATTACTGCCTGCCCGCGATCGACCACAACTTCGGACGCGGCGGATGACGCGGCGGCCACATCCCGCACGTCCGCGGGCAGCAGCGCGCTGGCGTCTTCGCCCGAGAACAAAGCCGGGTGCCTGGCGACTTCCTGCTTCAACCAATATTCGTAATCAAAGCGCGCGGCCAGATCCAGCGCCCTTTTCAGGTGCTTGATCATTTCGGCCGCCGCGTCGTTGGCCAGGCCGCAAGCTGCGAGCGCCAACTGCGCCTGGGCCTCGTAGTAGTAGAGGCCCTGCGTGCGAAAGTATTCCAGCGCGGGTCGCAACTCGAGGCACGCACGTTGCGGATCACCCTGGGCCATCATGATGCGCGCCCGGGCGAGGGTGGCCGTGTAAAAGCCCATCTCGTCTTTCTCGAGCGGGCGCAGTTCGATCAGGCGCTCGATTTGCGCGCGGGCCGTTACCAGATCGCCGGCTTGCAGGCTCAGCAATGCCCGCTCTTCAATTAGTTCCACTCGCGCCAGGCTGATTCCGGCTTCATCGTAGGAACGGGCCGCTCGCTCGTAGAATTCTGCGGCGCGATCAAACTCGCTGCGTTCGCGATAAAGATTGCCGTAAGTCTCGAAGGTTTCGGCCCGGGACGCCACGAGGTTAAAGAGCTGGCAGTGTTCCAGTGCGTGATCGAGATGCTGTTCGCAGGCGGCCAGGTCACCGCGATAGAGATAGCAGCGCGCCATGTTCAAATGCGCCGTTGCTTCCTGCGGGATCGGTGGATGTTCGTCATGCAGCATCCGCCGCAGCCAGCGCAGGGCTTCTTCGAAATCGCCTCGCATCATCGCCGGCAAACCCAGGTTGTGGGTAATCAGCCGGACATGATGCTGATCGTTGTTGTCTTCCGCAGATTGCAGCGCGGCGCGAAATTCCCGTTCCGCTTCGGTCCAACGACCCATCGCCACCAGACATAACCCGCGGGTGTTGCCGGACTTGGTGTGGATGGCTGACCCGGGCCCGGTCAAAGCGACGGCGCGATCAAGATCGGCAAAGGCTGCTTCGTAATCGCGGCGCCGGCGCGCCAGAGTCGCCAACGAATGCAGTACCTCAGCCTCGCCTTCCGCATCCTGTTTTTCGCTGAGCAAGGCCGCGGCGCGGCGGAGAAGTGATTGCGCGGTTTCAAACTCGCCGCGCAGGCGGGCCGCCTCTCCCCGGTGGGCCAGCGCGCGCGGATGCGCTTCCATGGCGGCTGCCGGCAACGCCGCGGCGAGAGTTGAAAGCGAGCCGAGCTTTCCCCCCGCGATCCACTCGCCGCCGCGTTCGGCAATGACCGCCGCGGCGTGAAGAAAATCCTCGGCCGCTACCAGATGGCGCACACCTTCTTCCCACGATCCCTCGCTGAGAAAGTAACCGGCATAGCGCGCATGCTCGGCGGCGACACTGGCGGTACCGGATTCGGTGCGCAAGCGCCGGCGCAAGAAACTGCGGAACAAAGGATGCAGCCGGTATTCCTCGCCGCGATCGTCCCGCGCCACGGTCAGAAAAACATTGCGCCGCACGAGGGCGGAAAGTATTTCCGCACTGTCAGCCTCAGGAAAGAGACGCCGGCACATCTCCACTTCCACGCGATCCAGTAGGGAAATCCGCAGCAGGAAGGTTTGTACCGCCGGGGTTTCATCGGCAAAAACTTCTTCCGCAAAGTAATCGAAGATGTCCCGTTCAGACTGGCGCAGCACATTCATTAAGTCCGGTCCCGGCTGGGCCGCGGCGCCGTTCACTTCTTCGCGTTGCGCTGTCAGGGCTTGTCGTTGCGCTACCTGACGCACCAGTTGCAACGCGGTGATCCAACCGTGGGTGCGTTCGCGATACTCGTTGAGTTGCTCCGCGGTAAGTTCCAGATCGAAAACGCGGCGAAATAGTTCCTGCGTCTCGCCATCGGTAAACAACAGCTCAGTGCGATCGATTATGGAAAGCGAAGCCTGGGACCGCAGTCGCGCCAGTGACAGCGGCGGCATGTCGCGGGAAATGATGATGATGTGAAGCACGTCCGGCAGGTAGGCGATCAGGCGATCCACGGCAGCATGCACTGGCGTGTCCGTGCCCAAATGATGGTAATCATCCAGGACAATGATCAGTTGCTGCTCGACGCATTCCAGGACTTCAGTCAATAGCACATCGACGGCGCGCTCGGGCTGTTGGGCCAGTTCACCCGCAGCTTGCTGAAGATAGGAAAAGGTGACTTCGCCGAAGTCCGGCGCTGCCTGCTTAATGCCCTGCGTCAGGTAACCGAGGAAGACGAAAGGGTCCCCGTCGGTGTGATCGAGTTGATACCACACGAACGGTCGCTTGCCCTGGCGCAGGAAGTCAGCCACCAGAGTAGTCTTCCCCGAACCCGCGTTGGCGGTGACCACCGTGACCGGACGTGCCAGATTGGCTTCCAATCGTCCGGTGAGGCGAGGCCGCGAAAGTATTTCCGGCGCCGGCCGTGGCGGCAACAGTTTGGTCCGCAGAAAGAGACCGGACGGAGGCCGCGTACTCTTCCCGGCCCCCGGCGCCGGCGTCGCCCCTGGGTGCCCCTGCTCGCGTAATTTTTCTGCCATTGGCTGCTGCCCTGGATGTGTTTGGACTGCCGCGCAGATTAGCACACCGGTTTGGCTCTCTTCTATGCCGCTAGGAGACTGGGTGTGTTCGGAGGCAGATGGCATAAAGGGGGTGCATGCCAGGCGAATCTTTGGTTAGGACTTTGAAGGTTCCGGGCCGGAAGGTTCAGGCGCTGTAGCCAGGCATGTTTGTGCCGGCAAACCGGTGCCGCCGGCGCTCGGTGGAAATGAAACTGTCGGCAACCGCTTTGCCCGAGTTATTCAAAGTGATCGCAATCCGCGCCATCGTGGCGACCCGGCCGTGGCTATGCTTTAGAGCAAGCTCGGCGTGTTCTTCACTTAAACCGTAGGTGCGAAACAGTTCGATAGCCTCCGCCAGCGTGAAAGCCAGTTCCGGTTCTTCGACTACCAGCAGGCTTTGCTTGGAACGCATCCGCCATAACGGAGCAGGAGGCAAACTGCGTCCGGTGATCAAGAGATGAACATCAGACGGCAACAGCGGCAGCAAACGGCCAAAGAAGGGAACAACCCATTCCGAATCATAGATGCTGTGCAGATCCTCGATCACGATCAGCAGCGGGTCGCCCTGCGTTTCCAGCAGTTCGTACACAAAGGTCTCGGCCAGCACCGGAAAATCTTCCAGCGTCGCATCACTGATCAGGTCTGAAAAGGTTGCGGCTTGAAAGGTTGGCCGGACCCGGCGCACGCTGGTAATCAAGTGCTCAAAAAACTCCGACGGCCCGGCGTCTCCGCCGTCCACTTTGTACCAGGCGACTGTGCGTCCGCAGTGGCGCGCGAAATCTTCCGCCAGAACTGTTTTCCCGGTACCGGCCCGTCCGTTGAGCACGGTCGCGCTGAACGTTCCGAGCCCGGCCTGCAACAGGCTCAACAAGCGCGGCCGGACGACGTGCGCCGGGTGTGATGGTAAGGTGATCTTATCGAGGGTTAAATTCATGACGAGGTTGTTTGTTGTTCCGATTTTGGAGTGCGGCGACTTGTTGGCGCTTTGGTTTGTATCGATTGCCGCTCCTACCGAAGAGCACTAAGACGAGGTCGCGACAGTCCCTTGTCAATTAAGTCTTCCAGCCGCCACTGAGTGGGTCGCCCCATTGAGGTTAATAAACCGGGGCCGGCCGGTTTGGCGGGAATTCCTCCTTCGCTGTCGGCGGCAATTTCGTAGAGGGCTGGTCCCTGGTATTTCCAAGCCAGCGGATCATAGAACTTGAACCAAGATCCGCTCTCGCTGGCAATCAGCTCCCGCCCATCGGGGAGGGCGTAAACGCCCCCTTCTCTGAAGTCCCTTCGCCTCACGATTACACCCTTCCCGGTTAAGCCATGCGGCCCGCCGGCGCCCCCCTCAGTTCCTCCCCCGAAACATTCGAGAGTTTAAGAAATGGGACTTGAGGAATTCTTGAGTTGTTGAACGCGAGGCCGAAAAGTGAAAGGAGAGGGCAGGAATAAGTAAAACTATTTCACTAGTTGTGAGGAATTCCGAAGCCGCATAAACACGGCGCTCGCGGACCCTGAAGGCTTGCCAGTCTGTGTAGCAGGCTGTTAACCTTGCGCTCTCCCTG
>JAWVFI010000095.1:0-27959 GCA_033856235.1 Blastocatellia bacterium | reverse complement strand
TACTCGGCAATCTGGGCAATGCCTATCACCGTCTGGGCCGTTACGAGAAGGCGATTGAGTTTTACGAGCAGGCGTTGGCAATCAGTCGTGAGGTGAAGGATCGCGAGGGCGAAGGAGTCATACTCGGTTATCTGGGCGATGTCCATAACGACCTGGGCCGTTACGAGAAGGCGGTTGAGTTTGACGAGCAGGCGCTGGCAATCAGTCGTGAGGTGAAGGCCCGCTTTTGGGAGGCAGCCACGCTCAACCATCTGGGCCTTGTTTATAATGGTCTGCGACAACCTGCGAAAGCTATGGCCTTTTATGAGCAGGCGCTGGCCATCGCGCGTGAGATTAAGCATAGCTGGGAAGAATTCAGATCGCTCAACGGTCTGGGTTCCCTCTACCGCGCTCAGACTCAGTATGAGAAGGCCATACAGCTGTATGAACAAGCCCTCGCCATTGCTCGACGGTATAACGAGCGACAAAACGAGGCCGAGGTCCTTTACAACCTGGCCCTTACCGAACGCGGCCGCGGCAATCTCCCAGCGGCACGCACCTACGTTGAGCAGAGCTTAACAATGGCTGAGTCTCTGCGCGGCGAAGTTGTCAGCTCGGAATCGCGCTCCTCGTTTCTGGCCAATGCCCAGAGTTCCTACCAGCTTTACATTGACGTGTTGATGCGCCAGCACAAAGCGGAGCCGACCAAAGGCTTCGATGCCCTCGGCGTCGAGACCAGCGAACGCCAGCGTGCCCGCAGCCTGCTCGACCTGCTCACCGAGGCCAGCGCCGATATAAGCCAGGGTATGGATGCCGCGCTACTCGAACGTGAGCGCGGCCTGGGCCGACAACTCAATGACAAGGCGCAACAAGTGACGCAGGCCACCAAACCCGAACAGGCCGCGGCCTTGAAGCAGGAAATCAGCCAGCTTGAAAACGATTACGAGCGGGCGCAGGCCGCCATCCGCAAAGCCAGCCCGCGCTACGCCGCGCTCACGAAACCGCAGCCGCTCAAGC
Source organism: Blastocatellia bacterium (assembly GCA_033856235.1). Lineage (GTDB taxonomy): Bacteria > Acidobacteriota > Blastocatellia > Pyrinomonadales > Pyrinomonadaceae > DASXRU01. The sequence goes on along the minus strand of JAWVFI010000095.1, from coordinate 26,963 downwards.
TCAAAGAGATCCAGCAGCAACTCGATGCCGATACGCTGCTGCTCGAATACTCGCTCGGCGACGATCGCAGTTTTCTCTGGGCGATCACCCGGAATTCGCTGGCGAGCTACGAACTTCCAAAAGGCGAGCAGATCAAGCAGAGTGCTTTGCAGGTTTACGAACTGCTGACCACCCGCAGCACCAATAAGCATCGCGAGTCGGCCCAGCAAAGACAGGAGCGCATCGCCCAGGCCGAAGCCGCGCTGCCCGCAGCCGCACAATCCCTGAGCCAGACTTTGCTCGCACCTGTCGCAACCCAGCTTGGGAGCAAGCGTCTGGTGATCGTCGCCGACGGTGCGTTGCAATACATCCCGTTTGCGATGCTGCCGGAACCAAGGTCTTTGGACTTTGGTCTTAGGTCTTTGGCAAATCCTTTAGTTCAAGCGACGACAGCAAAACCCAAAGGCCAAAGACCAAAGACTGAAGACCAGCCCTTAATCGTCAACCATGAAGTAATCAGCCTTCCCTCAGCATCTGCATTAGCAATTCAGCGCACTGAACTGGCAGGCCGTCAGCTGGCGCCGAAGATGCTGGCAGTGATCGCCGATCCGGTCTTCGATCGCTCCGATTCACGCTTCACCAACCCGGCGGCCTACACCGGCGACAAGACGCAGACGCAAACCATTACCAGCGACGACGCCCGCAGCGTCGAACACCTCGCGGAGAACTCCGGCGACAAGTCGGATGTCACACCGCTCAGATTTGTGATCCCCCGTTTGCCCTTCACCAGGCAAGAGGCCATACGACTTCTCGCTCTCACACCTAAGAATTCAAGCTTTGGCGCAACTGATTTTCAAGCGAATCGCGCGACTGTACTGAGTGGCGACCTGAGCCAATATCGCTACGTGCATTTCGCCACGCACGGCTTGCTCGATAGCGAGCGACCGGGCCTCTCAGCGCTGGTCCTCTCTATGGTGGATGCCCAGGGCAAACCTCAGGATGGTTTCCTGCGCACCAACGATATCTACAAACTGAAGTTGCCGGCTGAACTAGTGGTGCTGAGCGCCTGCCAGACAGGTCTTGGTCAGGAAATCAAAGGCGAAGGACTGGTGGGACTGACGCGCGGATTCATGTACGCGGGCGCCGCTCGCGTCGTGGTGAGTTTGTGGAACGTTAACGACAAAGCTACCGCCGATCTAATGACGAAGTTTTACGAGAAAATGTTGCAGCAGGGCGAGCGTCCGGCCGCCGCGCTGCGGGCGGCGCAGGTAGAGATGTGGCAGCAGAAGCGGTGGCAATCGCCTTACTACTGGGCGGCTTTCACGATGCAGGGCGAGTGGCGCTGAAAAGAAAGTAGACCATATGTTCACCCAGGAGATGGTGGTTTTCGAGAAAGATTCTCGCGTTAGTAAGTGAAAGGTCAGAACCGCCTGCGGTAGCGGGCGGTTGATCTAACCACGCAGTGAGTCGCACCGAAAGCTTAACCGCCCGCTACCGCAGGCGGTTCTGACACGGAGATTGAGAAAATGACTATGCGAAGCGGCATCGGGTCGGGAGCCCTCAGGCAGTTGGCAAGTCTGCTTGCCCTGTTAACCTTGGGCTTGATGGCGCCGATCACACTGAAGGCCCAGGATGACGACACGACCAGACGTCTGTGGGACACAGCGTTCATCAACTCCGGCAGTAGGAAGACTCCAGCGAAGAAGACGGCGAAACGAAGTTATCGCATTGCGACTCCGAATGTGCCCACTTCTGGCGTTGATGGCGAAACTGTCGTGGGCGTGACGCTGTGGCGTCTGCGTCGTGCACTGGCTCGCGACACGGGCGAGCGCCTGATTGTGCATGATGGCTCTGATTCCGAATGGTTGCCGGAGCGAATTTCAGCCAGCACCACGTTGGGACAGGGCGATCGTTTGCGCATCTCAGTCGAAGCCGCACGCACCGGATATCTTTATGTCATCGACCGGGAACAGTATGCCGACGGTAGTCTCGGCGAGCCTTATCTAATCTTTCCCACCAGCCGGACTCTGGGGGGCAACAATCAAGTCACGGTGGGAAAAATAATCGAGCTTCCGGCCCAGGACGATAGTCCTCCTTACTTCACCGTGAAACGCAACCGACCCGATCAGGTGGCGGAAGTGCTTAGCGTTCTAGTGAGCCCAACTCCGCTCGAGGGAATTGAAATCACCGATAAAGCGCAAAAGCTTTCGGAAACCCAGGTGGGCCAGTGGGAAAAATCATGGGGCTCGCGCGTTGGTTTAATGGAGTTGGAAAAAGGCGCCGGCGCCGCTTGGACCAAAGAAGAGAAAGCCGCAGGGGCGGATTCTACCAGGGCCCTTCTTCCTAACGCCCCCGCGCCCCAGGTCATCTACTACCAACCAAACAGCAAGACCAGCGAACCGATTCTAATCAAGGTCAGGTTGCGTTACGGTTATCAGTTGAAGCGCTGAATCGATTGGCTGTCAACGCACCCGCGTAGCTTTGCACAAAAAGCCCCCCCAATTTCGAAGCACACAAGTGACCAAGATCGGCGTTGCTTGGTATCACTTCGTGGGATTTCGTGATTTTCGTGAAATCGTCCGCTGACGAATCGCGGGTTACGATCACGAAAGCGCACTAACAACACCAAAGCACACCAAATCGCAGTTTTTGTGCAAAGAACACCCGCGTAGTATTCTCTGAAATCGTCAACTGATGAAAATTCTCTACTGCGCTCGGGTTGCTTTGATCGAATGGCTTCTTCTTTAAGCGAGAACAATGAACCGAGCGGACGACGGCCCACGTGGGCCGGAATAGATCTCGCCGCCCTCGCATCAAACTTTCAAATCATCAAAGGACAGGTCGGCCGTGACGTCAAAGTGATGGCGGTCGTGAAAGCAGACGCTTATGGTCATGGCGCGTCGCAGTGCGCGCTGCGTCTGGAACAAGAAGGTGCGGATTGGTTTGGTGTGGCGTTGCCCGAGGAAGGAATGGTCCTGCGAAACGCGGGTGTCGCTAAACCCATTCTGTGCCTGGGCGGTTTCTGGGAAGGGCAGGCGCCCGCCTGTATCCGGCACGCCCTCACCCCGGTTATTTATCGCTTGGACATGGCCGAAGCGCTGAATGCTGCCGCCCGCGACGCCGGCATGGTCACCGATGTGCATGTGAAAGTTGATACAGGAATGGGCCGGCTGGGGATCAGGTCTGAAGATGTCGCCGCGTTTTGCGCCGGCCTGTCCCGGTTAAAGAACCTTCGAGTTGATGGCTTAATGACGCATTTTGCTGCGGCGGATGAGAAGTGTCTTGATGACTTCACCGCTGCGCAGTTGAAACATTTCAACGAGGCTGTGGCAATTTTTAAGGCACACGGATTCGCAGCGGCCCACCAACACATGGCGAATTCAGCGGCCACGTTTGGCCATCCGGAAACGCATGGCAACATGGTGCGACCAGGTGGCGCCCTTTACGGGTTATGCGATACATTGCCCGCCGGCGTGGATGCTTCCGCCTTGCGGCCCGTAATGTCGCTGCATTCGAACATCATCCTCCTGAAATGGATCCAAGCGGGTGAACCGGTAGGGTACGGTTGCACCTTCAAAGCGGCGCGGCGGACTTTGGTGGCTACAATTCCGTTGGGCTATGAGGATGGGTACCGGCGAGCGCTCTCCAATTTGGGCAGGGTTATTGTGCGGGGAGCTTATGCAGCCGTTATTGGTCGCATTTCGATGGACCTGACGCTAATCGATGTGACCGAGGTAGCTGAAGTCGCGCTGGGCGACAAAGTGACTATGCTGGGCCGCAACGGTGAGCTATCCATTTCCGCCGAAGAACTCGCGCAGGCGATCGGCACCATTTCGTATGAGATCACTTGCGGCGTCAGCGATCGCGTGCCGCGAGTTTGCGTTACATAAAGACTGAAGAAAACATCTGACGATCTCAGAGACCTGCTTTGATTCGTGGCACTTCGTGAATGTCATGTCATTTCGGGAATCGTGTGCTGAAGGATCGCAGTCATACGGTTCACGAAATAGACTAAGCACACCAACGAACACGAAATTGGAGCCTTTCTGCAAAGCTGAGTGCCCCTATGAAGACTCTTGGGAAGCAGTCGGATAAACAAGCCGTGCTGGTGCGCCTGCGACAGGTGCGCGCCGATAGCCAACGCCGCTGGGGCAAGATGTCGCCGCATCAGATGATTTGCCATCTCAATGATTCCTTCAAAGTCGCTATCGGCGAGAAGGCAGTCACCCCGGCTGGAAGGATGCTTCCGGGGAAAGTGGTGAAGGCCTTCGCTCTTTACATGCCGCTCCGTTGGCCGCACGGCATCCCCACCAGGCCAGAAATGAATCAGGAGGTAGGTGGGACAAAGCCCGGCGAGTTTGCCGCCGACGTTCAGGAACTTGAGAGGTTGATCGATCGCATCACGCAACGCCAGAAGGATTTCCAGTGGGGAGCACACCCGTTATTCGGTTCCATGCCCGACCGCGACTGGCTGCGCTGGGGGTACCTCCATCTGGACCATCACCTGCGCCAGTTTGGAGTGTAGCTTTTTATGTCCGACAAACTTGAGTTTGTCGTCGTCTTCAAAGTATTCAAACCAAACGACAAACTGAAGTTTGTCGGACAATGGGGGACTGACATTGCGAAGCTCACGTTGGAGATGGGTAATCCTCGCGCTGGTGGGCGTGGCGACAGTGGTTGCGATTTTTATTGGCTCGTTGCAGCCCGCAGCGAATGTCGCTCTTACAGACCTCACTACCGTCGAGCAACTGCGCGAGCGTTTTAATCAGGACAAAGGTTCGCCCCCCTCGTCCTCCTGCTTTCGCCCACTTGACCAACTTGTCTGGCCGGCGCCCGGCGGGTGCAGAAGGAAATTCTCGCAAACCACCCAGCAGCCAACTTGCGGTTGTATGTCATCTGGTTCTCGATGATTCCCACCGATGCTCGTTCGCGTTGGGCCTGGACCGGCGGCATTCTGAGCGACCCGCGGGCTACGCACTTTTGGGATGAACAAAAAGTCCTCGGGCGTTGGTATGCGGTCCAGGAGAATCCTGAAAACAGTGACGGCGGAATTGTCTGGGATGCTTTCTATTTGTACGGCCCGGAAGCGCAGTGGGACACGAAGCCAGAGCCACTGATAAGTTCCGGCGCAACTGTCCGGGCCGAGGCCGATGAGTTGATGCGAAAGATAACGCCGTATCTGAAATGAAAGTCAGAACCGCCTGCGGTAGCGAGCGGTTGACGATTCAACGTCTCACGCCGCGTTAATTGGGGCGTTAACGCTAGATCAACCGCCCGCTACCGCAGGCGGTTCTGACCTGGAGGCCAATGGAACCGGAAAAACTAACTGTCCCCATTACCGAACAGGACAACGTAACAGCCCTGATCTATGTTGCCGCAAAGCGCAATCGCATCGGCGCCACCTTGATACTTGGACACGGCGCCGGCGCGAATCAACTGAGCGGATTCATGCGCTTGTTCGCGAGCGGCCTCGCGGCGCGCGGACTGGACGTCGTTACGTTCAATTTCGTTTACATGGAAAAAGGCCGCCACGTTCCAGACAAGAACGACAAACTCGAAGCCTGCTATCGCGCAGTTATCGACTTCGTGAAGACGCACACGAAGCTGAAAGGGAACCGCTTGGCCATTGGCGGGAAATCGATGGGCGGAAGAATCGGGTCGCAGGTGGCAGCCGGAACCAACGAAACCGTTTTGCCTGAAGCCTGGGATAGGGCGTCGATTGCGGCGGTGGTTCTGTTGGGCTATCCACTTCATCCTCCCGGCAGACCTGACAAACTGCGCGACGCTCACCTCAAAGACATCAAAGCGTCAATGCTTTTCGTTCAAGGCTCGCGCGACACCTTTGGCACCGCCGACGAAGTGCGCGCAACCATCAAGAAACACAATCCGAAAGCCAAACTCTACGTTATCGAAGGGGGCGACCACTCTTTCAAAGTCCCTAAGAGCCAGGGGATTCCTCAAGAGCAGGTTTACGAGACGGCGATGGATGAAATTGCGGCCTGGTTGGCCGCGTGACGCACATCTTAGTTTGCGGCCAGGTATGAAACCAGAAGTCGCAAACTAGAGGTGCATTACAGTACCTTCCCAACTAGCCGGGTGCTGATGCAGTTTGAAAGGCAGAGCGCGGAAAAAAAGAACTCGGAACCGGGAGCGGTAGCGACCGGGTCAAGCATCGGTACTACTTCGCTTCGACCATAGCGCTTCACAGACTCACCCGGTCGCTACCGCTTCCCGGTTCTGAATTCGCCGGCCTACTACACCACAATCGCCCAAACTACATCACTAACCTTAGTAACGAACTATTGACGCCAAGCGCAAACTAAGATATCTAACTCCCGCCTTGCGAAGTCAATTGGCTGCGCCTCAATGCCAAATCGCGTTCACCCCGCGCTGTCCTGGAATTACTGATTAATATGCCGGCATGAGGCGATGAGTTACTGACCATTACCGCAGGCAGTTGTCACCGCGTTGGTTTGCGGTTACTACTGACCACAAGTAAGGAGAGGTATATGCCAGCGAAGTCGCGCCGTCCGGAACAGCCGGGGCAGCCCACCTTTATCTTTAAAGGCACGGTGCAAAAACTGAAGGGCGCGACCATGTCCCAGGTGCCGGTCGACGACCGAACAATCGTAGCCACGGTAGATCAGGTGCTGGAGGCGCCGGCGAACCTGGCGAAGTTGGCGGGCCAGCAGATAACTGTCCGTCTCGCCGGCACGGCGAAAATCAAAACCGGACAGCAGCTGATCTTTAACACGGTGAGTTGGATCTACGGCGATAGCGTGGCAGTGCAGTCGCTAAGCCAGGAACCGGTCAGCGGAGTGCGGATGGCCTCACTGGGAGCAGCGGGGGATCCGGTTAAGCGGCGCGCGGCGCGGCAAAAACGTGAGCGCTTTGCCGCTGCCGATTTGGTGGTGACGGGGAGAGTCCTCGCCGTGAGACTGCCACCGGAAAGCGGGCCGAAGACCAGGGGAATACGGGCCGCTGCCCTCACTTCAGCCGGGGCTAAACCAATCAGCGAACACGATCCCAAATGGCGGGAAGCAGTTGTCGAAGTCGGCGACGTTCATAAAGGGTCGCACCGCAAGAAGGAAGTGGTGGTCCGCTTTCCGGCGAGCATGGATGTGATGTGGTACCACGCGCCTAAATTTCATCCGGGACAACAGGGCTACTTCATGCTGCAAAAAGCCGGCGCAGAAACGACGCCGTCTGCGGGAAAGAAAAGCGCCGCGCGGGCTTCCGCGCTTACCTCCAGGCGCGCTGGCCAGGAAGCGTACGTGGCGCTTGATCCCATCGACTTTCAACCATTCAATGAGCCTGGCGGCGTAAACACGATTAGCAATGCTTCCGGGGATGATCCGGATCAGTAGAATCAGCCATAGCTACACTCATGCGGGGTGATTTCACACGCCCCTGCCTCTCTGAGGAGATAGAGACAGAGCGATGCCAGCCAAAAGGCCAACCGGCCGAAAGGTAACTGCCGCTAGTAAGAGACCCGCGCGCCTGACAACTGCGGCGCTGAAGCAAACGCGGGAACGCGGCGCCGGAAAAGTTCTCACGAAAGCGGCAGTGACGCCAGGCGCCAGTGTCCTCCTCGTTAACATGATTCCTAAGTCCCTGAGCGGGGAAGAGAATCAGGATAGTGAGCCCTCGATCGCCGTCAATCCCGCGAATCCATTACAAATTGCGGGCTCGGCATTCACTCCCGATCCGGCCAAGGGGCCGTTCGCTCCCATCTATGTGTCGAACGATGGCGGGCAGACCTGGACGCTGAACTCGATCGTTCCCGGCGGTAACCGGATGACCGGCACTGGTGACATTACCCTCAAGTTCAGCAGAACAAACAGCACCCTCTATGCCGGGATCCTGCGGGGTGACTCAAAGACCACCCGACTCAACATCCTGCGCACCAAAAACTTCGCGGCGGTAACTCCGATGGAGATTCTGGTGGATCGCGCCAATGTGGATCAGCCTTATATGCAGGTGGGCACGGTCATGAAGGGCGCCGACAAGGGCAAGGATCGGATTTATGTCGGCACCAATGATACCAGTCTGTCAGGCTCGGCAACCATCGAGCAATCTCTTGACGGAGGCGCCACCAAACCCACCTTCAGGAAAATCCGCATTGAATCGCGTGAGACATCGGGCCAGGATGGGCCACCGGTTCGACCTTCGGTTCATCCGGACGGAACTGCTTACGCAATTTATCACGCCTGGCGATCGTTCAATCGGAGAAGCGGCGCGGGCACGGCGGACATCGTCGTAGTGCGCGACGACAACGGTGGGACCGGCCCGCGACCGTTCCGCGATTTAGTCGATGCCGACGACGGTAAAGTTGGAGTGCGCGTCGCCCGTAATACCCAGTTCAATTTCAGCGGTTTTCTGGGCATGCAACGAACCGGAGGCGATGTTGCCCTGGCAGTTGATCCGCGTGACAGTAAGACCGTTTACATCGCCTACAACGACGATCAGGGCGAGTTCTACATGTTGCATGTGCTGCGCTCGCTGGATAGTGGGAAAACCTGGTCGGCCGACTTGCGCACGGTCCGCAACGCTTTAAATCCCGCTCTGGCCATCAACGACGAGGGCAAGGTTGGATTTCTTTATCAGCAACTGACAGGCTCGGGTGCGGCCGAACGTTGGGAAACGAAGCTGGAATTTACTACCGACGGCGCCAACTGGAACGCGCTGACGCTGGCGAAGGTTCCTGCCGCCGGCCCGGCGCGAACCTTTGATCCCTATCTCGGGGACTACGCTCATTTGACGTCGCTGGGGAAAGATTTCTACGGCGTATTCTCTGCCAACAACACACCCAGGAAGAGTAATTTCCCGAATGGAGTTATTTACCAGCGCAACGCCAACTGGACCAGTAACACGCTACTGGATGTTGATAACCGCAGCCCGGTGCATCCTTCGATCGATCCGTTCTTCTTGAAGGTCAACGGATGAGGGCGCCCATAGACTTTTTATTTGTACTGGCAGTCGCGGTCCGGGTTTTTCAAAATGCCCCAACGGGGCATCACTGAGAAACTTATTCGTAGTGTGAGGGACCTGACTCTTAAGGAAAAGCCGACGAATCGCAAACTAACATTCTGCGTTACCAAAGGGGAGATGCGATAAATGCCCAGGCAAGCAAAGAAACGACCCAGGAAGAGCGATGTAGTCTCCGCCTCCTACCCTGACGCCGCGACATTGCCGGAACTCCCGGATAGCGATCCGACAAAGAAGCCATTCGAGCCCGAGAACCTGGATCGCACCGTCATCGCAATTCCACTCCTCAAGATTCTGGAAAAAGAGAGACTTGAGCTGGCAGCCGATTCCAGCCTCCGGCCAAAATCACACAAGGTAATCATCGATTTGAACATGGCATTCCCCAAGGGCCGCGAAAAGGCCCGGGAGTGGGTGTTGGACGCGGTGCCGCGGGTTGTGAAGTCTGATGGTCTGGATAAGAGCCAGCGAGTTCATGAAGACAAGAGTAGGTTCAGTCCCCAATATCTGTTTGCTTCGTTAGAGGCGAACGTCATTCGGGCCCTGGTAAATCTTGATGCCAGAAAAAACGGCTCCCAGCGAGGAAAGGCAGGGAACTCGACTCGCGCGATCTATCACATCTGGCCTGACTTTCCGATTCGCATCCTCACAAACAAATCCGTAAGCACTGTGAAGGCTGATGCGGCGCGCGCCTCATTCTCAGCCTATGGCCAGGGCATTGTCTGGGCAGTGATGGATTCCGGAGTTGAACTGTCGCACCCGCATTTCAAGCTTCATGGAAATTTGGATCTGGAATCACCGTTGGAGCATTTGGACTTTACCGGCGACGAAGTGACGAAGAAGGATCCCAACGGACACGGAACCCACGTTGCGGGCATTATCGCCGGAGAGATTAATAAGCCCGCAACGAAGTCCGGCAAGAAGTCTCCCCATCGCGCGTTTGTTCGGAACCGCGATGCGAATGGAAAGATTACCTTTCGCGAAATGCCGATCAACAACATTTCGGGAATGGCCCCCAAGTGCAAGATTCTAAGTTTGCGAGTGCTGGATGCTGACGGTAATGGTGATGTCAGTAATCTGATCGCCGCCATCGGTAGAATTCAGGAACTCAACGGCCATGGCCGGCCGCCGCTTCTAATTCATGGCGTGAACATCAGCGTGGGAAACGATTTTGAGCCGGAATGGTTTGCCTGCGGACAAAGCCCCCTCTGCGTGGAGGTAAACCGCCTGGTGAAGTCAGGCGTTGTAGTGGTCGTGGCGGCCGGCAATTCCGGCTACGGTTCATTGACCAGCCAGTTCACCGGAGTCTTCAGCGCCGGCATGGCGTTGACCATCAACGACCCGGGAAATGCGGACGGGGCGATCACGGTCGGCTCGACCCATAAGGAGATGCCGCACGTCTACGGCGTATCGTATTTTTCATCTAAAGGCCCCACGGGCGATGGCCGGGCCAAGCCTGATCTCGTGGCTCCGGGGGAAAAGATAATTTCCTGCGCCGCCGGAGCAACGCGGGCGGACATCAAGGAAGAGGCCGGCGATTGCGACTACGTTGAGGACAGCGGGACCAGCATGGCCGCGCCTCATGTGTCAGGAGTGATTGCGGCCTTTCTTTCAATTCGCAAGGAGTTCATCGGCCAGCCGGAGAAGGTGAAGGAGATTTTCCTGGCCACGGCCACCGACCTGAAGCGAGAGCGATACTTCCAGGGCCATGGCTTAGTTGATTTGATGCGAGCGATTCAATCTGTCTAATTGGTTTCGCTCCAGCGGAGCGGGATGTTTATAGCGACGAGAGCACCCCCACACATCTGGCTCCGTTAGGAGCGGAACCCGGCAGTGGAACTTGGTCGCGTCAGACAAAAGCGATTGCGCTCCAACGGAGCTTCGGAGTGCGGAAAATACGGCCGACTATAAACATCTTGCCCCTTGGGGCGAAGTCACAAAAACAAGATCGGAAATTAACAGTTTGCGTTACATAAAGAAAAAGAAGGGAACGAGCATGCACGAGATTACTGGCGATCGCGACCAAGTTCTGAAGTTAATGAAGGACACCATTCAGCAGTTAGGTGAAGAGAAGCCGAAGGCGAAAAAGCCAGCCGCCCGTGCAGCTGGGCTACGGACGGCGGGCGCCGCAAAGCCTGACGAAGAACTTATCGATATCCTGAAGCTTGGCTACGGCAACGAACTGCCTAAAAATGTCGTGCGGTCCGCGGGTCTGCGAGTTCCCAACGAGCGGGCAGTCAGTTCATGGTACGCGCCTCGGAGTCGCGCGGTCGCAGTCTTTCAGGCAGCCATGGACGAGTATCTCGACGAACAAGTAGGAAAGCCGGAGACGACCACCAAAAAAAGCGCCAGGGCACTATCCGTGGGGGGTAAAAGAAAGGCGGCCAAAAAAACCGCGACCATAGACACTTTCTATGCGGCGGGCCCGAGAAAGCCCGGCGGCGCAACGGCCCGAGCCGCCCGGATCGCGGAACAGTACAGTGCCGTGGACCCTCGCTGGGTGGAACTGGCATGGGAAAAAGCCAGACTGTATCTCAAGGGCAAACGCAAATTCATCTCGCACAAATCGGTTACCGACTTTCGCTTTGACCTTAAAGAGGATTGCACGATTGCCATCGTCGGCGATTGGGGTGGCGGCAACGCCGCCGCGCAGGCGGTCGCGGATCAGATCAAAAAACTCAAACCCGATTACGTGGTCCATCTTGGCGATGTCTATTACGCGGGGACCCCGAAGGAGGTAAAGGATCGCTTTCTTAAGTTCTGGCCTACGCCTGCTGCTCCCGGACAGTCCTTCGCGCTGAATTCCAACCATGAGATGTACAGCGGCGGCTATGGTTACTTCGACGGAATCCTGAAGGAGTTCAGGCAACCGGCCAGCTACTTCAGCCTGGCGAACAAGAACTGGCGTTTCATCGGACTCGATACTGGTTACATGGAGCACGATCTCAATAAAGAGCAGGTCGATTGGTTAACCGCTCAATTCAAAGGCAACAACCAGCGCACTATTCTCCTGACGCACCACCAACTGTTTTCCGCATATGAGAAAACCGATGCCAGCAATTTGAAAAGTCGCGTCCAGCCATTTCTGGACGCCGGCCAAATCCACGGCTGGATCTGGGGCCACGAACATCTCTGCGTGGTGTACAAGAAGCAGCAGGGAATCGAGGCCGTGTGTTTAGGCAATGGCTGCTTCCCCTACGGCCTGCCCAAAACCAAGCCCCAGGAGCCCATCGCCTGGTTCAACGACCGCGCCCAACAAGGCGACAAAGAATACCCCGGCATCCACACCTTCGCCCTGCTGCAAGTCGGCCCAGACAAGATCGATATTCAGTACATCGATCAGGATGGGTTCGTGGGGTATACGCAGACCTGGAGCTGAAAGACGTTAGTAGCTCGCTTGAGCAATGAGTAGCTCATGAAATGTTTCCCGTTCAATCCTCATAGGCATTAGAGCCGACGATAATATCGCCAGAAAGTAAAATTGGGATGAAAGCCTATCTTGCCAGGAGATTTCCAGCCACTTCGCCTTCAATACTTATCTTCGTCCTCCCCTTGATGGCTGGTCTGTTTTGGGCAAGCCCCGCTCGGGCTCAGGAAACTGTCGTCAAGGAAAGCGATACCGCCCAACAAACGGTTTGGCGAATCGATCAGCCGGATGTTGATATACCCCGCAAGGATTATCCGATGGTGACTTTCAGGAAATACGACGAAGTGATCGTGACCGGGGGTGGCTGTGTTCACACCAGGGGGAGCGGTCAGACGTGGAAGAGATATATCAATCCCTCGGGCAATAACAGCGACCGTTTGTACCACGGTAGAATATCGATTCCGGGTGCGACCGCTGAGCTGGTGAGAATCTCGTCAATTGAAGGCCAGCATCTGGTCGTCAATAAGTTTCCCGCGCACGCCGATGATGCTCCGGTCTTCCTCCAACTTGGTTACGAAGATGATGACTACGCGCTCAATGACTATTCGGACCACGACGACGGAAATAACAAACAGTGTGCCTTGAGCAAGGATCCGGAGGCGAAAAACGGGAAAGCCTACCTAATCATAACAATCATTCACCATGGTGATTCCGCAACTGCGCCGCCTACGCCAATGCCAAGGGCTCCGTTCGATCTCTGGTGGCAGGAGGTTGACGAAAACTCGCTTCCCTACAATCCGGATTGGTGGTTGCACATCCCCAATTCCAAGGACAAGGACAAGTGTGATCAGTTTCGCGAAGGAGCTCATGACTTCTTGAAACTTGGGAAGTCACCAAAGTGCACGATGTGGGACCCTGATGTGGATGAGGCAAACACGGGCACTAGCTTTTGTCACTTTCTTAGCCTGCTGGCAAATTCAGTGCACGGGCACATCAATTGGGCCAATGTGACCTACCGTGGAACGGTCTATTTTGATGTAGCCAATAATAAGTTTGGCGATGGTGATTATGATTGGTGGTTCAGTCCTCAAAATATGGAGCGGAAGGCGATTGAGAATGGCTCGTCTACCGCTAATCCAGTCCACGCCGAGGTTGGCAAGCGAACACTCGCGATGGAGTTTTCTTCTCGGGAAACTGTAGACCAAATAAATCAGTCCGGCTCGTGGTGGGAAACATTCCATACCGCCGTTGACGGCGGTGTGGCAAGTGCCCGGAAACTCGTTAACGGAAAGGAGGCCATCGTTATCGGCCTTATCGGCTTCGATAATGAGCACGCTAATAAGCCGGAGGGAGCAAGAGTAGAGCTTCACCCCGTGTACGTGTTAGCAATTCATATTGTGACCGAGTCAGAAAACTATTGGACGATTCTTGCTCGCAATTGGGGAAATGAGGGCTCATGTGCGAATGGATGGGATATTACAGGCGGAAAATGGCTTCACTACCTCGGCCTACCGGAAAACAAAATCAAGCTCTTCCTACCTTTTCAACAGGGGAGCGCCAATGTTATTGATGAAGCTAAGACGCGGTTTCATACCAACGGAGGTGCCGCCAAGTATTCCACAAAGGAATTCAGCGATGGCGTCTTATTTACCATCGAGCTTCCAGAGCCCGAACAGAAACGTCTGTTTTGGGGGGAGCTGTACCTCAAGAAATAGCGTAAGCGCTACTCACCTCAAACTTGGGAAGTTTCGACTCGAATTCTGACGGGCGGTCAGGCCAAGGACAAAATCGGAATCCAATAGATCGATCAGGATGGGTTCGTGGGTTACAACCTGGAGTTGAGGCGCTATTCAGCAAATAGGACCCAAGGGCACGGTCCCTCACTAGGCCTCGCGTATCCGCGAAACAGCCTATGAAATGTTTCCTGCCCGATCCTCATAAGCAATAGAGGCAGCTTTACTGCTTGTTCCATCCGGCTAAATCTAGCCGGCTAGCCGAAAACTGCCTTATGTTCCGGTGAATACATTGAATTTAAGGGTCGACTGCATAGAAGGTTGCAGAAAACCGTTGACGCGGCAGGCGAACTGGAGTATCTATCTGCCGCCTTACAAACCAACTGGCTGGTCCTCAAACCTCGAACATCGCATTCGTAGCCAGCCTTTCTAAATCGGAGACACTCACATGTTGACCCTCGACTCATCCCTAAAGAATTCAATGCGAAGTCTAATAACTAGCTGCGCCATTGCTCTGCTAGCTGGTTCAACCGTCATGGCTCAGAGGCGCGATGCATCTAACAGACAAAACGCCCCCGAGAGGCAAGATCAATCTCAGAGACAGCGCCCCATAAAGAGAGAGGATCCGCCTCCGAGCCAAAACTCATCAAGGATTGAGATTACCGAGCCCGTCCCTGACACCGTGCAGGGTTCGGTTAAAATTGCCTTCAAGGTCATTAATGCCCGAAAGAGGCTGCTAAGAGTTAAAGTGGATTGCGGCGTGGATGCAGTAACGAGTAAGGAAATACAGTTTTCCTCGGATGGTGAGCATGAAATTACGGTGAACCTGTTCAAAGGTTGGAACAGAATCACTTTGATCGGTTTCGTGAACGATGACCCGGTCATAAACCTTGCAAATCCAATCGAGCTTCAATGTTTCGGTAAGTGGTGTAAGGACCCCTTCGCCTTATCATCGGAGAAGGTTGCCTATGAGTCTAAGGAATCCGCCGAAGCTCCCGTCCCTGAGGTCGAGGAGCGCGTTGGCTCGAATCACCCACAGCCTGCCCCTGGCAAAGAGGGAGGAGGATCGGGTAAGCAGAAACCCGCTGGGGGGAAGCCTGAAGGACCGGCGGGTGATGAGGGTGAAGGGGGAGAAACTGAAACTCCGCAGGCCATTACTATTGATAAGCCAAAGAGTCCCTTTACTGTGAATGATGTAGCTTCGGTTGACTCGTACGTAACGGTTGCTAAGAAGAGCGGTATTACCAAACTCCAATACCAAGTCTTCAATGACGGGAGAACGGCATTTACAAGCGACACCTACGCCGTCTCGCCGACGGACGAAAAATCATACGAAATTAGGATTCGGACCAAGATTCTCAAGGGTCTGAACACTATCAGATTTTTCGATCCGGAGAATCAAGACAAGCATCAAGCTTTCACTACGGTAACGTGCGAAGGCGATAACTGCGCTACTAATCTCCTGGTAGCTGAATATGCTAGTAACACCCAGAACACCCGGGCAGTGGTTGGATTCGAGCAGGCCGGAGCCAGCTCGACGACGAGTAAGACAAAGCCATTTTTGGACTTTTTCTTTACATCGCCGTTAGTTTTTCATCGCGACGAAGAAGTCCCTCGATTGGCCGCATGGGGACAGATTCGCTTGGCAACCACGCCAGACCAGATCGGCGCAACATCAGTCTTACCCGCGAATTTGGTTAACGAGGTTAGCAAGTCCGGGAGGAATGAACTCGTACAGAGTTTTGATTTTCTTGCGGGTCTGGAGCTTAGGGCATGGAGCGCCAACGGGCACTTTTTGAGCCTCATGCCAGGGGTACACCAAAGAACCCATTTCTACCTGGCAGGTGGGGGTGGGGCTATTAGTCCCCTATCAGCGGACAACAGTGAATTGGCACAAATCTTCAAGATTCCGGCCGCCAATAGCCCTCAATTTGAACCGTTTGTTGACCGGTACGGCAAACCACCTGATCCAACAGGCACCAATCCGGCGAAAGAATTTGTGGGTTTGGTTCCCTTAGATCGTGATCGATTTCTACGGCAATGGTACTTAGGACTCAGACTGAAGACGATGTACTGTGATAACACCGAATGCAACCGCTTTAAGAACCATTTTCCGGGCACCTTTGACTTAATGTTTGGGCAGAATGAGGCAGTGACTGGGGGCAGCCTAAAATACAACGTGACTGACCCCAACGACAAAAGCAAGATCATTGGCCAGAAGAATTCTTATGTCCTTAGGTTCGACGCGTTTTATCCCTTTCCCCTAAAAGAAGCGAGCTTCTTATATCTTTTTGGAAGCGCGATGATGAAAGTCGGTGGTGGTGGGGTGAGAGTTCAAAATCCTCTTTTTCTCGACAGAGCCGCAGGGGATGTCTCAATCGGCGATCCCAAAGTCTATATACCTTCAGTAGACCGACAAAAACTGCTGCAACCCAATCGCGACTACTATAAGATTGGCGTAGGAGTTAATCTCACGGATCTCCTAAATCGTAACAAGAACTGATGAGCGTCATAATGGAAACCGTCAGGGAGCTCTAACACAACAGGAAGACAATCACGCAATTCTTGCGAGAGTGCTCCACCAATCGTTCAATCGCCAGCTACTTGTGCACCGGATACTTCGGTCTCTTCGGCGCCTAGGGTTGTGCTTTCTTCAAAGCCTCCATCGCGACCTGCACGGCCTTCGCCAACTGCGGGTCGCGGTTGGCGATCCAGTCTTTGGGCGTGATCTCAACCTCGATATCGGGAATGATGCCGAAGTTTTCTACGCCACAACTGGTGCCATCGGGGGCCGTAGGCGGCGCGGTTGGGGAACTGCACATTGCCGCCGTCGTTCAACGCCAAGGCTGCCAGCACCGATGCGAAAGTCTACGATGAAGGGACTTTTCTTGAGCCTGTATCGCAGCCGAACGTTTCGCTCGGTGGAGAAAACTGTTTTCGTTGACGTTCTAGAAGTTCAGTGATGATCCGGAATCGACGCATGAAACATTTCCCGCTAATTTGTCATAGCCATTAGACGACGCTGTCGGCGCCGAGAACATCAACAGGAGGAGCCCATCCTTTCACAGCGGGTCTTAGCAAGTGCAGTTTCGCGCTTGAGGTGAAACGAAACTCAGGTGGCCGCGAGAAACCAATGACCTCCAATCGACCCCTTAACCGATATCTGAACGTCTTACTCGCTTTCGCAGTTTTCTTGACCGCGCTTTCTGCGGCGCGCTTTGCTTATGGTCAAGCTGCCAAACCACAAATTGCATTACAGACAGGGCATTACGGCAGCGTCATCTCGGCGGCCTATTCCCCTGACAGTAAGACCTTGGCGACTGTCAGCGAAGACTGGAACGTGAAACTGTGGGACGCAAGCACGGGACATGTCGTCCGCACTATGTTCGGTCATACCGCATCGCTGACCAGCGTATCTTTCTCGGCGGACGGAAGCTTTCTGGCCACCGGTGGCTACGACACGACGATCAGGTTATGGAGTGCAAAAAACGGCAACCAGCAATCTTCCCTGGCCGATCCCGATCGAAACATAGTCACGGCTATCGCTATTTCTCCAAACAACAGACTAGTCGCGTCCGGTGTGGGCAGCGGCGGGGCTTTTCTTGCCCGGATCAGAATATGGGATCTAGCCAAAAAGTCGGTGAAACTAACAATTAATGAGGACAGCCAGGAAATTAGCCAGGTTGCCTTTACACCAGACGCGCGCTTTGTGGTTAGCGGCGGCAAGGACGGCAAGCTCAAGATTTGGAATGTAACCACCGGGGGGACGCAACTTCAGTGGGACGCCCACACAGGTGAGATTGCTTCCTTTGCGATCTCGTCCGATGGGAAAAAGATCTTCAGCAGTGGTGCGGCGGACGGCGTCATTAAGGTGTGGGACATGAGTAGCGGCGCGCTGCAGCTTACTATCCCGGGCGAGAACAACCAGCCAAATTATGTGGCCCTATCGCCAGATAACAAAAAGTTGGCCATCGGCAACGGCGACGTCAACCTTTACGATGCCGTGACTGGCAAACCGCAACAGCCGCTGGTCAAGAAAACCATAAGTTCGAACAAAGTCCTGTTTTCGCCTGATGGAAAGACGGTTGCCAATCTGGGAGTTTCTCTTAATGGCACTACGTCCAGCGCCGATGTCTACCTGTGGGAAAGCCAGGAGGGGAATTTCCAGAGGAAGTTAACTGGCTACACACTGGGGGTCGTTTTTGTTGTTTACAAACCTGATGGGAAGGCTTTGATCGCCGCCGACTCGGATAGACGCCTGGCATTTTGGGACTTGCGAGCAGGCACGATTACTCGGACGTTGCAACTAACCGAAGAAATCAAATCGCTGGCAATCTCAGCAGATGGGAAGCTAATGGCGGTGGCGGGTGGCGACTTCGGTCAAGCCGGATCGATAACGCTGCTGGATGCGGCAAGTGGAGAAGTCAAACGGAAACTGACCGGACATCTGCTACCGGTGCGATCCGTCACATTTTCTCGGGATGGCACCCGGTTAGTCAGCGGCAGTGAGGATGGGAAAGTAAAAATTTGGAACGTCGGAAGTGGTGCGGAGGAACGGACCATTACAAACAGCCCACTACCGGTTTTGACCGTGGCCTACTCGTCAGACGAACGGGCGATCATCACTGGCGGACATGATGGAAAAGTCAGGATCTGGGATACGAATTCGGGGTTATTACTTCATACGCTCGAAGGTCAAACCAGTGGCGTTTTCGCTCTTGCCTTGTCCGCAGACGCGAAGCTGATGGCTAGCAGCGGCTCGGCGACGGACAAAATAAATTTCTGGGAACTTGCGTCAGGAGAACAGAAGGGCACTATTCGCGATAATTTATTTAGTCCCACCTCAATCCTTTTTACCCGCAATTCAATTCTGGCCGTCAGTAATGCCAATGGAAGGGTGCTACTTTGGAACAAGGATGAAGGCCATCTGGTTGGAGAACTAACGGTCCATGAATTGGGTGGTTCAGCGATCGCCTTGTCTCCGAATAAACGTTTCCTGGCAAGCGCTGGCCATGATGGCGCTATTCATTTAGTTGACCTGATAAGCGGGAAGCGAAGAGCCATCCTTTATCAGCCGCGGCCGGATGAGATCGCCGGCGCGACTTCTATTGGCAATTCGTCGGGTCAGACAGTGGAGTATATTACGATCACCGACGCGGGATACTACCTAGCCACGCCACGGTCTGAAGCCTCAATCAGAATGCGAATGAGCAACCAGCTATTCGCAACCGAACATTTTCATTCCCGCTATTACCGTCCTAAGCTTGTGCGAAAATCTCTAACAGATTAATAGCCCCGTGCAGTAGCTGTCCATGCGCCTGCCGGTATCCTAGCCCCCTTCTGATGGCCACTTATTTGTGCACCGGTACTTGGGTTTCTTCGGTGTCCAGGGCTGAACTTTCTTCAACGCTTCCATCGCGACCTGCACGGCTTTTTCCAGTTGCGGGTCGCGGCCGGCGATCCAGTCTTTGGGCGTAATCTCAACTCCGATATCGGGAATGACGCCGATGTTTTCTACGCCCCAGTTGGTGCCGTCGGGGTTGTAGGCGGCACCGGCAAACCGCTTTGCCTCAAAAGTCCGACGTCCCCCTGACAACTACGGATAAGTGGTCAAGGGCTGCCCCAACGGGGCTACGTCCTCCAGCCCCGGGTTGCCGCTTCGGCTAACCTGAATAAAGAAGCGATCTCGTCCTCAACCGCAACGCGGTTGCATGATTTTTTCAGAAAGAAATGCACAAAGCAGACGCAACCGCCTTGCGGTTGAGATTTCATTTCTTACTAGTTCCCAGGGTAGCCGAAGCGGCAACCCTGGGCTGGAGGACGTAGCCCCGTTGGAGCATTTCGGAAAATCCCAGGCCCGGCAAACCTGATTCCGAGAAGTCTTTGGTATCAAAACCTGATACGTTCACTCAGGCTGCGAGTCCCATGTTTTGTGGCGCGGCGCGGGACAGTAGCCCGACCGTGAGAGATGGCTGATCCACCACAGTCTGAGCCCTCCCTAACGGTCGGGCTACTGCCTCAAGTCGAGTTCGGCCACAACTGGTTTTTTCTTGCGTTTTGCCAGGCCATCGAATATAAGCGTAGCGCTAAGACGATCTCAAGCGCTTTCTCATTCTTACTCCTCTGACAGTTTATTTAAGCGGAGCGTTCGGTGCCGGTAAGTACCTCATATCACCCGCGTCTGATCTCTGTTCCGGGTAACCCGCAGGCGGAAGTTGCGCGGTGGGTTTTGTGCCGCCTGGGAATCCCATATCAGGAAGAGTCTGCCGTCGCTAATGACGGCCACGCGCTGACGCTCGACACCGGCGATGCGCTGCTGCGCGACGGCCTGGAGGTGATCGCCTACTACGAGGCGCGATGCCCCGTTCGCAAAAGACTGCTTCCATCGGAATCCCACGGGCAAGGCCAGAGTCGAGAACTACTCCGTTTCTTGTTTGCAACGCTGGGAACGGCCGATAGCGTTCGGACGGGAGAGCCTTCTCCGGCGCTAAACACGATCTTTGACCAGGTCGAGAACCAGCTCGCAGACGGGCGGCCCTTTGTCACTGGCCCAACTTTCACAGCCGTGGATCTGGCCCTGGCGGCGTTGGCCGGTCCAGCGCTGCTGCCCGCTGAGTACGGCGGCCCACTGCCGGAGTTTCGTAACTTGAGCAAAGCCCAGGGCGACATCGTTGAATCGCTACGCGCCCGGCCGGCGGCAGAATTTATCCTTCGTTTGTATCGGGACGAGCGGCCGCCCCGGGCCATCGATCTCACGACGATTGGTGAGCACAAATCCAGCCAAACGCTGAAGGAGAAAATCGTTGCTTTTCTGACGGGGGCAGCGGCTATGCGTCCGTTCTTCAAGTTCCTTCGTTGCTGCTTTCCCAATGTAGCGCTGGCAAAGACCGCCATTATTTCCCGACACGTCGATGTCACAGATGTTCTGACGCGCGATACTGAATTCACCATCTCGCAAATCAATGCGCCGCTGTTCGACGCGATCAACAGCCCGTTCGTGCTGGGAATGGATCGGGGCCCGCAACACGATCGCGAGCTGGCGGTATTGCAACAGGTGGTGCATCGCGAAGATATTGAGCGCATCCGCAGCACGGTGAGGCAGGATGCGGAAAGACTGATCCAGGCGGCGCTGCCTTACGGAAGGATTGATCTCGTCAACGGGTTGGCGCGAGTGGTGCCGCTGCGTTTGTTGGAATCCTACTTCGGGATTCCCTCGCCGGACGATCCCACTATGATGCGTTGGATGCGCGACACCTTTCACGTTTTGTTCGTCAACCTGGCGAACGATCAGTTGGTGAAGCGCGATGGTGGCAGGTCGGCGAGCGAACTGCGGGAATACGTGCTGGGCCTAATCGCCAACCGAAGAGAACAGCGCGGTTCACCTAATCAGCCTGATGATGTATTGGGCCGCCTGGTGGGATTGCAGGACGCGGCGCATCCGTGGCTCGATGACGACTCAGTGCGGCGCGAAGTGGGTGGGCTGATTGTCGGTGCGGTGGATACCACTTCGAAGTTCGTAAATCTGGCGATGGATGAATTGCTACGCCGCCCGGCAGCATTTGCGGGAGCGCGCGCGGCAGCTCTCGCCGGCGATATCGAAGCGGTGCGACGTCACGCGTACGAGGCAGTGCGCTTCAATCCGCATAATACTTTCGTCGTTCGCTTTTGCCCGAACGGCGCCGTTGTGGCCGCCGGCACCAAGCGTGAGCGTCGGATTCCAGCGGGCGCCAACGTCATTGTCGGGACGCTCTCTGCGATGTTCGATCCGGAGCAATTCCCGGACCCGGATGAGTTTCGGGGAGATCGCACGGCGGAGTATTTGCATTTTGGTTTCGGCCTTCATCGTTGCTTCGGCTATGCGATCAATGGCGTGACAATCCCGGAAATCATGGCGGCCCTGCTCCGGCTCCCCAACCTGCGCCGGGCAGCGGGAGGTGCTGGAACAGTTGTTTACGACGGGCCTATTCCCGAGCGCTTCATTCTCGAGTTTGACCATAGCCCCGCCGCTGCCGGAGCGACCCGATGAAGCACACGGTCCTCTCCTTTATCAGCGAAGTGCAACCGGGTCGCGGTGCGGAACTGAACAAACTCTTGCAGGACCTGCAAGTCAATCTTCTGCAAAACCCACAGCCGGCCCTAAATTTTCCCACGCTGAAACAGCTCCACTTCGCCAGCTTGCTGGTCCATGAGGACCAGGGCTATCCGGCGATTCTGATCTTCGAATGTAACTTCGATGGCGAAGTGCAGCCATTCCTCAACGATCTGCTTCAGAGTTCAGCCGCGGCCCTGAATCAGATTTATGGTTATTGCGTAGGTTATGCGGCGCAAACCAGTGGCGATCCAGCGCCCTTGCGAAATTATCTGCGCGGTCACATCGTCCAGCCCAGCGCCTACTATATCGGCAATGTCGGGCGTTCGGTGGAGCGCACCCTTCATGAGGACGGCCTGCGCAGCAGCGTCGAAAACTTTCTTGACGATCTGGTTCATCAGGGAGATGCGGGCAGTCCGCCTCTGACGGTGCGCCAGAAGATGCAGGCCTTCGTTCGCGGTGTGCCCGGTCTGGCATGGGTTGCGAACGCCGCTCCTCGCCAAACCATGGGCCAGCGAATTCTTCCCTGGGTTCATATCGGCGTTGTGGCGATCATCGTGCTGCTACTGTTACCGGCTTTGATTCTGCCCTTGATTGTCTATGTCATTATCCTTCGTTGGAAAGAGGCGCACGATGTGCCGCAGACCACGCCAGCCAACCGGGAGCACGAAAAGGCTTTGCTGGAAACCGAGTTGCGGCCGAACTCAGTGCAAACCCATATGTCGAGTATTACCATCGTCAAGCCCGGTCCATTTCGCCGGTGTACGCTGCGGACGGTTTTGTTTCTGATTGAGTTGGCGGCGCGCGTTTCGGTGAAGGGAAATCTGTTTGGCATTGCCACGATTCATTTTGCCCACTGGTCGCTGATCGATGGCGGGCGCCGGCTGGTGTTCCTCAGTAATTTTGACGGCAGTTGGGAGAACTACCTCGACGACTTCATTGATAAAGTCAGCGCCGGCCTGACTGGAGTCTGGTCGAATACTACCGGCTTTCCCAAAGCGAAGTTTCTGTTCTTCGAAGGAACTCGCAATGGCCCGCGCTTCAAAGCGACCACACGCGACAAGCAGACACCGACAACCGTCTGGTATAGCGCGTATCCACATTTGACAGTGCAGAACATCGACAACAACAGTGCAATCCGCGAAGACTTTTTCAAGAACCTGAACGAGCAGGAATCTCGCTCGTGGCTGTGGCGATTCTAGCCGAGGGAATTTCAAAGTGGTCCAATTGGAACGAGAGGACATCCAGGGATACATCGTCAGCGGGTACCTGCATCTGCCGTGTGCGACCTATGTGCTGTTGCGCGTGAGTGACGCGACCGCCGCCCGTGCCTGGCTGGCTCGCCTGACAACTGAAATCACCACCGCCGAGGGGAAGCAGGAAGGGACATCGATCAACGTAGCCTTCACCAGACCGGGGCTGGAACGTCTGGGACTTTCTTTCCCGGAAACGCTGGCCACTTTTCCACTTTCGTTTCTGGAAGGGATGGCTTCTCCTTACCGCACAAAGATCCTCGGGGATGATGGCGAGAACGATCCGGCGAACTGGGAGTGGGGTGGCACCGAGCAGAAGAGGGCTGACATCCTGCTGCTATTGTTCGGGGCGGAGGAGGGCACACTCGATGCGTTGCTGGCCCGACAACGAGCGACGTTTGCGGCGGGCGGGGTGGTGGAGCTACGCGCGCTGGGGGCGGGGCGCCAGCCCGATACACATGAACACTTTGGATTCAACGACAACATCACCGAGCCGGCGTTGGAAGGCACTTCGGCGGTCAAAGATTCGTTACCGGACAACGTGATTAAGGCAGGGGAAGTGTTGCTGAGTTATATCAATGACTACGATCAGCCCACGGACAGTCCGATGATTTCCCCCGCGCATGATCCACATAACCTGCTGCCCAACGCGCAACCGGTGCAGGGCGCGGCCCCTGATGCCCCCGTGATGCGGGACCTGGGACGCAACGGCACCTACGTGGTCTTTCGTCACTTGGGCCAGCATGTGGCCGACTTCTGGAATTTTCTCGATGAAGCCACGCGCGGCGACAACGGAGAAATAAACCGTCAGGAAAGCGTGCGGTTGGGTGCGAAGTTCGTGGGCCGCTGGCCCAGCGGCGCCCCGCTGGTGAAGGCGCCTGACGCCGACAATCCCGCGCTCAGTAAGGATGACGACTTTAAGTATTTGGAAAGCGACCCCCACGGTTTCAAATGTCCCGTCGGCTCGCATATCCGGCGCTCGAATCCTCGGGACTCGCTGCCTCCGAACGCGAAGATGTCGCTGGCCTCAGTGAATCGCCACCGGCTCATGCGCCGCGGCCGCTCTTATGGGCCCAGGGCCAAAGATCCGCGCGTTCAAGATGGCATAGATCGTGGCCTGCACTTCATCTGCCTGAATGCCGACATCGAGCGGCAGTTCGAGTTCGTGCAACAAACCTGGATTAATAGCCCGGTGTTCAATGGACTCTGCGGTGAGGTCGATCCTCTGGTCGGTCACTTGAGCAAGGGTGATGAAGTGATGACGGTGCAGGGCGATCCGGTGCGCCAGCGCGTCCACAACTTGCGGCGCTTCATTACGGTGAGAGGCGGCGCCTACTTCTTCATGCCTGGGATGAAAGCGTTGCGATATCTGGCCAGCTTGTAACTACCGCGGCGCGCGACTGGGGCAGTCGCCCGACCGTTAGGGAGCGATCATGTTTGGATAGTGAAGCCCTCCCTAACGGTCGGGCTACTGCCCGCCCGCTCTTCCTCTTCACACCAACTCACAAAATCGCGGTCTCTTCCAGCAATCTGCCCTCGGCGAACCGCTCTACGCTAAGTTGCGAAACATCTATCAACTCGGATTGGCCTTTCAGGATCAGATCTGCAGTGACTCTGCCCGACGCGGGTGAGTGCATGACGCCATGGCCGCTGAAGCCGTTGACGAAGTACAGACCCGCAACCTCCGGCGCCGGGCCGATGATCGCATGATGATCGGGAGTCATCTCGTAGAGGCCGGCCCAGGCGCGCTGTGGATTCACCTCGGCATCGACGAGGCAGGGAACTCGATCGGCGGCGCGCGTCAGAATCTTTTCTATGAAGGTTGGATCGAAATCCGTCTTGAAGCCCGGCGTTTCCTGCGGGTCGTTCCAGGCCAGCAGGATGCCTTTGCCTTCCCGCCGAAAATGAAAGCCGGTCGACATATCGATGATCATGGGAAAGCGTTGCGGCAAGCCGGCGAACGGCTCGGTGGGAACCAGTTGTCGCCGCAGCGGTTGCACCGGCAACTCGATTCCCGCCATCTGGGCAACGGGTGCGGCCCAGGGGCCGGCGGCGTTGACGATGATGCGGGTCGAGATGCGACCGCGAGTTGTGATTACTCCTGAGATCCGGCCGGTGAGTTGATCTCTGGCAAGTGATGCGGGCGGGACGCCCGCGGTCCCAGTATTTGCGGGCTTGGTCTCACTGTGCGGCTCCAACTCGATTCCGGTAACGGCCGTATCCAGCCACAGACGCACGCCGCGCTCACGGGCTTTTAGCATGAACCCCATCATCACACTGTGCGGATCGACGAAACCATCGGTGGGGCAAAAAGTGCCGCCAATGATGTCATCAACGCGCATTTGCGGCACGAACTTCGAGATATCTTCACGGGTGACAAGCTCTACATCTTTCACTCCCAGGGCGAGTTGACGCTCGCGATTTGCTTTCAGATATTCCAGATGTCGTTCAGTGGTGGCGCAGAAGAGATAACCGTGCGCGCGATAATCCGCGGGATGGCCCACGACCTCGTCGAACTTTGAAAAAAAGTCGATGGAGTAGCGCGCCATCTGAATGTTGACGGTCGTCGCAAACTGGGCCCGTACGCCACCCATGCTCTTTCCGGTTGAGCCTTTTCCCTGATGGGCTTCCCGCTCAATTACCAGCACATTGGTGCAGCCGGCTTCGGCCAGGTGATAGGCCACGCTGGAGCCGACAATGCCGCTGCCGATAATGATGACGTCTGCCGTTTCAGTCATGAATTGGAGTGCGACGACCTGTCGCCGCTTTGTCCAGCGGGGCCCGACGCCGCATGTTTTTAAAGAGGCGCACTGACAACGTAGTCGCGACAGGTCGCGACGGCCCAAGCGCTGACAGGTCAGCGCACTCCAAAAACTGCGTTACTTAACGGCGGGCATGATAGCATTGCCGGCATGACGGGAAGTATTAGCGATCGCTATCGTCGCTGGTTTGATTACGAGCGGAAAAGCCATGCGAGCCGATGACGGCAGAAGCCGGACCGTAAGGAAGTTGGTCATACCTGGTAGAAAGATCCTATGCAAACCGGCGACGTTATTTCCTGGCAACGCACCTTTACTGAAGAGGACATCCGTTTGTTCACCAGGCTGTCCGGAGATACTGGCGAGCATCACCTGCAACCGGACCAACAAGGACGTTTGATGGCCCACGGGTTATTGACCGCAACCTTGCCGACAAAAATTGGCGGCGAGTTGAACTTCATCGCGCGCGAGCTGACCTTTGAGTTTCAGCGCCCGGTCTTCGCGGGCGACACCATTACCTGTGATGTGACGCTGGTGGAGTACCAGCCGGACGAGAAGTTCATTCGCGTGGTGGCCCGCTCGGTCTGCCGAAATCAGCATGGCAAGGAAGTTATGAGTGGCGAGGCCCGCGGCGTGATTCGCTTGTCGGAACCGCCTGCAGTAGCGGGCGGTTGATCGTAGCGGGTCAACTTGATCGATTGGGAAAGTTAAACCACCCGCTACCGCAGGTGGTTCTGACTTCGGCGGGAGAGGTACGCGACCTGCGAATGGCCGCGTACCTCTTTTGCTCGGAAGGCT
>JAWVFI010000094.1:0-32590 GCA_033856235.1 Blastocatellia bacterium | reverse complement strand
CCGAAATACAGCGTGGAGAAGACGACCGACGAAACCTGGAAACGCAAAAAGTACAAGCGCAAGCATGGCTGGCTGCCGCTGCTGGAGTTGAGCTTCGCCATTTACTTTCTGCTGGCGATTGCCTACGCGGTGCGGATGCACATGTGGGGGCCGATTGCTTTCCTTTTCCTGTTCTTCTTCGGTTACGGCTACATGGGCGTGATGAGCCTGATGCAGGCGTTCAGTGGCAGCCGGCTGTTTTCGTTCAGGCGGGCGCGACCTGGTCGCCCGGGTGTTGCCGGGGTTGTGTCGGCAACGAGTGAGGAATAAAGGCAGATTTTCCGTTTCTCATTTGTCATTGAGGCCAGCGTTTAGAGTACCGACTTTAGTCAGGCTTTTCTCTAACGAAGAACCCGACTAAATCGGTACTCTGAACACCGGTGACGAAGGTCGAGCGTCGTCGCCCTTCTCAAATGACCGGCTGCCCAATGGAAAATGACAAATGGAAAATCTATTGCGTTGTCTGTGGGCAGGGGTCGAGCTAATTAGAAAGTCAGGCCAACTGGCCCCCGGACGCGTCTAAGTTCTCTCCCGGTTTATTGCTCGCGCCAGCGAGCGCAATACTAAACAGTACAAACGATGGAGGTTGTTAGATGAGAAAAGTATTTTTGGCTTTTGCAGTAGTAAGCGCATTCGCTCTGGTGGCTTTGGCTGCGAGCGCGGTGGCGCCGGCTAACTTTGCGGGCACGTGGAAGCTGGACAAGGACAAGAGCAAAGGGCTCTCCCAGGGAATGCAGAATGCAGAGAGCATTGTCTGGACCATTACCCAGGACGATAAGCAGATCACCATTGACTCGAAAGTGACGCCAGGTCCGGCTGCGGCAGGTGGACCACCAGCGGGCGGTCCCGGCGGCGGCGGCAGGGGTGGCGGCATGGGCGGCCCCCGGACCTACACGCTTGATGGCAAGGAAGTGACTTCGGAAGCCGGAGGCCAGATGGGCGGCAGCAACACGATGAAGTCGAGCTGGTCAAAAGACGGCAAGACCCTCGAGCTGTCTTCAGTGCGCACGGGCAGTATGAACGGCACTGACTTTAAGGCGATGTCAACTGACAAGATGACGCTGTCGGCCGATGGAAAAGTTTTGACGGCCGAGCGCCATAGCGAAAGCCCGCGCGGCACGCAAGATACGACGCTGGTTTTCAACAAGCAGTAATTTGCTTCCCGTTCGAACTCGCGCTCCGTAACAAAGCCGCAAGGTCCACCCTTGCGGCTTTTGTGCTAAGTTTTTTATTGACTCCTCTTCCCAACAGGTTTATAAGTCCCCCGTCCTAGCAAATCTCACGTTGATAGGAGACTTCACATGAGCCTACCAGGAAAAACCGTCCGAATCAGGTTAATGGCGATTGTTTTATGCTTATTGGCCTTCGCTGTCTATTTCACGTTTGCGCCGGCCCCTTCTTTTGCGGGCTCTTGTACCTGCGGGGGAGGTATGAACAACCAATGCCAAGGTAGAGATAAGTGCATCTGTCTGTCCACTAATGGCGTATGTACCAGCTGCGAGTGGAGCACCAACGACCTCAACTGCAAAGCTATCGAGATAGAAGAAGAGGGCGGTAATTAAGTTGCCCTGGCCCACCGGTTAGGGCTTTGACCTGACCCAGCGGCTGAGCAGAATTGGTGAAACCGACACGCTGAACGAGATCTCTCAGGCTTAGTGAGATCTTAAGAGGGGTGATGGGATGAGTGCTGTTGTTTCGGGCTCGCCAAGTTCTCCGGTTCGCACGAAGAGGACGGACGGTTTTCTGCTGCTGCTCCTGGTAGCCTCTTTGTTCCTCAATGTGTATTTGGGATGGAAGGTTAGGCAAGCCGGCAAAAGCTTGAATGGACCGCCAAATACCTCATCGCTTTCTCCCGGTGTGAAGGTCAAGCCCTTCACGGCCGTGGGCCTGGACGGAACCCAACAGACTATCTCATATGAGACTACCAACAAGCCCACTGTGTTTTACGTAGTATCACCCAGCTGTGTGTGGTGTGAACGCAATAGGGCCAACTTTGACAAGCTCACCGAGCTTAAAGGGAATGATTTTGGGTTTATTGGCCTCTCACTAAGCGAAACTGGGTTGAAAGAGTATGTGGAGAGGCAGCATCTCAAATTTCCAATCTACATGCAGTTGAAATCAGAGACCATTCAAGCTCTGGGACTTGGAAGTACGCCCCAAACAATCGTCATCTCGCCAGAGGGCAAGGTGTTAAAGAATTGGACCGGGGCTTACATTGAGAATTTGCAGCCCGAGGTGGAGGCCTATTTCGGAATTCGACTGCCGGGTCTAACTTCGGGAGTTAACTAAACCCGCATTACAATTCCTGCCCAGCTGGAGATGGCCTGAACCATCACTTAGCGGAACGTTTGTTTCATGCGAGCGTGATGGTGACGAGGACCATCCCTCCGGGAACACAATGCGATGCGCAACCAGGCGAGCCGGATAAGGTATTCCTTACAACGCTCACATCATGGATAAATTACCACTTTATCGGAGACGTAATGTTCGCCTCGGACAGATCGCTACCGGGGTTACTCGAGGCGCGCTCCTGTTCGTGATCTGCCTCTGGGTCTCAATCCCGCGTCAGCAAACATTGGCCCAAACGCAACCTACCGGCACCGCAGCCTCTTCGCACTGTAAACGAAATGACGCGATTGAGATGATTCGGCAACAGATTGAGATCACCAGGACTTTTGACAATGCCGTTCAGCGCATTGCTATTCTCAATCGCGCGGCGGATCTGCTCTGGCCTTTCCAGCAGGATAAGGCTCGCGCGGCTTTTAGCGAAGCCTTTGAATTAGCGTTACAGAATGAAAAGGAAAGAAGCGAGTCGAAAGATCGGCCCCGGGTGCTGGTTGTGCTTATGGCAACCCCGGATCAACGATACGTCGTTATTCGTGCCGTTGCGAAACGCGATTCCGCATGGGCGAAAAAGCTAACGCAGCAATTGCTTAGACTAGAACGTGAAAGTAGGGAGCCGGCAGCAACGCGAGATTCGTTCAATGACCTCTTAACAGCGCAAAAGCTGCTTGACTCCGCCATGCAGCTGATACCCGCGGAGATCAACCCCGCCGTCGATTTTGCCAGGGCCAGTCTGAATTACCCAGCCACGGTGGAGATGAGCAGGTTTCTCTATAAGCTCGCCGAAGTGAATCAGACAGCGGCCGATCAATTTTATGACCAGGCGCTGGCAGTCTACGCCGACCGACCGATGCGCGAGTTTCTTTATTTACAAGCATACCCCTTCGCTTTTCGTGAGGGGGGAGATGCGCCTGTCTTCGGATCTTATGTGGTGCCGGCCAATTTCCGGATCAACAATTCGTTGCAGCGCCGCTTCGTCCAGACTCTCCTGCGTCGGGCACAACAAGCACTGGAGGTCCCATTAGACGAGGGTGATAACTTTCGAAATGCGAACGGAAATGTGATGTCGGGCAGCGCACACATCATGCAGGTATTGATGCGAATTGAGCCTCAGGTAAGGGCACTGCTACCTGATTTGTCAGAGGCAGTGGTCCAGGCGCGGGAGAAGATCCTGGTTTCGCTCTCAGTCGAAACTCAAAAGACATTTCTGCAGCCCGGCCGTAATGAGGTTTCTTCTGCGCCCGAGAAAACTTTTGACGAACTGATCGAGACAGCAGAGAAGACGCCCAATGTAAACAACCGCGACGACCTCATCGCTACGGCGGTCTTAAGCGCTGCATCCGATAAAGAGGGCCTGAGGCGCGTTGCTGATGCGATCGACAAGATTTCCGATTCCGACCTCCGCCCATCTTTGCTGGAGTGGCTCTATTTTAACCGCGCCAAAGACGCCGCCGCTGGCAAGCGATTTGACGAGGCCGAGAGCCTGGCATCTAAAGTTGAAGGCCAGGCGCAACGCGCTTATCTTCATACCGAAATCGCAAAGGGGCTGCTGAACACCGGCGCTACACAGACTCATGCGCGCGAAGTTCTCGACGACGCAATAACCGAAGCCAACAAAGCCGGGACGACGCTCTTTGCGGCGCGGGCGCTGCTCACAGCCTCGAATCTCTACGCGAAAATAGATCTCGGCCGGTCACTCTCGGTTTTGGGAGAAGCTATTAATTGTATTAACCACACTGAGGCCCCGGATTTTTCCGTGGGTGATCAGACTCTAGTGAAAGAGATCAAGAACAAGAATGTTCGGCGCGTCATCTGGTTTTACATGCCAGGGCTTGATCCGGAAAATGCATTTCGGGCCCTGGCAAGGATCGACTTCGACGATGCCCTCTCGCAAACGACCGCTTTCACCGACAAGTTTCAGCGCGCCGTAACAACACTTGTGTTGGCAGACGTCTGTTTGCAGCAAGTGCCGCCACCACCGAAAGAAAAACCGCAGAAGGCACTCAAGTCTTAGCCCGTTCCTACTCCAATTCCTTTGCCGGCATCCAGTAATCCCGCGGATAAATTCGGGACAGGTGTACGTCCTGGCCTTCGACGGTTCTCAGATATTGCTCGTAGGCCGTGATCTGCTTTTCCGGTCCGATCACGTAAAAGACGCCGCCCTGCACGTCACGCGCCTTTACACCCAGGCCGGGCAGAATCCGCGCGTAGACGTTGTTCATGCGTTTGAAGAGTTCGTCCGCTAATTTAGGATCGCGACGGAAGCTCAGCAGCGCTTGCCGGAAGCGCGTCACCACCTCGGGCGTCAGGCCGTCGGCAATATCGCTGGCCATCGCTTCGCCTCTCGTTTCGTATGGTGATGCGGAGCGGAACACGCTGAACGCAACCGCAATGGCATATTCCACCAGCGCGGGATCCGGTTGGGCCTTCTTCAGTTCGTTAATCACAAAGCGCAGAGTCTGAGGCAGTTCAGGAGTGCGCTCAGCGTAGTAGCCGATGCGCCCGATTCCCGCCGAGCCGCGGAAGCCGTTTGAGTAAGCCAATCCCGCGCCCCAGGTCTTTATGAAGATGCCGTGTGCGCCGCCTCCGGCGTACAAACGCGACGCGAGAAAGTCCAGAAGCATCTCGCGATTACCGGCGTCCAGATAGCTGGCCGAAGGCGCGGAGTTAAGGAAAACCCCGCCCTGCATATTTGGGTTCACCAATCCCACGTAAACCGGCGTTTCCTGGGCGGCGGCGCGCTCACGCAGCCGTGCGTCGATTAGCCGGGTGTGGGAATAGCTCGCGGGCTTCATTGCAACCGGCGCCAGAGCGGCATGCAGTGAGTGGAGTCCTGGCTCGAGCGCAGTCTGTGAAGCTCGCGAGCCAATGAAAAACATTCGCGCTCCACCTGTTTGCAAAAGGCTCTGACGTACCGAGTTCAATTTCGCCAGGGTGTCCGCTGGGGGAACCAGCAAGTCATGACGGATCTCACGTGCCAGGTAACTCCAGTCCGCTGCCAACGAACTATCGGGAATGTCGCTGAGTACTTGCTCCAGATCTTTTGCAGCCTCAGTTGCCAGACCTTTCGCGTTTTCCGGTAACTCTCCAAACGCATCGGCATAAGCTTGCAATCCGGCCGCCACCTTTGCGTCCTTCTTGTTCTGCATCGCACCCAGTAGCGCGTTAAGCTCTTCGCGATTTCCTTTTGCTCCGGCGCCTGCAAGGTTCATGAGAAAGGCGGAGACTGCATCGCGATTCGGTCCGGAGTCCTTGAGCATCCAGCGCAACCGGTGCACATTGTGCGCGCGCGTCAGGAACGAAGAGACGCTCAGCAGCAGGGGATTGTCCTGGCGCCAGTAAGCGTCCGCCGGATCGTTGACCCAGTTTTCTTCAGCGCTCTGCATGCGGTTGCGCTGGTTGCTCAACGTTTGGTCCACCACGTCGCGAATTCGCGGCAGATTCTCCGGCCGCCAGTCGGGACTGGTCAGGATCAACTTCATCCATTCCAGCGCCTTCTGTGATTCCGCAGCATCATTGCCGGCGCCGCGTACCACCAGCTCAGCGCGATTTGTCTTATAGTTGGTACTGAAGAAACTGTTAAGGGCGAGGATTTCTTTGCGCAACATCTCGCTCATTTCCTGATAGGAGATCGGCCTGCCATCTTTGATAACGCCGGTCTGCGTCAGCAGCGCGGGCATCATCGACAGGTAGGCCAGGTTTTCTTCCGGCACGCCATCCAGCCGCAGCGCCATGCCCGAGGTGGAGCTGGTCATATTTTCAAAAGTCGAAGCGACGAACGGTATGCCATCCAACTGGGTAACTTTGAAATCGAGCTGATCGTCCAGAGTCAGCGGCGGTTGTTCCAGGAAACGAAGCGGGGCCGTCTGCTTCGCTTGTTTTTCCAGGGCGGCGGTCGTCGCTTCATACTCTGATTTGAAACGCTGCAGAGCTCCCTTGTCGTCGCTGATCCCGTATTTCGTCTTTAGGCGCGACAGTTCGTTTTGCGCTCGCGCCGCACTTTCCTGCTCGGCCTGCGTGCTGAGCTGCGGCACCGGTTTGGCCGCCACGGCATACGGCGTCACATCGATCAATTTCCATTTGGTCAGATAAGTCCGCCAGAAGTTCTCTTTCCCGTTGAGCAGATTATCGATGGCCGCCAGTTCCGGTTTCAGGGTTACGGATTTTTGAAAGCCCTTCGTGCGATTGAGGTCAATCAGGTGCGACATCCAGCCGGCGTCCGAAGAGCGAAAGCCGAATCCCGGCGGCGAATTTACGAATTTCGCCAGTGCGCGCCGGCTCTCAATCACTCGATTGCGCAAGCGCCCATTGAATTCCGCCAGCTCCGGCGAGCCATCCTTAAAGGACGCGACGCGACTCAGTTCGTCCATCACCTTTTGGCGTATTTCCGCAACCTTCGGTTCAGTCATGTTTGCGGGAATCACATCCGTCAATCCCATGTAAACCGGATTGCCGACAATCATTTCGTCATCAAGAAAAGCTAAGACGCCCTTGGCGCCCGTTTCCATCACGCGTGTCTTAGTATCTACAAAGAGCCGGTAGAGGTTCGTGGTCGCGTCGCTCCCTACGTTTGCGAGAAAGAGGTTGAGCAGAGTTTTCTCCTGGGTGTCCAGGTCGCGCGTTGCGGGCCAGCCAAACAGTACCCAGCCCGGCTGTTGCTCGTTCTTCTGTGGATACTCCACTAGCTCAATCTGTCCGGGGCTCGCGGGCTTCGGCGCCGGAAGGTCCGCCTCTGACGTAAAGCGATGGTTTGCCTGCCGCGGCTCCAGCCGGTTCAGGATTTGATCCAAACGGCGCAGCACATCGCCCAAGGGCATCTCTTTGGGAAAGGAAGCGACCATCCCCATGTTGCCGAGGTGATAGTTGTCCGCATGAAACTTGCGGATGTCTTCTGCTTTCATCTGGCGAATTGCCGCCGGCCAGCCGCCGGCGGAAAGCGCCAGCGGATGATCTTTCCCGTAGAGCATTGAGTTCATCGAACGAAAGAGCAGGCTGATGGGCCGGTCAAAGGAACTCACCATTTCCTGATAGACGGTGCCTTTTTCTTCCAGGCTGAGGCTGTGGTCGGATGGATTTTCGTTGATGCCCCAATGGCTGACCTCGCGTCGAATCTCTTCGTCGGTATAGTCGGGGTGCAACAGGGAATCCGTTTCGCTCTCAAACAGTTTGTAGAACGCTTCCGCTCCCGCGGCAGTGTGGATCTGATAGACCGTGCGCCATTGCATGGTGAAGGCGGTCGAGCCCGCCAGCGACATGCTTTCCAAACCGGAATGAGCGCGTCCCACATTGCCCTTGCCCAGCAGCAAATGTTCCTGGGTATGCGGCTCACCGCGATCGGAAGTGGGAAATGAGTTGACCCAGGTCAGGGCCTGGGGCACGGATTGCATGCGCAGAAAGTCGATCGTGAATCCCGTGCGCTCGTGACGAAAGCGCGCGCCGAATGGCTTGCCGGAATCATTTACATAAACAGCTTCACTGCGAAAGCCGTTAGCGCCTTTGCCAGGAGTCAACGCATCCAGGGAAAGGCTTTCCACCTGGGCCCTTGCCGTGAGCGGCGCCGCGGCAGTGAAAAACGAGACATTAAGAATTGTCAGGGTCAGAAGGGCAAGCCGTTTTCGCTTCATATCAAACTCCTGTGGAGGTTCTTTTGTTTATTAAGCTCGAATAAGAATTGACTAATCAGCCGTCGAGCCAGCGGCGCTCGGCGACAGCATTAGGCCTGAACTTTGCACAAAAAGTAAGGGGAACGGTATTTTTTGTGCCAAGCCCCAGTTAACAGCATCGCGTTAGGGCCGTCTTTTCCATTTGTGTTGGTTAGTGGAGTTTCATGCTATTTCGTGAATCGTCCCCGTCAATCGCGGGGGACGATTCACGAAATTACGCGAACCAAATCACTAATCCAAGCGAACTCGCACTGCACCACGTCAATTAAAAGTCTAGCGCGCCTTTCTGATCGCGGCTACAATCCACACAGTGCCCGCGCGATTCAAATGGAGTCTCATCTCTGATGAGCGTTTGCTGGACATGCGCATCTGCGATCTACCGGTGCGTATCAAGGGTTCCTTCCTGGAACCCCAGATCAAGCGACTCTACAACGAACTCAATGAAAGCGGCATCCGCTTTAAGCCACACGTCTGGCTTTCGGCGGAATGGTTTACTCCGGATGGAGTACCTGGATTCGCCATTCCGTTTTACCTGGCCCACCCGCGTCTAATGAAACTGGAGCGCCAGCACATGCTGGAAGTCGAAGGGGGCACTGACTATTCCTGCATGCAGATTCTGCGACACGAAGCGGGGCACGCTTTGGATAATGCGTTTCGGCTACACTTCAAACGCCGCTGGCGCGAGCTGTTCGGATCCTTCACCATCGCCTATCCCGAGTCATACAAACCAAAGCCCAACAGCCGTCACTACGTTCTGCATCTCGACGCCTGGTATGCCCAGGCGCATCCGGCGGAGGATTTCGCGGAAACTTTTGCGGTGTGGCTGCGGCCCAACTCGCGCTGGCGGCGGCGTTACAAAGGCTGGCCCGCGCTGCGCAAGCTGGAATACATCGATGACCTGATGTCAGAGATCGCCGGCACCCGGCCCAAGAATCGCGTCCGCCGCAAGATCGAAAGGCTCCCGGAAATCAGGATCACGTTGCGTGAGCACTACGAACGCAAACGGCAGAAGTACGCTTTTGAATGGCCGGCTTTTTATGACACTGACTTGCGCCGGATCTTTTCCACCGAAGCGCGCCATGCAGCGCGTCCTACCGCGGCAAATTTTCTCCGGCGGTTACGCCGCGAGGCGGGCCAAATGGTTGCGGAAGCAACGGGTGTTCATAAGTACGCCATCGACCACGTGCTGGAACTGATGATTGAGCGGGCTAAGGCACTGAAACTTCGGGTCGGGGGCACCGAAAAGGATGCGAAGCAGCAGGTCATGATCATGCTGACCGTCCAGACAATGAACGTGGTGCATTCGGGTTATCACAGGATCACATTGTGAGCACTGAACTCTCGAAAAAACTTCGCGTCCTGGTGCTAGTGCATGAGGATCTGGTGCCGCCGGAGTCAATTGCCGGGTTGACTCCGAAAGAGATTGCGCCGTGGCGAACGGAGTGGGACGTCATCTCCACGGTGAAGAAGATGGGCCACGACGTTTATCCCATCGGCGTTTACAACAATTTGGGCGTCATCGGCAATGCGCTGATTGAGCATAAGCCGCATGTCGCCTTCAACCTGCTGGAAGAGTTTCACGGCTATCCGCTTTATGATCAGCATGTCGTCAGTTACCTGGAATTGATGAAGCAGCCGTACACGGGCTGTAATCCGCGCGGGTTGACGATTTCCCACGACAAGGCGCTTTCGAAAATGGTTCTGGCCTATCATCGCATTCACATTCCGGCATTCGCGGTTTTCCACATGAACCGGAAAGTGCAGCGATCGAAGCGTTTGCAGTTTCCGCTGTTGGTAAAGTCGATTAGCGAGGAAGGTTCAGTGGGCATCGCGCGCGCTTCGATTGTTAACGACGACGAGAAACTGGCAGAGCGGGTGGAGTTTATTCACCGGCAGACTAACACGCACGCGATTGCCGAGCAGTACATTGCGGGACGCGAGATCTATGTCAGCGTGATCGGGAATCAGCGGCTGCAGACCTATACGCCCTGGGAGATGGTGATTGAGAAACTACCCGAGGGCGCGCCCAATATCGCCACCAGTAAGTTGAAATGGGATTATGCCTACCAGGAAAAGGTAGGCGTCGTTACCAGGGCTGCGGACCTGTCGCCGGCGGTGATTAAGAAGATCGAAAACCTCTCGAAGAAGATTTACCGCATTTTGTTTTTGAGCGGATATGCGCGGCTGGACTATCGTCTGACTGACGAAGGGAATTTATATCTGCTGGAAGCAAACCCAAATCCGCAGATTGCCTTTGGCGAGGACTTTGCCGACTCAGCTAAACATAGCGGGATCGACTACGAAGCGTTGCTGCAAAAAATTATCACGCTGGGTCTGAGCTACCGCGGCGCGGGGCAGTCAGTTTCCGGTGTGTAGTCAGTACCGTCTGCGGTAGCGAGCGGTTGATCTCTCCGGCCCGACAAGCGAGATAAGGTCAGTGCAACCGCCCGCTACCGCAGACGGTTCTGACCTACGTCGGTTCTTCCAACCAGTCGCGGGTGAGGTCGCACCACAGCGCCAGGCCGCGCCATGAATCGAAGCGAGAGTAGTAGCGCGCAATTTTCTTGTCATTTGCCGTTCGGCCATTATTCCGCACTCGCGCAAACTTCGCCCGCGTCCAGGAATCCAGGGCCAGCCCGTCATAACGTCCCAGCAGTTTCAAAAGATTTTCAGCCGCGTAATCACCAACACCCTTCACCTGCTTTATTTCCTTCTTCAGAACGTCAGTGGGCAGATCGCTCTTGATCCACTTCTCCACGTCCAGCGATCCGGAGGCAATACGGTCGGCGAGTTCTTTGAAATATGGAGCCCGGTATCCGGTCCGGATCTCGTCACGGTAAAACTTCAGCGGCATCAGGGCCATCGCCTGCGGCGTGGGAAAGGTACGCTGGCCATCCGTGCCTTCGCGTCCCAGATAATTTACCAGGCCGGTGACCATCTTCTCCGTCAAGGCCCAGGAGCAATTGGTCGTGCAAATCATCTTCACCAGATCTTCGAACACAGTGGGCGACCGCAGCAGCCGTCCCGCGCCCTGGGAGGGAATCCAGGCAAACTCGGTATCGCCGGCCATCAGCCGGTAGAAAATTCCAATTTCATCGTCCAGACGAAACATGTGACGGACGTGCCGCGTGACCTCAGCCTCCTGTTTCTTATTCAAGCGACGCGAGGTAATCACCTTAATGGCGCGGGCGCGGCCTTTGATCTCAAGGGTAACGGGTTGCGACTCGGCAAGATCCAGCACGCGGGTCAATGTCCAAGTGGCTTCGTTAAAAGAAAACGGCAGCAACTCGCACCAGCCGTGGCTTCTGACGGTGCGCCGAAAATTAAAATCGCGGCTGACGGGAATCGCTATTTCCATTTGCTTGAGTTTCTGGTGGTTCAATTCGTGTACTAAGACTTTCTTCCACGTTAACAAATAAAACTGCGCCGGTCGATCAGGAGCGTCGTCACCGTCCTGGGTCAAGTGCAAATCGTTAAAGTGATTACTCAACCTCTGCACTGGGACCGCGGGCGTCCCGCCCGCATCGCTTCGCTCTTCTCAACTATGCATGTTGCGCGGGCCGCCCGTTGTGGCGGGCGGGACGCCCGCGGTCCCAGTAAAGAGCTTGAACAATTTCGGTGTTGCGCTTCGAGTTGCCGCCAACTCCTCAGGCGTAGTAACCTCCGTCTCCCCCACCCAATTACGAAACATTCCGAAACGCTCAGACATCCAAAGGTCTAAGATCAAGGGGAATCCGACACGTGCAGGCTAGTCTTAATCCGCAACAGATTATTTTTCTCGTCATTCTATTCGTCGCTTTCGTTCTATTTCTCACTGAATGGTTGCGCAACGATGTGGTGGCGATGTTGGTTGTCCTCGCGTTGTATCTGTCGCGGGTGTTGACGCCGGCCGAAGCGCTCTCAGGGTTCTCCAGTGAACCCGCGATCGTTATAGCCGGCATTTTTGTTCTCAGTGGCGCACTGCACCAGACGGGACTCTCGGATAGACTTGGCAGCTGGATCGGCAGGCTGGCCGGTCGTAGTTATAGCCGGGCCATCGCAGTAATCATGCCGTCGGTGGCCCTGCTATCGGCCTTCACCCACCATGTCACCACTACGGCGATTATGGTGCCGGTGACATTGGATCTGGCGCGCGAGCGGGACATTCCCGCCTCCAAGCTTTTAATGCCGTTGTCGTTCGCCGCTTCCCTGGGTACGACCATCACGATCATTGGCGCGCCGGCGTTCCTCATAGCCAGTTCAGTGTTGCGCCAGGCGGGACGCCCAGGCTTGAGCGTGTTCTCCATTGCGCCGATTGGGCTTTCCCTTTCGCTGATGGGCGCCGTGTTCATGCTGCTCATTGGGCGCTTTCTACTGCCAACTCATCAAGGCGTGGAAGATCAGACTGCACACTTTCGTCTGGAGAACTATCTTACTGAACTCACTGTCATGCCCAACTCGCCGTTCCTCGAAAAGACTTTAGGCGAAGTAGAGGATGACGAGCGATATCATTTCAAAGTTGTCGGCTGGATTAGGAATGGCCGGCGGCTCAAATCACTGCCGCGTGACAAAACTTTGCAGGAAAATGACGTGCTCGTTGTACGCACCACGCCAGATGACTTGATGGCGATTCGCCAGGAGGCAAACCTCGAACTTCATCCGATTAACTTATATGGCTCGCGCAAGCCGGCGTCAGGCAATGGAGACAACGGCGAGGAAGAACCGGGCGACCAGTTTGTGCAGGCCGTAGTAGCGCCGGGCTCGGATCTGGTAGGACGTACGATTGGGCAGGTCGATTTTCACAACCGTTACGGGGCCATCGTGGTAGGCCTGTGGCGCAAGCGTGGCTGGCTGCAGCAGGAGATGGCTAAGGTCAAGTTGAAGCCCAGCGACGTGCTGGTCCTGGAAGGCGATCAAGAGTCGCTGGCGCGAGTTGCGAATGACGGCGCGTTCCTGATGATGGTGCCTTTTCATGGCGAGCCTAAACTTCGCAGTAAAGCCTGGTTGGCGGGTCTCATCATGTTGGTTGCGATTCTGGCTGCGGCTTTCAACCTGATGAGTATTGAAATGGCTTCGCTGGCCGGAGCAGTGGCAGTAGTTCTGGCAGGTTGCATCACAGTCCGGCAGGCTTATCGCAGTATCGATCAACGGATTTTCGTATTCATTGCCGGAGCAATCCCGCTGGGGCTGGCCATGCAGAAAACGGGCACCGCGGATTTACTCGCGGGAGGATTGCAGCAGCTGGTCGGCGGATGGAGCGGCACGTGGATCCTGCTCTTATTGTTTAGCGTGGTTGCGATTTTGACGCAGTTCATGTCGGACGCCGCCACCACCGCTCTCTTTGCTCCCGTCGCCGTCGCGCTGGCGCAGGCTTTGGGTCAACCGCCTGAGGCGTTTGTGGTCACGGTGGCGATGGCTGCGGTGGTCGCCTTCCTGACGCCCATTGGCCATCATGGAAACCTTCTGGTTTACGGCCCAGGCCGTTATCAGTTTAGCGATTTCGTTAAGGTAGGCACGCCTCTGACCGTGCTGGCGGCGCTCGTCGTCGTCCTTCTGGCGCAAATGATTTGGCACGGCTGAAGCGCTGGGGTTGGGGAGGCGACCCAACCAGATTCACCAGGGTGAATTCGTGTTTAGCCGTCCATTCTGTCCAGATTTCCTGCTTGTAACAAAACCGTAACCTGAGCTGGATTTTTCGGCATCACTTCAGAGAAAACAGGACACTAAACCGGTCAACGTGATTCTTGACACCTTTGGGTTGCAAGCCTAGACTGTCAAGACATAAAACGAACCTGGAAGGCTGTTCTCGCGCGTTCCTAACTTACTTGGAGCGGTCAGTGGGCGAAGGATCCAAAACAGAGATTCTCAACAGTTAGTCGGTGACTTAAGCACCGCTTCCAAAAATAGCTGCTGGTGCTTTCCAGCGCGCGCTACGTCGCCCCACAGGGTAAACCGGTGGGGCGATGCCGTGTTTAGTGTGGACGACGGACGATAGACCGTTGACGATGGCCAGATTGATATATCGTCCATCGTCCATCGTCTGCTACCTAACGTAGATCGGATTTGAGATGATCCAGGGCTGGTCGTGGACAGGGTGGGGAAGTTGCGGCAGGTAGACCTCTACGCGATAAGCTCCTGTCTGAGCGACGGGAAACTCTTTGTAGCTCACACCGGAAGCTTCGTCGATTCTAGTTCCGTCTTTAAACAGCACCACCCTTGCAGCTATCGGTGACGTCACTTTCAATGTGACGCCGGTTCTCAAACTGATCTCGTCTCCCATAGTTTTGGGCCCGGGCTCTGACATCACGTTCAAGGTGACGTCGTTTCCCAGATTAATTTCCTCCATCAAATTTTTGGTCCCGGATTCGTTTTCCGCGGTAAACCCAAAGCCGTTGGGATCGGCAAACAGATCAAAGCTGACATAACAATGGCCTGAGCCGATGGCAGCCAGGAGGTTCTCCCGATTCAGAAGCTGGTCCGTCGCCAGCAGCACATGAGTCCGTACGACCCGAAAACTGCGTTCATACGGGTCGAGTTTCACACCGAGGATTTGTTTGCCACCCGAATCGTTGAGGCTAAGACCAATGTTCGCATGCGCATCGTTGCCCCCCGTGGCCACCAGCGGGCGCCGGCTCGCCACGATGGCGCTGTCCCAGCTTTGCAAAGCTTGAGAGGGGCGCTCGTAGAAGTTGGCGAACATCAAATCGGCGTAGCTGCCGTATGCCCACAACCCGTCGAAGAACATCACGAGCGGATTGATGCGGCGGGCGTTGGTGAACAGGTTGTAAACTTCCACGCCGTCATAATCCCCGGCTTGCCAACTATGAAACTCGGCGGGATAAGCGACGATCGCCCGTCCACCCCTGGCCTTTTGTTCGGCGATCACTGCTGAGGTGGATTTGCTGCTCGCGACGTCGGCGGTCACGTCGCCCGGGATCAGCAGCAGCCGATCTCCGTTGGCGGTGCTCACCTCATTGCCGGCGACGAAAAGCATGCCCCGATGGATTCCGTTCAACGTCAGCGCCGAGGTGTCAAAATCTTTGGCCGGATGCTCCGTCATGATCACGAAGTCGAGTCCGTTGCGCGCCGCCGCTTCAATGATTGCGTTGAACGTCCCGGTGCTATGACCACCGAGAAACGAATGAACGTGAATGACGCCTTTGAAGTCGCGAAAGTTGCCGGGACTCTGGGAGACGCTATGTTGGCCGGCGAGTTGTTGAATAGCGTTGTTTAGCCGGCGGAGTCGATAGCGCCGCCAGGCAAAGGGAAGCTGAGAGAGCACGATCACTCCCAACAAGACCAATCCAATCTTCTTCCAACGCTTCATTCCTTTACGCCTTCTGCTCAACGCGCGTTGAAAACACAACTCATTTACTGGGAGCGCGGGCGTCCCGCCCGCATTCTTCTAAACAGAATTCTCTTTTGCGCTCTGCGCTCATTGCGGGCGGGACGCCCGCGCTCCCAGTAAATACTTGAAGAACTTCCAGGTCGCCTCAGGATAGCTGGTTCAGTTGCTCATTCAGCAATTCCCACATTCGGCGCACGTGCCGTTCCCCAGTGCGAATGTTGCCGATCGAAAGGCGCAGCACCAGTTTGTCGTTGAGCTTGGTGTGCGAGAGAAATGCCTCGCCGGTGCTGTTGACGCCGTGCATGATAGCTTCGTTAAAACTATCCAGATCCCGCTCTCGTCCGTCTGGCTCGCCTTCTGCACGCGGACAAGCGCGAAAGCAAACGAGGGCGAAGGGGACGGGTGCGGATAGTTCCCAATCTGTTGATTCTTCAACCCACGAAGCAAATAACTGGGCCAGGCGACAATGCTCGCGAATGCGCGCGGCCAAGCCTTCGTGACCAAAGTAGCGAATGATCATCCAGAGCTTCAGGGCCCGAAAACGCCGGCCCAGCTGCACTCCGTAATCCGAACCGCTGCGCACCTTTTCCTGTTCCGGCGTCCGCAGGTATTCCGGAACGAGCGAGAAAGCGCGGCGCAAAAGATCGAGGTGACGACAGTAGAGAACCGAAAGATCGAAAGGCGTGAACAGCCATTTGTGCGGATTGACGACCAGGGAGTCGGCCCGATCGCAACCGTCCAGGACGTGCCGCAACTCCGGCACCACTGCCGCCGACCCCGCGTAGGCGGCATCGACATGCAGCCACATCGCGTGCGGTTCGCCGATCTTCACAATTTCTCGGATCGGATCGATGCTGGAGGTGGAAGTCGTTCCCACGGTGGCCACTATGCAGAAGGGAATGAAGCCGTTGCGTTTGTCTTCATCGATAGCCTCGGCCAAAGCGTTCGCGTCCATGCGGAACTGCGAATCAGTCGGGATCTTTCGCAGACCACGCTGGCCCAATCCCAATGTGATGATCGCTTTCTCAATCGATGAGTGCGCCTGTTCCGAGGCATAGACGCGCAAGAGCGGGAGGTCC
This sequence comes from Blastocatellia bacterium, assembly GCA_033856235.1. Classification (GTDB taxonomy): domain Bacteria; phylum Acidobacteriota; class Blastocatellia; order Pyrinomonadales; family Pyrinomonadaceae; genus DASXRU01. The sequence continues at coordinate 16,139 of JAWVFI010000094.1, read as the reverse complement.
GTCCTGCCGCTCATCCCTTCTTCACGGATCCGCAGTTCCACGCCTTCGCGCGCGGCCGCAATCGCATGCATGCTGGAAACGGAAGCGGTGTCGTAGATGAATCCCGTCATCCCCGCGTCGAGACCCATAATCTGTCGCAACCAATCGAGGGTAACTTCCTCCAGTTCGGTTGAAGCCGGCGAGGTGCGCCAGAGCATGCCCTTTACATCGAAGGCCGCGCTCAGCATCTCGCCGAAAATCCCCGGGCCTGAAGTTGACGTCGCAAAGTAGGCAAAGAAGGAAGGATGGGACCAGTGGGTCAGCGCCGGAACGATCAGGCGATCAACGTCAGCGAGAATTGCTTCCATGGGTTCGCCCTTGTCAGGAGGTGAACCAGGCAGGGCGTTCTTTAAGTCGCCGGGCTCAATCTGCGCGAGCACCGGTAGTTTCTCAATATTCTCGAAGTAGTCGGCGATCCAATCGACAATCCCGTGGCCATGACGCCGGAACTCTGCGGCGCTCATGTCGCCCAGGGAGTCTGCTATATGGGATAAGTTGTTTTCTTGGTCGGGCATTTTTCGCGTCAGCCGGCTACGGAATTTCAATGGGAGGCAACGTTCGCTTTCAGTGGATTACAGCCGCAATAGTCACTTCGTCCTTATCAATCCGATAGATGAGGCGGTAGCTGTAAGCGAATCGTTCACGAAGACGGTGGTCACCAAGCTCCGGAACTATGCGGCCAGCGTGAGGAAGTTGGCTGACACTTCGAGCTAGGGCAATTATCCTTCGGACGACGGCGGAAGCATACGCCGTTGAGTCGCGAGAATGTATTCGGCGATTATATCGATGTCGTCGAGCGCGCGTGGTGACCAAACTACTGTGTGAGCCATTTTGAGAGCCGGTCTTCGGCTTCATCCTGGGAAACAACACCTTCAACATCGGCAGCTTCCAATCCACGCCGGACTTTCTCCAGTACGTAGAGATGGTACTGAATGTCTTCCAACGAACAATCGTCAGGTAGCTTTGCTAATAAGGACTCAACTTCTTCCTTCGCAGTTGCCATCGCAAACTCCTAATGCTTTGCTGTTGCGATTATAGTCAACGGCGCCCTAGGCAGCCAGTTCATCCAGTGGCGGAAAATTATGCTGCTTCCGTCCCGGCGGCCCATCGAAGTGCTTTGAAGTCTTATACAGTTCGAAGTGACCGTCGGCGGCTGCCGCCGCGCAACGCGTGCGCAAGGCCTGCATCTCTTTCGCGCTCATGGGGGCCAGGCCGCGGGCGATCTTCAAGTTCTGATTCAGGATCTTCATCGAGTCGATGCCGCTGACCGTTGCCGCCACTGGCAGGCTCATCGCATAACGCAGAGCTTCGGTCGGCGCGACAATGCGTTTCTTGATGATCTCTCCCAGCCCGCACATGCTTTTCATTCCCAGCGGCGCAATTCCCCGGCGGTTCAGTTCAGGTAATACCTGCTGTTCAAAACTGCGAAAGGTTCCATCCAGCACATTCAGGGGCATCTGGCAGGCATCGAAAGGATAATCGTGCGATAGCATCTTCAAGTGAATCGCCGGGTCCTTGTGGCCGGTGAAACCGACAAAGCGCACTTTGCCTTCGCGCTTGGCCTGGTCCAAAGCTTCGATGGCGCCGCCTTTCGCAAAATGCAAATCCGGATCGTTGTCGTAGACGACTTCGTGAATCTGCCACAGATCCAAATAGTCCGTCTTCAGGCGCCGCAGGGATTGATGCAGTTGGCGCATCGCTGTCTGGCGGTTGCGGCCGTGGGTGCAGACCTTGGTCATGAGAAAGGCATCGTGACGCCGGCCGGCGAGAGCCTTACCCATGATCTCTTCGCTCAGGCCGTCGTGGTATTCCCAGGCGTTATCCATAAACGTGATTCCCGAGTCGAAGGCCGCCTGGACGATCTTGATTGCCTCGCGCTGCGACTTAACTAAACCCAGGTTGTAGCCGCCCAGCGCCAGTGCTGATACTTCAGCTCCGGTGCGGCCCAGTGGCCGCCGTGGTATTTCCTCTCCAATCTTGCCGGCCATAGTGTTCTCCCCTTTGTTTAGAGTGCCGACCTTAGTCCGGCCTTTCTGGATGTTAAAACAAAGCCCGACTAAGTCGGTACTCTGAACACCGCGGGCTTCGACGTAATGATAATCAGGCCCTGAGATTAAATCCGAACCCGTTGATTATGCAAAGATAAATCTCGACACTGCGGGCCAAATGGCTATAATGCGCGGCGGTCGCGGAATCATTTCAAAAGTTGCGTAATTCCAAGTCTCGCCGCTATTATGCAGTCCGCAAAAATCGAGACTGGCGGGACATCCATGCTGAATTGTGGCCGGTGACTGCCGCCGCTCCAAAAAACTGTTCGTCAATTATGAGGTTACTAATGAAACGCATTCTAATTACGCTGGTATTGATCGCCACTGTCGCCCTGATTTACGCCTGTCAGCCGCAAGGCGGCGGCGACAAGGTTCGCATTGGTGTCTTCATGTCGCTGACCGGAGACACAGCCAACTTCGGCATCTCGTCGACCAACGGCATCAAGATGGCTGCCGACGAAGTCAACGCGGCCGGCGGCATTAACGGCAAGCAAATCGAACTGCTGGTGCAGGACGATCGATCGGATGCGTCTGAGGCTGCCACTATCGTCACTAAGTTTGTGACCCAGGATCAGGTGCACGGTATTCTGGGCGAGGTCGCGAGCTCCCGTTCCATCGCGGCAGCCCCGATCGCGCAGAGTTATAAGATACCGATGCTCACGCCCTCCTCAACGAACCCGGAAGTAACGAAGAAAGGCGACTTTATTTTTCGGAGCTGCTTCATCGATCCCGTGCAGGGCGCGGCCATCGCGCAATTTGCCGCGAAGACCCTCAATGCCAAGCGTGGCGCGCTGATGGTTGACCGGAAGAATGATTACTCGACCGGACTGGAGAAGGTGATTAAGGAAGTCTTCACCAGGCTCGGTGGCCAGATAGTGGTGACGCAGTCATACCAGGCGGCGGATCAGGATTTCAACGCCCAAATTACTTCCATCAAAGGCACGAACCCGGACGTGATTTTCGTTCCCGGCTACTACGGCGATGTAGGTTTGTTTGCGAAGCAGTCTCGCGATAAGGGCGTGACGGTGCCGATCGTGGGGGGCGATGGCTGGGATTCGCCGAGTCTATATCAAATAGGGGGCGCAGCCCTCAATGGTTGTTATTTCAGTAACCATTATTCACCCGATGATGCAGATCCGCTCGTTCAGAAATTCGTTACCGACTACAAGGCACGCTACGGTTCGGTTCCCGACGCGTTAGCCGCCACGGCCTACGATGCCGCGCGCATTATGTTTGACGCGATCAAGCGCGCCAACTCACTTGACGGCACGGCGATTCGAAACGCTCTCGCCGCCACCAAAGAGTTTCCGGGAGTAACTGGCAAAGTGACCTTCAATGAAAACCGTGACGCCGTGAAACCGATCGTCATGATCAAGATTGAGGAGGGCGGAAAGTTTGTGGTGGCGGAACGGGTCCAGGTCGAAGGCGCAGCGATGCCGACGATGGCGACCAGCGCGTCACCCGTGGCTACCGTTACGCCGGCGGCACCTGCGGCTAACGCATCACCGGCGGCGAAAGGGTCTCCGGCGGCGGCCACGCCTTCCCCCAAAGGCGCGTCGTCACCGGCAGCCAGTAGTTCGCCGGCTAAACCTTAAGCTGATCCCGTTCTGACGTGGCATTCTGACAAAGTTCAAGACCGCGACTTACGTATGAGCACGTTTCTGCAACAGCTAATTAATGGGATTTCGCTCGGCGCGATTTACTCACTTATCGCGCTGGGCTACACGATGGTTTACGGCGTGCTGAAGCTAATAAACTTCGCGCACGGCGACGTGTACATGGTCGGCGCTTTCGTCGGCTATTACATTGCCAACGGTCTCGGCGCCCGCGGCGCCCACGCCCTTGGCCAGGGCGCTGACGGCTTCATCGCCCGCGGCTTGATCGGCAGTGGCACGATGGAGCCATCGCTCGTCACGGCGCTGGTTGTGATGCTGCTGGCAATGGCAATTTGCGCCGCACTCGGCGTTATCATCGAACGTTTTGCTTACCGGCCCGTTCGTAAGTATTCCCGCCTAACCGCCCTCATCACGGCCATCGGCGTTTCACTCTTGCTGGAAAACGGGGGCCAGGTAGTCTTCGGTGCAGACCCGAAGTTTTTCCCTGAACTTTTCAAAAAGCGAAACATCGACCTCGTGGGCGGAGCGAGTATTAACAGCGCGGACATCATCGTCCTGGTGATTGCGCTCGCTTTAATGATCGGACTGCAGCTCGTCGTTTTTCGCACCAAGACCGGTCGTGCGATGCGCGCGGTTTCGTTCAATCTGCAATCGGCGAAACTAATGGGCATCAACACGGATCGCATCATCATGTTCACGTTCGCGCTCGGCTCGGCGCTCGCTGCCGCGGCTGGCGTATTGGTAGCTATTCGCATTCCGCGTATCGATCCGCTGATGGGCATCCTGGTGGGCTTGAAAGCTTTCGTCGCGGCGGTGCTTGGCGGCATCGGCAACATTCCGGGCGCGGTGCTGGGCGGTCTGTTGATCGGTATCACAGAGACAATGGTCGTTGGCTATTTATCGCCCACGTATAAGGATGCAGTCGCCTTCGCTATACTAATTTTGATCCTGCTGTTTCGGCCTTCGGGTTTGCTGGGGTCGGTGGCGCAGGAAAAAGTCTAAGCCAGAGATTTGTCAAAACCGCCTGCGGTAGCGGGCGGGCCCCGTTTTACGGATTCAGCCAATGTCGTGAGAATTGGGCCCGCCCGCTACCGCAGGCGGTTCTGACAAGCCTATGCCGCGCTACCTGCGTAATCTCATCGTCGCCCTGATAGTCATCGCCGTACTCTACGGCCTGGACTTCGTTTTTCAGGGGCGATTAATCAGCCCCTATTTCAGCCGCATCCTGATGCTTTCCGGCATCTCCATAACCCTCGCTGTTTCCCTCAACCTGATCAACGGATTCACCGGTCAGTTTTCGATCGGACACGCCGGGTTCATGGCCGTTGGCGCCTACTCGTCTGCGTATTTCTCAGTGAACTACGGCGTCCGGCTGGCTGAAACATTGGGTAACGGCACGCTGGGCTGGGTGGTTGCACTAACTGCGGCCACGTTGATTGGGGCAGTGGTGGCCGGGCTGGCCGGATTGTTGGTCGGAGTCCCTTCGCTGCGGTTGAAGGGCGACTACCTGGCAATTGTGACCCTTGGTTTCGGCCAAATCATTGTCGTCTTTCTGAACAACATTGAAGCGGTCGGCGGCGCCCGCGGTTATTCCGGAATTCCGATCGTCAAAAGCTTTTTCTGGATTTTTCTGATCGCGATTTTGACCATTGTCGTGGTCTATAACATTGTGCACTCCGCATTCGGGCGTGCCCTGATCTCCATTCGCGAAGATGAACTGGCCGCGGAAGCAATGGGCGTGAACACCACGCGCTACAAAGTGATGGCCTTCGTCATCTCGTCCGCCATGGCCGGCGCGGGCGGCGTTTTGCTGGCGCACTTCGATGGCTACCTCAACCCGAAGTCGTTTGAGTTCATTAAGTCGTTCGAAATCCTGATCATGATCATCCTCGGCGGATTGGGCTCCATCGTGGGTTCAGTGCTGGGGGCTATCCTCCTGACCGTGTTGCCGGAAGCGTTGCGCGGGTTTGCCGAGTATCGCATGGTCATTTATTCGTTGTTGCTGATTGTCTTGATGATCACGCGGCCGCAGGGACTGTTGGGGAAAACCGGGGCGTTCAAAGGCTGGCGCGCGCGTCGGCGGGCGAAATCGCGCACTGAGGTGGAGGAGATCACGGCGGAAGACACGCGCGATAAAGGTTCCGTCGATAAAGCAGGAATGGGCGAACGGCAGAGCGAATCATCGCTGGGAGAGGAGAAGCCGCGATGAGCGCACAGCCTATGGCCGCGGACCAAACCAGCGCGGCTATTCTCAGGACCGACAAAGCCACTATCCGCTTTGGTGGTTTGGTGGCCGTCAACGAACTGAACATGGCAGTTCGCGAAGGCGAGATCTATGGCTTGATTGGGCCCAACGGCGCCGGCAAAACCACGATCTTCAATTTGCTGACCGGGGTATATGAACCGACCTCGGGTGAGATTTATTTCGAAGACAAAAGAATCGATGGATTGCGGCCGTATGAAATCGCGCGGCGTCGGGTTTCGCGCACCTTTCAAAACATTCGCTTGTTCCCGGGAATGTCGGTGCTCGAGAATGTTCTAACTGCCTGTCACATTCACTGTCAACAAAACCTGCTGGACGCCGTTTTGCGCTCGCCAAGATTTGAACGGGATGAGCGAGAGCATCGCGAGTTCGCCCTGGAGCTGCTGGAAATCTTCGAACTCGCCGGCAGCAGGGACGAGGGCGGCACCAGTTTGCCCTACGGCAATCAACGGCGTTTAGAGATTGTGCGCGCCCTGGCCACCCGGCCGAAACTTTTGCTGCTGGACGAGCCAGCCGCGGGATTGAATCCATCGGAACAGGAAGACTTGATGCGCTTGATCCAGCAGATAAGGGACCGGTTTGGCCTGACGATCCTCCTCGTGGAACACAACATGAAAGTGGTGATGGGTGTTTGCGAGCGCATCCAGGTAGTGGACTACGGCAAATCAATCGCCCTCGGAGTGCCGGACGAAATCAAGAACGATCCGAAAGTGATTGAAGCTTATCTCGGAGATTAGGTTCTTCTCTGCGCCTTGCGGTTTTCCTTTCTTTGCGCCTTTGCGGGAACCGTTCGCCATTTCGCGCAAAGGCGCTAAGAAAAGAAAGGCATAAGATCGCAAAGTCGAAAGCGTTATGCTGACTATCGAAAACATCTCGGTTAACTACGGCGCCATCGAAGCCCTGCGCAGTGTTTCCATGCACGTCGAGCAGGGCGAAGTGGTCACGCTAATCGGGGCGAACGGCGCCGGAAAAACCACGACGCTGCGCACCATCACCGGGCTGTTGGAGCCAACTGCCGGCCGGATCATTTTCGAAGGCGAAGATATTAGCGGTAAACCGACGCATAAGTTAGTCGCGCGCGGAATCTCAATGTCGCCGGAAGGACGCGGTGTTTTCGCGAATCTTTCCGTGCGAGAGAACCTGCAAATGGGCGCCTACCTGCAAAAGAACCGCGCTGAAATTGCGGCTGTCATGAAACGGGTATTTGAGATGTTCCCGCGCCTGAAAGAGCGTGAGTCACAAAAGGCCGGCACGCTTTCCGGTGGCGAACAGCAGATGCTGGCGATGGGCCGGGCCCTGATGTCCCGTCCGCGTCTATTGCTGCTTGACGAGCCTTCCCTCGGCCTCGCGCCTCTCGTCGTGCATACGATCTTCCAGGCCATTGAGGAAATTAAAAGCACCGGCACGACCATCCTGCTGGTGGAACAGAACGCCAAAGCCGCTCTGGGTCACTCAGATCGCGCCTACGTGCTGGAAACCGGTGAGATTGTGATGGATGGTATTTCCAAAGATATTGCCAACGATCCGCGCATCAAGGAAGCTTACCTCGGCGAATAGACCTTTCCTTGAGAACGTCTCGCACCAGCCTGGATTCGCTTCCCACAGATAGTCGCTTTATCAGTCCGCGAGGCGGACGAATGATAGTAGCCCAGCAGTTTACTGCTGGGGATAAACAGCAAAAGGATTTGCAGTCCGTGAAGCGCACGGCTGAACCTTACGGTCAAATCTACCTTTCTCAGCCGTCCGCTTCACGGACTGGGCCCTTGACTCCGGACGATCCCAGCGATGAATCGCTGGGCTATTTTCAGGCGTTCGCTCACGCGGACTAAGGGAACGATACTTTCTGTTCAAAGCCGCTTGGGTTCGTGTTACTTCGTGAGATTTCGTGAAGTTCGTGAATCGTACATTTGGAAATCTTACCCATACGATTTACGAAATCACGCCAAGCCAAAGAACACGAAACCAGAGCCTTGTGCCAAGCTTTCGCCTACCATGTGTCGCCGGGCTTAAAAGTAAAGTCGAGCTGCTGCTGCGAATATCCGGGAACCGAGACTTCCATAGTTTTCTCGCCAAGCTTCTCGTGCCACGCGGCGATGGTATAGCTGCCGGGTGGTAAACCCTCAATCCTGAATGTTCCATTCTGATCGCTCACTGCGAAAAAAGGGTGCGAGAGTACGCCCAGATACATTTTCATCCAGGGATGTTGGTTGCACTTGATCGGAACCATGACTTCGGGCCGGCTGAACTGTTTGCGCATTGGCGGCGCCCCGCTGACATAAGACTGGTTCCATTCGGTATTGGTCATCGGTTGCGGGTGAACGTTGTGAGTGGTGGGATCGCTATTGGCAATCTCAACCACTTGGTTCGTTTGCGCGCCAACCACATGAGGTACAAACCGGCAACGTTTCTGATCGATCAAGATAGGCGCCCCCGGTGTATCAAAGGAAAGATTGTCCAGGACCGCACTGGATTTCACGTAAACAAAGACATTAGCCAGGCGTCCCTGGTTGCCTACAATCAATTCGGTCTTAGGGCTGGGATTATTAATGCGGCACTGCGGGTCCGCCCACATCTCAATAAGGTGCTCGGCGGGACGCTGGCCGGTAAACGAAACTACTCCAGTAATCGTTCCGTCATTATCGCTACGCTGGTATTTTTTCTTCTCCGCCTGGGTTCCCGGCTCTCCCCCGGAAAACGAAGCGGCGGCGGTGATTCCCGCCAACAGGAGCGTAGTCATGAAGAGGTGTCGTGTAAGCCGCATCGAATCCTCCAATCTTATCGGTTGTCTTAATCTCCAGCCGCGCTCGCCAGCCTATTGCAGCGCGTCCGCAAACTTTGGATCCTTAAGACGAAACGCCTCGAGAAAACTGTCCTTATTGTAGAGTTTCTTCAGGGCCGCCTTATCAACGGGGCCGATCTCGGCCGCGGGTATTTTGCCGCCCCCGCCTTCCTTCCAGGCGCTGGCCCACAGGCTGGCCAGGCGCAAAGCGCCGGAAGCCATGACTTCCGTAGTCTTTGGTCCCAGGACCTTGAACATATGTTCAGTGCGCTGCCGGCCAGTTTCGGCATTGTGCGCCGTGATTATTTTCATCGGCGGAAGCGTTTGAATCGTATTGCGCATCAGCTCGATGACCGAGGTCGCCGCGGCGTGGCCTCCCTTTACGTCGGCCTTGGCTTTTGAAGACTTCAGGTTCTCATTCACTCCGGCGATGACGTCCGCAGCAAACCTGTCCAGCATGCGAGTTTCATAGATCGCATGAACTTCTTTTTCATCGTCGTGGCCCGGCCGGCCATGATGCAGGAAGGAGACGTGCAGCGGCTGGCAAGCGTCGCCGACATAGTGGGCCAGGATACCAGCTGCGCAGATGTATTCCGCTACGTTTCCAGCCTTCACCGATTCGACCATCTGATTGTAAAGCTGCCAGACACGGAAGGGGAGCGCACCTCTTTTGAAATCCACACCCAAACTGTCGTAGAACTTGTTCCACACTTCGATATCAACATTGGCCGGATCTTCGCACAGTTTGAGCAGCGTCTTTCCTTTGAACTCCCCCTTGCCCGGTTCGTCCATGTCCGCAAAATGGTTTCCTTCGTCCTTCTTGCGGGTCGCGCGCCAAACTAGATCCGGAACATCGGCGAGCGGGACAAACTTCGGGTCGATCTTTTTCAATTTACCATTCTCGATTTGGGCATCATCAAAGCCGATGCGATCGACATTAGCCAGCAGCAGCTTCCGCAACTTGGGATCAGTTGCCAATTCACAGGCCTTGGCGGCGATTTTGTAGTGACCAAGTTTTCCCCAATATTCGCTATGCCCGATATTCCAGTCGGGAACCACGTCGACATCGAGCTCGCGGCAGATGGTGCTGAGGAACGTGGCCAGCGCAAACTGCATCTGCGATTCGCTGCTCGTCTCCATCAAAGTCTGGCCGCCCCACTGCAAGGCCACCGGCCGGAACCTTCGCGCCCGATCGCCGATCCTGCCCTCCTCCCGAGCTTCTTCAGGGGAGAACTTCTCATCGAAGAACCATAAGGTGCCGGAATCACCAGGGCGGGTTTTGAGTGGCCCTCTCACCGGGGCACTCTTCGCCGGGGTACTCTTCGCCGGAGTGGCGGCATGCTCGTCCGGGTCCGTCGAACGCTCTCCCACCAGCAGATCACTGACGTAGTTGACACCCCCGATGGATTTATAGCGGTAGAACAAGGCTTTGATTTCGCCGAACATTTCGCCGGATGCGCCGCCAAACGCTCGCAGCGGACAGCCGATAAGGTCCAGGGAAATAGAATTCACATTCAGATCCACCGGGTCATCGATCTCACCAATCCCAAATACCTGGGCGGTCCAATAGTTCAAATCATCGATTCGTATTAAGCCCGCATCGAGGTTTGAATGCGTATGACGGCCGGGCCAGTTCGGATAGACTTCCTGAAAAGGTTTTTTCCCCAGCTGCATCACACTGGTCTCGCCGATCCGCTGTCGCACCCCGCGGATCATCGTGAGAATTTCACGTCCGGTCTCTTCTTCCACCCGCCGCGTGCCGGTAACGTGACGGTTGGTGAGGGCGTAATAGGAGTCGCCGTCGGTCACCAGGCAGCCAATCGATCCGACATGTTGTTGGTTTTGGACTTCGGTGATTAACGGATAGCCGCCCCCGACCAGGTCCGCGGGGAAGGCCAGGTCCTGCAGCGGTGGCGGGGATTGTCTCTCCTGTTCGGCAAGGACGACACAGGTGGGAACTACTCGACCGTCGGCAAGGTAAAGGTATCTGGGGACCACTTGATCGATTTCCTGCTTAACGAAATCCTTCTGCGTCAGCCATTTTGTTACGAAGACGAGCACACAGGGCCAGGACCATTCTTTTACCACCGTATTGCTCAGCGTCCGTGGCGGCGCTTCTTTCCTGGACCGCCATTTTTTCGGCTCCGTCCGATCAGGATCCTCTTTCCTGATGCGGTAACGCCCAATCGCCGTCCCGATTACATTCTCAAGATGGGCGAGGTGCACGTGGTAGGCCTCGCGCGCGTCTAATAAGTCCTTGACGGATAGAGAGCTGAAGTTTCGCTTGGGAGGGAAAAATTTGGTCATGAGGGTTCCTCAAAATCAGTTTGAGGGAGAGCCAGGCTAACCGGCGCTGAAGAAATGGAATTCAGCTGAAGGATTGACCCAGGCTTTCCCGATGCAGTGAGGCCAACTCAACCCAACTTCGTTGGCGGGAAAGGATCTGTTGTTCGAACGGCGAGACGATAATCCCGTCGCTCGGCCAAGTCAAGATTTCTCGGTCCGTTTTCTCGGTCAGTGGTAGTGGTCTAATTTCAAAGTTCTTGGCGGGCTTCGGAAATCGACTTTGCGCCTTTGCGTGAAATATTACGCAGCTTCGGAGCATTTCTCGCAAAGGCGGAAAGAAGGATCGAAGGGCGCAAAGTAAATTCGGTCACTACCCGGTCGGTTATAAGGAAGCGCGCGCTACGGCCAGAGCTTCGGCGACTCGTTCGCGGGAAGTGCCGCCAGCCTGCGATTTTGTGGCGAGGGTTTGCTCCAGCGTTAACACGTCATAAACATCCGGAGTGATGAGAGGAGAAATTGCAATCATTTCCTCCAGGGCCAGATCCCTGAGTTCGACTTGTTTATCGATCGCCACCAGGACAATGCGGCCAACCGTATCGTGGGCTTCGCGGAAAGGCATTCCCTTACGCACCAGATAGTCGGCCAGCTCCGTTGCATTCATGTAACCCAGTGACGCAGCAGCCTCAGTCCGGTCCTGATTGACATTTAGATTGCGTAGCACCGTGGCTGTCACTTCCAGGCAAACGCGAACGGTGTCTGCCGCGTCGAAGACAGCCTCTTTGTCCTCCTGCATATCTTTGTTGTAGGCGAGCGGCAAGCCCTTGAGCGTCGTCAGCACCGCCTGCAGATGACCGAACACCCGGCCGGACTTGCCGCGAACCAGTTCCATGGCGTCGGGATTCTTCTTCTGCGGCATCAAGCTGGAACCCGTCGCCACCGCATCGCTCAACTCAAAGAAACCAAACTCCGCGGTGGAGTAGATAATGATGTCTTCCGCGAGCCGTGAGAGATGGACCATGACAAGCGAACTCGAGCTGAGGAAATCGATGACAAAGTCGCGGTCGCTGACGGCGTCCACGCTGTTCCGCGATACAGCCTCAAACCCCAGCTCGTGCGCCACCGCTTCGCGATCGATTGGATAAGAAGTTCCCGCCAGCGCTGCCGAGCCCAGCGGCAGCACGTTCGTGCGCCGGCGAGCGTCTGCCAGGCGCTCGCGATCGCGCCTCAACATTTCAAAATAAGCGAGGCACCAGTGCGCCAGGAGAACCGGCTGGGCCCGCTGCAGATGTGTGTATCCGGGCAGCACGGCTTCGCTATTTTCGGTGGCGAGATCCAACAGGGCCGTCTGCGTGGTATTGAGGACAAGGTTGAGACGATCGATCTCCTCGCGCAGCCAGAGTCGCAGGTCGGTCGCAACCTGATCGTTGCGGCTGCGTCCCGTGTGAAGCTTGCGGCCCGTCTCACCAATCAGTTCGACCAGGCGCGCCTCTACAAATGAATGGACGTCCTCTGATGGCAAATCGTCGAAGTACCGCGGAATATTTCCCTGGGCTCGTATTGTCTCCAGCGCACCGACGATCTTCGCTGCCTCGTCGTCAGTCAATACGCCTGCCCCGGCCAGCCCGTGGCAGTGGGCAATGCTCGCTACAACATCAGCCGCAAACAGCCGCCGGTCAAAACCAAACGACCGGTTGAACTCGGCAAACCCGGTATCCGTTTTCCCCGTGAAGCGCCCGCCCCAAAGATTCTTTGGTTCACTCATCCAGTCTCCTTCTAACTCGCCGGGTTGACCTTTATGCATCCCTACTGCTATTTTATGCATCTATGCACCAATAATGCAAGAACGGTGCATGTTGCAGCATAATGCAGAAGAACGTAAGGCAACAGAGAATACTAAGTCTGATTCGGGCTAAGCCAATTGGCACGCAGGGAGAATTGGCTGCGCGTTTGCAGCAGGCGGGCGTGCCAGTGACGCAATCCAGTGTATCGCGCGACCTGGAGGAGTTGGGCATCGTCAAACACCGCGGGCGCTACACAATCCCGCGAGCGAGCGGAGCCGCGGCGCGAGGCCTTCTAAGTCTGGATCTGGCGGGTGACGCTCTGGTGATTGCCAGGACAGAGCCCGGCCTCGCTTCGGCAGTGGCAGTGGAAATTGATGGAGCGGTCATTCCGGAAATTGTAGGCACCATCGCCGGCGAAGACACAATCTTTGTTGCCGTCGGCGAGCGCAAGAACCAGCGCGTCGCGATGAAGAAGATATGGGAGTTGTTTGGCTAGATGGTCAGTGGTTAGTCGTTAGTGGTCAGTTGCTAAAAGATGTGATGTGCTGCATTTCAACTAACTACTAACAACTGACCACTGACAATTAACACTAACAACGGAAAAAGATGAGCGAACAGAAAATCAACAAGATCGTTTTGGCCTATTCCGGCGGGTTGGACACCTCCGTAATGTTGCGCTGGTTGAAAGAGCGCTACGGGTGCGAAGTGGTTTGCTACTGCGCTGACGTGGGCCAGGGTGAAGAGCTGGATGGTCTGGACGAAAAGGCCCGCGCGACCGGCGCCTCCAAACTGTACGTGGAAGATCTACGTGAAGAGTTTGTGCGCGAATACGTTTGGACTGCCGTTAAGGCCAATGCCGTCTACGAAGGCATCTACCTGATGGGAACGTCACTGGCGCGTCCGGTAATTGCAAAACGACAGATTGAGATCGCGCGCCATGAAAATGCTGACGCCGTGGCCCATGGTTCTACCGGTAAGGGAAACGATCAGGTGCGCTTTGAGTTGACCTATTACGCTTTGCAGCCGGACATCAAGGTGATAGCGCCCTGGCGTGAATGGGAGTTCAAGGGGCGCAGTGATTTGATTAGCTATGCCCGGGATCACAATATTCCGGTGACTGCCACACAGGAGAAGCCTTATTCGACGGATCGCAACCTGATGCACGTTTCATATGAAGGCGGCATCCTGGAAGATACCTGGGCTGAGCCGCCGGAAAGCATCTTTCAGCTAACGCGCTCTCCGGAAGCCGCCAAGCCCGAAGCGGAATACCTCGAACTGTCATTTGCCAGGGGCGAGCCGATCGCGATCAACGGTGAGGCGCTAGGCCCGGTAGCTTTGCTTGAGAAACTGAACACAGTTGCCGGCGAGCACGGCATCGGACGGATTGACCTGGTGGAGAACCGTTTCGTGGGGATGAAATCGCGCGGTGTTTATGAGACGCCGGGGGTGACCGTGCTGCAGGCGGCGCATCGGGCCCTGGAGTCAATCACGCTCGACCGGGAAGTGATGCATTTGCGCGACTCCCTCGGCGTGAAATTTGCGGAGAGCATCTACTACGGTTTCTGGTTCTCTCCGGAATTCGAGTTGATGCGCAACCTGATCGACGATACGCAGCAAACCGTCACCGGAGATGTGCGCCTAAAACTCTATCGCGGAAATGTGATTGTGGTAGGGCGGCGATCGCCGCATTCGCTTTACAGTGAAAAGGTCGCGACCTTTGAAGCCGACACAGTTTACAACCAGCGTGATGCCGAAGGCTTTATCAAACTTAATGCGTTGCGCCTGAGACTACGCGGGCAGGAATCCGACTGACCGTTTAGCGGCGGGCTACCGCCCGCCGTCCTTGCCGGAAGAGGGCGGCCGGTAGCCCTCCCCTAAACAGAGGGACGTTGTAAGCATCGGGACGTTGTAAGCATCGAGTGTCAACAGGCGGGAGTAAGAGAGGGATTTTCCATGCAATCTCAGGTTCACTTAATTGAGGCGGACAAGATTGGTTCCGCCACTTCACCGTTGAAGTTGTCCAAAACTTTGGGGGTGACCCGATCGAAAGTCGTACCGAGCGCCGGTGATGTGGTAGTGGTGCGCGCGCTCACCGACAGCGCCACCTACAACATGCTGGAATTGCCCACCGGGCGGCTCGCGAAGATCAATCCGGGGGACGTGCTGGTCGGAGTGCTGGGACGGCGCCGCGCTTTGAAGGGTTTTGTGGGCGACGTTCCGGAAACTATCGCGGCCGGCGATCAATTGCACCTGCTGAACATGGGCGGGGTTATTGGCCGGTGCACCGGCCATCACTCCAGCCTCAGCGATGCAATTCGGGTCGAAGTCGTGGGTCTGGTCTGCGACGAACAGGGGAAGGTCGTCAACATCAGCGACCAGGCCATACCCGGGCGCGCTGTGCTGGGAGCCAGTGCGCCCCTTGTGATTATCGCCGGGACCAGCATGAATTGCGGGAAGACCTATGCGGCAACTGAGTTGATTCAACAGGCGACGCGAGCGGGAATGAAGGTCGCGGCCGGCAAGCTTTCCGGCATTGCCTGTCTGCGGGACACTTTTAATATGAGCGATCATGGCGCGATTGCCACGGCCAGTTTTTTGGATTGCGGCCTGCCTTCAACCGTGGGGACAGGGAACCTGGCGCCGATCGCCAAGGCTGTTATTGCGCGTTTAAATGAAAGCGCGCCGGATCTGATTGTGCTCGAATTGGGTGATGGCATTCTGGGCGGCTACTCAGTGGATTCGATCTTTGAGGATATGGAATTGCGCGCGGCCACGGCGGCGATTGTCTTTTGCGCCACCGACTATGTTGGGGGTTGGGGAGGAATTGAGTTGCTGCGCCGGCGCGGAATTGAGATTGATTTGATTGCCGGCTCAGTTACGGATTCGCAGATGGGCCAGGATTATGTGGAGCAGGAGTTTGGCGTTCCCGCCGCCAACGCGCGACGCAACGGCGAGCGGTTGTTCGAAATAGTAAGAAATAAAGTTTCGAGTTTCGGCGTCTTGTCAGAACCGCCTGCGGTAGCGGGCGGTTGATCATGGGTGCCTTAAATGTGACAGGCGTGAGGTGAACCACCCGCTACCGCAGGTGGTTCTGACAAAAGCTGCCGCTCGCTCGGCGAGCTGAAACCAAATAGATGAAACTCAAGATTGCAATCTTTGGCGGCTCTGGCTATGGCGGTGCGGAACTGCTGCGCATTCTACTGCAGCATCCGAACGCAGAGATTGGGCTGGTCACCGCGAATGAACAGGCGGGAAAGGCGGTGGGCGAAGTGCACCGAAACCTTTACGGCCTGACCGACCTGGTTTTCCAAACCGCGCCGGAAGATC
>JAWVFI010000093.1:0-19865 GCA_033856235.1 Blastocatellia bacterium | reverse complement strand
CGACGCGGAACACCATGATGATCACACGCAAACCGGTTTCCGTGCCTTTACCCCCGTTTACGCGTCACCGGAACAAATCAGCGGCGCTGCTGTGACGACGGCCTCTGATGTTTACAGCCTCGGCGTCCTTCTGCAGGACATGCTGGGGGGCGCCGACTCCTTCGCCGCAAATGTGCAGTTCCCGCCAGAGGCATGGCGTTCGCAAACCCGCGGCCCAAAAACCGCTGAAAACGGTAACAAGAAGCATCGCCTACAACGGCGATTCGTGAGCGCCGAGTTGGGAAATATCATCGCCATGGCGCGTCGCGAAGAGGCGGCACGCCGGTACGCCTCAGTGGCCCAGTTTGCGGAAGACGTCCAGAGCTACCTGGAGGGACGTCCCACACGCGCGCAAAAGGACTCGCTAAGTTATCGCGTCGCCAGGTTTGTCCGGCGCAACAAGCTCACAGTCGGCGCCGTTGCCATCGTTGCGCTGGCCCTGGTCATCGGCCTCGCCGCTGCGTTATGGCAAGCCGGAGTGGCACGCCGTCAACGCGACCGCGCCGAGCGACGCTTCAATGACGTTCGCCAATTGTCCAACACTTTGTTGACGGACATCGCACCAAAGATCGAGCGACTGCAAGGTTCTACCGAGGCGCGGCGCGTGCTCGTAAACCAATCGCTCAAGTACCTCGATTCGCTGGCCGCTGAGTCAGGGGATGACGCGCAATTACAAAGCGAGTTCGCCGCCGCGTATGAAAAGGTCGGCGACTTGCAAGGCGCGCCCCGCAAGCCCAACCTGGGCGACTTTAAAGGAGCAATTGCCAGTTATGAGAAGGCACAGGCCATCAGGCGTGAGCTGCTGAAAAAAGAGCCGGATGACGCGGAAGGCCGGCGCCTCCTGGCAGCGAACCTTGCGGAATTGTCGACCATACGTTTCTGGGTGGCAGACATTACCGGTTCGATACGGGAATCCGTCGCGGCGCAAAAAATCTACGAAAAACTTGTCGCTGAGCATCCCGGCTCAATCGCATTGCGCGTGGCGTTGGCCGACACGCTCATCGACCAGGCCGACATTCTTTACAACAAGCAACAGTTTGCGGAAACCTACCCGCTCTTGCGTTCGGCATTGACCTCGCTCGAAGAGGTCAGACGCACAGACTCGTCGCAGGAGACCGAGGTTCTTCGCCTTGTCGGAAAAGCCCACTCGTTGTTGGGGATATCCCTCTCGTGGGACGGCAAGCAAGCGGAGGGTGAGGCAGAGACGACGAAAGCCCTGGCGATATGCGAACGACTCGTCCAGGCTAACCCAAACGATGTCATCCTTATGCAAGGCCTTTGGGTTGCTTATATTCGCGCATCCAGCTTGTACGAAGGCACCAACGATGCGCTGGTTGAAAGCTTCGCTCTCAAGGCACTGCAGATCGCCACGGAAACGGTCGAACGAGATCCCTTTAACACTCAGGCGCGACAGAATCTGGCCCAGGCACACTCCAGGCTCGCTGTCAGTTACTCTAACCTCAAGAGACTCGATTTGGCGGTGCTCCACGCCGAAAAATCGCTGGCGATTTCCGCCGATTTGGAGCGGAGCGAGCCGGAGAGTCTGACCCATAAGAGACACATGGGGGTTGCTTACACGAGGCTGGGCGAAGCCAAATACAAGCGGCGCGACCTGCCAGGCGCGCTCGACGCCTTCAAGAAATCAGTTGAGAGCTTCGAAAAAGTCGTAAATGCTGACGCCGAGAACACCGTATCGCTGCGCGACATCGCCCAATCCTGCAAAGACATTGGCGCGATCCACGATGATCTGGCCAAGGAGGTCTCCGGGAAAAAACGTCAGGAGCAAAGAGAAACCGCTAAGCGGTACTACCAACGAGCCCTGGATATCCTTATGCAACTGAAGACACAGGGTGCATTTGCTGAGGCGGACAAAAATCTATTCGAAAAGATTCAGGTCGCGGTCCGAAAGCTCGACTGAGGGTATTGGCCGAGCCCTTGAGTCGAGGAAAATGCCAGAACCCTGGGTTAACCGCTCTCTCTTCTTAAGGCCCGCACTCCGCGTTGGTCCTGGTAACCACCGAGCTGAATCGTTCCTGGTATTCCTGAGAAGTAATGAAGGAACAGACCAGGGCCTGCTGCTTTGCCACATTCCGCAGCGGGGCGGAGTTGATCTGAGTTAGCCAGAAATTGAAACCGCCGGGTTCCGGGTCGCGCCGCAGATAGCCGAAATACAAGTTCACCACAAATGCGTTGTTGTATTCCTGATCGATAAAGACAGAGTTCTCCGCTACCTTGCGCAGAACGCTGCCGCGAGTTTCCGTGTTGCCGGCCAGGCCGTTAACGAGGGCATCGCGTTGCGCCTGGGTTAGCGCGTTGCTGGTGTTGGCGTTGAGCGCGTCCACGTATTGGGCCGGCGTCATGGTCAACGGGAACAAAGCGAGGAACGCCGCACGCTGCACAAAGGCTTCGTTGAAGGCATTCTTGTCGGCCTCGAGCATGACACCGCCCACCAATCGGCTGCGATCGCGCATGAACGAGATGTAAGAAGGGAAATTGTGGAATGAAACTTTGTAAACGCGATACAGGTAAGCAGCAGTGTCCTGAAATTCAGGTTCGAAAAAGAAGGCTGCGGAAACAGCCAACCGGCGCGCACGAATGCAGGTTGCATCACTGCCGCATTTAGTAATCTCGTTCGTCCAATAGGCAATTCCGCCATCGTCGCCTTCACGCGCCAGCATGTCGTGGTAATGCTCGCGGACGAAGATGTTCTGGTCATCGATTGGGTTAGTGGTGGGTGGATTGGCGGAATCGTCGTCGATAATAACAATCGTGGCCGCGCTCGGGGTCCCTAACGTTCCCCCGGCACTGGGGGTTGTCAGGAATAAGTTAAGAGGTTCGCCACCTTCAACGTAGGCGTCCTCTGTGATTAAAACCTTGACGGTTCGAGTGGTTTGGCCGGGGTTGAATACCAAAGTTCCGGCTCCCAGCGTGTAATCAGTTCGTTGCCGGGCGACGCGATCTGCGGTTGCGTAATCCACACTGGCTGAGTTTGCGGTATCACCGGTTCGGGTCACGGTAATAGAGGCGAATGAAACATCCTCAGTGAAGTTGAAGTTTGCCTGCGAGAACTGGAACACCGAAGGCGTGTCTACCTGATAACGAGCCAGCGCGAAATCATCGCTACTCCCCGTATAGGCATAACCGCCGGCAACGACTTTGCCATCACTCTGTATGACTATCGCGCCGGCTCCGCTGTCCAGGCCGAAAAAATCAGTCGTTATCTTTCCGGCTGTGCCGAAGGATGAATCGACGGTGCCGTTCGTCGTATACCGCGTCAGCGCGAAGAACGAAGGAGCGTCCGGCGGATAGGACACTCCGGCCGCTATCAGCTTGCCGTCTCCCTGTAAGGCAAGCCCAAAGGCGATCTCAGAGCCACCGAAGTCAGTAGTTACCTTGCCGCCTGAGCCGAAGCCGGCCATATCCAGACTGCCATCGCTGTTATAACGTGCGAGCGCAAAATCTCTATTGAAAGTGCTCAAGGTGACCCATCCCGCTGCTACCAACTTGCCGTCAGGCTGAAGCTTAAGGTCCCGCGCTTCATCGGAGGCGCCGTTGAAGTCAGTAATTACTTTGCCGCCCAGGCCGAAGCCGCTCACGTCCAACGAGCCGTCGGTGTTGTAGCGGGCGAGCGCGAAGTCTTCATTGGCGAACGCGCCGGCGGTACCGGAGGCGACGATCTTGCCGTTGGTTTGAATGACAACGGCGTAGGCTGAATCATGATCTCCGCCAAAGTCGGTTGTGAGCTTGCCCCCTGTGCCGAATGAGTCGCCGGGCGTCAAGTCGCCAGCCATACCGCTGTCAAGTGAACCATCTGTGTTGAATCGCGCGAGCGCAAAGTTGCTGTCGCTGAAGTCGTCGCCGTTGGAGCCCGCCACCAAAAGGCGCCCGTTCGCTTGAATCGCGACCGCATGAGCCACTGCACGCGAAACGCCAAAATCGGCCGTAACTCGACCACCCATGCCGAAGGACGTATCGAGCGAGCCGTCAATGTTGTAGCGAACGACGGCGAAATCGGTGTCGCCAATAGAAACGGAACTGCGGTAAGGACCGGTTTGCCCGGCCACCACTATCTTTCCGTCTGGCTGCAGAGCGATGCCAAAGGCTAGATCATCACTGTCTGTCGCAAAGCTGGTCGTAACCAGCCCGCCGCTTCCGAAAGTGGTGTCGAGCGTGCCATTTACGTTGTAGCGCGCCAGTTGAAAGTCCGGGCCGTTAGAAATCACTATCCGCCGGGAGCTGTATATTCCGAGGGCAACGATCTTGCCGTCCGGTTGGAGCACCATGCGAGTGACGGTCTCTTCGTTCAGCATGAAATCCGTGCTGGCCTTGCCGTCGTTATCGAATGAGACATCGAGCGAGCCGTTTGCGTTGTACCGCGCGACCCCGAAGTCGCGCTGCCCCGTTATGCTGGCTTCGCCAGCCGCAATGATCTTGCCATCGTTTTGCATCGCGACACCCAATGCACCGCTACTGAAATGGCCAGCCGAAAAATCGGTCAGAACTTTCCCGTCGGTATCGAAAGAGGTGTCAAGCGAGCCGTTTGCGGTGTAGCGCGCCAGAGCGAAAGATCCAGATACGGCAAACGACCCGGTGCTCCCGACAGCCACGATCCTGCCATCCGCCTGGATCTTCACATCGTTCGCCGCATCGTCCAGGCCGAAGTCGGTTGTGATCCTTCCGTCCCCATCAAAGCTCGTGTCGAGCGAGCCGTCCGTGTTATAGCGAGCCAGGGCGAAGTTATTCTCACTGGCCCCGCTGGTATCCGTCCCACCAGCGGCCACGATCTTCCCGTCGGCTTGAATTGCGAGCGCGCGAACCCAGCTATGATTACCGCCAAAAGTGGTCGTGACGATGCCGGCGACGCCGAAGGAATCGCCGGGAGTCGAGTCTCCAGTTCCCCCGTTATCGAGCGAACCGTCGGGGTTGTAGCGCAGCAAACCGAATGCATCACCGTTTCGACCAGCCGCGATTATTCTTCCGTTGGCTTGCAAAGCGACGGCGAAAGCGAATTGAACAGCATTCGCTGAAATGTCAGTCTTGACGAGTCCGTCTCCATCGAAGCTTGAATCGAGGCTGCCGTCGGTGTTATAGCGCGCCAATGTGAAGACGCTGTGCCCGATTGGGCTCTCGAAGCTGTCCCCCGCCACCACGAGTTTGCCATCAGGCTGAAGCGCGATGGCCCGCGCTGATCCGCCGCCATTTGGAAACAATGTTGCGACCCGGCCATCCCCGTCGAAGGTAGTGTCCAGCGAGCCATCGGTGTTGTAGCGCATGAGTCCGAACCCCGAGCTGTCGGGACTCTCTCCGTTGACCGTACCTGCAAGCACTATTCTGCCATCCGCCTGTATGACGAGGGCGTAGGCGAAGTTATTATTTTCTCCGGGGAAATCAGTGGCGACGAGTCCGCCCGCGCCGAAGGTAGCGTCCAGTGTGCCATTAGTGTGGTAACGCGCCAGAGCGAAATCGCTGCCGGAGAAACCGGCTAAGATGATCTTCCCATCACTTTGCACGGCAACGTCATTCGCGATATCAAGACCGCCCGGAAATGACGTCACCACTTTGCCACCGCTGCCGAAGGTCGGATCCAGGTCCCCGGCCGCGGCTTCTACGATACGCAAGGCTTGAGGCGAGAGCAGCGCACACACAAATGCCAACAAGCCCGCGGTCACTAGATGAGTCCTAATGCGTTCGGAGCGGCAAGCAGCGAGGGTGCCTTTATCTTTAGAACTCATGGTTTGAGTTTCCGGTCGCTGAGGTTATCGATGTCTGCAACTCAGCCAAAGGCGGAGTCGGAATCGGGCATTCCCGAACCGTCGAGTAGGGTAATCGAAGGTTTTATCCCTCGGTTTCTGACGGACCTTCGAGCTTCGTTATCATGAGGCCCAAGCGGAGGATTGTCTACCAGCGAAGCGGCCGCGTCCAAGAGGTTGCCGCCGGTGATCAAGGACCCGATTCCTCTCCCGCTCAGTTCGGTTTACTGGATATCCCAAGCTAACCGCCAGATTCAGAGAACATTTTCGGCCCTGGGTAATGGTTCAGTCTGGCATGAGCCGGCTTAGTGTCACCCACTCAGCCCTCACAAATGCGGAACCGGGAGCAGTAGCGACCGGGATAAGTAACGCCACCACAACCGCGTCCTTTGTAGAAGAGGCCCTTCCATCACGATACCCGGTCGCTACTCTATATATGAAAGGGCGCTCCCGGTTCCATATTTGTGTGCGCTAAGTTCACTTTCAATCCCAGCTCGCCGCTCCGCCAAACTGAACCAGTACCCTGCCCTGGCAGCGCGTGTTCTGCGCCGGAGTCCTGTGATATATTCCGCTGCCTAACAACTAACTCAACTAGCATAAGGATTCATACTGATGTCTGGACACTCCAAGTGGCATTCGATTAAGCATAAGAAGGGCGCGCTCGATGCTAAGCGCGGCAAGCTTTTCACTAAATTTATTAAAGAGATCACTGTCGCGGCCCGCTCGGGGGGTGGCGATGTCGAGGGCAACGCGCGACTGCGCAAAGCAATCTCCGATGCCAAGGCCGGCAATATGCCCAACGACACCATCGACCGCGCGGTGCGGCGCGGTACGGGCGAAGAGGAAGGCGTCAACTACGAAGAGATCACCTACGAAGGGTACGGCCCCGGCGGCGTGGCGCTGCTGATTGAGTCGGTGACCGACAATCGCAATCGCACCGTGGCAGAGATCCGCCACGCGTTTTCCAAGAACGGCGGAAACCTGGCGGCAGCGGGAGCAGTGGCCTGGATGTTTGAGAAGAAGGGTTACATCGTGGTGGACAAGGCAGCGAAGTCTGAGGACGAGTTATTCGAAATCGTTACCGATGCCGGCGCCGAAGACCTCCGCGACGACGAAGAAAATTTCGAGATTATTACCAGGCCCGCCGAGTTCGACGCTGTGCTGGCCGCGGTGAAGAGCGCCGGGATTGAACCGCAGATGGCAGAAGTGGAAATGGTCCCCAAGGAATACAAGAAGCTGGAGGGAACTGAAGCCAAGCAAATGCTGAAGCTGATGGAAACCCTCGAAGACCACGACGACGTGCAAAAAGTTTCCGCGAATTTCGATATCAGCGAAGCGGATATGGCTGCGGCCTAGAATCTGTAGCTCGACCTGTTTTTACAACTCAACCGCCCTCCCATCCCAAGGAGTGATTGTTACATGCCTATCTCCTCCCGGCGCTTCCTTTCTTTCGCATTTCTATTCCTGGCGCTGTGCGCCTGGCCCATTCACGATGCTTTCATGCAAAGCGCGACCGGCTCAAAAGCTAATAGCGATCCGGTCTATCAACAGATTCGCCAGAAGTCGAATACTGCGGAAGATTTCACCGGACAGGTCGCGACTGTAAACGGTCTGCTGCTGCGGCGTGATGCCGCGACCTTCAAGTTCAACAGCGGAGAGATTTATTTCCTCTCGCCGGTCGAAGGTCGCGTCACAGGCGCGGTGTTCCTGGGTGACGTAGAGATGAGTCTGACCCCACCTATTGAGGCGGAGCGGCGCAGCCTTGCCATCTATACCGGGAGCGGGCTGGCAGAACATTTCAACCGTCTGGTGATGCGCTTTACGGACCAGACCTTTCAGGAAATTAAGGAAACTCCCGGGGTGCAGATGGGCGCCAGCGGGGCCCAGTCCGCGCGAGCGCGCGATGCCTTCCGCGAGATTCAAACGTTGCTGCGCAAGCAGTTTCATTACAACCTGGACTTGCGCACCCTGGGGGATATTTATTCACCGCAACGTCAGGGTTTCTTCATGGCTTTCCCGGGTGGTGGCCGCTTCGATAAACTGGCTTACGTAATCGATCCGCTGGGCATCACGGATGTTGCTCCCGAGCAGGTGGCGCTTTTCAGTTTCGCCGAGGCGCAACCAGAAATCTGGACCGCTTTTCACCTGAATGCTGAATACCAGAAAGGCACTGGCACCAGCGGACAGGATCGCCGTCTTTATGACATTACTCATCACGAAATAGAAACCACGATTCGCGGCGCGCGCATCATCGCTTCGGATCGGATCACGTTGCGTCCGCTCGCGCCGGGAATACGGGTGCTGCCTTTCAACCTGTATAGGTCGCTACGCGTCAGCCGCGTCAGGGATGAGCAGGGAACCGAGCTCTCGTTTGTTCAGGAAAGCAAAGATGACGATTTCGATTTCGGCGTCATCCTGCCGCAGGCGCTGGAGACCGGAAAGGCCTACAAACTCACGGTCGAGTATGAGGGCGATGACACCCTGAAAGACTCCGGCGGCGGCAACTTCATACTCGTGGCCCGCGAGAACTGGTATCCCAATAATCCCGTCTTCGGTGATCGCGCACTCTTCACGATGGCCTTCAGGCATCCGAAGGAGTTCACCTTTATCGGCACTGGGGCGCTGGCGGCGCCGGACCAACCCGACGGGGATCTGAAGCTGACAAGGTGGACTAGTGGCGAAACTGAATTAGCGGTCGCGGGATTCAACTACGGCAAGTTCCGGAAGAAAGATCTGCTGGATAAGGAAACCGGCTACACCATAGAGTTTTACGCGAACAAGGACGTTCCCGACGAGTTGAAGGACCTCGAAGTCCTCCTCGACCAGTTGGATCGAGACAAAATACACATCACGGGCATCACCGGAAACTTCAAGACCACCAGCATGGCCGACATGGCCCTGACCGACACTCAGAATGCTACTCGCATCTACACGGCATACTTTGGAAAGTTGCCCTACTCGCGGATAGCCTTGACGCAACAACCTGCCTGGAACTTCGGCCAGGCCTGGCCCACCCTCATCTATATGCCGTACACGGCCTTCATAGATTCGACGCAGCGCGAACAGCTAATGGGTGCGCAAGGCGGGGGCCATACGTTCTGGCGCTACGTCGGACCGCACGAAACCTCGCATCAGTGGTGGGGTCATGTCATCGGCTGGAGCAGCTATCGCGACCAGTGGATGAGTGAAGGGTTCGCGGAGTTTTCCACTTCGCTGTATGTGCAATACGTGCGTAAGGACATGACGAAGTTCCTGGACTTCTGGGAAGAGCAGCGCCGGAAGATGACGGAAACGAACCAACTCACCAAGGGTCATAAACCATACACTGTGGGCCCGGTAACGCAGGGCTACCGGCTGGACAGTGTTAAGACCGGCGTCATCGCGCCCTTTCTAATCTACCCCAAGGGTGCATACATTTTGCACATGATTCGCATGCTGATGTACGACCATCGCGGCGGTGGCGACGCACACTTTCGCGAGATGATGAGTGATTTAGTTCACACCCACTTCAACAAGAATGTTTCCACCGAAGACTTCAAGCTGATCGTGGAAAAGCACATGACTCCGCAAATGGACCTGGACAAGAACGCCCGGATGGACTGGTTCTTTAACTCCTGGGTTTATGGAAGTGAGATACCCGCTTATCGTTTGGAGTATCAGACGACTGGCAGCGGGCTCGCGGTTAAGGTCACCCAATCAGGCGTTTCGGAAAACTTTCGCATGCTGGTGCCGTTCTATGCGGATTTTGGAAAAGGATGGACGCGGCTGGGAGCAGTCAAGATGGTTGGGAACACATCCGTTGAGATACCTAACATTCCCCTGCCGCAGGCGCCCAAGCGGGTCACGTTGTGCGCGCTGGCCGACGTCCTCTATACCAGCTTTGATACGAACAGGAAATAGGCAGCAACTTTCTTACCTGGCCAGATTTTCCTTTATCAACGCCTTGTTGATGGCGAAGGCTGCCTCGGCGCCTTCGGCGGCGGCTACGATTGCGAGTTGCACTGCTCTGGAAGCGTCACCCGCTACGTAGAGGCCGGGAACGTTCGTCATCTCCAGTTCGCCGGTGCGCACAGCGCCTCGCTCGGTGAAATCGCATCCCAGTTTCTCCGCTAAATCGCAGTGCTGGTCCTGCCCGGTATTGAAGAACATCGCCTCGCGCTCTAGCACGTCGCCATTTTCAAAAATGATCCTTTCCAGTTGTCCTTCATTTCCTTCGAGACGAGAGATGCGCTCTTCGCGCACGGGAATGTTATTCAGTGCTAGCTGATCGCGTTCCTCCGCGGAAAGTTCAGCGGGGCCGTCAGTGCAGAGAATGAGATCGCTGCTCCAACCGGTTAGTTCGAGGGCCAGGCCGGGGCCGTGATCTTTGCGGCCGTAGATGGCGATGGGCTGATCGCGGTGCTCCCAGCCATCACAATAGGGACAATGAAACACGCTCTTGCCGTAGAGCGGCTCGAGGCCCTCAATCTCCGGAAGATGATCGACGACGCCGGTGGTCAGAAGCAGCCTGCGTGCGAAAACCCTTTTGTGATTATCGATGGTGACTTCAAAACCCGCCTCCGTTCGCGTGACCGAAGTGACCTCCGCTTCGATTAGTTCCACACTCGGATAATGCTGCAACTGTTCCCGGCCGATTCGCAGCAATTCCGCGGGCGCAATGCCGTCGCGAGTAAGGTACCCATGAAGAGCATGCGACGCGGCATTGCGCGGGTGCCCGGCATCGCAAACTAAAACGCGGCGCCGGCAGCGTCCCAGAATCAAAGCGCCACTAAGTCCCGCCGGCCCCGCGCCGACGATCACTACATCCAGGATTGAATTCATAGTTTTTGTAACGCAGGCTGTTAGCTTGCGGCGCAAACTACCAGTTTGCGTTACGTCCCTTCATACAAGAAATCGAGCAAACGCCGACCAGGTACGAGCAATTGAAACCCATTTGACGAAACTAGCGATGTAGTATACTGCGCTCGTTCGCGGAATAGTCTAAGACCCACGCAAACTAAGTTTGCGTCACCAAAAAATATGCGCGTATTGGGAATCGATCCTGGTAGTGAAACGACCGGCTGGGGCCTGGTTGAAGGCGAGGGGCACCGTTATCACATCGTCGAGTTTGGAACTGTGAAAGCGCCCCCGCGCGAAACTTTCTCGTCCCGCCTGCTGAAGATCAGCGATGGCATCGCCGGGTTAATCGATCGTCTCCATCCGGATGCGTGCGCGATGGAGGACGGCTTCTACGCGACGAACGTGAAGGTCGCCCTCAAACTCGGACAGGTGCGCGGTGTCGCGTTGCTGGCCGCGGAACGCGCGGCGCTGGAGATTTGCGAGTACTCGCCGCGAACCGTAAAGCAGACCGTGGTCGGCTATGGCAACGCGGAAAAACATCAGGTGCAGGAGATGGTGCGGGTGCTGCTCCATCTCGATAAAATTCCCGAACCACATGACGCAGCCGACGCTCTCGCCGTCGCGATCTGCCATTTCCATCACGCCGGAGTGGCGCAGCGAATTCTGGCGGCGGATGTCCGCGTAAAAGCCAGACCTGCAAGTCAGAACCGCCTGCGGTAGCGGGCGGTTGATCTGCTACTTAATCGTGGTTCGGCAAATTTAGATCAACCGCCTGCTACTGCAGGTGGTTCTGACTTGCGGCGGCAAGCCGCAACATTCGGAGACAGGACTTCCCACCACATAATCGTTCGTACCGGATCGCCTTAGCTTGCGAGGAGAAGAAGCTATGTCCTGCACCTCCACGAAATCTGCCATCAAGCCGATCATCCTTATTCTCCTGATTCCTATGTTGGCCGCTCAGACGCTCGCCCAAAAACGTCGCGTTCCCCCGGGCGGCCGGCTGGCCGTAGTGATGGATGAACGGCTGGCTGCGCTCAGAAACGCTCCGGATCCTTCAGCGAAACTGATGCATCGTCTCAGTCGCGGGCGGCTGGTGGCCGTTCTCGGCGGCCTGCGCAGTCGCGACGGCCTCACCTTTCTGCAGGTTGCGATAACCCGGCGAACCAGAGGGTGGATCCAAACCGAAGCCGTGATCGCGCCCTGGCGCGCCGAAGACGACGATCGCTCGCTGCGCCTGATTCGCAGTTCCGAAGACTTTGATCGCATCGTTCGGACGCGACTCTTCCTTGACGCCTTTCCCCGCTCGCCGCTGCGGCCGCAGGGACTTCTAATATTCGGGGACGCCGCCGCTGAGGCTGCGGAAAAACTTTCCCGCGAAGCCGGACGACGCCTGGATCGCAATGAAATGAATTCTGGCGGCGCGCCGGAATATAGTTACTTTCTCAACTACAACGGTCTGGATCGCTACAACCGCCAGGACATTACCTTCACCTTCGATCGCACCACCAGGACCTTTCATTACGATGGCGCCGCCTGGCTGGAGTTGCTCCGCCGCTATCCCAACAGCCCCGAAGCGATCGAAGCCCGCCGCCGGTTGGCAGCCTTGCCTCCCCGCTAACCCTTCACTAAACTGTCGAGCACTTCGTCCCGATCTCCACAACCCGGTGGCACTCCCCGCCGCCGGATCGAAAAGAGGCCGCTCAATGGTACGCAGATTCTCGAACAAACTCTCCTGGGTTCTGATTGCAACCTTGCTGTTCACGCTCTCGTGCCAGCAGCCTGGTTCGCCCGGTAATTCTTCATCGTCCAATCAAGGCGCAAATTCGTGGGAAGTGTTTGTTAACGAATTCCTCGAATCCTACTTTTCAGCGCATCCGGATTTTGCCGCGCGCGCGGGGCGTCACGAGTTTGATGGCAAGCTTCCGGATTGGACCGCCGCAGGCATCGCGGCCGAAATCAAGCGGCTACACGCAATGAAAGATCGGGCGCACGCGTTCGCCGAGGCGACGTTGAACGAGCGGCAGCGTTTTGAGCGCGACTATCTCACCTCGGTTGTTGACGGCGAGCTGTTTTGGCTGGAATCGGCTGAGTGGCCATTCCGCAACCCCTATTTTTATGCCGATGGAATCGATCCGGATGTTTATGTCTCGCGGGAATATGCGCCGCTCGACCAGCGTCTGCGTGCTTACACGGCATACGCCAAAGCAATTCCGGCGGCGCTGGCCGAGGTAAGAAAGAACCTGCGCACCCCTTTGCCCAAAAGCTATGTGAAGATCGGCCACACCAGTTTTGGCGGTCTGGTCTCGTTCTACGAGAAAGAAGTGCCGGCGATTTTCGCTTCCGTTAAGGACGAGCAACTGCAGCAGGACTTCCAGAGCGCCAATGCCGGAGCCATTGCGGCAATTAAGGACATTGACGCCTGGTTTACCTCCCTGGAAGCGACGGCCACTGACAACTTTGCCCTGGGTGCGGAAAAATTCAGCGCCATGCTTAAGGCTACGGAGGGCGTTGACTTTCCTCTCGACAAGCTTGAGGAAGTCGGCCGGCGCGATCTGGATCGCAATCTCGCAGCGCTCAAAGAAGCTTGTACAGTTTATGCCGCCGGCAAAACATTGAAGGAGTGTGTGGCCAAGGCGCAGGCGAACAAGCCCGCGGGCGGTCCGGTTGAAGTGGCGCGGCAGCAGCTCAAGGATCTGAAATCATTTATAGCCGAGCATAAGGTTGTCTCGATCCCGGGCACTGAAGAGGCGCTGGTGGCGGAAGCACCGGCTTACCGCCGCTGGAACTTTGCCTATATCAATATTCCCGGACCTTACGAAAAGAACCTGCCTTCAACTTACTACTTGTCGCCGCCCGATGCTTCGTGGACGCAGGCGGAGAAGGACGCGTACACACCGGGCCAGGCAAATCTGCTCTTCACTTCCGTGCATGAAGTCTGGCCGGGTCACTTTCTGCAGTTTCTGCACGCCAACCGTTCCCCTGAGAAATTTGGCCGGGTCTTTGTGGGCTACGCGTTCGCTGAAGGTTGGGCCCACTACACGGAGGAGATGATGTTCGATGCCGGATTGGGAAACAATGAGCCGGAAGCGCACATTGGCCAATTGCTGGCCGCCCTCCTGCGCAACGTGCGGTTTGTGTCGGCGATCGGCATGCACACCGGGAAAATGAGCATGGCCGACTCTGAGCGCATGTTTGTCGAGCAAGGCTACCAGGACGCCGGCACGGCGCGGCAGCAGGCAGCGCGCGGGACCTTCGACCCGGCTTATCTGAATTACACGATGGGCAAGTTGATGATCCGGAAACTTCGAGAGGATTGGACTGCGTCTCGGGGAGGGAAGCAGGCCTGGCAATCTTTCCATGATGAGTTTTTGAAATACGGTGGGCCGCCGGTGCCGCTGGTCAGGAAGGCGATGCTGCCGGGGGATGGCGGGTCGTTATTCTGAAAGAAAGACAAGAACATTTTTCCATATATCATTTGTCATTTCTCATTTTTCATTGCCTTTGCTGATGCCTTTTCAGGGCTTTGGTCTGGGCACTTGTTTAGCTGAGGTTCAAGTTACTTGTCCTCTCAATGGCAAATGAAAAAGGAAAAATGACATATGGAGAATCTCTTGCTGCCTGCGCCCCCACTTTTGAAATATTGCCCAAATCGATGAAATACCAGAACCACGGTTGTTAATAATTCCTCCCGGGCCTCGTTTACACGGTGGAGACGACTTTCAGGAGACCAACCGTGCAGGCAACAGCCCTTAAACCATTGCGACTAGTAACAGCACCCCCGGGAGAGCTGGAAACCCTTTTCCAGAGCCACTCCAACAGAGTTTTCCGCACTGCCCATCGCATTACGGGCAGCCCCGCGGATGCCGAGGATGTGCTGCAAACAGTTTTCCTGCGCCTGCTCAAGGGCCAGGAATCCTACGACCTTTCACAAAACCCTGAAGCTTATCTGTCCCGTGCCGCCATCAACGCTTCACTCGATCTGCTGCGCAGCCGCACCCGTTCGAAATCAGTTGGACTGGAAGACGTTGATTCGGAATCGCTCGCCGGAAACCTGCCCAGTCCGGAGGCGGAACACGCCGATCGCGAGCTGCAGACACTGATTCGCAAGGCGGTGGCCCGCTTGGGAACGACGGCGGGCGAGATGTTTGCGCTTCGCTACTACGAAGGTTACGACAATCAGGAAATAGCGCGCCTGACGAAAACGTCGGCGCTTGTCGTGGGCGTTACGCTGCACCGGGCGCGGACAAAGTTGAAGAAAGAGATCGGGCTCTATTTGCAGGCAGGTCAGAAACAGTAGCGGAAACACCGCTCGCAAAGTCACCAACCAGAGTTTGTGGTACGGAGAAACATAATGAAAAGCAATAATGATTTTGATGCCATCCTTGACAAAGCGACCGCCGAAATTCGGAACGAGCAAATCGATCCGGCGGTAGTCAATGCGGCCACTGAGCGGGTTTGGTCGCGCATGTCCGCAGAGGATGTGGGCGAATTAGGTATCCAGGCGATCGCTTCTGAGCGGATTGAGGGTTGCGCTGATTTTCAGTCGCTGATTCCCACGTACCTGAGTGGCAATCTGTCGCCGGCGCGCGCGCTGCTTTTAGTCGATCACACGCATGAGTGCATTCCGTGCCGCCGGGCCATGAATGAAGCGCGGAACCACACAGTAAAAACGGCGCCGGCGAAGAAGGCGGCCATGGCGCACCGCTATCGCCTGCAACCGGTCGTGTTGCGGTGGGGAATTGCCGCAGCAGTGGTGATTGGGTTTGGTTTGCTCGCGCTGCCATTTGTGCAACGTTTCATGCCCTTTGGCGGCGAGTTCGAAGCCACCGTTCAGGCCGCCGAAGGCCAGGTGTATCAAGTCGCCGATTCGAGTAGTACGCTCGTGAATTCCGGATTGAAACTGCAGCGCGGCGAACATCTGCGTACAGCCAAAGACGCCCGCGCCCTGGTGCGGCTGGGTGATGGTTCGATGATCGAAATGAAGGACCGCTCGGAGTTCTCGATTACTAAGAACGCGCAAGGCGCCACAATTCATTTGGATCGCGGCGCCATCGTCGTCGAGGCCGCGAAGCAGGACAAGGGGCATCTGTTTGTTCAGACCGGGGATTCGCTGGTGTCCGTTACCGGCACAGTCTTTTCCGTTAACAGCGGTACCAAGGGTTCGCGCGTCTCAGTAATCGAAGGCGAAGTTCACATGGACCACGCCAACACTGAGCGCGTGCTGCATGCCGGCGAACAAGCCACTTCGAATCGCGCCATCTCACTCGTTCCCGTGAAGGATGAAGTGGCGTGGAGCCGCAAGGCCTCGCAATATGCGCAGACACTGTCGGCCTTCGCCGCTTTGGGCAGCGAGTTGAACAAAGTCCAGCAACCGGGCCTGCGAAACTCCACGCACCTGCTTGATCTGATGCCGGAGAGCACAATCGTATATGCGGCCTTGCCGAATCTGACGGCCACACTGGTGGAATCGCACCGCATTATGCAGGAGCGGATCAGCCAGAATGCGGCGTTGCGTGAATGGTGGGCCAAAGAACGTTCCGGGAACCACGGTCCGAATATGGATCAGGTGATTGGGACAATTCACGAGTTTGGTGACTATCTGGGTGATGAGATTGCCGTCTCGGTTTCGATGGACGAGAAGGGCGAGCCCTCGGCGCCACTGGTGCTGGCTGAACTCAAAAACTCCGCTGGTTTCCGCGCATTTCTCGAACAGCAGGTTGCCAGGTATGCAGGTAACGCGCAGGGGCATCCCTCGATTCAGTTTGTCGAGGATCCGCTGACGGCCACGGGGAAAACTGTTGAGCCCGGCAAGAAGAATGAGGAGCTTTACGTTTGGATTCAAAACGACCTGTTTGCTGCTAGTCCTAAACTGGCGCAATTACAGGATCTGGCTCGCCTGACGCAAAAGGGCGGCGGCAGCACTTTCACCGCGACTCCTTTTCACGAGCGTATCGCCCAGGTCTATCAGCAGGGCGCCGGTCTGGTGGTGGCGGCTAATCTGGAAAAAATTATTCAGCAGACCCAGGCGGAACGGGCGAAGGGCCCGGACGGCACTAAGAAGGACGACGCTCTGAAGCAACTGGGAATTCTGAGTGTTAAGTATTTCGTGCTGGATCAGAACGATGAGGGCGGAAAGACGCATACCCATGCGACGCTTTCTTTCAACGACCCGCAACATGGCATTCCTTCATGGCTGGCAGCTCCGGCGCCGATGGGCGCGCTGGAATACATCTCGCCTGATGCGAACGTGGTCGCCGGCTTCGTCGTCAAGGACCCGGCCGCCCTGGTGGATGACCTGCTGGGGATCGTAGAGACCGTTTCGCCTGACTTGCGCAAAAATCTGGACAAGCAGCAGGCAGAGCACGGCCTGGATATTCGCAAGGACATTGCGGAACCTCTGGGTGGTGAGTTCGCCTTCGCTATCGATGGGCCAATTCTGCCGACGCCTTCATGGAAGATGGTGTTTGAAGTTAATGACCCGGCGCACCTGCAACAGGCACTGGAGCGCGTCGTGGGTGAAATCAATAAAGAGGCTGCGAAGTACGGCAAGGCCGGGTTGGCCTGGGATCGCGGAGACGTTTCCGGCCGCACCTACTACACGTTGAAGTCATCCGATTTCGGAGTGGAAGTGAACTACACCTTTACCAACGGCTACATGATTGTGGGACCGAGTCGCGCGCTGGTGGCGAATTCCGTCAGCCGCCGCGAGCAGGGCTACACGCTCTTGCGATCGGCGAAGTTCACTGCCGGCTTACCGGCTGATGGGAACGCGAATTTCTCCGCGGTCTTCTACCACAATCTGGCGCCCCTGGTGCAGCCCTTTGCTGACCGGATCGCCGGTGTGGCGAGCAATATGCCGGCTGAACAACAGCAGGCGCTGAAGTCGATGGCTGCGAACATGCCGCCGACCCTGGCTTACGCTTATGCGCAGGGCGACAGCATTACCTTCAATGCCAACACCGACGGCGGGCCGTTCGGTCTCAGTCCGGCCACGATTCTGGGCATGCCGAATGCGCTGGAGATGCAGAACATTATTCAGCAGGGCATGCACGGGAAATAGTAGGTAAAGGGAAATGCGGTTTCGGGTTTCGAGTTGCGGGTTTCCATTGCAGGAATCCGGCCTCGAAGCCCGAAAACGTCAAAATGCAAACCGCAGCTCGAAACTTGAAACTCAAAGCCCGCTAAGATCGTTCCTACTTTCATCGCAGTAAGTCTAATTTCATCGCGGTAAACCTATTTCATCGCAGTAAGCAAACAATGAGAATCCAAAGACTCTTTACTTTACTCATCGTCGCATTCGTATGCGCTATCAGCGGAACCAGCGCACTCGCCCAGCAACCCGTCAAGAAAATTGACGGATTGATGAAGCAGTATTACGACTACGGGCAATTCAACGGCTCAATCCTGGTCGCCGAAAAGGGCAAAATAATTTATGAGAAGGGTTTTGGAATGGCGAACATGGAGTGGGCCATTCCTAATCAGCCGGACACAAAATTCCGCATCGGCTCCGTCACCAAGCAATTTACCGCTGCTCTGGTTTTGCAACTGGTCGAGGAAGGCAAAATCAAGCTTGACGCGAAGTTGAGTGATTATCTTACCGACTATCGAAAAGATACGGGTGAAAGAGTTACCATTCATCAACTTCTTAATCACACTTCGGGAATTCCCAGCTATACGGCTCGTCCCGATTTCTTCCCCGAAATCAGCCGCAATCCGTACCGCGTCGCGGACTTCATCAAAAAGTTTGCGAGTGGCGATCTCGAATTCGAGCCGGGAACGAAATTCAGCTACAACAATTCTGGTTATTCTCTTCTCGGTGCAATTATCGAAAAGGTTACGGGAAAGTCTTACGAAGCGGTCTTGACCGAACGCATTCTCAGGCCCCTGGGAATGACAAACACAGGCTACGATCATCACGCTACGCTGATTCAGAAGCGTGCCAGCGGCTATCAGAAAACACGTGACGGCTTCGTTAACGCCCCGTACCTCGACATGTCCATTCCGTATGCCGCAGGTTCCATCTATTCGACGGTCGACGATCTCTATAAGTGGGACCAGTCGCTTTATGAAGACAAGATCCTTTCCGCCGCCAGCAAGACTTTGATGTTCACGCCCGGACTTGGAAATTACGGTTACGGGATAAATATCTCCGACCAGCCGATTGGGAAAACGGACCAGAAGACCAAAATCATCGGACACGGCGGAGGAATCAACGGTTTCAACTCGCTGCTGACCAGGGCGGTAGATAAAGGGCAGACGGTGATCATTCTCGATAATGTCGGCCTCGGGAATTATCACGGAAAGATCACGAGCTCGATCATCGCACTACTCAACGGCCAGCCGGCCGAGGCGCCGAAGAGATCGATCGCCGAAGCGCTCTCTAAAATTGTGATCGAAAAGAATGTCGCATCAGCTATCGCCGAGTACCGGAAGCTGAAAGCGGAGAATTCTCCCACCTTCGATTTCTCGGAGACGGAACTCAATACACTTGGCTATGAGCTGTTGGGCATGAAACGCACCAAAGACGCGATTGAGATTTTCAAGCTTAACGTGGAAATGTTTCCCAATTCGGCAAATCCTTATGACAGTCTCGGCGAAACGTATCTGGCAGACGGTCAAAAGGATTTAGCGCTCGCCAATTACAAAAAAGCGGCCGAGCTTGATCCGAAGAACGCAAATGCTTTGCTGATCGTAAGACGGCTCGAAGGCAAAGAAATAAAGGTCGATACAGCGGCCTTCGAATCGTATGTCGGCGTGTATCAAGTCACCCCGCGCCTGACTCTGACAATCAGCAAAGAGGACGATAAGTTGTTCGGTCAGATGACCGGGCAACCTAAACTAGCGATCGAGCCTGTTTCAGATACGCAGTTCACAATCCCTGAGGTGAAGGCAAATATTTCCTTCGAGAAAGATTCTGCCGGACAGGTCGTCGGACTGGTGTTATCGCAAGGCGCGCGAACTGTTAACGCTAAGAAAATCAAATAGGGGAAAAACAGTTTCGGGTTACGGGTTTCGAGTTACGAGTTTGGAGTTTCGAACGATCGAACGCCGAATGTCAGACGCGAAACCCGCAACTCGAAACTCGAAACCCGGTTTTCTCCTTAACCTGGTATTTCTGATCGCCTTCCTCGCGATTGGCAGAACTTTGGCCCCATCAGAAGCGTTAGCATTCATTGGCGCTTTCATTTTTCGTGGGACTGTCTTCGGCCCTGGTTTCGTTTGGAATTATCAGGGCAG
>JAWVFI010000092.1:0-18062 GCA_033856235.1 Blastocatellia bacterium | reverse complement strand
GCGGGTAGAGGCGGTCGAATTCAGGATCGCCCTGGAGCAGCGCCAGATCAGGATCGCGTCGCGCCCAATCGGAGTCGCGGAACCCGGCGGCGCGCGCCTTGCGCAGGGCGTCGAGCGCTTCAGGCTTCATCTTCAACGTACAGTAGGCACACGCGGCGTTGTACAGCACGGACGCGTCGTCGGGCCGAAAGCTGACTGCCATATTAAGTTCCCGCAGCGATTCGTCAATGCGATCGAGACTCGCGTAGTCGATCGACAGCATCACTCTGGCGCGCACGTCTTCCGGCACCTTCTGCAGATGAGTTTCCAGAGTCTGTATGCGACGCTGCCGCCAGTGACGCATCTGATCTGTCTTCCCGAGAGCACCGAGAGCGTTTCCAATTGGTGTGTAGATATTATAGTCCTCGCCAGCCATCTGCACGGCGGTTTCGGCGATTTCGATGATTTCGTGGAACCGCCCCATTGAAAAAAGTGCGCGGCCCAGCAAGTAATACCCGCCTTCGCAGTCGGGCTTACGACCCAGCGCTCCCCGCGCCAGTTGAACGGCTTCGTCGTACTGCTGATCGGCGTAACACACCCAGGCGCGGGCAATGTCCGCCTCGGGCAGATGCGGCTGCAGGGCCACTGCCTGGTTGGCGGCCGTCTTCGCGCGATCCATCCACATCTGTTCGTGGCCATAGCGGTAATAGTGCAGCGCGGACACATTAGCTACCGCCGCATACGCCAGCGCGAACTGTGGATCCAGCGAGGCGGCACTTTCGAACATTTCGCGAGCCAGCTCGAGATCCTGGCGCGACTCACGGCGCGCATAGCTGCGGCCGCGCAGGTATAGATCGTACGCCTGCAGGTTTTGGGTCGGCTTCGCAGCCAGTTCTGCCTGTTCCTGTGGCGAGAGCGTCACGCGCAGCGCTTCCGCGATCTTCCGCGCGATCTCGTCCTGCAACTCGAAGATGTCCTGCATCTCACGATCATATCGTTCCGACCAGAGTGGGAAATCGGTTTGGGTGTCGATCAGTTGCGCGCTGATGCGCAGCCGCGAGCCGGAGCGGCGCAAGGTGCCCGTGAGCACATAAGCCGCCGACAACTGTTGGCCAATCTGTGCTGGTGTGACCGGCTTGTCGCGGAAGGCAAGGATGGTTGGTCGCGAGAACACGTGGAGCTCCCTGATCTTGGAAAGCTCGGTAATGATGTCTTCAGTGATGCCATCGCGCAGATACTCGTCTTCTTTAGCGCCGCCTACGTTCTCGAAGTAGAGCACGGCAATCGGCCGCTCAGATGGTTTCGCTGCCGCCTCAACCCGCCCTGAGTTGCTGGGGTCTGCGGAACGCTTGCGGCCGGAGTCGAGATCCCGTTTCAGGCGCAGCAGGTCGGTCTTGATCTCGGTAGCTGACTGATAGCGTAGTGAGCGATCCTTTTCGAGCGCCTTGTCCAGAATCCGGCCGAGATCCTGCGGCAGCGACGGATTGAGTTGAATCACCGGCGTAGGCTCGCGGTTCAGGATGGCGTCGAAAACGACCGCCGAGGCGTCACCTTTGAAAGGCAGGATTCCAGTCGTCATCTGATACAGAACGGTGCCGAAGGAAAAAAGATCTGTCCGCGTATCCGTGATCTCTCCGCGCGCTTGTTCCGGCGACATGTAGGCGACCGTGCCCATCGTCGTGCCCGCCGACGTCAACTGGTCCTTGCGTACGGTTTCCACCATTGAGTTAGGGTCAGGTTTCTGTTGGTGATCAATCTTGGCAATGCCGAAGTCGAGGATCTTTGCCTGTCCCCGCGAGGTTACGAATATGTTCGCCGGCTTCAGATCGCGATGGACGATCCCTTTGGAGTGAGCGGATTCAAGGGCATCCACGATCTGCGCGCCGAGCGTCAGCAGCGAATCGAGGTCGAGGGGACCGCGACGAATGCGGTCGGCCAGCAATTCACCGTCCAGCAACTCCATGACGATGAAGTGTTCTGACTCAAACTGCTCGATGCCGTGGATAGTGCAGATGTTGGGATGATTGAGAGCCGACGCGGCCCGCGCCTCTCGCTGGAAGCGCTGCAGCAGACTGTTATCGCCGGCCATGGCCGGTGTCAGAAATTTCAAAGCGACGTGACGACCGAGGTTGGTGTCTTCAGCTTCATAGACAACTCCCATCCCGCCCTCGCCGAGCTGCGACGTAATGCGATAGTGCGAAATGGTCCTGCCAAGCATGGGGTGTGCCTCCGGAACGACGATGAATTCCTTTGCGACAGACTTCTGGGCTCTGACCTCTTCCAGCAAGTGGGCGGGCCATAGTAGTACAGCCCGGCATCACCTTGGAAGTCAAATCCATGAACTACCCATGCCTGGATCTCGATCAGGTGGCCGTGAGCGATGAACGATGCCGGAGCGCCGCAATTAAGCGAAGCGTGAAGAGGAATCGAAGACGCTTTCCTGCTGACTTCAGGTTTCAATTGAGCAAGCAGGAAGCGGCGTTTTTGACATCGCAATTTGCGATCTCAAAGAAAGGAGGTGCCCAACCCGCTTTTGAAGTTATCCAACAGCCGTCAACCGTAAACAGTAAATTGTAAATAGATAAGAATAACGACGGTCGTGGGCTGCGTGGGTTGCGGTTGATCGGTGGGTCCTAATCGTCAAAACGCGGCTTGCCGCCGCACAGTGCGGAAAGCCTATGGCTTTTTAGGTTAGTCATCCATCTTTATCTTCCTGAGGCTGAGCCTCAGGAAAAGGGTTTAGGTGACCTGGCAATGGTAGGGCAAGCCTTACCGCACTGTGCGGCGGCGAAGCCGCGGTCGGGGCTGCGGC
Organism: Blastocatellia bacterium; assembly: GCA_033856235.1. Classification (GTDB taxonomy): domain Bacteria; phylum Acidobacteriota; class Blastocatellia; order Pyrinomonadales; family Pyrinomonadaceae; genus DASXRU01. Next base: position 15,271 of record JAWVFI010000092.1, on the reverse strand, counting down.
AGAAGCCGCTCACGCGTCGTCAGGGCATGTAACGTGCTAGGGCGACTTGGGCGGGGAGTGGATATGCACTCCCAACCACGACAAGTCTCCCGTCTGCCTGAAGGGCACTGCCGCCCCAGGCACGATCCCTGTCGCCATAGAAATCGGTAAGCACAATGCCGGTTCCCGCCACTCCAAAGCTTGTATCGGGAGTTCCGTCAGCATTGACCCGCACTACGGCGAAATCCGCGTACGCAAAATCTGCGGTCTCGACATATCCCGAAGCAATTATCCTGCCGTCTGTCTGTATCGCCAGTGCGTGTCCGTAGATCGCGCTGCCGTAGCCCGGAGTACCGGCGGTGACTCTGCCCCCGGTTCCAAAACCAGTATCAAGCTGCCCGTTTTCGGTATATCGAACGAGCGCGAACCGCTGTCCGCCGGGAACACTACTGGTGAGCGTATGTCCGGCCACGACGATATTGTTATTTGCATCAATCGCGACCGCTTTCGCCTGGTCAGAATATCCAGTGAAGTTCGTGAACACCTTGCCGCCGCTGCCGAAGCTCGAATCAAGCGAGCCGTTAGGATTGAAACGCAGCACTGCTATGTCCCGGTCCACTACGGCCAGCCGGGGTCGAATGCCGGCCGCCACGATTTTCTCCTGGAGAACTCCGCCGGCAAGTACTTTTTGAGTCGTGACATCGTAAGCTCCTCCTATGCCATCGGTGCTGTTGGCGACGGAGACAGTCACCTTTCCACTGCCGTTAAATCCAGAGTCGAAGGCTCCGTTAGGGGCAAGCCTGGCCACTGCGAAAGCGCCCTCCGAGTCGCCGGCTACCACGATATAGCCGTTGCTCTGAATGGTGACGCCTCGGGCCAAAGCACTGATATTGCTTTGAAAGTTAAAGAGAACTTTTCCCCCGCTGCCGAATGAATTGTCCAGGCTCCCGTTTGAGTTCAGCCGAGCAACTGCAAAACCAACTGTGCTGCCTTTGATCGTGGCGTAACCGGCAACAATTATTTTGCCGTCCGATTGAATAGCCAGGGCGTAGGCACCCGTGTCGCCGCTCGACTTAATAAATGAAAGCGTGGCCAGGCCGCCGCTGCCAAAGGAGGAGTCAAGCAAGCCGTTCGAGTTGTAACGTAAAACCTGAAAACCATTAGCCAGGACGACTACCTTCCCGTCAGTTTGGATAGCTACGTCCTGGGCCGAGCTGGTAGTACTTCCGCTGAGAGCGGTAGTTACTTTGCCGCCGGATCCGAAACACGTATCCAGGCTGCCCGACGCGAGGGAGGCGGGCACACATGCCTGGGCCATCACGGAACCGGCGAAGCTACAAACGGCCAGCGCGATAGCAATGGAGCACACTGCGCCTACACTGATACTTCGAAACTTCATGGTCGTGGGTGTTTTCTTCATGGGAGTCTTTCTGCCCGAGTGGGGGCTTCTGAGCATGTGAACTTCCGGGCTCGGTTAAAGGTTCTTGTGGACGTTTGTAGGGCGACTAGCTCCTGAGTTGCGGCCACGGAAGCAGTCAAGAAACCTATGTAAACGGGAACGCTAAACAACTCTGGGCCGGCGGCAGGACTCACCAGGGGGAGGCCAACTGCGCGGGATGCATCAAGGATCAATGCATGAGAAAGGACCAATGCCGGGCACTATGCACTGCTGAAAGCCTAATAGCAATAAAAATGCCGTTGATCTGGACGCTGTCCAACGGGTATGTCAGAACGGTGTAATACGTTTCAGCTGCCAGGCATTCGCTCTGCGGACCTACCGCGCAACCAACCGCATACTCACTGGATGGGGTTTCCACAGATTACGCAGATTATGCAGAGATAGGAAGATAAGAAAGCGGAGGCACTCGTACCTTAGTCTGCTGTCCTCTTTATGTTCTTATCGGTGTAATCTGCGTAATCTGCGGACAGTCGATGTTATTTTGCCGCATCGCCGGTAGCGGCCGATGGCAAGATCTTCATGTCGAAACTTCCTCGGGCCCTCCGACGTCACGCTCGTGACGCGTTCGCCAAACTATTTAAGAAGTGAAATGCGGTGTAGGGCTGCGGTGAAAGAAAACTTGCATGAATGTGATAACCACCCTCCTTAACACCGGCTTTGGTGCGCTCTCGTTCGCTTGTTACTCTTCCTTGTGACTACCAGAAAGAGTCTGAATACAAGCAGTGTCCCCGTCTCCGTCCAACTAATCGAGCGGAGAATCTATTTGATTCGAAAACAAAAGGTCATGATCGACTTTGATTTGGCTGAATTGTATGAGGTTCCGACCAAACGCTTTAATCAGCAGGTGGGCAGAAATCTCAAACGGTTTCCCGGGGACTTCATGTTTCAGCTAACAAAAGAAGAGGCTGAATGTTTGAGGTCACAATTTGCAACCTCAAAGAAAGGCCGTGGAGGCCGGCGTTATTTGCCCTACGTTTTCACTGAGCAAGGCGTCGCGATGTTGTCGAGTGTTCTCAATAGCGAACGAGCCATCGAGGTTAACATTGCGATCATGCGCGCCTTCGTAAAGCTGCGACAGATGTTGGAATCAAATGAAGAACTCAATCGAAAGTTCGCGGCTGTCATACGCAAGCTGGCGACACATGATAAATACTTTACAGTCGTTTTTGACGAACTTAAGAAGCTGAATGAGCTGCCAACACCATCAGGTAAACAAATCGGCTTCAAGAGTGGCTAGCATCGTGAGCGGTGAGCAGTGAGCAGTGAGCAGTGGGCAGTGGGCGGTGAGCAGTGGGCGGTGGGCGGTGAGCAGTGAAGCTCAGCCAATGACAATCGAATCAACCCGCGCCGCGGGTGTCAGCAAAAAGCCCGGGGTGGAGCGAGCGGAACCCCGGGAACTGAACGTTGAAAATGTCGGTAGCCCGCGGAGCGGCCGATAGAGGTTCGTTACGAATGGGTCTGGTAACGCGGCTGCTATCGCAGCTTCGCGGGCTCCATCATTGTTCGGGAACTTGATCCTCGGGCTGACGCCCCAGGCTTTATGCTGGCGCCCGCTCCGCGGACTTCTCTACTTCAGGGTGGTGCGGATTTTTAGTGGGTCTTGTTTGCCGAAGGCCGGGGTCACGGTGACCAGGTATGTGCCAGGGCCGGTTGCGGCGGTGGGCCAGGAGACTGTAAAGGTCTTGCGCTCGGCCGGTTCCCAGCCGGTCAATTCGCCACGCGGTTCCCGGTAAGTGAAAACCTCTGCGCCGTTCGCGCCCTCGCGGGTGACGACGAGCGTGAACAAGTCTTCGCCGGCGGGCGCCAGCGCGCTGTCGAAGTTGACCTTCTGGTAAGTGTCGTTCTCAAGGACTACCACGATGGGAATGCTGGTTAGTTTTTGACCGGCCGCCTGGGGGTCGCCGGGATCTTGCTGGTTCAAAGCTATCCCGCGTGCGACCGCGACATAAAGCCGCAGGGGTTCAGCGCGGCGACTGACCAGTCCCGGCGACTCAAAAAACTCGGGAAGGGGTGTTGGCCCTCCGGGAACTGAAGGTTGGATAGTTTGATTAGTTAACGTCGCTGGTCCGGAAACCGTGCCGGGGTGGGAACGATAATAGATGTAACCCGCCATTGCCGCCAGGGCCGCTACCAACAACACGATGAGAGTCACTGCCGCTCGGCGACTCATGGCGTCATTCTCTTGTGAAAGTATTTGGCGATTGGTTTGGGAAGGCCACTCAGGTCGGTGAACAGGTTGAGTTTGAACCGCTCGACCGCTTCGTCCAGCGCCGCCTGGAACGCGGCCGGATCCTCCACGGTATCAGCGAGCACTCCCGGGGCGCGGTCGATTACTTTCAGTGTGTCCGAGCCTAACTCCACCACATGACTCATGACCTTCATGAAGCGACCGAGATTCTTGGTATCGACGAGGGACGCTCCGTCCTTCACGTCGGGAAGGTCTTTCCCTAGCAGCTCCTTCACGTTGGCAAAGTTGTTGACTACCAGTTCCTTCACTTTCTTGTCGTAATACTTCATCACGGCATACTCCAGGCATTGCACCGGGAATTTCTCTCGCTGTCTTTGGTACGTCTCTGTGGCATCGACGAGTTTTGCCCGGGTCGCACTCAGGGCACTAGCCGCGTTACTACTCTCAGAGCGTAAGGACTCTAGGCGAGTGCGCGTTTGCTGAACGAAAGTTTCACTGACATTGGCGGATTGCTCAATCGTCTTGACGCGGCGATGGATATCGTTGAGAGCGTCGGCCGCCTGATTGATCAAAGGCAGCGAGTTGTTGATCTGATTCAGCTTATCCTGTACCTCGGCTTCCGTGACGGGAGTACGACGAATCGCTTCCGCTCGTAGCGGCACGATAATGGGAACGGCGCGCAACGCTTGCGCGGGCGCCAGCGCCGCCGGGAACAACGGTTGGGCCAGCATTGGGGTGATGGCGGCAGGGAGCGCTTGGGGACTGCCCGGACCGTAAACGGGACTCAACGGTTTTGGCAGGGGACGATAGTTTGCCGGCGGGAGCAACTTTCCCTGCCGGGCAGCGTCATACAGATTCGCAAAGATCTCGTTTTTGGTTGCCACCACACTCTCGCTTACCTGCCTGGTGACCTCCGTCAATTGATTGAGCAGAGAGTTTTGCGCTGAGAGTTTTTCTTCGGCTTCACGCGTTTCGCCCTGGGTGCGCGCCAGATCATTTTCCACGGCCGCCGTTTCCAGTTGGAGTGCATTGCCCGCTTCAGTGTTATTCGAAATCTGTGAGACCAGGCTGCGGTAACGATCCTCCAGTTCGCTTCTTCTGTTCCGCAGCGTGCGCAACCGGCCATCGGCAAAATCTTTCAGGTAAGCGAGCGCTCGAAACAGCTCCGAGAGATTTGTTGGTTCAACGATTGCGGGCGCGTCGGGAAAGACGTCGGCGCGGAACCACGCGCGCACGGAGCGATATTGATTGGTCAGACCCGGCAGCGGGTTGGGTGGTTCCGGAATGGCGTAAGTGTCGTAGCTGTCGGAATCATGCGACCGCTGGCTGTCGTTGCGGGAGGACGAAGGGCGTTCCATCTTAGGGAATTTGATCGTCGATCCGCCTCCACGGCCATCCCAGTCTGGGGATTGGGCCAACGTTACTGCGACGGCCAGGAAGATGACGATGGGGGCGGCGTGCGTTCTCATGGTGTGTCCGGCGAAGACCCCGAGCGCGGTTATTCGTACAGGCTGCCACCTTTTATCGCACCTCTTGCGGCCAGTCAATAGATAGAAGAGTGGGGCAGGTCTTAATTTGAAGTTGAGTGAGCGTTTGATCCCCCTCCCGCTCGGAGGGGGTCGGGGGAGGGCTTAGCCGGCTACTTCCGTTACACAAAACGCGCGGCTCGATGGCCGCGCGCCCATCTTGATCCAGCAATCTCAATAAGGCGGCCCAAGAGCGTTATGAAGTTTCCAGCAATCGATGCCGCCAACGAAAGAGCACGGCGCGGCCATCGAGGCCGCGCGTTCGGTGCATCGTGACTCGACGGCCTCAAGCCCTCCCCTTGTTCCCCTTCCAGTGGGAGGGGATCAGAACTACTCCGCGGACTCTAAATTAATACACCACCAAGCGTGGAGATTGTCATCGCCTTGAAAAGCTGTCGTGGCGGTTCTCCATGACGCGAAGGCGGGCGATGATCGCGAGAGCGCGACGCGCGTCGGCGGCGATCTGCGTGAGGGCTTCACGGATAGCCGCGTCGTCTTCCTTCAACAATTTCAGACAGCGGTCGGCGTTGTTAACTATTGCCTCCAGCGGGTGATCGAGTTCGCCGACGAGCGCGGTGGCGATTTCGCCCATGGTGGCCGTCTCATTGGCTTTGGCCAGTTGCGCCCGGGTACGGACCAGGGCTGCGCGCGCCGCGTGGTGCTCAATGGCCAGGCCGGCAATGCGCGTCGCCACTTCCGTTAGTTTCGCCTCAGCGCCGGTGGGCGTGCGCGGCTCGCGATAGTACATCGCGAACGAGCCCAGCACTTTGCCGCGCCCGGACAGGATCGGCGTGGACCAGCAGGCCCGCAAACCACTCGCGGCCGCGATATCGCGATAATCCTCCCAGAGCGGATCCGTAAGAATGTCAGTGACCACCACGGCCTCGCCGCGGTACATCGCTGTCCCGCACGATCCGTTTTTTGGTCCAATCGGCGCGCCGTCGATCGCTTTTACATATTGCTCGGGAAGACTCGGCGCGGCGCCGTGGCGTATATGATTACCGTCATCGCTGAGGAGTAAGACTGAGCCGAGCATGTCTGGTAACTGGGCTTCGATAAGGAGTACCAGCTTGGTCAGGATGTCTTTGAGCGGCGCGTCGGAGGCAATCAACTCCAGGACTTTGATGCGCCCCTGGCGTAGGGTTTCTTCCTCGTCGGAAGCACGGTTGCCGTAAGCGCTCGATAGTTCTTTAGCCATGGCATCGGAGATTTTCAGTTGCTGCGTCGGTGCTTCGGAAGGGTTTGAGTCATCCATCTTGCCTACTCCTGTTGGAACGTCTCCGGGTCGTTGCATTTTACGCTTTGTCTGCCGAGCAGCGAAAGTGGGCTGGCGAATTCAGAACCGGGAGCGGTAGCGACCGGGGGAGTCTCAGGACGATATTCTCGGAACGAAGGTGGTACCACTGGTTGACCCGCTGGCTACCGAGCCCGGTTCTGAGTTCTTCCATTCCGCGCTTTGCGTTTCAAACTACATCAGCACCTCCGCTTTTTGATTCTTTCGAAAGGAAGCGGCTGGTAACTTCCCAGGGAAATCCGCTCAGTCCGCATCTTCCAGAAACGCATACCCGAAACGTTTTCGACGGGAATCGCATTAGATGTAGAAGGCACTTCACTGCGATAGTCACGCACCGGTATTGAGCTGGCCGCAAATTGTTTGGCCTCGCTTTTCTGACGAAGACAGCAGTCAGGTAGTCGCCATCTCTGGTTGTCAGAACCAGACGATCCTCATTTTCTGAAAGGAGTTTCAATGGCTCAACAAACTTATCGAGTACAAAATGCAGTTGGAATGTGGCTCAGAAGTCAGCCAATCGTCGATGAGGCCAGCAAGATTGTACTGCTGCCGCAGGGTCAGTTGGTGACCAAAACAGGAAACACGGACCAGCCGGACTGGTGGCAGGTAACTGCAAATTTTCATGAGGAAAACTTTTCCGGGGTTTGCAAGCACTCACTGATGGTTCCGGACAGTGAATTTCACCAGAACGCCGGCGCTAATTCCGTAACGGAAGTCCACCTGGAGCGATCCGCACTGGTCCCGCGAAGTCTCAAGGGCGTGGAAGCCTTCAAGCTAAATGAGACTCCGCGTCCTTCGCGCAATCCCGCGGGCACGCCACAACAGAAGGCCGCCGATATCGGCAAGATCATCGCCTGGCTGGCTGTTAGTGAAAGCGCTCGCTATCGCCGGACCGAAACCGAGACGTTCTGTAACATCTACGCTTACGACTTCGCATGCCTCGCCGGCGTATTTGTTCCCAGAGTTTGGTGGAATCCCCCCGCGATTCAAAGACTCATGGCCGGACAATCCGTGACGCCAAAGTACGGCGTGACGATCGATGAGATGACTGCGAATCAGCTGGCCCGCTGGTTCCAGGACTACTCTCAACTCTTCGGATGGCGGCAAACCACGAGCCTTACCGAGTTGCAACGGGCCGCGAACGCTGGTTCAGTTTGCATCATCAATGCGCGCCGGGTGGTGGGCCACGGTCACATCTGCGCGATTGTTCCTGAGACTAATACGCATAAGGCTCAGTGGGACAGTGCGCATGAAAAGGTCGTCCGGCCGCTTACCAGCCAGGCTGGTGGTCACAATTTTGAGTACCAGCCGTTTGTCTGGTGGACCGATGGGACTTATAGAGACATCGGATTTTGGATCCACGAGTGAGGCCGCGTTCCGACTTGCCGGCAGAGGAAAGCTGAGAACTTCTTCGGTAAGCGCTAACCCGATGAATTGTTTTTAGCGGCCGAGCGCTTTGCGGATGCGAGACAGGTGGTGCCAGCTATGGCGTAGCGCGTGGTCCTCGATGACAAACTGCGCGGTGACAGGCGCACCGAAACTCAAAGAGAAGGGCGCGGCCTGGTCCAACTGCTCATCGGTGAACTCGCGAACTGCGTTGGCGGCGGCGCAACTGTTTCGGCGCAAGAGAGCAAGCGTCGCTTCCCTGGTGACGAATGCCTGGTCAGTAGCGTGTTTCGCATTCATTTGCGCCACAACTTCCCAGGTGACATCCGTGACAGCGTTACCACTGGCAACGGCCTTCGCGATCTCAATTTCAACCGGGTAGACACTGGCCACATGGTGCACGATCACTCCGACCGCACGCCTGTCGGTGTCGGAAGCCGGGGTTAGCCATTCCGTTTCCGAAAGTGTTTCTGCGAAGTCCGCTAAACCCGCGGCGCCTTGCTCGATACGTTCAGCCAGGGCGACGGCACGCCGGCTTATGGGGTTCGTAGTTGTTTCTGTTTCGATTTGTGTGACTACTGCGCTCATTCATTCTCCTTTAAGATTTAGGTTCTCCCGCCGCTCGAACCTTTCGTGCGGCTTCGTGAGGTTCGTGTTGTTTCGTGTATCGTTGCAGCCCTATCGCGAGCACACGATTCACGAATTACACGAACCTGCACGAATGCACACGAAATTAGGTTGCGCCGACGGCGTTCTTTGGCAGGCTGTCTTTCTGCAACACGCGCGACTTAGCCGGGACTGTCACCGTCGAGCGAATGTCTTTCCAATGGATGGCGACGTCGGCCAACGGCACTGACAGGGCCAGGCAGGACCAGATGACCGCTTGCACGATTTCAATTCCCTGGGCTTCCCAGCCCGTCACTCCTAAAGCGAAGCGCCCGGCAATAAACACCAGCGCGATGGCGTAACTGCGCGTGGCCCATTGCCGATGCAACGCGATTTTGCGTTTGAAGGCGAAGAGACCAGCGAGGGCCGTGGCGCCAATTAACATCAGGGCATCCACTATCGCCAGAACGGTGAAGGAGCGCGGCGCTCCAAATCGTTCCTGGAAATATTGTATGTAGACGCCGAGAGGCGCGAGCCCGAATGCCCCCAGGACATACAGCCGTCCCATGACGCGATGCGCTTTGGTAAATCGCTGTCGCAGGCGATCGGAAAACTGGAAGGGCGCAAACAAAAGCACGATAGCGCCGAAAATGCCGTGGGGCAGCAACCACCACTTAAAGGGGCCGTAGTGTTGCCAGGCTGGATGCGATGAGTCGGCCAGAAAGCGCTCATTGTGATACATCACATAGGCGCTGGCCACGGCAATTAATGAAAAGGTGACATATTTTGCGTTGAGCTTCATTGGGGACTCCTTCTCCTGTTTGCTAACGCGAAGTTCTTGGGGCTTTTGGGCCACCTAAAGCAAAAAATATTTCGAATCGAAACCACGGGCGTAGCGGAAGGTTTGGGTGGGTGGTCTTAACTTCGAGGGTGCAGCGCGGTTCTGGTCCCCTCCGCATCGGAGGAGATTAGGGGAGGGCTTGAGGCCATCGATTCAGGACGCACCCAACGCGCGGCCTCGATGGCCGCGCCCGCCTTCATTCGCGGCATCGACTTCTGAAAACGCTTAACGCTCCTTTCCCGTTACTCAGATTGCTGAATCAAGATGGGCGCGCGGCCATCGAGGCCGCGCGTTTTGTGTAACGGAGGCAAGCTGGCTAAGCCCTCCCCGACCCTCTCCCAGCGGGAGGGGGGAATCAAAACGCGCATCCGAGGTTCTGAATTTCCTGTGGGACGGCTTAAATGCGGCAGTAGGGTGATCGCCCTAGCGCTTCTTTTTCGAAGTGCGGCTCTTAACCCGTGTCGCCCGCACGGGTGGTTGCTCGGTGGGATCTGCTTTTTTCGGACGTGTTCCGGCGTCGTCTAACGAGGCATTGATTAATTCGTCGTTCGGGCGGTGGCCGTCGATGAATGCAAAGACGTGGTAATTGGCGCCGCGTTCGCGGAGGACCTCTATGCGGCCCTCGTCTTTCAGGCGCGCCAGTTCGTTCATCACGAAATTCTGTTCGGCCCCGCTCATGAAGCGATAGTCGATATCAAACGCCAGGCCAGTCGAGTGCGGCGGCGTATCAATGAGCACGGCATAGCGGTTAACTCGGCGTAATGCATGCTGGTATTGTTCCGGTCGCACCAGAGAGCTTACGGGTAAAGGCCGTTCGAACTTATCCTCGTACGACTTGGCTATTTCTTCCAGCACCCTCAGGGCCTGAGGCCTGAGTGAACTAAGTAGATAGACCTTAAAAGCCTGGCGGTCAGACGCGTCGTCGAGGTTGAAAGAGCGCCCGCCGAAATTCTCCGCCAGCTTCTGCAGGGACTCATAATCGCGCAATAGTTTCGGCTGTCTTTCCCCCGAACCAGCGAAGTATTGATTGAGCCGCGCTTTTTCTCTGTCCGTCGATTTCAACTCCTGCTGCCGCGCCGCAATCTCGTTTTCCAGCTCTTCCTGTTTCGTGGTCGCAGCGCTTTCCTGCTTGCCTGATTGGGCCTGTAGATCCGAAATCTCTTTTCGCAGTTTCGCGTGCGCCGACTCCAGCCGTGCGAAGGCCTCGCGCAATCCAGCCTCATCGTTAAGTTCGAGGTTTTGATTGGCCACATAGCGGGTGAACGGCGCGCCATCCACCCTGGCCCCGACTCCGTAAAGAAGATACGTCTCGGTGACAGCCGGGAGGGAAATCATTTCGCCGCTTTTGATCATGGCGGCGAGATCAACGAAGTCCTGCGCTGATTGCAGGTTGTGTTTCCGGACCTCGGCGACCTGGGTAGCCAGGAACCAGCGGCGGTCATCGTAGTGGCGAAGCTGTGCCGGGATTTCAATCGCGACGTTCCCGGTTCCACCACGATCCTCTTTGACCCTTTCCATGCTTCGCGCCCACAGATCGGGATCCGAGTTTCCCAGCGCGGCCGCGGTCGCCGGTTCGCCGGAAGATTGATGATTCATAGTGCGCAGAAGTGCCCAGCCTGCCGCAGCGAACGCTGAGGTCACAACAATGATGAGTAGGAGATGTCGCGTAGTTGAATTCTTCATTCCAAACATTAGGGCCTGCAGCCCTTGTCTCTAGATTATGCAAATTTGAGGCGAAGTGTGCGACTCGCCAGCGTGGGTATGCGCACGCCGGCGCGATCGCGTGGAAGGCCATCAAGGACGATGGACGACGGACGGTTGACCATGAACGGGTTGTCCATGGTCTATCGTCGATGGTCTATTGTCTCGGCTTCGTACGGGCTACTTTGGCGAGAGGCTGCACTGGTTGGGCATGTTGCCGCCGAACTGGAAATTTGAGCCCACCACGATCGGCTGGTCGGAAGTTACTCGAACGGAAAATGCTACGCGAGTAATCCCATCGAGTCCCGGAGCACCACTCGTAGCCGGCATCAACCAATTGACATCCCTGGTATGCGCCGGCAGCAAAGCGGTCGTGGCAGCGCCGGCTTCGCCCGGATAGTTCGTGACCGGGCTGGTTCCGGGAATGGCCTGGCCAGTCAGATTGGCCCCATCGCGATCCAAAATGTTAACAGCGACGTTGGCGGTCGCGGCGCTGGAATTAAAAACGTAGAGGTCAGATCTTGGAGTGCCGCCGCCGTTCGGAAAGTGCGCGGGGGTGCAGATCCAAACGTACGGTGCTCCGCCACCGGAACCGGATGGGCCAGCGGGACCTGGAGGGCCGGGAGGTCCCTGACATCCAAAGGTTAAGGTCGCAATGGCCAGCACTAAGAGGCCGAGGCAAGGGATGGCGGTGCGGCTTAGAAACGTAAGGGTCATATGGATCTCCTTCTGAGGGTTAGAAGCGTGGAATTCGCGTTACACAAGTTCGTGCGGCGAAGTTAAGAGGGACTGGCGACGTTGTCAATGGTTGTAGGGGTGGCACTCCGTGGCCACCCTCTTTTTTGATTCCACAGTCTTAGGAAAACGAAGGGGGCGGCCACGAAGGGCCGCCCCTACATTCCGGCAACGATTTCGTAGGACCTGATGCGGGCGGCGTGGTCGTGGATGCTGGTAACAACCATCAATTCGTCCGCTTTCGTTTGCGTGGCAAAATTTTCCAATTGCCGGTGCGCGGTCTCTGGAGAACCGACGATTGAATACCTCAGCATGCGGGAAGCCTGTTGCTTTTCCGGCGGCGTCCAATACTCTTCTATGTTGTCGATTGGTGGTTGCAGTTTTCCGGGGCTCGCACGGAGGAGATTAGTGAATGACTGCTGCACCGTCGTGAAAAGACGGCGCGCCTCCTCATCTGTATCGGCAGCAATAACATTCACTCCCACCATCGCGTAAGGATGGTCGAGTTGTTTCGATGGCTGGAATTGTTTGCGGTAGATATCGAGAGCTGCAAAAAGAGAATCTGGTGCGAAGTGTGAGGCGAAGGCGTAAGGCAATCCGAGCGCGGCGGCGAGTTCGGCGCCAAAAGTGCTCGAGCCCAGAATCCAGAGAGGAACTTCAGTGCCAGCCCCCGGTACGGCACGAACCCGCTGCCCGTGTTTTGCTTCAGCCAGCAACGCCTGCAGCTCCGTAACGTCTTCGGGAAAAGTATCGGCGCTCATTGGATTGCGACGCAGGGCGCGGAGGGTTGGTTGATCGGTGCCGGGCGCGCGGCCCAGGCCTAAGTCAATCCGGCCCGGATAAAGTGATTCCAGCGTGCCAAACTGCTCGGCAATTACGAGCGGCGAATGGTTAGGCAGCATGATGCCGCCCGAACCCACACGGATCGTCGAGGTGCCGCCAGCGAGGTAGCCAATCACGACCGACGTCGCGGCGCTGGCAATGCCCGTCATGTTGTGATGCTCAGCGACCCAGTAGCGCCGATAACCAAATCGCTCGGCATGGCGGACCAGATCCAGGCTCTTGTGCAGCGCCTCTCGCGGCGTTTCACCGAGGATGACAGGAACGAGATCGAGTATGGAAAGTGGGACCATTTGTGTGCTTGGGACAAAAGGGGGAAGGGACAGGATACACCACCGAGAAGGATTCAGAGGTCAGGGGCCTGGAGTTGGGTAGTATCTAAAATTGAACCAGTGTGAGCGTTTTGATCCCCCTCCCGGTGGGAGGGGGGGGCGGGGGAGGGCCTAGCCAGTCTGTTGCCGTTACCCAAAACGCGCGGCCTCGATGGCCGCGCGCCATCTTAATTCAGCATCTCAATAAAGCGGCCAAGAGGTTATGAAGTTTCCAATAATCGATGCCGCCAACGAAAGAGAGCAGCGCGCGGCCATCGAGGCCACGCGTTGGTGGCATCGTGAAAGAACGGCCTCAAGCCCTCCCTGTGCAAGCCGGACATCGTTTACGTTCTAAACCGGGCACATGGTTTACGTTGCGCCGGCGCAGTTAGAATCGAAAGCGACTTGAGATCTCTTTCGATCTTCCCGCGTCTCAAAAATAATATATGCATCATCAGGTGGGCAGCCGGAATGACTACTCCCAGCAAAGGGCGTAGTGAGCCGAGAAACAGGCCTTCGAGATCCCCCCACGGCAAAGCGGGACACATAGTTACCTCATAATGTTAAGACACCATTGTCGCCAAAATGTTTCGTTGCTCACTGCCGTAGGGGGAACGGGCGTTTGCCTCTGGATAGCTCCTATGGTTCACTGTCGCGCGAAGTCAGACCGCAAAACATATTTCGAATCATGCAAAGCTTAGGAGGCTGAGAGGAAATGAAGCTTAGAATACTACCCGCGCTGGGTGCGGCCTTCCTGTTCTTGACCCTGGTCGTTGTGGCTGGTTGCAAAATCGCTCGCGACGCCGCAGACCACAAGGCCGGCAACGCGAACGCCACCGCGACGCCCGCGAAACCCGACTCAGATGGCGTGGTCCATTCAGGTAGCGGCGAAGAGAAAGAGAAGCCGGCGGCAGGCAAGGCAAATGTGCAGGGCAAGGTCCTGTTCAACGACAAACCTGCGGCCGGAATCGAGGTGAAGCTGTGCGAGAAGTTCAGCCAATACTTCAGCGGCTGTGGCGGGCAAACGTTTAGTACGAAGACCGATAGCAACGGCGAGTATCTGATCAAGGACGTGCCGCCGGGAATTTATGAAGGCCTGACAGCAAAGGTCTTCGACACGCCCTACTACGTGTTCGCTACTTCCGGCATCATTGCCTCTGCCAAATACAAACTAGAGCCGGATGAAACTTTCTTTGCTCCGGACTCGCATCTCTTCAAAAGCGATCTGAAGCTGATCAATCCTAAAGCCGCGGCGAAGATGAAAGGCGAAGGGATTGAAGTTAAGTGGGAAGGCTATCCCGACGCTGCCTATTACAAGTTCAGCATTCACGCCGACAGTTCCACGCCAGCCAAGACTGAGTTTGATTACATCAACAAGAGAGTTGATGGCACCTCGTTCACTTTAGATAAGCCGCTGTCGCCAGGTGGCTACAGCGTGAAGGTCACGGCTTATAACAGCAACGATCGCAAACTCGCAGACAGCCCCAGCGACATTAAGTTCACGGTCACTCCATAAACTTGTAGGGGTGGCCCTCCGTGAAGGAGGCAAAGGGCAAGGGGCGAAGGGCGAAGGGCGAAGGGCGAAGCGCAAAGAGAGTTCAGTTCCACTTGGCTCTTCGCCCTTAGCCCTTTGCTCTTAGCCTCCCAGGATTTTCTGAAAGGTCGCAGCGTCCTGGATCATTCGAACATTGTTGAAGAAGACGTAAGGTGTCGTCTGAAGTTTCTGAGGGCCGCGCCCGCCCGCGACCGCAGGCGGTTCTGACATCATCGCGGCCAACTCACGTATTTCGCTTTCGTCGTACTCATAGCGCCAACCCTTTCGGCCGTGCAATCGCCAATAGAGTTTGTTGGGGGTGACGCTCCTCGCAATGAACGGATCCACTGCGTGCCAAAGGTCTAGATCTTCGCAGATAATTTTCACTAGCCCTGGCTCCCAATTGCCGCGTGGCTCCCAACAGAAATTGAACTGATCGCCGGCAGAGTTTTTGCGGTCGAGGCCCGAAAAGAAACGCTTGAGATGGGAAACGTTTTCCTTTATCGGTTTGAAGCTCGCCGGACACTGAAACAAGATCGTCCTTGCCTTTAAGGCGTTGGCGCAGGCGAGGGTCATTTCCCAAGCCTCTCTAACGATTGCGGTGGGTCTGAAATATCCGGCTTCCTGCTTTTCAAGTTCGGAGAGCTCGCGCTTTAAGCGACGATACGTCGGGCTCTTAGCATCGTGAGTGATCAGTTGCCATGCTTTCAAGACAAATTCAAACTCGGGTGGGGCAGTTTCACGCCAGCGTTCCAAAGTCTTTATTGACGGCGGCTGATAAAACGTGTGTTGCACCTCGACACAGGAGAACAACTGAAAATATTTCGCTCTCCCGATTCCGAATCCGGATGTTCCGATGCGAGCGTGGTCCATG
>JAWVFI010000091.1:0-5903 GCA_033856235.1 Blastocatellia bacterium | reverse complement strand
GAAGGCGCGCCGCTGCCGATGCTCTACAACAAGTATGTGGGCCACGATGACAACCGGGATTGGTACGCGTTCACCCAGATTGAAACGCAGATCGCGGTGGATAAGATTCACAACGTCTGGCATCCGCAAATTGTCCATGATATTCACCAACAGGGCGAGAATGGCTCCCGTTTGTTTCTACCGCCGTACATGCAACCGGTAGAGCCGAATGTGCCGAAGCAGATTGTCGAAGACTACACGGAACTCGGTCACGCGATGGCCGCGGACATGCGGGCCGCCGGCTTCAAAGGGATAACCACAGATTCAACCTATGACGCGTGGACACCAGCCCGCGCCTATTCGCACTACCACGGCGGAGTGCGGATTCTTTCCGAGACGGCTTCGTGCAAGATTGCTACCCCGATCACCGTGAAGTTCGAAGAGTTAAATTCGCGCGATCCCGGTTACGATCCGAAAAAAGAGTCGCCGAATTTCGGTCCGGTCTGGCAGGGCGGCGAATGGCATTTGCGCGACATCACGAACTACATGACCGGCGCGGCCTTTTCTTTGCTGAAGCACGCCGCCCAGGATCGCGAGCGGTGGTTGCAGCGGTTTTATGAGATTGGAAAAGAGGCGGTGCGGCCACGGAAGCGAGGTGAGTTGGCTGGATTCGTATTCAACTGGGACTCACAACCCGCCACGGCAGGTGAAAACGGTAAACGATTGGTGGAAACCTTGCAGCGCGCTGGCGTTGAGGTAAAGCAGGAATTGCTGTCAGGGTTTTACTTAAGAACTTGCGTATCCCTAAAAATTGCGCAGCCATACGGCAGCTTCGGCAAGGCCTTGTTAGAAGCACAGCATTATCCAGACCTGCGCGACTCTTCTGGTCACCCCATTCCTCCATATGATGTGACCGCGCATAGTTTGGGTCTCTTGTCAGGCATAAAAGTCGAGCCTGTGTTTGCACCCTTCAGAGACTCTGCAAGCAATGGCTCGCTGAAGCTGGCTAGGCCTTCAGATCCCTATCACGTGAAAGACATTAGGTTCGCACTGTATAGATCACACACTCCTTCCATGGATGAAGGCTGGACACGCTGGATACTCGAACGTCAGTTTTCAGAGCCGATGCGTTACCGATCCCTTGAAGATGCTAATGTGCGTGCAGGCAATCTGCACGCGAATTACGATGTGATCATCATTCCCGACCAGGCCCGCAACGCTATCCTCAACGGCCATCGGAAAGGAGTGTTGCCCGATGAATACACCGGTGGTCTCGGCGCAGAAGGCGTAAAAGCGCTAGGCGAGTTTGTCGAACAGGGCGGCACACTAATCTGTCTCAACCGCGCTTCGGACTTCGCGATCGAGCAGTTCAAGTTGCCGATTCGCAATGTCGTCGACGGTTTGCCGCGCACGGACTTTTTCGTGCCCGGCTCGATCCTGCGTATTGAACTCGACACGACAAATCCAATCGCTGCGGGAATGCCGAAAGAGTCGATCGCCTGGGTGGAAAACTCGCCCGTCTTCGAAGTAGGACAGGCACTGTTGCCTGTCCCCTCCCGAACCGGGGCATCTAACGTCAAAGTGATCGCCTGGTATCCCAGAGACAAAGATCCGCTGTTATCCGGTTGGCTGTTAGGCGGCGAGCGCATCAAAGGCAAAGCGGCTCTGGTTGAGGTGACGCTTGGTAAAGGCCGAATAATCCTGTTCGGGTTTCGTCCCCAGTACCGCGGTCAATCACTGGCGACTTATCCGTTGTTTTTCAATGCGATTACAAATAGATAACTCAAGCAAATACTGGGAGCGCGGGCGTCCCGCCCGCAATTGAGCGCAAAGCGCGAATTATTTGATTCAAATCGGCCTTGCGTTGGGGGCGCGGGTGCGGGCGGGAAGCCCGCGATCCCAGGAATAACGGGCGCCTGACAATCCGGCGCAGCATTCCGGGATCTCAGAACTTTCCACCCTGGCCGTTCGTATAACTAGATAGACGGCAACGGTTTTCGTCAGTTGGCAAAAGCCCGAGCCGGACCGCAATGGTCACCTTTCTCATTACTACCGTTTTACTGCTGGGACTAGTCGCCATAGCTTTATATTTTTGGCAGAAACCCGCAAACCCAATCCAGACAATTGAGTTGCCGCCGCCTCTGAATACTCGAGGTTTGTTTGACTACGATCAAACTCCCCACGAGTTATCTGAAGAAACGCGAATCCACGAAGCAGATCGGCGACGGATTCTCCTGGAACGCGCCAGCCAGGGAGATACAAGTGTGCTCAAGGAAGCACACGAGCTGACTCCGCCGCTCTACAACGAGGTGCTAAACGCGCTGGTCGCGAGATCCGAATCGTCGGCGCAATTGCTGGCGCTGGCTTCCCATGTCACGCGCCATGAATTACCTGTTAACAGGAATTTGGCTTCTGCCCTGATCGAAGCCTGGCGCGAAGATCCCGACCGGAACTCGACCGCAAAGATGCTGCATCTCGCGGCGCTGGCAGACGATCCGGAGGTCTATCGAACAGCATTGGACGCCGCCGTGCGGGCTTGGCGCGACGGCGCGTTGCCGGACGTTTCCGCGCCGGAGTTGCAGGCTATACTTGAAGGAGAATTCTGGATACTATCCTCGCACGCAAGAAGGTCGGGCGCAGGATTTGTCTTAAAACGCAGCCTCGCTGCCGTCCGGCGCGAGCTGCAAACTACCCACGCCAAAGGGACGTGACCAATCACCCAGGCCATGGTCTGAAAGAGGAATTACTTATGGAAAACCTGAACGTTTTGTCACTAGTGACCGTGCTCTTTGTCGGGCTCGTCGTCCTGATCCTGCTGCTGGTAATTCTGAGGCGCATTTTCGTGAATGTGGGCGCGCAGGAAATCGCGATCAAAGAGCGTCGCTATCTGGGTTCGAAGATGCCTCCGGGACGCGTAGTAGCTACCGAAGGCGAAGTCGGCATTCAGGCCGACGTTCTGAAGCCCGGCTTGCACCTGATCAAGTACCCGTTTGAGCGGGTCGTGCGCAAAGTACCGCTGATCGAAATCGGCGCTGATGAACTGGGCGTGATCGAAGCAATCGATGGCGAGCCGATGCAGCCGGGCAGAATCTTTGCGCCCGACCGCGCGCAGAACGCCCACAACAATTTTCAGGATCCGATCGCCTTTATCAAACAAGGCGGCGTCAAGGGCATTCAATTGCGGACTCTGCCCCCCGGTCTGTGGCCGATTCATCCATATCTCTTCCGCGTTTCCATCGCCCAGACCACGGTCATTCCCCAGGGCAAGGTCGGCGTGATCACCGCGGCCGACGGAGCGCCGCTGGACGCGGGACGACTCCTGGCGAAAGCCGTCGATGGCCACATCAGTTTTCAAAACGCAGAGCTCTTTGTTGGCTCAGGCGGTCAGCGCGGTCCCCAGGTAGATATTCTGACGCCCGGCACTTACCGCATCCTGACCCAGTCGCTGCCCCTCGAAGGCGGCACCGACAGCAAGCCAGGACTCTTCTACATACGGCTTTTCGATGCCACGGTTATCAGTGAAAACCAGATTGGCCTGGTGGAGGCATTGGACGGGGCACCGCTCAACCCGGGCGATTACGTCGCCGAATCAATCGAGGGCCACGACAACTTTCAGGATGGCAAAGGCTTCATCGATACCAGCGGCCAGCGAGGACCGCAGAAGGACATCCTCCTGCCCGGCACTTACTATATCAACCCGCTGCTCTTCAAAGTGATTCCGGAGAGCGCGAAGGAGATCCAGCCGGGCGAGGTGGCGGTGATTGTTTCCAACACCGGCAAAGATCCTTCAGACGAGATTCGCCGCCAGATGGCCGCTAAGGTGCGGGAGCGCATGGAGCGCGAAGAACAGGAGCAGGCAGCGGAATCGGCGGCGCGCCTCGACAAGATCGATGACGACCGCACAGTTGACGAGATCAAGTTGGAACTGATG
Organism: Blastocatellia bacterium; assembly: GCA_033856235.1. GTDB lineage: Bacteria > Acidobacteriota > Blastocatellia > Pyrinomonadales > Pyrinomonadaceae > DASXRU01. Next base: position 1,993 of record JAWVFI010000091.1, on the reverse strand, counting down.
ACTGGCGATCCGGCGGATCGCCGGCTCGATGAGGGCGCCCACGAAGCCTATGTCGTGCCGGAAGGTTACCGCGGCATACAGGAAACCGTAGTCGGTCCCGGCCGCTACTACGTGAACACGCTGGCCATTACACCAATCGTGATTCCGACCACGAACCAAACGGTGGAATGGACAGCCGGCGAAGTCGTGAACACTTTCAATCCTTTCGAAGTGATCTCGAAAGACGGGTTTACGATGCAGCTGGAAGTGCGCGTTGTCTTTCGCGTCAAACCGGAAGACGCACCGTTCATGGTGGCCAAGATTGGCGGCATCGAGCGGCTGATTCAAAACGTGATGCACCCGCTGATCGACTCAATCTTCCGGAACCAGGCTTCCGAATCGTCGGCGATGGCTTATCTGCAAAACCGGCACGAGGAACAGGAGCGGGCCGAAGCGCGGGTGCGCGCCCACTTGCTGAAGTATCACGTGGACGTCGTCAACGTTTTGATTTGCCACATTCATCTGCCCGAAGAGCTGATGAAAACGCAGACCGAGAAGATCCTCGCTGAGCAGCGCCAAAGCATGTACAACGCGCAACGCGAGGCCGAAGACCGGCGCATCCAACTGGAGCGAACAAAATCGCAGGCCGACAATCAAAGAGACTTGATGCAGGCCACAGTCGGTGTTGAGATCTCCGGCAAACGCGCCGAGCAGCGCAAGGCTGAGGGTGAAGGCGAAGCGCACTACATTCAGCAAACCGGCCGCGCCGAAGCCGAAAAGGTCCGGCTAATGGGTGAAGCGCAGGGCGTTGCCTATCGCGAACAAGTTAACGCGCTGGGCGCACAGGGCGTCGCCTTAGTTGAAGTGCTGAAGGTGATTGGCGAGAAGGGCGTGCGCATCACACCGGACATCATGGCTTCCGGTGGCGGCGCAGGCGACGCAGGCGGCGGCGGAATCGGGACGCTGCTGCTCTTGAACCTTTTCCGCAATCAGATGAATCTGCCGGCGCCGAACGGTGAAAAAGCGCCTTCGAAATAATCGCACTTGTGCCGGGAATTTGTAGGGCGGCCCTGTGGCCGCCCCTTTTTTTGGAACTACCTGACGAAGGGGGTGGCCACGGAGGGCCACCCATACAATCACACCAGCGCGAGGGAATGGTGTACGCCGCTACTTTCGAAGTAGCGATGTGCTCGCTTAATGTCTCTTTCGATCTGTTGTCGTAACTGATCCACTGATGCGAACTTCTGCTCGCCGCGCAGGCGGTGCAAAAAGCGCACCCGCACTACATCGCCATACAAATCTCCTGACCAGTTCATGACATGCGTTTCTACCAGGCGGTCGCTTTCTTCCGTGAAGGTCGGCCGGGTACCGATGTTCGTAACACTGCGACGCCACTCGTTCTCAATTAGCGTTGCCGTGACGTACACGCCGTCGGCCGGGATCACGCGATTTTGCGGCGCCAGATTCGCGGTGGGAAACCCCAGTTGATGGCCGCGTTCGTCGCCGCGAACCACCTGGCCTTCAACGCCATAAGGCCGGCCCAGCATACGCCGGGCAAGGTTTACTTTCCCGGCGGCCAGGACCTGGCGAACCCGGCTGGAGCTGATACGTTGGCCGCGCAGTCGCACCTCGGGAACTTCGTCAGCGTGAAAGCCAAGCTCGCCGCTGACGCGTTTCAGCAATTCAATATTGCCTTCGCGATCATGGCCGAAGGCGAACCCGCGTCCGAGATAAACTTCACGCGCCTGCAACCGCTCGCCGATCACTTCCCGCAGAAACTCTTCCGCGCGAATCTGAGCAAACTCATTAGTGAAGCGGATGATGATCGTTTGCTCGATCCCGAGAATTCCCAGCGCTTCTATTTTTTGATCGAAGGTTTGCAGCAGCGGCGGGGCCGACTCCGGGTGCAACACGGCGCGCGGATGCGGATCGAAAGTAATTACAGTGGGCACCGCGCCAACCGCCCGGGCGCGCTCGGCCACGGTCGTCATGATCAATTGATGACCAAGGTGCA
>JAWVFI010000090.1:0-35758 GCA_033856235.1 Blastocatellia bacterium | reverse complement strand
TAATAAACTACAAGAAAGAGGACGATGTCGACTATCACATCGTGATGCAGGACGGCGCCGGTAATACCGTCATCACTGAGGTTCCGTGTCCCTGTTGCGCGATTGGCAGTCCTTTTGAACCGAGAATAGCAGGGGCGCGGCAGACCTTTGATGCGCGGCTCACCGCTCAAACATTCTTTCAAAATCCCAATATTCCGGTGCGCATCACCGGGGTAGGGTTCTTTGATTTTGTTCACGGACAAACCGGCGTTGCGCCTAACGGAATCGAGATCCACAGCATTCTGGACATCGCCTTCCCCACGATCCAGAACGGTTCGACGGCAGCGGGCGCCAATGTCGCGACGCAGGCGGGTGACGTGAACATTGTATTCGGCAATGTCTCGAGCCCGGGGACTACTACCAGTACACCGATCGATCCAAGTTCAGCCGGGCCAGCGCCTGGCGGAGGATACAAGCTCGTCGGCCCGGCCTTTGACGTCAGTACCACTGCGGCAACCAGCGCGCCGTACAATGTTTGCATCAATGTGCCCTACATTACCGACGCCGCGGCCTTCGCGAACCTCAAGCTGCTGCATAAGGAGGGCGGGGTGTTGGTCGATCGCACCACCGGACAGAATTTCGGCAGCAAGCTTATTTGCGGCAGCGCGCCCAGCCTTTCGCCATTCGTAGTGGCCTTAGGGGCAACGCCAACCGCCGCCAACGGGGCTGTCTCCGGTACGCTTACGGACGACAGAGGTTGGGCAGTTGCCGGCGCTGTAGTGACCTTAACCGGATCGCAAAATCGTAAGACGATCACCGATGCTCGCGGACGTTACCAGTTTGAAGAGGTCGCGCCCGGCGGGTTTTACGTAGTCACGCCTTCGCGAGCCAACTATTCCTTCAGTCCGGCGAACAGGTCATTCAGTCTGCTCGGCAGTCACACCGAGGCCGAGTTTACTGCGTCGTTCAAAGCCGACGACGCCAACCCGCTCGACACGCCGGAGTTCTTCGTCAGGCAGCAGTATCTGGACGTGCTCGGCCGCGAGCCCGATGAAGGCGGTTTCAACTACTGGAGTAATGAACTAAGTTTGTGCGGCAGCGACGCGGTTTGCATTGACCGGCGACGACGCGATATCGCTGCGGCCTTCTTTATCGAAGATGAGTTCCAGGACACGGGTTCATTTATTTACGACACTTACAAGGCAGCGCTGGGCCGGCGTCCTGTCTTTGTCGAATACCTCGGCGATCGCCGAAAGGTCGTTGGTGGCCCAACCCTGGAAACTCAGAAAGCCGCCTTCGCGAACGCTTTTGTGGTGCGGCCTGACTTTGTCGCCCGGTACCAGACGCAGACCACGGACCAGTCTTTCGTTGACGCCATACTGGCAACGGTGGGGCCGGCTTCGGGTATTGACCTCAGCAGTCAGCGGCCGGCGCTTATAAATGCCTACCACACCGGGGCAAATCTGAACGAAAGCCGCAGCCGGGTGCTGCAGGAGTTGGCGAGCAACGCAGAACTGAAAAAGGTGGAGTACAATGCAGCGTTTGTTCTGACCGAGTACTTCAGCTATTTACAGCGGAACCCGGAGCCTGAAGGCTACGATTTTTGGCTGAACGTGCTGAATAACGGAGATGTCGGAAACTATCGCGGCATGGTCTGTTCGTTCATCACTTCGACTGAGTATCAGAAGCGCTTTAGCTCAGTAGTCAGCCACAGCAACGCCGAATGCGGTAACTAACTATCAAGTGCGCCGGCAGAGCGTAAGAATTTAGCCGCAGATTTACGCGGATAGACACGGATTTGCAATTAGAAATGGTTTTGATCCGAGTTATCCGCGCTAATCTGCGGCTGATTCCGATTGCTTCCAATCCAAAGCGGTGTCGCCGCTTGGCTCTGCCACCGCACTCCACAAGTCGCACTGTCGCAACGTCAATCTGCGGACCGAACTTGTTTTGATCCCACTCATCCTGAGCCTTGAAACCGCTACGCGCGCGGGCAGCGTTTGCCTGGTCAGCGGCGACAGCGTTCTCGCAGCGATTTCGCTCAACCCGGAAGTCTCTCACTCGACTGATCTCCTATACAAAGTGCAGGAGAGTTTGGACGCAGCCGGTTTCAAGCTCGATGACGTTCAGTTATTTGCCGCCGCCACTGGCCCCGGTAGTTTCACTGGGTTGCGCATCGGGCTGGCCACAATCAAATCCTTTGCTGCAACTCTCGGCCGGCCATGCGCAGGCGTTCCCACGCTGGAGGCAGTGGCCCATGCCTCCGGCGCTTCCGCACAGACCGTGGCGCTATTGCCCGCGGGGCGTGGCGAACTTTTTGCGCAACTGTTTTCAGTCGGAACCGATGGCGCAATCAGTGCCCTCGACAATGCTGCACATCTGAAACCCCTTGAAGTCTTCGCGAAATACGGCAGGTTGCAACAAGCGATGTGGGCGGGCGAAGGAGCAATACTTCAATCTGTTGCCCTGCGAGACTACGCGCTGGCGCACGGACTCGAGTTCTTCGACAGCTCAAACCACCCAGGCACACGGCGAGCCGGATGGATTCTCGCGCCCGCTTGCGAGAACCTGGCCATTGAAGTAGCGGCAATTGCCGGGCGTGCTTTCGATCAGGGAAACACCGTCAGCGCGGCTGACCTCCACGCGATTTACGTGCGACCTTCGGATGCTGAGATGAATCAGAGATGGCCCAACGAGAAGCAGCTTTCGACATAGGGGACGCTCGCGTCTCCATCAGTCGCATGAGCGAACACGATCTCCTGGAGGTGGTGGAGATGGAACAGACCTGTGGACTCAGTCCCTGGGGCTGGGATGCGTACCACCATGAGCTAGGTCAGGGAAGTGCCGCCATCATGCTGGTGGCCGCCAACGCAGCTGCGACAGGGGAATGGGGACACCGGCTGGCGGGGTTCATCGTGGCCCGCGTGATCGCGGACGAACTGCACGTGAACAACGTTGCGGTCCGGCCAGCGCTACGCCGCCACGGCATCGGCGCCGCGTTGTTGCGGGCAGCGTTACAACGGGCGGAAAGGCAGGGGTCGATCTCAGCCTGGCTCGAAGTTCGCGCCGGCAACCTGGCGGCGCAGACACTTTATGAGCGGTGCGGTTTTCATATCACCGGGCGACGCCGCGATTACTATCACAACCCGGTCGAAGATGCCCTGATCATGAAAGCCACCATCGGCTCGTAGGGGCGTTCCTCCGTGGGCGCCCCCTTGGCTTCGCGCAAGTTCAGCGCCCCGAGAGCGTGGCGCCCAAGGAAGGGAGTCCCTACCCAGTTTGCCTTGATCTCGGCGGGTGCTTGCGCTACCATTTTCGCCATCCAGCAGCGGGAACAAAAGAGTGGCCGAGGGCAGCATTTTCTTGAGTGATTTAGTAGTTCATTCGACTTCCAATCAGACCCAACTTCCGAAAGGAGAACTCCCGAGATGGAAATAACACAGGTGGACAATTTGAAGGAGCAACTCATGACCATGAATCCTGAATTTCGTGAGCTTGCTCGTGAACATGGCCGTTATGAAGAACGTTTAAGCGAGTTGTCCGCACTTCCATACCCCAACGATGACGAACAGTTGGAGGAAATTACGCTCAAGAAGAAGAAGTTAGCCATCAAAGATCAGATGCATTCAATTATGCTCCAGTTTGAGAAGCATCAATCGGACCATTGATCGCGCCAGGCTGAAGTAAATTTTCGCAAAGAAGAAAGCGGGACGCAGGGGTTTTCCGGAGGCGCCCCGTTTTTCTTTAAGTAGGACAGGCATTCCTGCCTGTCCATCAATGTAACGGAAACCGTTCTGTGTGCAGGTGAGATACGAAATGGACAGACAGGACTGTCTGTCCTACTAAAGCTATGGTGCGTGACGGTATACCTTATGTTCTTGTTCCGCTCGGGCTCGCGCTCCTCGCATTCCTGCTTGGTTACTGGCCGGTCGCAGTTTTGTTTCTCGCCCTGACTGGTTTCATGGCGTATTTCTTTCGCGATCCCCACCGGACTCCGCCTGCTGAACCGGGAATAATAGTTTCACCCGCCGATGGCCGCGTGACGCGCGCCGGCCCGTTGAACTCCGGAGAAGAGAATTCACCGCTGCTGGTTAGTATCTTCCTCTCGCCGCTGGACGTGCACATCAACCGCGCCCCCATCGCCGGACGGATCGTGGACATGGCCTATACCGAGGGCAAGTTTCTGATAGCCACCAGCGAGAAAGCCAGTTTGCTAAACGAGCAGAATTCGTTGACAATTGCCGGCGAAAGCCTGACTGTGGGCTGCAAACAAATCGCCGGCATCCTCGCCCGCCGCATTGTCTGCTGGAAGAAACCAGGGGACGAAGTAGCACTCGGAGAACGCTTCGGCATGATAAAATTCGGCTCCCGGACAGACTTGATAATGCCTCCCAGCGTGGAGCTCAGGGTCAAAGAGGGAACGCGGGTACGCGGAGGAGCTACGGTAATCGCCAAGCTCCGGAATCAATGATGAACGTCCATCACATCAGAGCCGGCAAGGAGGCCCAGCCCCCGCCACGGCGCGGGGTCAAGAAGGGCCTGTACCTCATACCTTCGCTCTTTACCGCGGTGAACATCTTTGCCGGATTCTATTCCGTCATGGCGTCGCTGCGCGGCTTTCAATTGGTGGGAATTGGCGGCGAAGCGAATTTACTTGCGGCCACCGGCTACTTTGATTATGCGGCGATGGCCATAGGTTGGGCGCTCTTGTTCGATACTTTGGATGGCCGCATTGCCCGCCTAACCAAGACCACCACCGAGATTGGTATTCAGCTCGACTCCATCGCAGACGTAGTTTCCTTTGGTCTCGCTCCGGCAGTGTTGGCCTTTGTCTGGGGCTTTGGCGCCACGCTGCAGGAAGGCAGCGGCATGCATAAGCTGGCCTGGTTCCTTTGCTTCATGTACCTGATGTGCGGCGGATTTCGCCTGGCCCGCTTCAACGTCCAGGCTTCACGTCCGCGCCTGCTGTCCGAAGGGGCAGCCAAAGTCGATAAGAAGAACTTCATTGGCTTGCCGATTCCGGTTGCCGGGGGAATGATTTGCGCCCTGGTCCATTTCGCACCGGCGCCCCTGATGCAATATGAGCCGCGCCGCGCCCAGCTCTTTGCCGGGCTGGCAATGATACTAGTCGGAGTTCTCAGTTTACTCATGGTGAGCACCTTGAAGTTCTCCAGTTTCAAGACGGTAGGAGCAAGAGTCCGCAGCATGCGGATAATCATCCTCTGCGTCGCTGTGGGGACCTTGATCTATCTCTATTCACGGTGGGTGTTGCTGATCATCGTGAGCCTCTACATCCTGAACGGATTGCTATCCCCGATAAGAAACGCGCTGCGTCCGCATCGCGAGCATTAATCTTCCTGCCCAGTTTACGCAACCTTAAACTTCCCAACCCCCGTCGAGAAAACAGAACGCTGATATCCAGGCGTTCAGAGTTCAAGCTTTAGGTTGTCGCTCCATAGGCACGCAAGCTAAAGCTTGTGCTCTGTACACCTGTAATCAAGGTTGTGGGATTGGATGTGCGAAAGCCAACAATCCGTGAACCGTCGTTACCAGCACCAGGTCCTTGATGCTGACAGGCGAGGCCCCGATGCTGCTGTCTTCGCCGATGAGAAGCGTGTTCACTTGCTTGCCGTCACTCAGGGCCAGGACGACTCCGCTATTGCTGGAGAGGGGAACAAAGAGGGCGCCGTCCGAGGCCGTCAACGGCTGTGAAGCAATCCGGCCGCCCAGTTGCCGTTTCCACACCCGGTGGCCCTTATTCAAAGAAAAAAGATAGACGAAGTTGTCCAGCGAGGCTGCGAGCACGCCTGAATTAGTGCCGGCCACGGATTGCACCGCCGCGCCGGTACGGGCGCGCCAAAGCAATTTTCCGGTGCTCTCGCGCACGGCGTAAACGTACGAATCCCCTGAGCCGAAATAAACCACTCCGGAAACCACGGCCACCGGCCCGCGAATAGGCCCACGCGTCCGATAACTCCATGCTGCCGCACCCGAAGTCTGATCAAGCGCGTGCAGGATTCCGTCATCGCTGCCGATAAATAACAGCGAGCCCGAAAGCACGGGTTGGCTCGCGAAGGGCGTGGCATACTGGGTCGCCCAGCGCGTCATCCCTGTCTGTTTATCTATGGCGTAAACCTTCCCATCTCCCGCGCCGCCAAAGAGGCTGTTAGCGCTGACCGCCAGGCTGCCACGGATGGGGCCCGGCAGAGTTCTCATCCATCTGGTTACTCCCGATTCCTGGCCGAGTGCCCGCAAAGCTCCCTTCGTTGTACGGCTGGGGCTGGCGGCGTCGCCATATTCAGAGGCCACATAAACCCGTTTGTCATCGGCGACCGGAGAGGCGGAGATCTCACCGCCGGTGTCCGATCTCCACTGTAGCCGCCCGTCCCTGGAGTTAAGCGAAACAATAGCGCCGCCGGCGAGAGGCAAAAAGATTCGCTCGCGATCGGTCGCGGGAGTCAGGCTAACCGTTTGCTCTGAGTCGTACTGCCATCGGATTACCAGCGGCTGGGAGAGGGCCACGGGCAGATCTTCCCAGCCCGCGCCGGCAACCCCCACAACGTGCATCGTGATTAAGCCTAAAACGCACGGCAGCCAGAGCGCGCGGACCAGCAGATGATGACGCCTGGACCTTGTTCTTGGTCGACTGTTCATATGCGAGAAAAACATTTCTTTACTTCTAAGATTTTGTCACCTGGGAAAACGAAGAATATTTCAGGCGTGTTGTGAGTTAGTGTTGGTCAAACTATAATTCGCGACGAAAGCTGCCGCCAGAGTTCGAGGACTTAGACCCGCGGGCCGTGGAGGAATTCTTTGCACGAGCATCATCGCCATGAAGTTATCATCATACTTGACTTCGGTTCGCAATACACTCAGCTGATAGCCAGGCGAGTGCGCGAGGCCGGTGTTTACTCCGAAATCGTACCTTTCAACCATCCCCTGGAAGCAATACGCGCGCGCCAACCGAAAGGATTGATCCTCTCCGGAGGGCCGGCGTCAGTTTACGGCGCCAATGCACCCCGTGTGTCGCCGTCAGTGCTCCAGGAAATGGGCTGCCCGATCCTGGGAATTTGTTACGGGCTGCAACTGTTTGCCTGGGAACTTGGAGGGGAAGTCCAACCGTCCGCAAGTCGGGAGTTTGGTTATGCCCGTTTGCAGGTCGTGGATGGATCCAGTCCCTTGTTCGCCGGCTTGCCCGCGGAAATGGATGTTTGGATGAGTCATGGCGATCACGTCACTACCGCGCCTCCTGGTTTTCGAGTGACCGCGCAGACGGAAGATGCGCTGAATGCGTTCGAAGATCTGGATCGGCAAATGTTTGGCCTGCAGTTTCATCCGGAGGTGGCGCACACTCCGTTGGGCGCCCAGATTATTCGCAACTTCCTTTTCAACGTTTGCCATTGCGCTGGCGATTGGTCGCCCGCCGCAGTCATCGCCGAACAAATTGAAAAGATACAGGAGCAAGTCGGTATTGACGGTCGCGCAATTTGCGGACTCTCGGGCGGCGTGGATTCATGCGTCGCGGCGGCCCTGGTCCACCGGGCGATCGGTGAGCGGCAAACGTGCATTTTCGTCAACAATGGTTTGTTGCGAGAAGGGGAGTTTGAATCCACGCTCGCTCTGCTTCAGCAATCGATGCACTTGAATGTGGTGGGCGTTGATGCGGCCGAGGCTTTTCTTGATGGACTTCGCGGCGTGGTGGACCCGGAAACCAAGCGGAAAACAATTGGCGGACTCTTCATCGACACTTTTGAAGTCGAGGCCACACGAATAGGCCACGTAGATTTTCTGGTGCAGGGCACGCTGTACCCTGACGTGATCGAGTCAGTCTCGGTGGCTGGTCCGTCCGCCGTGATCAAGAGCCATCATAACGTCGGCGGCCTGCCTGAGAAGATGCGCCTGTCGTTGGTTGAGCCATTGCGAGAGTTTTTCAAGGACGAAGTGCGTTTGATCGGCCGCGAATTAGGCGTGCCCGAAGACATACTCGGACGCCATCCCTTTCCGGGACCCGGCCTGGCCGTACGAATCCTCGGTGAGGTCACCGCCGATCGAGTCAACCTGCTACAAGCCGCGGACCGCATCGTCGATGAAGAATTGCGGCTGGCCGGGCTCTACAACTCCGTCTGGCAAGCATTCGCAGTATTACTTCCTATCTCAACAGTGGGAGTGATGGGCGACGAACGTACTTATGAAAAGGTAATCGCCGTCAGGGCTGTGACGAGCGTTGATGGAATGACTGCCGACTGGGCTCGTTTGCCGCATGAAGTACTGGCACGCATGTCCACGCGAATCGTTTCCGAAGTGAAGGGAATTAACCGGGTCGTTTACGATATAAGCTCGAAACCGCCAAGCACTATTGAGTGGGAATAGAGGGGATCCAGATCGTACCTTGTGCCTGAAAAGACGATTTTCCATATATCATTTTCCATATGTCATTTTTCATTGGGGACCTAGTTCGCGGTGTTTTTCTGCAATGACAAATTAGAAATGGAAAAATGACATATGGAAAATGGTTTGACCGATTCTCTGCCAGGCCACAAAAACCACACACCGCATATCTAGCCTTCCTTGATCTCCCGCGCTACCTGATATAGTGTTACGCGCTACAGACTGCCGGCATCAAAGGTCCAGCTCGCCCCGATTGAATAATTAGCAATGCAAGACCAAAAGTTCGTACACCTGCATCTTCATACCGATTACAGCCTGCTTGACGGCGCCATTCAAATAGACCCCTTAGCGCAACGAGCGACCGAACTGGGGATGGACGCGTGTGCCATGACGGACCATGGCAATATGTTTGGCGCCATTTCGTTCTACAACACGATGAAGGGCAAGGGCATCAAGCCCATCATAGGCTGTGAAGCCTACCTCGCCGGCGGCAGCCGCCATGATCGCGCCAGCCATGCCGCCACGGGCGACAAACGAAATTTTCACATCATCCTCCTGGCGAAAGACCTGGAGGGCTATCAGAACCTTGTGCGCCTGACCTCGCGCGCTTATACCGAGGGCTTTTACTACAAGCCGCGTATCGACAAGGAACTCCTCGCTGAGCACAGCAAGGGCCTGGTGGCTCTGTCATCCTGTATGTCGGGAGTTCCATCGGCGCTGTTGGCCCGCGATCGGTTTGACGAGGCCGCCGCCGCCTCGCTCGAGTTTCAGGAAATAATGGGGAAGGGAAACTACTTCCTCGAGATCCAGGAGCACGGGTTGGACGCGCAGGCGCGCATTCGCAAGCCTTTGGTCGAACTTTCCCAGCGCACCGGGATTCCCCTCGTCGCCACCAACGACGCACATTACCTGATGCCGGACGATGCGCGCGCGCACGACGTTCTGCTGTGCATCGGCTCGGGAAAAACGGTCACCGACACCAACCGGCTGAAGTATGGCACGCCCAACTTCTACGTCCGTTCGGCAGCAGAGATGTGGAACATCTTCGGCAAGGAAATGCCCGAGGTGCTGACGCGCACGGTGGATATCGCGGAAATGTGCAATCTGCGGCTTCCGGATACAGTTAACTACCTGCCCAACTTTCCCATCCCGGCCTCGGACGCTGGATTGTCGGCCGACGAGTACTTCGAGAAGGTGGTTCGTGCCGGTTATCAGACGCGCAAGGACCGGCTGTGGGACCGCCTGCGAGCGAAAGGCGCTTTGACCTATCCGGCCTCTGACTATGACGATCGGCTCGCGCGCGAGATAGCCATGATTAAGCAAATGGGCTATGCCGGCTATTTCCTGATCGTCTGGGACTTCGTTCGCTATGCCAAAGAACACTCGATCCCAGTTGGTCCGGGACGCGGCTCCTCCGCCGGTTCGCTGGTCGCCTATTGCCTCGAAATTACTGATGTAGATCCTTTACAGTATGACCTTATCTTCGAGCGATTCCTTAACCCTGAACGCGTTTCGATGCCCGACATCGACATTGATTTTTGCGTCCGGGGCCGGGCCGAAGTTATCAATCACGTCTCAAACCTCTACGGCCGCGATAGCGTCTGCCAGATCATCACCTTTGGAACCCTCGCTTCGCGGGCTGCGATTAAGGACGTCGGACGGGCCCTAAACATGCCCTACGCCGAGGTGGAGCGGGTGTCCAAACTAATTCCACCGCCGGTGCGGGGAAGGAACGTCACGATTGCTCAGGCCCTGGAGCAGGTGCCGGAACTCCGGAAGGCGATGGAAACGAACCCGCAGGTTGATGAGCTGATTGACCTCGCCCAGCGATTGGAAGGCTGCGCCCGCCATGCTTCTGTGCACGCAGCGGGAGTCGTCATATCGCCCAAGCCACTGCAGGAGCTAATCCCGATAGCGGTTTCGTCTAAGGATGAAATCACAACCCAGTACGAGATGTCCGATCTGGAGAAGACCGGCATCCTTAAGATGGACTTCCTCGCCCTCACGGCCTTAACGGTAATAAGCGAGTGCTTAAACAGCATAAAGCGGGCGCTTAACATAGAGTTTGACTGGGCAAGCATACCGCTTAACGACGAGAAGGCTATGCAACTGTTTGCCGACGGGCGCACGGAAGCGGTATTTCAATTCGAATCTCAGGGGATGCGCGAGATTTGCCGCAAGCTTAAGCCCAAAGGTCTGGAGGATCTGGCGGCCTTAAACGCGCTGTACCGTCCCGGCCCTCTCGATGGCGGGATGGTGGACGACTTCATCGACCGGCACCGGGGAAAGAAGAACGTGCGTTACATCCTGCCGGAGATGAAAGAGATCCTCGGTAACACCTTCGGGGTCCTCGTCTATCAGGAGCAGATCATGCAGCTGGCGCAGAAGCTGGCCGGCTACAGTTTGGGTGACGCCGACCTGATGCGTCGGGCCATGGGAAAGAAGAAGCGCGAGGGGATGGCCCTGCATGAGCAAAAGTTCATCGATGGCGCGGTGGCTAAAGGCATCAAGCGCGACAAGGCCCAGCAGATCTTTTCCCTGATGGCTAAATTCGCGGACTACGGATTTCCGCGCAGCCACAGCGTCGCCTATGCATACGTCGCTTTTCAGACCGCCTATCTCAAGGCCCATTACCCGGAACATTTTTACGCTGCGGTCCTGACGAACGAACTGGAGGACACCAGCAAGGTCTTTAAGTACTCAAAGGAACTGCGCGCCCAGGGCATCAAGCTCCTCCCGCCCGACGTGAACGAGAGCGAGGCTGGGTTCACCCCTTCGGTCGGCGCCATCCGGTACGGACTGGCGGCAATTAAGGGAATTGGGCATGCCAGTGTGCACTCAATCATGAAGACGCGGGAAGCCGGCCCCTTTCGATCGTTCTATGACTTTGCTGAGCGAGTGGATCCGGCCGCGCTTAACCGGCGCGTCCTGGAGGGTCTGGTTTGCGGCGGAGCATTCGATTCGCTTAAAGACGATTCGCTGGATTTGTTCTCGTGGCGGGCGCGTTGTTTTCAGGCGCAGGAAGCCGCTCTCTCCGGCTCAGCCCGGGCCAAGCGCAGCAAGGCGCAGGGACAAAATGATTTATTTGGCGCTGTTGCTGATAACGCTAACAGCTTTGCCAGCAACCTGCCGGCAGCTGCCGCTTGGACCCGCATCGAGTTACTGGCTGCGGAGAAGAAATCCCTGGGCTTCTACATCACCGGGCACCCTCTGGATAAACATGCTGAGGTATTGGCGAAACTAAGCGCCGCGACCGTGGTGGACGCAATCGAGCGCGGCGCCGCTCCTAGAGCCAACGTCGCGGGCATAGTTACCGGGATGCAGATACGGACCACCAAGAAGGGCGATCGCTTTGCCATTCTGGCGCTGGAGGATCAAACTGGCAGTATTAAGGTCGTGCTCTGGCCGGAGACGTTCAATAAGTTCGGATCTTTTGCCAAAGAAGATTGTCCCATAGTCGTCAGCGGCCGGCTAGAGTTGAGCGAAGAGAACCAGGCAACTATCATCGCCGAGAAGATTATTCCCCTGGAAGATGCGTTGCAGCGAAAAGCCAGAGAGGTTGTAGTTACGTTTCCGGTGGCCGCTGACTTGGAATCGTTGTGTCAGCGCGTTTACACCATTCTCGACGGCCACAAGGGAAACTGCGACGTCGTGCTGGAGTGCTATTCAGAGAAGGACGTGCTGGTTCGCGTGCGCCCGCATTCAACCATTCGCGTGGAGGGAACCACGGAGTTGGAAGGGAATCTGATCAGTCTCGGATGCCAGGTTACCTGGAGAAATGCGAGTTTATAGATAAGCTCACGCAGGTGCCGTTCCGACCGTATTGAGAACTTGATGGCAGAAAATACCAACCACGAAAGTCACGAAACCAAGACTGCGTTCGAGCGCGTGCAGCTGGCCCGGCATGCCGACCGGCTTTATACCCTCGACATAATTGAGCGGCTGTTTGAAAACTTCGTCGAAGTACACGGCGATCGGCGGTTCGCTGACGATCCCGCCATAGTCTGCGGCTTTGCGCGCTTTCACGGATTGCCCGTCGTGGTCATCGGCCATCAAAAGGGAAGGGACACGAAGCAACGCAAGTTCAGAAACTTCGGCATGCCTAAACCTGAGGGCTATCGCAAAGCCATCCGGGTCATGAAAACTGCGGAGAAGTTTGATCGTCCAATCTTTTGTTTCATCGACACGCCGGGAGCCTATCCGGGTATTGACGCCGAAGAACGCGGCCAGGCGGAAGCCATTGCCTACAACCTGCGAGAGATGGCGAAGCTAAAAGTTCCCGTGATTGTCGTCGTGTTAGGCGAAGGCGGTTCGGGTGGCGCGTTGGCGATCGGTGTAGGCGATCAGTTGTTGATGATGGAGAACGCGATTTATTCGGTAATCTCCCCGGAAGGATGCGCTGCGATTCTCTGGAAGGATTCAGCTCAGGCGGATCGCGCAGCCGAGGGGCTAAAGCTAACGGCGCAAGAGCTGTATAAAGAGGGAATTGTCGATCAGATTGTCGCTGAGCCCAATGGCGGCATCCATGTCGCGCCGGACGAAGCGGTGCAGCTTCTCGATGCAGCTTTGTGCCAGAAGCTGGCAGAGTCCGTCAGTCACTCACCAGCGGAAAGACTCTCGCGCCGTCACGCCAAGCTGCGTCAAATAGGTAAGTGGGCCACCGACGTCGAACCCGCGTAGATTTGGAGTGCGGTGGCAGAGCGAAGCGGCGACACCGTTTGGATCTGAGCTCTCAATATCAAAAGCATGAAGCCGCAGATTAACGCGGATAACACCGATCGGAACTATATTCCTGATCCGTCTTATCCGCGAAAATCTGCGGCTAATTCTTTTCCTTCAGATCCAAAGCGCCGTCGCCGCTGCGCTCTGCCGGCGCACTCCAAAGGGCTAGAACGGAATGTCGTCGTCGGTGATTTCCGGCTCGTCCGCATGCGGAGCGCTGGGTGCCTGGGTTCTAGCCGGCGCTGCCATTGCTTCTTCGGATCGTCCGCCGCCGATGAACTGCATGTCCGTGGCATGAACTTCCAGCGTCTGTCGCGGCTTACCGTCGCGATCCGTCCACTCCTCTACCCTTAGCCTGCCCTCGATATAGATCGGCCTGCCCTTGGTAAGGTATTGCGAAGCGGTTTCGGCCTGCCTGCCCCAGAGAGTTACCTTAAACCACGTGGTGATATCCTGGGCTTCGCCGCTTTTGTCTTTCCGCTTTTCGTTGGTCGCCAGTGAGAAGCTGCAAACCGGGGTCCCCTGAGTGGTATAACGCAGTTCCGGATCGCGGCCCAGATTACCTACCAGTATTATTTTGTTGAATGACATTTCGTTCTCCGATCTTGTAACGCAAACTGCCAGTTTGCGAGCCCTGTGGAATATTCAGAATCGATGGCTGCGAATTCACCGCAAACGAACCGTTGGCGTTACAGTTACTCAGCTCAAATTGCAACGCGGGGATTGTGAATGACGCGAGATACTACTAGCAGCGGAGTGATGTGGTCAAGCATCGAACGGAACAAGATTAGTCGCAACTAAGAATGAAATTCTGCTACACTTCGGACTTCGCAGCAGAAGGCTTTTGCCAGAATGATTGCTAAGGTTTACATCGAGACTTTGGGTTGTCAGATGAACGTCGCGGACACGGAACGCGCGCGCAGCGGCCTGCTCTCCGCCGGCTATGCGCTGACGGAATCCGAAGATGCGGCGGACGTCGTGATGTTCAATTCCTGCTCGGTACGTGCCCGCGCCACGCAAAAGCTGCTGACCCGGATTGGAGAAGTTCGCTACAAGCGTCTCGGACAAAAGAAACCTGTCATCGGAGTGATGGGTTGCGTCGCTCAACTCGAGGGCTCGACGCTCTTCGATAATCCCTCCGTGGGTCTCGTCGTCGGCACTCGGGCCACCGACCGCCTTCCAGGAATGATTGCCAGCGCCCTCGAGGGCAGGGCACGAGTAATCGATCTCAACGAAAGGGCCGAGGGCGAAGTTTGGAACGTCCCGACGACTGAGCGGCTTTCAAAGTATGTGGCCTTCGTTCCCATCATCGAAGGGTGCAACAAATTCTGCTCGTATTGCATTGTGCCATTCTCGCGTGGGCGCGAACGCAGCCGGGCCGCCGCGGAGATTCTCTCGGAAGTTCGCCAGCTTCAGGCGCAGGGCTATCGAGAAATCCATTTGATCGGGCAGAACGTAAACAGCTATCGGCCAAAGATTGAGGCCGGCCTGGAAGGTTTCGGCGGAGCCACGCCTTTCTGTAGATTGCTGCGCGCAGTTGCCGCCACGGGAATGGAAAGGATCAAGTTTACTACTTCATTTCCGCGCGACTTTCATCCCGACATCGTCAGGGCTATCGAAGAGAATGAGAATCTCTGCGATTGGATTCATCTGCCGGCGCAATCCGGCAGCGATCGGATTTTGAAAGCGATGCGCCGCGGACACAACCGCAGCGATTATCTGCGCCGGATCGAAACGATAAAGAACGGCGGGCGAAAGTTGTCGCTGACCAGTGATATCATCGTGGGGTTTCCCGGTGAAACCGAAGCTGACTTTGCCGACACCATGAAGCTGGTGGCCGATTGCAAGTACGACGGGCTCTACATCTTTAAATATTCTGAGCGACCGGGCACACCCGCTGCGCAGCTGCGCGACGACGTTTCGCGCGCGGAAAAGACAGCGCGCTTCCTGGCGCTCGAACGGCTGCAGCGTCAGATCCAAACCGGCATCTACCAAAGCTACCTGGGTCGCGAGGTGCGCGTGTTAGTTGAAAGGGAGAGTTCCCGATCAGAAAACGACAAGACCGGGCACTCCACTTGTCATAAGGTCATCAATTTTCCGGGGGCGTCTGTCGCTCTGGGACAGGTCGCCAGGGTACAAATCAGCGCCGCAAATCCAAATAGTCTTTACGGCGATTTGCTGGATGCGGCATGAGGGGTGACGAGGTTTACCTATGGAAATAGAAGTTAAGATCCGGGCTTTGATGATGGATCCGACCAGTGGTACGCCGATCATCATTCTGAAAGACATTAACAGCGAAACCATGCTGCCGATTTGGGTCGGGGCCTACGAAGCGAACGCGATTGCTCTGGAGATAGAAAAGATTGCCCCGCCGCGGCCGATGACGCATGACCTCTTACGCAACCTGATTGTCGAACTGGGCCTGAGCGTGGAGCGCGTGGTGGTGACCGCGTTGCGCGACAATACGTTTTTTGCCGTCATTGAAATGCAAACCAGCGAAGGGTCGCCGATGCTGCTGGATTCGCGGCCGTCGGATGCGATAGCGCTGGCCCTCCGAGCGGATTGCCCGATCTTTGTCGATGCCGAGGTAATTAAGCAGTCGCGCAATACTGTCGGCACGGAAGGCGAAGATGTTGATTCCGCCGAGCCCAGCGAACCCGAAGAATGGCCGGACGTCATCGGCG
The DNA here is from genome assembly GCA_033856235.1 of Blastocatellia bacterium. Taxonomy (GTDB): domain Bacteria; phylum Acidobacteriota; class Blastocatellia; order Pyrinomonadales; family Pyrinomonadaceae; genus DASXRU01. The sequence goes on along the minus strand of JAWVFI010000090.1, from coordinate 19,985 downwards.
AGGCAGGCGACCTGCCAATGTAACCGTTGTTCCGTTATGAAACCGACCATTAGGAAAACTACCTCTGATTGATATGGGTGATGCGCCACTAGTAATCGCCATTGCGAATCAAAAAGGCGGCGTGGGTAAAACCACGACAGCAATTAATTTGGCCGCTGCATTTGCCCGCCGCGGAACGAAGACGCTTCTTCTCGATCTTGATCCTCAAGCCAACAGTTCCATTTCTTTTCTCGATCCGCAGAGTGTCGAACTTTCCGCTTATGACCTGCTGACTGACGGGCTGGGCCCGACGGCGCAGCCTATCTATCAAACCACTATCGAGGGACTCGACGTGATTCCGGCCCGCATTAGTTTGGCCAAGGTCGAGGCCAAGCTCGTCGGCGACTTTGACGCGCCCTTTCGCTTGAAGGACCGCATCAGTCCCTTGCGCGAACGTTACCCGGTGATCGTGATCGACACCCCCCCGGCGCTGGGACTGATAACGGTGAACGCCCTGGTGGCATCAAACTATGTGCTGATACCAATTCAGTCGTCTTACTTTGCCCTCGAGGGCACCGACGACCTACTGGAAACGATTGAAAAGGTGAAAGCTCGGCCTAATCCTGACCTGCAGATCATTGGCGTGCTGGTGACTCTTCATGACAAGCGCACCACGTTGGGCAGGGAAGTGTTCGAGCAAATTAAGAGAGTTTTTGGTCCCAAGCTATTTGAGACCGTGATAACCAAGAGTGTCAGGCTGGAAGAATCTCCGGCTTACAAAGAGTCTATTTTTACGTTTGCGCCGCAGTCGTCCGGCGCTATCGAATACGCAAAACTTTGCGAAGAGGTGATGAGCCGTGTCTAGTAGAAGAGGTCTGCCAACTGGATTAAGCATGCGCCATGACGCGCATTATGTAGAGGAACTGGCCCAGAGCAGGCCGGCGGCCATCGGCCGCTTGATTGCTATCGACAAGATCGATCCCAACCCCGACCAACCGCGTCGGGAGATTGGCGATCTGACCGAACTGTCTGACTCCATCAGAGAACGGGGCGTGCTGGAGCCGCTGCTCGTGAAGCCTTCGGCGCAAACTGGACGCTGGTTGATTATTGCCGGGGAAAGACGCTGGCGCGCTGCCGGCCTGGCGGGACTGCACGAGGTGCCCTGCATCGAGATGGACGTCGACGATCAGTCCGTCGCGGAAATCGCCCTCATCGAAAACATGCAGCGCAAAGACCTGACGCCCTGGGAAGAGGCCGACGGGCTGCGCGCGCTTTGCGAGCGGTATGGTTACACGCATGAAGACGTGGCGAAGAAGGTAGGCAAGAGCCGCAGCACAGTAACCGAAGCCCTTTCGATCGCCGCTCTCCCGGAATCGATTCGGGAAACCTGCCGGCGCAGCGGCATCAATGCCAAATCCGTGCTCTTAGAGATTGTGCGGCAACCGGATGAGGCATCAATGCGCAGGATGGCTAAAGACATTGGGGAACGGGGACTGACGCGTGAAGGAGCTCGCCAGGCGCGTCGCGCCCAGGTCGATCCGGGCGCCGCCGCGGCCCAGCCCTTCGTCTATCGCTTCGATTCGCCTGACAAGGAATTCAAGGTGGAAGTAAAATTCCGCCGCTCCCAAGCGACCGAAGAAGATATCTGGAATGCACTGCGCGACGCCGCGGAGTCGATGGAGGAGAAACAGTAGCGGCCAGTCAGCAGGGGCAGGACGCAGGAGCAGTAGGCAGGGGCGTCCTGTTTTCCGCGGCAGTGATAGGAGAAGGGAATTAGCCGAGATCCGTTTTCTTCATAGGCCCGCCGTCTGCTTCTGCCTCCTGCACCTGCTGTCTGCTCCTGCCCCTAGCTTTTCCTCTTTCTCTCCGCCGCAGCCTTCTTCTGCAAAGTCTTGCCCCAACGTTCCAGCGTCGGTTGGATCGGCTTGAAGATCTTCGCTCTCACCGTGTGTTGCTGTTCATTCCAACTCTTCAGCTGCTTTTCCACGTAAGCGCGCACCGCCGGCTCGAGCTGGCCGCGCTTCACCGAATGACGCAGTGTCAGATAATAGTGTTGGCCCACCAGTGAAAAGATAACTGCCGCCAGATTCCCTTTGAAGGAAAGCCGGGGAATGATCTGCTTAAGCAAAGGCTTTTTTCGGGGAATTAACGCGCCCACCGCCACTTCCAACCATGGCTGCTGCGTGCCCTGACGCGGGTGATATAGACCGGGCATGTCAGTCAGCTTCGCCGGCATGCGGGCCCGCGTATCAGTAATGAACTCGACCAGCCGCAGTCGATCGACACCGCGCAAATGCTCACGCGGCACACTCTGCAATATCTTCTCGACATTCACAGCAGTATTCCGCGGCAGCTTTCCGTCCGTCTTATCCTCAATCTTAATTGGCATATTCTATTTATGAAGACCCTTCGTTCGTCCTAACCTCAATAGAACTCCGCCTTGCAGTCTGAATTGCGAAGCGCGCCGGGATTTACCAGGATGCTTCGCCAGAGACTAACAATTGAGTCTGCAGATCGTAAGTCCCGCACACTTCGGGTTTCGCGCACTGTAGGGGATGGCGCCACTAGCGTCAAGCTGACCTCTCGGAGATTCAGTTTAAGGCCCCCCCGCTAAGTTGGGCGAGTAACCCCTGCCGCCCAAGCCCGCGCACTTAAAGTCAGGTCCAAGCCTCGGCCTGGCTACTCCAGGGTGCCGTAAAACGCATCTCAACCCAAACTCCAAACCAGGGAAGCCACACCAGCCGGAAGCCTTTACGCGACCCAATTGACGCGCTAACAGCTGCGTCTGATAATATATATTATGTCGCAAAGTCGCAAAGGGCTTTGCCTTAATAACCGCGCCTGCCTCAAAAAGTCACCGTTTGCCTAAAAATCGATTTTCAGTTTTCGAGGTTCTGGCGAAGCGCTGGCAGGAATCTTTCGGCTTGGTCCCTCATGCGCTTCAATTCGGCGGGCGGTGTCTCGCCCTGCAACGTCTCCCAAATCTCGAAACTCGTTTGGAGATCGGAATGGCGGCAAAGGCTCTGGGCTTCGTCCTTCGTCAACGCGCCTTTCTGTACAAGCAAGTCCAGCAAGGTACCGAGGACGACCGCGAACGCGGCGAGCTGGCCTTGTATCTCTGGTTCGCTCCTTGGAAAGAGATCGAGTTGTTTTTGTTGGTCGGACATTACAGCGTGGTTTTATGTGCCTATGGCGCGATTCTATGCAAGAATCAGCCGCGATGCCATTTAATTGGATACTTGAGCGTCTCGCGAAGGAGTGGCCAGTGATATCTCAGGCACCGCTCACCTTCGTCCTTATAGCTCTTGTTTTGGGCGTCATTATTTTTGCTCTTCTTCGCTGGCAGTATCGGGAGCGACTTCAGCAACGTGATGAAATTATCGCTGGATATAAGGAGAAACTAGGACTCGCGCCGACACCCAAGAAAAGCCCTGCGATGCCGCTTGCCGTCGAGGAAATGAATCCGCCTCCGCACGATCCAAATTTGGTCGCCAGATTGCGAATACTTAGCCCGCGAAATAAGTGGCGTGTCGGGTCACGCATCACCATTCGAGGCTCAGTATTTCCCGAAAATAGCCGCCTTCAATTACTAATTCAGCCGTGGAATGAGGCTTGGTTTGTCCAAAACGATATACAGGTAACTGGCTGCGCATGGTCGTACAATTACCGTCTAAGGGAGCACACGCATTATAAGGTCGTCGCAATTCACGGCACCTCTTTGAAAGACTCCCAGTATGACGAGATTCCGCAGCACGTGATTAAGTCTGAGGTTATCAATATCACGCAAGACCCGAATCAATCAGACCTGATGGACTGTTTTGATAAGCGGCTCCATCAAACCAAAATCGAGGATAAGAGCCAGATCGACGACTTGGTCATAGTTTGCGGCGTGCGCTACCAAAAACATCAGGAGGGCAACGCGCCTCCGCATATAGAGTTTGTTTTTTGCATTTTGAATATGTCGTTGATTCCGGTATCGGTCGAGTCGATTGAAGGACAGATTACATATTACATCGATGGCGAGTTCTACGAAGCAAAGCTACCTCCTACGCTCGAACTAAAGCATAACGCCTCAAGACTCGGTTTTCGGCAGACCGGATGGTTCAAGGTGCAGCAAGACTTTAAGACTGAGAAAGAAGAAAACCACTTATTGAATGCCCCGCCAGACACCACGCTATTTCAATTCAACGCACTCAAGATTCAAGTTACCTGGGAAGACTGCTCAATGACCCTTAACACTTCAAACGTATCTTTCAAGAAGCGCGATAACCAATGGCTGCAACGAGACGAAATCGATTTCGTATTAGCTAGTGGCGCAAAGGAACAACGGAAAATTCTCGAATCTGGTAATGCGGCTTTTCGGGAGATCGCCCGTATAGATCGTGAGCATGTGGAGCAAGTGGTGTTCGCCTCGATCCGCACCGTAGATTTCAGCCTTCTTGAGTCCGAAGGACGCCTTGATTTTCTCTTCGACATATTCAACGGATCACTCTATCCGATTTCGATCTCTGCGCATCTAAGTGGTTGGGTCTACCATCGCAATAAAGAACTCAGTCAGTACGCGCAAATTGAGGGTGGCGGACAATCCGATGACCTGCCCCGTGGAAAAACGAGCGTTTTGACGATAAGACAAGAACGAATTCCGATCGAAAAACGAACTGAACTTTTGGACGAACTCGAAGTTGGCGGCGTCGAGTTTAGTTTATTACCTCTTGACGTAGGTGTGAGAGTAACCGACGAGGCCGGAGCGGGCCGCAGGGCAAAACTACAGCTACCGGAAATCATCACCTGTCGAAAAGGAATTCGAGTGAATCTGACGCACACGCGCACCATATTTGAGACCGTTTATCCCGTCCCCACAATCAGCGTACCGGCGTCTTAAAAAGACAGCTAAGAAGTGACAGCCACGCTCACCTAGACTTCGACCGAGAGAGCGGGAGAGTGGCTTTCGCAGAACAGATTAACCTAATTTTTGCGCGTAACGGCGAAGACGCTCCTGCGCCACTCCCATCTGAAAACTGCCTTTGCGATCTGTGATGAACTGCAAGGCGAGATGCCTAACAGCGAACTCCGCCGAATGGAAGAATAGGCGACGCGATTTCTCGATAAATTCCGGCAAGACGTTTCCTCTTAATCGGTCAAATTGCTTTTTGGGGCAAAAGAGGCTGAAACAGGGTTTTTAAGGCAAAGCCGTCGTAAAGGACTTTGCCCTTATAACACCGTTTGCCTCAAAAAGAGTCCGGTTACGTAAAAGTCATGACAACTGTTACTAAATCTCAGGACGCGCCGCTTTGATCGCTGTGTCAGGAGATTTAGGTAGCCACCGGTTGGGTTCCCGAGGTAGACGCCATTTCGTCACTGTTTTCCTTTTAGGAGACGCGCCTCGTTGGTTATGACCGGGATCTTGCCACTGGCAAGTTGCAGAACTGGACTTGTCCCACGTCGAGCAGTTTTGTGTCGAAGGCCGGCAAATGGAGGGTCGCTTCGATTTGTTCGATAATCTTTCTTGGCTCTTGCCTCAAGACGATCTCTCGTTGGTCTAGGTCGATCAGGATTCGGCCTTCAGCTAGTGTTTCAAGCGCGATAAGCTTGTTTTGGAAATCATCGAAGCTCATCGCCTTCCAGGCATGGTTGGACTGATAAACATGCTTGTAAGGCAAACTGTTTTCATCTACGCGTTACATCGAGTACATCCGGCTACGTCCGGCGCTACCGCATTGATTGTGCTATGGCCCCCCGTTCAAAACCTTGGTCCGGTCGATGGGAACCCGTACAGTCAACATCGTTCCCTTCCCTTCGACCCCGGTGATATCGATCTCTCCTCCAATCAGATGAGCACGTTCTTGCATTCCGAGAAGACCCAGTGATTGCAATCTCGATTTGTCGGCTTCGGTAATACCTCTTCCGTTGTCGCTGACCGTCAAAACGATTTCACCTGCCTCCTCTCTTATGGCAACGTCAACTCTAGTAGCCTGCGCATGACGAAGAATATTAGTTAGAGCTTCCTGAAAGATGCGAAACACGGCCGTTGATTGCTCCCGTTTCAAATCACTAGTGTCTACAGAACACTCGCAGTGACAGATGATTCGTGTGCGAGCCTGAAACTGCCGTGCCTGCCATTCAATTGCTTCCGCGAGCCCGAAGTCGTCAAGGATGCTGGGACGCAGCTCCGAAGAGATTCTTCTGACGGCGCTCATAGTAGTTTCTGAGAGTCTCAACATAGCCTCTATCTTCTCTCGCAGTACCTGGAGTTGCGACTGATCTGTCAACTCGGAAATAACTTTATCAAGACTTTCCAGATCCCATTTCAAGCCGGTCAGTGCGCCACCCAGTTCATCATGAAGCTCGCGCGCAATGCGAGTCCCTTCCTCTTCTCTGGCGGCTTCAAGGCTTGCCGAGAGAGCGCGTAATTGCTCGCTGGTAGCTTTGAGAAGGGAGCTCTGCTTCTCAAGCCTATCCCAGGTTGAGGTCAGCAGCGCAACTCCTAGCACCATTAGGGCGACCGCGCCAATGCCTGCGGCGCTGAGGGATGAGATCCTCACGGCGTGGGACAGATCCGGCGGTGTGGCGGATTCTATGTAACTAGCAGAGGCCATGCCCGTGTAGTGCATTACCCAGATAGCCGCCCCCATCAGCGCCACGCTTCCAACCTTCCGCAACTTCCAGCCGCGTGGTCCGTCCCGAAAAAGAAACGTCAGCCATACGGAGAGAAGAGCAAACAGCATAGCCAGCAACACCGAAAGAGTTACGAGCGCCGGGGAAAAGTGGTCCATTCCCTGAAACCGCATCGACGCCATGGCTGTGTAGTGTAGGGCCGCGATGCCCCCGCCAATAAAGAAGCTGGCAACGAAAGCTCGACGAGATTTCATCTTCGGGCGGATGACGACAACCAGTGCGACGGCTGAAGTCAACAGGCTGGGCAGGAAAGATAGCAATGCCGTCGGCCAGTCGTAGCGGATCGGAACCGGCAAGCTGAAGGCCAGCATGCCCGTGTAGTGCATTGCCCAGGTACCGAATGCCATCGCGGTGGCCCCGCCAAGGCGCCAGGATAGACGGGATCCACGTTGACTCGCCTTTACTCGTCCGGCGAGATCGATTGTGGCATACGACCCCAACATTGCGATCAGGATGGACAGAGCCACCAGAGCGTAATTGTAAGAACCGGCCATAACCAGGTCCGAGGTCATTGCAGCGTCTCAGGGAAAGTTAAGGTTTGCGGACGTCCGGTGGGTCAACCGTAGCGGAGTAATAAATATTTGTAAATGAAAAGGACTACCCAGAAGCGCCAAAGGAGAATCGTAAATGAAGCGCTAATCGATATCCTGCTTCACGCTTGTGAGATTAAGAATCACCAATCTCGTCCAACACCGGATCCCACCGCGCGTGGCACGTTAGTTGAAGACATTGACCTATTAGGCGACTGCTGGGCACGCCTTAGAGTACTTTCGCCCCACTTCATACTCACGGCACGGCGCTTGTCCGCATTTTTCACCGCTTGCGCAAACGGTGACGCGCCGTGCAACATCACGTTGCGCAGCTCCGAAAGAATTGTCCCCGACGGGTACTGGATTGCCGGCGCCGGCAGCGACAGGTCCTGCTTCATCGGGGCGATGATTCGGGAAGAATCTAGATGATCGAGCCTCAACAAACACAGTTCGAACGTGAACCTGGTTTGATCCTGCTGACGGGGGCGACGGGTTATGTTGGTGGCCGCTTGTTGCAGGCGCTCGAGCAACAGCAGCTTCGCGTTCGCTGCCTGGCACGTAACCGTAGGAATAGATGCCGTCTGCCTCAAAAAGCAAAACCAGCTAAGCATGTCGTGTGGTGCGGCGTTTGTTGATGGCGTGGTGCGTGCGCCGGGTGTTTCATCTTTGAGTATTTCAAAGACTCCAGCAACAACGCAATATCTTCGGGAGTAAGTTCGTCCGTCCTAGTTCGCGCCCTTTCCTTTCGCTTTGCTCTTCGGCTCAAGTAATAGTTTCTGCTGGCCCTCGGAGGTGAGGTCGCAAGGGTTGCCCACGTCTCGCTGCTATTAAGAATTAGCAATAAGCGTTGCGCAGATTATCAGTTGTCTTTCGCTTGTTCGATTGATTTTCGTCAGAAATGTGGCCGAGCTGAACATCCATTGCCTCTCTCGGGCCCAAAACAGCGTGTGCCGCCCCAGGGGCTGGAGTGGAAGGGAGCCAGCCGCCGAATGCCCGCGATATCGGAAGAATTATCTTCACAACCTTATCACTTCCTGGGGAAATCTTGGGCTATGTAGGTTGGCGTACAGACGGAAGCTCCCTCCTTTGATTAAGTTGCGAAGATTGCTTAAGCCACAAGACCCTTGCCGATCTCGTTATCAGCGTTCGTTGCTTGGGTTTGGCATCACGATGATACTCTAATCGCTTCGGGTTCCGCGTTGAGGCGACCTAAGACACGAAGGAGAGAAAGTAGAGCAAAACGGGTGCGGTATTCGGCGACGTTACGGCAAAAAAATAGAAAACATGCCAAACGCATCGATCAGCTTGTAGTTTTGCATCACCCTGAAACTCAGATTCACCGTGAAGGAAGAAAACAATGAAGCTAAAACTCACAATGATATTCGTAGCGGCATCGGCGTTCGCCATGGCATCGAGTACAGCTTTTGGACAGAAGGTGCAGGTCTGTCACAAAACCGGCAACGATTCGTTTCACCTAATATCCATCAGCATCCGCGCCGAGTCGGCCCATATCAACCACGGCGACGGACGACCCGGAGACCCGGTCCCGAACTTGGACGGGTTCATCTTCGGCGACAATTGCACCCCCACTGCGGCTCCACCTCCAGAACCCTCTATGCGCTGTTACAAGCAGGTGAATTTGCCTCCGAACGTTATCGGCGACGATATCTTCTACATTGGGCCGATTGACACCTTGGGAAATATAGAAGCGTATACTACCCACGATGGAACTTGCACGGGGCCTCGGCGGGCGCTCCTGGACGCGGGCATTATTGCAGCCGACAATGCGACTGATGCCCAAACAAAGTGCGATGCGCTTACAGGAGTTGGCTTTTCCCCAATTGACGACCTCGGCCTACGGTTCTTTCCCAGCGCGCCTGGTTTCTGGCTCTGCTTGACCCCGTTCTCACCTTGAAGAGAGCCTTCTAGTGCCAGCAAACAGGCATCGGCATTGGCTTTTAACTTAGCCCGAAATGTTTTGGAGATCGTCGGGGATTTTCGAGTCCGAAGCCTTTTTGCGTCCCCAATATCACAAACAGGACCTCGTCAGATTGATACCCGGACGAAGCCCCTTTGTATCGCCCGTTACAACGCACCACCTGAACTGTCAGGATGTTTGCGCTTTAGTCTTTGAGCTACTGGTTGCAGCTTCCTCGATAATGTCGGCAACGGCCTGAGGGTTAGACACGTAGATGGCGTGGCTGCCTCGAACCTCTTTAACACTTGAACCGGCGCGTTGGGACATAAATTGTTGTGCCGGCGGCGGTATCATCTTGTCCTCGGTAACGACCAGGTACCAGCTCGGCTTGGTTTTCCACGCAGGAGTGCTAACGGGCCCATTGAGAGCGTCCAATCCCCAGGGCACTTGGGAGTTCGCCATGAACTCCGCTTTTTCGCGCTTTACATCGCCTGCGAATGAGTCCGCAAATTTCGATTTATCAAGCATGAGAAAGCCGTCAACCGGAGGTAGAATCGGCGGCACGGGCGCACCGGGCGCCGGATTCGCGATCATCGTCCCGACTGACTCCCCAGCGTCCGGGGCGAAAGCCGTGATGTAAACGAGAGTGTCAACCTTTGGATGATTACCGGCTTCGGTAACGACAACTCCGCCATATGAGTGACCTACGAGAACTGCAGGACCATCCTGGGCATCGAGCACTGCTCGCGTCGCAGCGACGTCGCCAGTTAGCGATATGGTTGGGTTCTGAACGACGCTTACGTTGTAACCGTCATTCGTAAGTATTTTGTAGACGTCTTCCCAGCCAGAGCCGTCAACAAAACCGCCATGAACGAGAACGATGTTCTTGGTAGCACCATCTGATTTTTGAGCCATGATTTTTTCTCCTTTACAAAAGTGAATGGAGGCAGTAAAAGCGCTAGCCTTCCGCCAGGTTCCGTTGAATTACAATAGGTCGCTTCCCTTTCACGGCGACGACACGGGTTCGTCTCCGTATGTACGGGACGCCACCTCCCCTAAGACTTTTTAATGATTGAACTGAAGCATCAAGCTGGTCGTGCTTTCCTTAATTGAATCTTCTGTACCCCGCAGGAACTACAGAGGAGAAACATCCTGGCCACAACGATCACCGGATCCCTTTCTGCCATTCCTTGTGACCCTAAGGTCAATATAAAGAAAAGGCTCCAGAATATGCCGGGCGCTCGAGCCGTCACTGGAACGTGAGGACGACGCGAAACCGCACTTTGCCGCTGTGCATTTGCTCGTAGGCTTCTGCGACGCGATCGAGCGGATACTTTTCGATCATCGGATGCACGCCTGTCAAGGCGCTGAATTCCATCGTGTCCTGGGAATCTTTCGCTGTGCCGGAGTACCAACCGGCGACCGACCGTCTTCCACTGATGAGAGACATCATGCTAATGGTCAGCGGCTCAGCGGGTGCGGCCGGCACCAACAATTTGCCGCTCGGGTACAATCCATCAACTAAAGCAGAGATGGCTTGCGCATTCGGCGCGGTCGCCAGAATCACGCGCGCGCCGCCAAGCTTTTGTAACTCCGCCACCGCATCTGTAGCAATCGAATCGAGGTAATGATGTGCTCCTAGTTTCCGCGCCAGCGGTTCTTTGTCATTTCCCCGGTTGATTGCGACTGTCTCGAAGCCCATCTGCCGCGCGTACTGAACTCCGAGATGTCCCAGTCCGCCGATGCCGTGAACTGCGACCACGTCTCCAGCGCGCGCACCGGAATTGCGCAAGGCGTTGAAAACCGTCACGCCCGCACACATGAAGGGCCCCCCTTCCTCTGCCGGCAGCTCATCAGGAATCGCGGCCAGAGCCGTTACCGGGGCTATCATGTACTCGCCATACCCACCATCGAAGTCGATACCCGTGACCTTTCGATTGATGCACATCGCAAAGTCACCACGGCGGCACTGTTCGCACACGAAACAATGGCCACCATGCCAGCCGACGCCAACTCGTTGCCCGATTGTCCATGCCGTAATGTTGTCGCCGACTGCATCGATGCGTCCCGCGATTTCGTGACCCGGCACACGCGGATATTGAAGCCCGGGCCACAGACCTTCTTTAACCAAGGCATCGCTATGACAAATGCCGCAGGCTTCGACTTTAACGCGCACTTGGCCGGCACTCGGCTCTGGGATCTCGCGTTCAACCAACTCCCAATCGCCACCGGCTTTGCTGATCTGTGCTGCTTTCATTTTCGTACTCATAAATGCCTCTTTCACCTGCTGACCGCATTGTGCAATCGCGAGACGATTCCGGATCGCGCGTTAACTCCAATCAATAACCGTCGACTACGAAAGATTTAGCGAAGGCAAAGTGGCCTCTCTCCCGCCCGCCCTATTTGCTGAAACCACCGGATCAAACTCCAGTGTGCCGTTAACATCCTTGAAGTGTCCACGGACGTACGTCACCATCATGAGCCGGGCGCGAAACTCTGCCGCCGTGTGTCCCGGCTCGAAAAACCCATTTAGCCATGTTTCGCCACTCCAAACCTCAAGTGCGTTGCGCGAATATTCCGGAAAAGTATTGCCGCTTGGCGTAGAAGACGATGAACCACAGGACTGTGACTACAGCCGCCGGCGCTGCTCCGCTCGGATTCAGGAACACGTGATAACAAATAATATTCACGATTACCGGCCCCAGCAACACCAACGCGAGCGGTACGAATCGGTTCGCTAACAATAGCGCGCCACCTGCAATTTGGAGCGCAGCCACAACCCAGAGATAGTGAGAGAGGAACAGCGCACCGACAAACTGCCCGGCCAATCCCGTAGGCATCGGCCCCATGCTGAGAAAATTCAAAAAACCATTGAGGCCAAACACAACAAAGATTAGCCCCAGTAAAATGCGTGCAATCAAGGTTACAATTTTCATTACGTCGTCTCCTCCTAATTTGACTGTGGCCCCCAGACCCGGCGCCTCCACACTCTCGGTCCCCCGTACAAAGCAGGTCCGTGGCGGAGATGCATTTACTTCTCGAGCGAGGCCTCCAGGTTGCCCAGCACACCGAGCTGCGCGAGCATGATGGTTCCGGCGTAGTAGCAGTCGAACGCGCTCACCTTCCCGTCCTCAAGACGGAAGACATCTACGCACGGTACGTGGAATTCTTTACCGGTAGCGGGGAGGATTCCCAGGCCCATTGGAAAGGTCACCTTGGTGGGTTCCGTTCAGCGACAGTTGAACGACGACGACGTCACCGTCGACGTAGAGCTCCTCGAGTGCGCGGTGCATATCCGGAAATGCAGCCCAGTAGATGTCGGCCGCACGAGCGATGTCGTCGCCGTGGTATTTGACTCCGGCAGGAACGTCCCACCAGTAGCCGTTCTGGGTGAATAGTGATCGGAACCGCTTAGGTTCCTTCTCGGCCACCAAGTACAGATCGCGGATAATCTCTTCGTTTGAAGCCATCGTCGTTTCCCCTATTTACTGCCGTGTGGCGGTTAACTCTATCGCGCTATATCCTCAGCCATTAGCATCCCCATCTTGGAGAGGGAAATTCACGCGCGCCCATTCAGCGAACTTAGTCGGTTCGGTGCCTGCTATTTTGTTCGCAAGCGCAATTTGATCGGACGAATCCGAACCCAGGTAGGTATGCGCTTCGAAGTACCTGAACATCGCGCCGATCTCCGCAGCTCCAGGGAAGAAAGTGGCGAAGACGTCGGCCGGAACCTGCGTGAATGAGAAGTTGTGACCCTGTCGATTAAGCACGTCGACGATTTCATTGAAGCTCATGAAATCACCGACGAGGGGCAGATACTCGCCATGGCCGGCCTGATCCGGGTGCGCGAACGCTCCAGCGACGATGGCGCCGAGTTCGCGAATGTCACCCATGTGAATGCAACGCACACTCGGATCGAGCGGGAGCGCCCAGCCCATAGATCCGTCTGCCTGCTGTTGCGGAGCCATCGCGCCCGCGAGGTTCTGGTAGAAGAACGGCGCGATGGCGAACGTATGATTCGCAAACCCCGCTTCTTTGACTATCCGATCGACCTTCGCCTTGTTCGTAAAGTGCGGAACGTCGAACCTGCCGCCGCTGATTGCTTCGACGTCAGGCAGCGTGGACCAGACTACGTGTTTGACGCCGGCATCACTGGCAGCCTTAAACGCGGCGGTGCCCTGCTTGAGCTCGTCGGTTCCTTCTAACGAAGAAGTAGTGACGAGAAATACGCCATGTGCCCCTTTGAAAGCAGCGGCAAGGGTTTCGGGGCGGTTCAGATCTGCTTCGATGACTTCCTCTGCCATTTCGCGATGCTTGTCCGGATCGCGAGTCAGTGCGCGCACCTTGAATAGTCCGCGACCTTGCAGAGCGCGTACGACTCCGCCACCCTGCTGTCCCGTTGCGCCGATCACGGCGATCAGTTTTTTATCGTTGGATAACATCTTTACCAATCCTCCATCTTCAATTCGATCATCAAGAGTTAATCGCACCCATCCGTCCTCGACGATAGTCTTCAAACGCCTGATGAATTTCTGCTTCAGTGTTCATCACGAACGGTCCGTAGCGGGCGATTGGTTCATTCAACGGCACGCCAGCGATTAGCAATACTTCCAGCGCCTCTTTCGCGTCGGCCGGATTCTCGATTCTCACTTCGTCGCCATCCGGGGCGAACATCACCATTTGCCCGTTAGTGCCACGCTCGCCCTCCGCTCCGAACAACCCTGCTCCGTCAACGACGTAAGCGAAGGCGTTGAAAGCGTGCGGCACTCGTTGGGTCGCCACGCCTCCCGGCTCGAATCTGTAATGCAAATAGATGATCGGCGTGCGCGTCTCAATGACAGCTTTCTCGCCCATCGCTTCGCCCGCAATCACGCTCACTGAGACGAGACCATCATCTGAGGTTGCTTTAGGGATCCTGGCGCTGGGAATTTCCTGATAGCGCGGCTTGATCATCTTGTCGCGCTGCGGCAGGTTCACCCAGAGCTGAAATCCGTGCATTCGTCCACCGTCACGCAGGAATTCCGGACTGGGCATCTCGCCGTGAACCACGCCGGCGCCCGCGGTCATCCACTGCACGTCACCGGATTTGATTTGACCCGCGTGACCGGCAGAGTCTTTATGCTCCATCTCACCTGACAACATGTAGGTCACCGTCTCGAAGCCGCGATGCGGATGATCGGGCGCCCCTTTCGCTTCGCCTGGCGCAACATCCATCGGCCCCATCTCGTCAAGCAACAGAAACGGATCAAAGTCTGAAAACGATGCCTTTGGAAACGGCCGGCGCACCAGGAATCCTCCGCCTTCCAGAGTCTCAATACTGTGGACGATCCCTTGGACCGTCCGTCCTTCATTTGTTTGTGTCGCTCCAGTTTTCAATGCTTCTTTCACCATCGACATAAATCTCACCTCTCTAAAACTTGTATTTTGTTTTGAATCACGCAGCGTCCTCTTCGCTCTGCGCTGCCGCCTGGTAACCAATCTTCTTCAACAGGCTGATAAGGGTCTTGCGTTCCGCTTTTGTCAGGGACGCCGCCGCAAGCCTTTCCATGTCAGCGGCGTGCTCACCATAAATACGCGTGATTAGCTTCCTTCCTTCTATCGTTAAATGAACGATCCTCGCCCGCCGGTCCGTACCGTGCGCGCGCCGCTCAACCAGTCCCCTCTTTTCCAGGCGGTCAACAGCCGCTGTGATCGAGCCGCTCGTTAGCAGGACCTTTTTTCCGATTTCGTTAACCGGAAGCGGCCCTTTGTGGAGCAAGGCTTCGAGTACCGCGAAGTCACTACCGCACATCTCCAAATGAGTGATGCTCTTTTCCGCGTAGGCTCGCACCGCCCGCACTGCCTTCCACAATACGAGGAAGACGTGAACACCGCTGCCACCCGACAATGATTCAAGCTTGGCCACTCTATGGGTTGCCCCCTCCTCCTCCTTGTATCTTGATATCAAGATACTTTGAGTGGAGACATATGTCAAGCCGCCTGAATGCGGCGGCGAAACTGTCGAAGCGTAAATTTCGGCAAATTACGCGCTAGTTCGCGATGGGAGTTACCGCCAGCGAGGTGGCCCAATTGACGGCGTGACGCGCAAAGACTGATTACCGAGAGGATCCTGCCGGTTGCGGTCCAGGTGGGTAAAAGTGTTGGCAGCTTGCGGGGTTATATAGAGGGCCGCTTTGCACGAAAACTCCGGTTTAGTGTTCTTTCTGCTTTCGTGAATCGTATCACCGCAATTCGTCAGGCGCACGATTCTCGAAATTACACGAAATCCCACGGACTGACACGAATCAACGCCGGTCTTAGGCATTGTCACTTGTTTGCTTCGAAGTTGCCGGGGACTTTTTGTGCAAAGCCATAGGGCCAACTACGGATTTGCGGTCAAAGGTGCTTGGCAGAGCGAGGTTTCAAGGTTCGCCGTGGCTTCGCTTCATATCCGCCGCGGGCCGTATCTCGAAAATGTTGCCATACGTCAGGCCGGATGCTGCGCCATGAGTTGCACAGCATGATTCATGCCCCGCGCGTCAAGGACGAGAATGCCGCCGAGTTGTTCTTTGGTTTCCGTATAAGGACCGTCGGTCGTTGCCACCTTGCCGTTCTTCCAGGACAGGGTCAGGGCGGTCTCCGGCCCCTGAAGCGCTTCGCCGCCACCCCAGTGTCCGCTGGCGCGAAGATGGTCGTCGTATTCCAAGCATGTGTCGAACATGGCGTTTCGCTCGCTCTCAGTCATGCCATCGAATTTGCCTTTGTCGTAGTAGCCAAAACAGACGTATTTCATTGTTCTTCTCCTCATAGGGGATGGAACGAACCGGCAGCAGAGCGTAGCGCCGGCTCGTTCATCTCGTCACTTGGGCTCGTCTTCCGAGGCCGCATTGGCCAAGTTGTTTACTTGCTTTCGCCGGGGCCTTGTTCCGGAGCCGGGAAGAAAAGAAGCTCGCGCACCTCGCCCACCGCATCGCAGGAGATGGCGCCCTTGCGCGCCCACGCGAGTGCCTCGTCCAGATCGGCGCACTCCAGTATCCAAAATCCGCCCATGTGCTCCTTGGTCTCGGTGTACGGTCCGTCGGTGACGAACACTTTATCGTCAGACTGCTTCCGCACTGTCTTGGCGTTGGCGGCGGGGGAAATGCCGCAGGCGAACTTCCTCACGCCGGCAGCAATCATTTCGCGATTAAGCGCGTGGATCTCCTCCATCATCGCTTCAGTTACGGTGGACGGGTCGAAGTCGTCAGGGAGGTAGTTAGCAACCAGATACTGTGGCATTACGTTTTTCTCCTGTAACGGTCTGTAATTTTTAAGTCTTTGGGCGGGCCAGTTGTCCTGCCTTCACCATATAGTCGAACGGCCGGCCGGAATTCGACATAGCATCCAAGAAATTTTTCTTCTTCAGGGCTTTAGTGCGCCTGAGCTTGGCAGCGCCCTCATCGCCGTGCGGTCTCCTCGGCTAACCACGTCCAACTCGCGGGAACGGTCAGCCTCGCCCCCGCGCACGGCCTCTGCCATACTAGGGACATGACGATCAAGAGATTGGACCACATTAGCGTCGTGGTGGACGACCTTGCAGCCGCTATTGCTTTTTTCACCGACCTCGGCATGACGATCGAAGGCCAGATGCCCATCGCGGGCCCGTGGGTAGACCGCGTCAACGGGCTCGAAGGTGTTCAAGTCGACATTGTTATGATGCGGACCCCGGATGGGCATGGGAAGCTTGAGCTGACCAAGTTTCGCAATCCAAAACTGGTCGAGATCCAACCGGCTATCGCACCACCGAACACGCTGGGCCTCCGGAGCGTCATGTTTACGGTCGAAAGCGTCGACGACACTGTCGCTCGCCTGCGCGCCAACGGCGCCGAACTCGTCGGCGAGGTGGCCCAGTACGAGGACAAGTACAGACTCTGCTACATGCGAGGCCCCGCCGGCATCATCGTCGCGCTGGCCGAGGAACTCTTCTAGAATAACGACAAATATTTAGACAAACGATAAGCCCGCGAAAATCGAGTCGCAATGCGAATTCAACTTCCAAGTGCAACAGTGGAATTCGTTTTCGCTCCAGCGGAGCGAGATGTTTATGGATAATGCAATGAACCCGATACTCGCGCTCCAGCGGAGCGCAATGTTTCCGACAAATGATATGCGAGACCGATTTATGTTTCGCTCCGCTGGAGCGAGGAGAAATCTTTAGGAGGTCGCGCGTTCTATAAACATCTCGCCCCTAATGGGGCGAAGGGCAATAACGGGCTGTTGCACCTCCAAGTTGAATTCGCGCAATGTAAATGAGCCATAAGGATCAACTATGAAACGAGGCTCAACAATCTTCCTTCAGGCAGTAGTTCTACTTCTCGGCGTAGGTGTTCTTGCCTTGCTGCTTTGGGAACCCCAAGTCGAGGGCCGGAACGTGCACGCCACGCAATTTGAGATCTACTTGAAGGATCCATTCCTGGCGTACATATACCTGGCCTTCGTCCCCTTCTTTGTCGGTCTTTACCAGGTATTCAAGATATTAGGGTATGCCCGACGAAACGAAATACGTTCCCAGCATTCCCTCCGAGCTTTGCGGATCATCAAGTACTGCGCATTAACAACGGCGATCTTTATTCTCGGGGCGGAAGCCTACATTTTCATATTTGTCCGCGGCACGGACGATGTTGCCGGTGGAGTCATGATGGGTGCCTTCATTATTTTTGTCTCTGCCGTCATCGCCACAGCCGCCGCAGTGTTTCAGCGGATCCTAATCAGGCCCGACCCCGTTTCGGGTTTCCATTCTTCGACTTGAATTCGCGAAAGAGCGAGACCCTAGCGGCCGGTCGCCAACGTCGGTAAACTGATTGATCGGCACCAAGACTGGCGGGAAGGGCGATTATGGCGGTTCCTATCTTGAAGACGATCTTGGCCATTTTGTTCGTCACCGCGGTGGCGGCGGCCTGTCACCTAGGACCCAAAGTTCCGAGCGGCGCGAGCGCTCGCAACTTTTCTTTCGGTGGAGCCTCGCGCACGTACGTCTTTTATGCGCCCAAGGTCAAGCTGTCGAAGCCTGCGCTTGTTCTGGTCCTTCACGGCCTGTATGGCGATGGGGCAGGCATCGAGTGGCGTACGAAGCGCACGTTCGACACGCTCGCCGACCGCGACGGTTTCGTGGTTGCATACCCTGACGCGTTGGCAGGGCAATGGAACACGGGACATCCCGGCGAGACAAACAGTGACGACGTGGGCTTTCTCTCGGCGCTGATCGATACGCTTGCGGCCGAATTCGACGTCGACCCGAAACGCGTCTATGTGACCGGACTATCGAAAGGCGCGGCCATGACCTATCGACTCGCGTGCGAGCGGCCGAACAAGATCACCGCCATCGCTCCCGTCGCCGGCGGTCTCAGCGAAGGCCTCATGCGGAGCTGCGCCGAAACGTCTCGTCGGCCCATTCCGCTTCTTGTAATGCATGGGACCGCTGACCCGATCGTGCCCTTCGACAGTGGTGAGCTCGAAGGCAACGTTCAGTATTGGATCCGTCGAAACGGTTGCGCGTTGACCCCGGTGTTGACACGCCTGCCAGACGCCGACCCTACCGATGGCGCGCGCACTCGCGTCGAAAGCTACGGTAACTGCAAGGATGGTGCGGATGTCGCGCTGTACGCGATCGAGGGCGGCGGCCATCACTGGCCGGGCGGTGATCATCCGTTGAGGGGCATGGGCAACTTTAGCCGCGACTTTGACGCGGGCGTCGTCATCTGGGATTTCTTCAAGCAGCATCCTATGCCTTGAGATGAGCGGGGGGACCCGTGAAGGGCAGTTGCCGTCCCCGACAAGCTTTTCTTATTTCAACTGCCGAATCCGCTCTTGCAGGAATTGCCGTTCTGGTTCCTGTTGGGTCAGCGCCAGAGCTTTCTCATAAGAGGCCCGAGCCTCAGCTGTCCTGCCGAGCCTGCGGTACATATCGGCACGGGCTGAATGCGCCAGGTAATAATTCGCCAATTCGCCATGTTCCAACACCGCGTCGATCTGTGTCAGACCGGCCTCTGGACCATCGCACATTGCAATTGCCACGGCACGATTTAGCTGTACAACCGGCGAAGGTTGAATTCGTAGCAATCCATCGTAAAGTGCAACGATCTGCCGCCAGTCGGTCGCGCCCACCGACTCCGCTTCCGCATGAACGGCAGCAATCGCAGCCTGCAGTGTGTAAGGGCCGAAGCGTTGGGACTTCAGGGCTTTCTCGAGCAATGCCAACCCTTCGGCGATCTG
This sequence comes from Blastocatellia bacterium, assembly GCA_033856235.1. Taxonomy (GTDB): domain Bacteria; phylum Acidobacteriota; class Blastocatellia; order Pyrinomonadales; family Pyrinomonadaceae; genus DASXRU01. The sequence goes on along the minus strand of JAWVFI010000090.1, from coordinate 653 downwards.
TTGCCGGTTCCAGAGCGAGCGATCCTGCTGCTCCAACAAGATCAACTCTCCGGTTGGGGAAGTTCTCGCGGCACGACGAGATTCCTGTAAACAGCATCAGCGAAAGCAGTCCAATGGCTTCCGGCTCGGGCTGGAGTTCGATCAGTAAACGGGCCAGTCGAATTGCCTCGCCGGTTAGCTCGGCGCGCGTTACCTCCGTTCCCGCCGCAGCCGAATAGCCTTCGTTAAAGACGAGATATATGACGTGGAGCACGGCACCCAGTCGCTCCGGCAATTCCTCGGGCAGTGGCACTTCGTAGGGAATCGGCGTCTCGCGAATCTTTGTCTTGGCGCGCACAATGCGCTGCGCCAGCGTACGCGGAGTGATGAGGAAGCCGCGTGCTATCTCCTCGGTTGTCAGCCCGCACACCTCACGCAAGGTGAGCGCAACGCGCGCTTCCGGCGGGAGAGCTGGATGACAGCACGTAAAAATCAGACGCAGGCGATCATCCTCAACGGCATCTTCAAAGCCATCGTCAAGGCTGTCCTGTTCATCGGACTTTTCCGCCGAATTCATTTGCGCTTCGAGATAGTGCGCGAGTTCGTCCTGAGACGCGTCGAACCTTGCTCGTCGACGCAGAGTGTCAATGGCTTTGAAGCGGGCCGTCGATATC
>JAWVFI010000089.1:0-10018 GCA_033856235.1 Blastocatellia bacterium | reverse complement strand
CCGAACGGCCACCCAGTCGCGCAAAACCCACCACGATGTTTGGCGCGTAGTCACGCTGCACTTCAAAAAAGTATCCTTCGTCAACGATAAGATCGATAACCTCGCGCATATCGTAAGGCTGGTTCGATTCCTCTGGCACCACCGTGTTCAGCGCCTCATCGGCGCGTTCGATTGGGTCCGTCACCGGAACCCGCGGCGCGTCCTCCATGTTGTTTGAAGGAATGAACGACAGCAGCTCGCGCACCATGCGCAACGCGTGCTCGTCGGAGTCGGCGGCAAAGTGCGCCACGCCGGAAATTCGGTTGTGCGTTCCCGCTCCGCCCAATTCTTCTTTGGTTACGTCTTCATGGGTGACGGCTTTGATGACATCGGGGCCGGTGATGAACATGTAAGAAGTGTCCTTCACCATGATGTTGAAGTCGGTGATCGCCGGGCTGTAAACGGCACCGCCGGCGCAGGGGCCCATGATGCAACTGATCTGCGGGACCACGCCGCTGGCCAGCGTATTGCGCAAAAAAATGTCGGCGTAACCGCCCAGGCTGACGACGCCTTCCTGAATGCGCGCTCCGCCCGAATCGTTCAGACCCACGATCGGCGCCCCGACCTTCATGGCCAGATCCATTACCTTACAAATCTTTTCCGCGTGGGTTTCGGAAAGCGAGCCGCCAAAAACCGTGAAGTCCTGGGCGAAGACGAACACGCGACGGCCGTCGATTAGACCGTGACCCGTGATGACGCCATCGCCGGGAAAGAGTTGGGCGTCGAGCCCGAAGTCACGGGAGCGATGCACTACGAGTTTGTCGAATTCCTGGAAGGTGCCTTCATCCAGCAGGAAATCAATTCGTTCGCGCGCGGTCAACTTCCCGGCTTCGTGTTGCTTGGCCACGCGCGCCTCACCTCCACCCGCCTCGGCGCTCTGTTCGCGTGCGCGCAGCTCGTCGAGTTTGGAAGGGTGTTTCGTCGGTTGTTGTTTTGATGACATAGTTTTTTGTAAGAGGCTAGAGACTAGAGGCTAGCCACGGCGGCTCCCCATATTCCAGTTTGTCAATTTCTCTTCCTAGCCTCTAGTCTCTAGCCTCTGCCTCAGCTAACCATTCTACGCCGCAAACTGCGCATGGCCCATTCGACAAAGATAGCGGCCATCGCCAGCAGATACAATGATTCGTAGAGATGATGCCAGCGAAACCGGCCGATGATGCAGGCGCGCACTAGATCGACCGCGCTGGTCAGCGGGAGGATCCATGATACGACGCGCAGGACCGGCGGTAATACTTCAATCGGAAACCACGCGCCGCAGAGCCAGATAGCGCAAAAGAAAATCGCCATGTATAGATTGAACGAGTCGATATCATGGACTTTCGCCGTGATAGCTAATGATAAACCGGAAATAAAAAGGCTGCCCACGACCAGCGGCAAAGGAGAGAGTATCGCGAAGGGCGAAGTCGCTGCTCCGAATATCACCAGCACCGCGAGGATAACGAGAGCGTCCACGAAGGCCTTGGTTACTGCCCACAGTATCTCCGCAAACGCCAGGGATTCCGCATTCACCGGAGTGGCCAGAATCGCATCATAAGTTGATTGATAGACCATACGAAAGTAAGCCGCATAGGTACTTTCAAACAGCGCGCGCATGATCACAGTAAAAGCCAGCACGCCCGCGCCCACAAACGAGAGGTAAGGCACGCCCTCAACCTTGCCGATAATTAAAGCCCCTACACCCCAACCGAAAGCGAAGACGGTGAAGACAGGCTCGATGATTGGCGCCACCATGTGCATCTTCCAAAGACGGAGGTGGACTTCCAGATTGCGACGCCAGACAGCCATGACATGGCGCAAATTCACTTGAGTGATAGCGAGGTGCGCGTTCATCTTTTGGAGTGCGCTGACCTGTCAGCGCTTTAGTAGGTCGCGACCCGTCGCGACCATTGTTCAAGGCATTCGAGCGAACGCGGCGTCAAGCCGCCGCGGACCAAAGCGGCGACAGGTCGCCGCACTCCAAATTAGGCGAAAGGGAACTGGCGCGTTTCGATTAGGGACAGCAATTCCGCCAGCGATTCTTTCGCGCCTTTCTGAACCTCCGCCGGGTAGTTCAACCTGATGACGTTCGCTTCGAACTCTTCAGTGTCCACCACTCGATAGGAGAAGTCAGGCTCAACCAGGACGTCAATATCAAGATCGATGTAACATAAAACTCCCTGGTTCAAAACAGGCGGCAGGTTGATGTTGCAATAAAAGTTCTTCAGCGCGCCAGAGTCCTCCAGGAAGCGAAAGACATTGAACCAACGATCCAGCCAGTAGTACTCCAGGCTGCGCGTCCCCTGGGTAATGCGCCCCAGCAATTCATGATCAACTGTTTCGGCGAATTCTCCATCGAGAATGATCAATGGGCCTTCTCGGGACACAATATCTGCGTGCCAACTCCGATGTGCGGAGCCGTCAAATTTTTGCACGTTCACCGTAACTCGCTCAGGCATAGAGACTACTCAGCGGCGCCATTTTCTTCACCGATTAGTTGCAGAAAGACGTCTTCCAGATTTGATGGCCGAATCATTCGCCGGCGGCCCTCGTATGAATTCATGATCACGGCCAGCTGCTCCGGCTCCGCAGCGAAATAGATATGGGCGTTGTTGCGAACCAGCGCGGTGATGCCTTCACCAGCGGGCTGCAGCTCCAGATCGCCGGCATCTCGAACCTCAAGAGCGTAGCGCGAGACTTGCGCGCGCACCAGATCTCTTGGCGAGCCGGTCGCCAGAATTCGGCCCTTGTCGATTACCAGCAAGCGCTCGCATAGTTTCTCCGCCTCTTCCATGTAATGCGTTGAGATTAAGATCGTCACGCCGCTATTGCGCCGCAACTCCTCCAAACGCTGCCAGATTTCCTGCCGCACCTGGGGATCGAGTCCAGTGGTAGGTTCATCCAACACGAGCAAACCCGGCTGATGCAGCAGCGCGCGCGCAATCATCAACCGGCGTTTCATGCCGCCAGAGAGATGATCGACCTTGGAGTTAGCGCGGTCACTCATCCCTACAAAGGGCAGCAGTTCATGGGCGCGCTCGTTTGCCTGGGCTTTTGGTATTCCATAATAACCGGCGTAAACGATCAGGTTTCGCAGGACGTTGAGATCGGGATCCAGATTGTTTTCCTGGGGGACGACACCGATGGCGGCGCGAATTTGGCGGGCGTGGCTGCGAACGTCGAGACCTTCGACCATGAGCTCGCCGGAAGTGACCGGCGTGCGGCAGGCAATCATGCGCATGGTAGTGGATTTGCCCGCGCCATTAGGGCCAAGCAAGCCAAAGGTTTCACCGCGCTGGACTGCGAAATCAATCGCGTCCACTGCCGGTTGCTGGTTGTAGATTTTGGTGAGTCCGCGAGCGACAACTACATCGGCGCTAGAGGCTAGAGGCTGGAGGCTAGAGACTAGGGAAGAACTAATTTTCGTTTCCGCCATCTAGCCTCTAGCCTCTAGTCTCTAGTCTCTAGTCTCTAGTCTCTAGCCTCTCACCTACGCCTTGGCTGCGCGGCTGTTCCAATCGGCTAGGAACTGATCCTGTCCTTTATCGGTCAGCGGATGCTTCAGCATTTGCTCGAGCACTTTGTACGGCATGGTGCCGATGTCTGAGCCCAGGCGCGCCGCTTCGATCACATGAATCGGATGGCGCAGACTCGCGGCTAGCACTTCAGTCTTCCACGAGTAATTGCTGTAAATCTCGACGATCTCAGCCAGGAGTTCCAAACCGTTTTGTCCGATGTCATCCAGGCGACCGAGGAAAGGACTGATGAAAGACGCACCGGCTTTGGCGGCCAGAATGGCCTGAGCAGCGGAGAAGCACAGCGTGACATTCACGTTGATGCCCTCATCGTTGAGAATCCGCGTAGCTTCCAAACCAGCCTGCGTCAACGGGCATTTGATGACAACGTTCGGTGCGATCTTCACGTATTCGCGCCCCTGGCGCAGCATTTCATCTTTGTCGGCGGTAGTGACCTCGGCGGAGACCGGGCCGGAAACGATTTTGCAGATCTCGGCAATGTGCTGCTTGAAATCAACGTTGCCTTCCTTCGCGATCAGAGTCGGATTGGTGGTGACGCCATCAGCCAGGCCGAGGGCGGCTGCCTTACGAATCTCATCCAGATTCGCGGTATCGAGAAAGAATTTCATGGAAGCCTCCGAGATTTATTTGTGCGAGTAATATAAGCCAGAACGCGTTGAATGGATAGCGGCGGGAAGATCAGAGCACTTGTCGCGGCTCTGCCGCAGCACAGTGCGGAAAGGCTTGCCTTTCCGTTGTCGATTTTAAATAAGTAGGAGGCTGGGCCTCCGCGCTGAGGCGTAGCCTCCGAGAATTCGAAGAGCTGAACCGGAAAGGCGAGCCTTTCCGCACTGTGCTGCGGCCAAGCCGCAGGAGTCGTTGGAACTCTTTATGTAAGTGGCCGCCGCGTGCGCTAGCGAGTCCAGCTTCGTTATGAGCTCTTACTTCGCACATCATTTCGCAGCGTGCCGATGTTTTCGACTTCAACTTCGACTCCGTCGCCGTCATGCAAAGCAGAAACACCCGACGGCGTCCCGGTAGAAATCAGGTCGCCAGGATTGAGCGTCATGATGCGTGAAATGTAACGAATCAAATAATCTACGGGGAAGGCCATCGCCGATGTGCGGCCCTGCTGGCGCACTTCGCCGTTGACCCGCGTCGTTACCTGCAAATCGGCTGGATCAATCCCCATTTCGATGAATGGTCCCACCGGGCAGAAAGTATCAAACGATTTCGCCCGGGTGAACTGAACGTCCTGCCGCTGCAGGTCGCGCGCCGTAACATCATTGACGCAGGTGTAGCCCAGAACATAGCTGAGCGCATCTTCATCGTCGCGAACATGTCGCGCGGTGCGGGCGATGATCACACCCAGTTCACCTTCGTGCTCCACCCGCGACGATTCCGCCGGCAAAACAATAGCGTCGCCGCTGCCAATAATCGCCGAAGGCGGTTTCAAAAACAGCAGCGGCTCCGGCGGCATCGGATTGCCGAGTTCCGCCGCATGGTCCTTGTAGTTGCGGCCGACGCAGATGATTTTTGAAGGGGCGACTGGGGTAAGAAGCTGCGCCGTTGTCAGTGGAATTCGTCCGTCCGTGTTCGCGTGTGGGACGTTCGCGAAAGTTTCGTCCTGCTTGAGCGGACGGATGTCTTCGCCTTGAATGATTCCGAAGCGAGGCGCCGATTGGTCGGGAGTTATGAAACGGCAAATCCGCATTTTGGAGTGCGCTGACCTGTCAGCGCTTTCGCCGGTCGCGATCTGTCGCGACCATGTTGAGGTGCGTTACCTTTCGAAAGAAATGCGGCGTCAAGCCGCCGCAGAAGCAAAAGCGGCGACAGGTCGCCGCACTCCAAAGTTACGGCACTGTTTCCGAGACCACTTCCGACGGAGCGCTCGTGTTGCCGGCGTTATCCACCGCCGTCAGGTAGTAGTAATACTTCTTGCCCGTTTCGACGTTCTCGTCCTGAAATGTTGTGCGTGTCAGCAGCGTTTTCGTCAGCTTGATCCACAGGTCCTTCGCCACAGCCGGATCGGTCGTGCGGAAAATGTTGTAACCGGCCACGTCCGCTTCCGGATTCGCGGGGAAGAACAACGAAAGCCTTCCAGGCGCCGCAGCGATGGTGATCGAAGACGGCGGCGAAGGTGCGTATACATCTAAGGGAGCCAGCTCGATGCTGTTGGAGTTCAGGCTTTCCACCTGGGCCCCCTCAGTGCCGAGCGAAACCGATCGCACCACGTAGGTGTAGCGCTCACCGAAACTGAAAGTCTTGTCCTGATACTGCGTGCCGGAAATCAGCGCCGAATTGATCGGGGTCTGGCCCGCTTCAGTTTGCGATCCAGTAATGCGGTAGAGATTGTAGCCGAGCAGATTAACCGGCGTGGAACCATCGATGTTGGCCGCCGGCGGATTCCAGTTGATCGTGATCGCAGTCTCGGAGAGTTCTTTGCCGGTGGTAACAATGGTTGGCGGTTGGGCGATGCGCGCCGCCGGCTCAATCAGCAGGAAGTTGGAAAACGCCGCCCGCTGTCCGGACGCGTTGACGTAGCGCACAGCGTAACGCAAACGCGTGGGCTGGCCGGCCAGCTCCAATGTATCCGTGTAGGTGAGTTCTTCGCCGGCTTTGAGGATCTGTTCGAAAGTCACCGAGCCAATCAGCGTAGCCCGCGCGCCAAACTCTTCTTCGGTCAGCGGCAGCGGAGCGGTAGGCTTCTCAGCCAGGCGATATACATCTATTCGCCGAATGCTCTGCACGCTGCTGTCTCCGGCATTCCGCCGCAGGCCCGGCCAGCTCAGAATTACCTGGTTCCCGCGTTGGGCCCCGGACAGTAATTCAGTGCGCTGCGGAATGTGCTCAATCGGCGGTAACGGCGGCCGACGCTTGCCGCAGTTCAGTACGCAGACCGCAGTCAGCAGGAGGCAGAGGGCAGGAAGAAGCCTGTGCCGAAAGAGCGATGACTTCATAGAATGTACCGGCTCAAATCCTGGTCCTTCACTGTCTCAGCCAGCATCTTGTCCACATAGACTGCGTCAATGGTCTGATCCTTTGGCTCCAGGTCAGGGCCTTCGAAACTGATCTCGTCGAGCAGTTTCTCCATAATTGTGTGCAGGCGGCGAGCACCGATGTCTTCCGTGTTCTGATTAACGCGCGCGGCAAAGTTGGCGATGGCGTCAATGGCATCGGTGTTGAAATCCAGATTCACGCCTTCGGTTTCCATCAGCGCCTTGTATTGCTTAATCAGCGCGTTCTTCGGTTCCGTCAGGATCCGTTTGAAATCTTCGACGGTCAAAGATTCAAGCTCGACGCGAATGGGAAACCTGCCCTGCAACTCAGGAATCAAATCCGAAGGTTTTGAAACGTGAAAGGCGCCGGCGGCGATAAAAAGGATATGGTCGGTGCGCACCATGCCGTAGCGCGTGTTGACCGTCGTTCCTTCAACGATGGGCAGAATGTCGCGCTGCACGCCTTCACGAGAAACATCTGGCCCGTGTCCTGATTCGCGGCCCGCGATCTTATCCAGTTCGTCGAGAAAGATGATCCCGGAAGACTCCACTCGCTCCAGCGCTGCGCGCGCCACCATGTCCATATCGATCAGGCGTTCTTCTTCCTCCTGCATCAGGTACTCCATGGCTTCGTCGATGCGCATCTTGCGACGTTTGGAACGTCCCTGGAAAAGATTGCCCAGCATGTCCTTCATGTTGATGCCCATTTCTTCGACGCCCATGGGCCCCGCCAGTTCGATGGTGGGAAAACTTTTTTCACGGACCTCGATTTCGACCAGGCGGTTCTCGAGTTTTCCCGCGCGCAGTTGCGTCCGCAGTTTTTCCCGAGTGCGGGCGAACTGGTCGTCGTCAGGAACGGCCACCGTGTTGGCGTCACCGGCCGCGGGTTCTGCCGCCTCTTCTGAATCGAAATCGAAATAGCTGGGAGAAGAGGACTTGGGAGGCGGTAGCAAAAGATCGAGTATCCGCTCTTCGACGTTGAGTTCGGCCTTATCGGCAATCTCCTCGATCTTTTCCTGGCGCGTCATCTCTACGGCGATTTCGGTGAGGTCGCGAATCATGCTTTCAACGTCGCGACCTACGTAACCTACTTCCGTAAACTTCGAGGCTTCGATCTTCATGAATGGCGAGTTGGACATGCGGGCCAGCCGCCGCGCAATCTCGGTTTTGCCCACGCCGGTAGAGCCAATCATGATGATGTTTTTCGGGATTACATCCGCAGCCAGATCGGGCGGCAGCTTCTGGCGGCGCACGCGGTTGCGCAAGGCGATGGCCACGGCGCGCTTGGCCGCTCGCTGGCCCACCACGTGTTTGTCCAGTTCCGCCACGATTTGCCGTGGCGTCATGTCGTCCAAACGTACTTCTTCTTCCGTCTCGCCGGAAAGATAAATAACCATAACTACAAATCAGCGATTGTTGTCTGGGTCAGTTTCAGTATTTACAGTCGGTGAGGTCAGAGCGCTCGTCATGATCGATGACAAATGAGAAGTGGAAAATGACATATGAAAAATGGTCCTGGACCCTGCCGAGATATCAAAGCTCTTCAACGACGATGTTGCTATTGCTGTAAATACAAATCTCAGCGGCGATGCGCAGCGCCTGTAGCGCCACTTCGCGGGCGGGCAATTGTGTATGCTCCATCAACGCGCGCGCTGCCGCCAGGGCGTACGAGCCGCCGGAACCAATTGCCAGCACGCCGTCATCAGGAGAGATGACATCCCCGTTTCCGGAAAGCAGAAAAGAGCTTTTTTCATCGGCCACCACCAGTAATGCTTCCAGGTGCCGCAGAATCTTGTCGGTGCGCCATTCCTTGCTCAACTCAATGGCCGCCCGTTCCAGGTTGCCATGGTACTGCTCGATTTTTCCTTCAAACCTTGTGAGCAAAGCGAAAGCATCGCCAGTGGCCCCGGCAAATCCGGCTAGAATCTTGTCGTTGTACAAGCGGCGAACTTTTTTCGCATTGGCTTTCATGACGGTTTCGCCGAGCGTTACCTGGCCATCGCCGGCAAGCGCCACGCGCCCGTCACGGCGCACCAACAAAACGGTGGTGCTGCGTATCTTTGGAGAATTATTTTGAGACATGAGCAACTAGGCACTATAGGAACTCGCGCGAACGTTAGTCAAGCGGGGCGGCTCTGGGGTAGTGATGCAGTTTGCGCGATTGTTTGTGTGGTGGGTCGGCTAATTCAGAACCGGGAGCGGTAGCGACCGGGTGAGTATGAGTAGCGATATTCTTCGAGCATGTAGCACCAATGCTTGACCCGGTCGCTACCGCTCCCGGTTCTGAATTCTTGCAATTCCGCGCTTAGATTCTCAACTGCATCAGTACCGGCGCTGGAGTGATAGCGGGTGGCGCGCGTTTCACGCAACCTCTTAACTGGGAGCGTGGGCGTCTCGCCCGCAATGAGCGCGAAGCGCGAACTGCGAACTGTTAGATTGGGTGTATCGGTGCAGGTGGGACGCCCGCGGTCCCAGTAATAGCTTGAGCCTTTCTAAAATCAGGCCTTAAAATTACGTTTCTGCGCTATCATGTTCTTACCATCTATCAGGCTGAACAGAAACAAGATGAAGAACAGAAAACCCATAATCGGCATCACGATGCGCATCGAGCAGGCCACCGATCGCTTCTACCTGGCGCGCTTTTACAGTGAGGCAGTTGCAGCGGCCGGGGGCATTCCTTTGCACATCAGCTTGATACCGCACCCCGATTACATTAGCGCGCTGATGGATCATGTTGACGGCGTGCTGTTGCCGGGAAGCGACTCCGACGTGGACCCGCAACGTTACGGACGCGAGCCGCACCCACAACTGGGATCAGTCCAGCCAGTGAAAGACGAAACCGACTTGCTGGTGCTTGCAGAGATCGAGCGACGGCGCTTGCCTTTGTTTGGGATTTGCTTTGGCATGCAGGTGCTGAATGTCTCGCGCGGCGGCACGCTGATCCAGGACATTGGCAGCCAACTGCCCGAGGCCATCAAACATGAGCAGGGCGCGCCACGCGACCGGCACTCGCACAGTGTACGTTTGCTGGATGGAAGCCTGGTGGCAGGATTAGCGAAGAGCAGCAATTCTCCCGTCAATAGTCATCATCACCAGGCAATTGAAGCCGTGGGCAGTGAACTGGTCGCTACCGCCTGGGCTTCCGATGGCTTGGTCGAAGCGGTCGAGGATCCACGCGCGGATCGTTTCGTCATGGGCGTGCAGTGGCACCCGGAAATTGGTTGGGAGCGTGATGCGTTCGCGCGGGCTTTGTTCGAGCGCTTTGTAAATGAGGCGGCGGCGTTCGCTGATTCACGATCGCCTTGTGATGGGGAACTGGCAGGCGAGACCCCGGCCTTGGCTGGAAAGTGACGTCCCAATGTTTGTAGGGGTGGCCCTCCGTGTGTTCATTATCATGACATCCTTTACAGATCGTTATCATGACATCCTTTACAGTAGCTGAGGTAGTCTGCAGCGCCAGGAGGAGCTGCAAATGCCTTGGAGAACTGA
>JAWVFI010000088.1:0-87371 GCA_033856235.1 Blastocatellia bacterium | reverse complement strand
GGCCGTAACGGAAAATCTGATGACCCCGGAACAAAGACTTGATCGACTTGAACGCGTTGCGAAATTGTTAGCGCGGGCTGGCCTCCGTGCCAGAGAGGCGGTACGTGAGTCTGTGCGCGATCAGAATGCGAAGATGAATATACTGATTGATGCGCAGATCTCGAACGAGGCGCGCTTTGCCAAACTAGCTGAAGCGCAGACTGGACTGGCAGAGTCGCAATCGCATACTGATCGTCGCCTCGATGCCCTGATTGATATCATCAGGGAAGGTCGTAACGGAAAATCGAACTGACATCACCGAAGCATCCTGGCTTCTCCAAACATTCCACGCTAACCATCTTGCCTTTCAACCTGTCACCGCTCCGGCTTAAGAAAACGGCAGTGCACTTCGTTGTCGTTCTTTCCCTTCTAACGCTGGCAATGCCAGCCATTGCGCTTCCACAAAGGATCGCTGCGAAAACTCCGAACGTCGAGGTTTCCAGGGAAAAGCTGGCGCAGATGGACCAGCCGATCGCGGAGGAGATCGCCCAGCACCATTTGCCGGGCGCTGTTGTTCTCGTCGGATGCAGGGGACAGGTGGTTTGGCGTAAAGCCTATGGCTCGCGTGCACTGGAGCCGGCGCGGGAAGCGATGACCGCCGACACGATTTTCGATCTGGCCAGCCTGACTAAAGTTGTTGCCACGGCGACCAGCATCATGATCCTCGTCGAGCGCGGCAAGATCCGACTGAGCGATCCATTGTCGAATTACATCCCGGAAATTAAAGGCGAGGGCAGGGAACGGATCACCATCGAACTGTTGCTGACCCATCGAGCCGGTTACGCTCCCGATTTTGATTTGAAAGACCGCTGGACCGGCTACGACGAAGCGATCAAGCGGTTAATCAAAGAGCCGCTCCGGAATCCGGTCGGCGCCAGGTTTGTTTACAGTGACATTTGCTACATTGCGCTCGGCGAGGTGGTGCGACGCGTCGGCGGCTTGCCGCTCGATGAGTTTGCGCGACGAAATATCTTTGCTCCACTCAGAATGCGCGATACCGGGTTCCGGCCGGCGCTGAACTTGCGGTCCCGCATAGCCCCGACCGAAAAGCGCCGCGGGCAATTGAGCTACCTGGGCGATACCGCACAAAATGCCGGAGCTGAGGGCGACAAATGGTTGCGCGGAGAAGTTCACGATCCTACTTCCTATCGCATGAATGGAGTGGCGGGACATGCCGGACTTTTCTCGACCGCTGACGATCTCGCGATCTACGCACAGATGATCCTCAACGGTGGCTCGTATCGTGGCGCGCGCATTCTGGGGCCGCTTACAGTTGCCGAGATGACGCGGCCGCGACTGGTTGCTGACAACGGCTGGACCCGCGGTTTGGGCTGGGACATCAATACGAGCTTTTCCACCAATCGTGGCGATCTCTTTCCCCTCGGATCTTTTGGTCACACCGGTTTTACGGGAACGTCGATCTGGATCGATCCCGCGACTCAGATGTTTGTCATCTTTCTGAGCAACCGTGTACATCCCGATGGCAAAGGCGATGTGGGGCCTTTGCGCGCTAAGGTGGCGTCGATTATTGCCTCGGCCGTAACTGACCTTGCGATGGTAGGGCGCGCCCGCTTGGAGTGGTCCCAATATTACGAACGATTGACCAGCGACCTGGGGCGCTTCACCGCGTCACGGGCGCAAGCCCTGGCGACAATTCCTGCAAGCGCAGCGGAAGTAAAAGTTCTGACGGGAATTGATGTGCTGGAGCGAGATGGCTTCAAACAACTGGCCGGCATGCGCGTCGGTCTGATCACGAATCATACCGGACGCGATCGTGCCGGCCGCCCGACCATAGACATTCTGCATGATGCCCCGGGCGTGAAGTTGGTGGCGTTGTTCTCACCGGAGCATGGAATTCGCGGCTCGGCCGACGAAAAGCTTTCTGACTCCAAAGATGAGCAGACGGGATTACCGATCTACTCGCTTTACGGCGAGACGCGCCGGCCACTGGCTGAGCAGCTCAAAGATCTTGACGCCCTCGTCTATGACATACAGGACATCGGCACTCGTTTCTATACCTACATCTCAACCCTGGGGAATGTGATGGAGGAAGCGGCGAAGGTAAAACTGCCGGTCTATGTGCTGGACCGCCCCAATCCGATCGGAGGTCTGGAGGTTGAAGGCCCGTTGGCAGATGCGGACAAGTTATCGTTCACAGCCTATCACCGCATTCCGGTGCGCCACGGAATGACAATCGGCGAGTTAGGCCGCCTCTATAATCAGGAACGCAAAATTGACTGCGACCTCCGGGTGATCCCGATCGAGGGGTGGCGACGAGCGATGTGGTTCGATGAGACGAATCTCACCTGGATCAATCCTTCACCGAATATGCGCAGTTTGGCAGAGGCGACGCTCTATCCCGGTATCGGCTTGCTGGAAACTACCAACGTTTCCGTGGGCCGGGGCACGGACACGCCTTTTGAATTGCTGGGCGCTCCTTGGATCGATGAACAACAACTCGCGTCGTACCTGAATCAACGTGGGATTGCCGGCGTTCGCTTCGTCCCCGTGCGTTTCACGCCGACGTCGTCCGTCTTCAAAGGCGAAGAGTGCCGCGGTGTGAACGTTATCGTCACCGACCGGACCAGGTTTCGACCGGTAATGAATGGACTGGAGATCGCAGTAGCTTTACAAAAACTCTATCCCGCGGTTTGGAAGACAGACAGCTACCTCCGTTTACTGGCGAACGCCGATACGCTGGCACAGCTAAAACGCGGAGCCTCGGCTGAGGAAATGGCGCGTTCCTGGGGCGTATCGCTTGACGAGTTTCGCCGCGCACGCCTGCGGGCGCTTCTGTACCAGTAGATCGAAACTGGAAAGTTTTTCTAGCCACGCTGCAAACCAGCGGTTATAATCGCCGCGCTCTCCACATAACATTAAGTTGAGGATCACCGGGAGGTTTTATGAACAACGGAAACGAACGTCTGGATCGCCGTCACTTCGAAAACAAAATGATCGAAGCGGTAATGCAATACTCGATGCTCAAGCATCCTTTCTACCAGGCTTGGAGCGAAGGACGTCTGAACCAGTCGATTCTGGCGGAGTATGCCAAGCAATATTACGCGCATGTCAGCGCGTTCCCGGCCTACGTCAGCGCCATCCATTCGCATTGCGATAACCTCCCGATCCGGCAGGAACTGCTCGAGAACCTGATTGAAGAAGAGCGTGGTGCCGAGAACCATCCGGAACTCTGGCTGCGCTTTGCCGAAGGACTGGGGGCGAATCGCGAAGATGTCGCGGAAGCCGAATTGTTGCCCGCTACGAGGGAATCAGTTGCCAGTCTGAAAGCGCTGACGCAGGATCCTGATTATCGTCAAGGCCTGGCCGCGCTCTACGCCTACGAATCTCAGATTCCGGAAGTGGCCCGGACCAAACGCAAAGGCTTGAAGAGTTTCTATCAAATCACAGACGAGCGGGCGGTTTCGTTCTTCCGCGTCCACGAGACGATAGACCTGTTACATAAGGACGTAGCGCTGCGAATTCTCTGCGAAGAGTGTGATACAAACTCGGCGCAGGCTGCTGCAATTGCGGCTGCCGGTGACGGGGCGAAAGCCCTGTGGGGATTTCTTGATGGCGTTGCCGATGCATACTTGTCCGAAGCTGCCGACTGTAACGTGGCCACAGCTTAACGTTGTGACGGGATGCGCAGGTCTTAGAGACTAAGCGGAAGCCCTCCGAAACTTGGTTTCCAGCCAGGGCCTCTCTAAATGTGATATCAGTAATCGTTATCCCAACGATAAGAATCTTTAGCTTTCCTTATTTAGGAACGGTCGTATAATGCGGCCGTTTTCAGAGCCAGCGGGGCGTCCAGATTCCTGGGCTGCCGATCAAGACAAACCTAGTGCTTAAATGGGTGGCCAGCGTTTTCAGGCCAGTCATTTCGAACCTCCGGTCACCATGAGGGACGACTTTGGGCTATCAAGTCTATCCTTCGTTTATCCAGTCTGCTTCCAAAAAAGGAGTCTCCATGCACAAGCTCATTCCCCTAAGGGCCCTACTTCTTGCCGCAGTCGTACTAACCGCCTGCTCGCTTGCTCTCGGGCAAGAAACAACTGGTAGCATCGAAGGCTCTGTAAAGGATCCGCAGGGCGCTCTCGTGCCTCACATCACTGTGACAATTACCAGCGCCGGCGCCGCCGCCAGCGGCACCACCACTACCGGCACTGGTGGCTCCTTTAAGCGCAACGCGACGACGAATGAAGATGGGTTTTTCCGTATGCTGCAGGTGCCGCCCGGAACCTACGATGTCGTGACCACCGCGGCGAGCGGATTTGGTGAAGCAAGATACGAAAACGTCAAGGTCGCTATCGGACAAAATACTCAGTTAGCGATAACCGTTACACCGGGAAGCAGCGTGACTACCGTGGACATTGTTTCCACTGATGTGGCGCCGGTTGATACCACCAACAATGCTATTCAGACCACCATTGATGCCCAGCGGATCGAGTTGACACCAAAGAGCACCGGATTCACGGGTCTGCTCAAGACCATCCCAGGCACGCGTCCCGAAAGTCGCACCGGGGGGTATTCGGTTGACGGTGCGTCGGGTGCCGAAAACGTTTTCGTTATCGATGGCCAGGAAGTAACCAATTATCGCACTGGAACCCTGAACGAGACTTACAACATTCCGACTCAGCTCGTTCAGGAAGTTCAGGTCAAGTCGAGCGGCTTCGATGCTCTTTATGGTGGCGCGACCGGCGGGGTCGTCAGCGTCGTCACCCGTGGGGGCGGAAATGATTTTCACGGCGAGTTTGGTTTGCAGCTCGAAGACCCGGGTTTTAACGGTAAGGCCCGTCAGCTGCTGACACGTTTCACCACCGGTTCGGTGGCGAACAACAATTTCACGCAAAGCCAGGAGTATTTCCTTCCGGGCAAGTTAGGTGGAACCAACTATTTCCCCACCGCCAACCTGGGCGGAAGGATCATCAAAGACCGGCTCTGGTTTTTTACCAGCTATACGCCGCAGATATTCAACACCACCGCCGACACGGCTTACTATACAAATCTGCCCGCGTCCCAAAGATCATTAATCGCCAATGAACCGTATCAGCGAAAGAGGACCTACGAATACGCATTTGCACGCCTTGACGGGAATCCCTTCAGTAACTTGAGGATTACCAGCACGTTCCTTTGGAATCCGGTCATTGATAAAGGCGCTATTCCTACGACCAGCTTCACGAATAACACATCCGCGGCGTTCGGTTTTGGCAATGTGCCCACTGCCAATTACGGCGGTACCATTGGCACTTTGACGGGACACGCCTTTACCGATCAGCAGGGCGGGCGCCAGACCTCGAATCTGGTTACCCTCGGCGGAACTTATACGCCGACCAGCAAACTCGTAATTGACGCGCGCTACAGCCGGGGTTTTCTAAATGAGAAGAACGGCAATTATTTTATTCCGCAGGGCGTGCAGATTTTTAGCTGCGGAACTCCGAACGTCGCTTTCCCGTGCACTACCACCGGGGCCAACACGATTACGCTGAAAGACATTTCGATTCGGCAATCGTATGACTTTACCGGCGCGTACGTGTTCAACGCAGGCGGCAGGCACGAGTTCAAGGGCGGCTATCAGCGATACACCATTTTCAATGACGTTCAATCGGGGAACAATGCCATTGGCCGCATCTCCTACACGTACGGAACTTCAATAACCACTCTGATTGGCGGAAATGTAACTGCTACGCCGGGAGCGGTAGGCTCTGCCACTTTCCGACGCACCGGAACAAACGGCCAGGGATCAAATCTCAGTCAGGGTCTTTTCATCCAGGACAAGTATCAACCGACCAGACGGCTTACCTTGAATCTCGGTATTCGTATCGAGAAGGAAGACCTGCCTTCGTTCAACCAGTATCCCAGTGCGGTCAACTTTGGCTGGGGTGACAAGATTGCTCCCCGGCTTGGAGCTGCCTTCGACCTTACCGGCGATGGCAAGACCAAGCTCTTCGCCAGCTACGGTCGCTTCTTCGACCGGGTGAAATTCGCTCTGCCGCGTGGGTTATTCGGGGGCGACGTTTTTCTTGAAGATTACTTCGAGCTTTTCCCAGGTGATACGGCCACCAGCTTTAATATCACCAATATCGTCGGGAGTTTCACCGGACCAAGTATTTGTCCCACGACGGGTTTTATCGCTACCGGCGCCCGCAGCAGATGTCAGAAGAACTTGCGCGTGAACGCAAATGAACCGGGGGCTTCGGCATTTCTTAATGGAGCCGTGGATCCGAATCTCAAGCCCTTCCAGCAGACAGAGTTCACAGTTGGTGGCGAACGCCAGCTGAGCCGGGATTACGTTTTCCGTGTCCGTTACACGTATAAGAATGTCGATGAAGCGGTTGAAGACGCAGGCATCATCAATGCGGCGGGCAGCGAAGCTTATATTATTGGCAATCCAGGCAGTGGGCTGCACCTGCAAACGCTGCAGACCCTCGGATATACCAAATCGACCAGACCGCAGCGCCGTTATGACGGCCTGGAGTTTGTGCTCGACAAACGCTTGTCGAACAACTGGTATTTCAATGCGAACTACACGCTGAGCCGCTTGTACGGTAACTATTCCGGGCTGGCGAGCTCTGATGAGCCGCATTTGATTGACGGACGCTTGGCGCCTGGTGTAAGTCGGGCCTTTGACTTGCCGTTCATCGGATTTACAGCCAAAGGTGAGCCGGACAATGGCCGGCTGCAGACGGACAGGCCTCACGTATTCAACATCTTCGGCGCTTATATTTTTGATTGGTGGGGACACAAAACTCATTCCACCGAGATATCTGGCTTCCAGACCATTACGTCGGGGCAACCGCAAACCACCACCATCTACGGCGCCTCGACCGTCACACCTCAGATATTCCTGGGACGCGGAGATTTGGGCCGCAGCCCAACGTTTTCTCAGACAGATGTAAACCTAACCCACCGTTATAGGTTCGGAGGAGATAACCGGTTCACCATGGCGTTTGATTTCAACGTCTTGAACTTTTTCGATCAAAAAACGGTGACCGCCATTTACACAGTGATGAATCCCAGCAGCGCGCCGGTTAACGCAGCGGCCCTGGGATTAAGCAATGTGCAGTACGCCAATGGCTACACCGGTGGAACCTTGTTGAATTCGATCCTGGCTCGGATAGCTTCGCAGCCGGACCGAAGCGACCTCCGTTACAAGTCGCCGTACCTGTATCAGTCTCCCCGGCAGGTGCGGTTTGGCCTCAGGTTCCTCTTCTGAGGAATCTGAAACCTGCACTACAAGAAACTCGCCTAAAGCAATTTAGGCGAGTTTTTTTGTCTTGCACGTTAGGGTATCGCTGTCAGTTTGCGGTGAATGAATGGCATTCAAACCGTGCGCAAACTATAGTTTGCGTTACAGCAGGGACGAGGTGCGCACTGACTTGTGCGGCGGCTGGTTAGAAAACGTTTATGCGGGTTCACTTAGGAGGAGGAGTTTCGCGATACTTCTTTATTAGCTTCTTAATGTTCTCGGCTTGAGAAGTATCCGGCGTGGTCTTTAGGTAAAGCTCGAGCTCGTCGGCAGCTTCCGGGAAACGGTTGAGGTTCTTTGCGTAAAGCAAAGCCAAGTGCCAATGAACATCAGGAGAGAGGCCTTTCGTAATCTTATCAGCTTGCCTCAGTGGTTTTTCCGCCTCCTCATATCTTTTCGCCTGTCGGAGTGAAAGACCGAGAATCAGAAACGCATCATCCGAACTTGAGTTAAGGTTGACGGCTTTCTTAGCCGCTTCAACCGCCGGGTCCGATTGTTTTAAAGCATAATAGGCGCAGCTCAATCCATACCAGCCATTAAAACTCCGGGAATTAACTGCGACCGCTTTACCGAAAACTCCAACCGCCTTCTCGTATTTCTGTTGCGTGGTATAGATGAGCCCTAATCGTTCTAAGGCTAAGTAGTAGGTGGGAAATAATCTGACCGCGTCTTCCAGTTCCGCGACCCCGGCCTCCAATCTGTTGCCATCAAGATCAGAAACAGCTCTTTGGTAAACTGCTTTTGCTTCCTCAGGTATCTCCTGCACGAAAATAGCGCCGGCGGTCGAAGCAGAACGGGGTTTTATCGGGCTCAGGTAAAAGTCTTTTTGGATAGTGTCCCGGATTGGTCTTCCCGAGGCACTCATGCCGGCTAGTTCGACATCCTGGGTTTGTTCTTCGTAAATTGTGCCAAGGGGCCGGACTCTTATTTGGAATCTTCCCTGGGTCACCCCTCTGAACAGATATCGCCCGGAGTCGTCGGTTCTCATCCGTTGGAGGATGCCATCGACATCGCCTATGAGTTCAACCTGCACTTGGGCAATGGGCCGCCGTTCGGAGTTGAATACATATCCCGTGATGGTGCTTGCCGGTAGAGTTGGAAATTGCCCCTGAGCCTGAACAAACAAGAAAAGAAGGGCGCCAACAAGACAAAGGGCCTTGACGCTGTGGTTGCGCAGTGGCATTTCGAACTCCATTCGCGCAATTACACAGAATAGTGGTGGTGGAGTCAAGAAAACTTCAGTGCTACCGGCCAAACTAAAGTTTGAACTCCGAACACCTGTGGGCCGTGAAGTCTCAACTATCGACACAGGTGTATCTCGAGAACCTCACGGCCGCGGCATCAGCGCTGTTTATCCTTACAATAAGAATCTTTAGCTTTCTTTATTTCGCAGAGTCCGTATAATGTCGCCGTTCAAGTGAGCTCGCAGGCGTCCGGTTTCCTTCGACGCGCTACCAACACATTCCCAGGACCGCCTTCGGGATACGGGTCTTGCCGTTGACTCTTTGCCGGCGCGGCGGAAACAAAACCCTTGTGAGATACGCCTGCGTAGGTGTATAAGCTTACTTCTGCATTCGGCATTCGTTGCATTTCCTGCAATCTATTGACTACCAGCTTTCCATTTTTTGAGTAACGAGAGGACACCCCTATGAAGCACCATCTCCGCATCGCGCTCCGACTTCTGTCTCTGACCGCTTTCTTGCTAAGCCTGAGTGTCGTTGTCTCAGCCCAGGAGGTAACCGGCACTATTCTGGGAACTGTGAGAGATGCGAGCGGCGCCGCGGTTCAAGGAGCGACCGTCACCCTCACCGATGCTGACAAGAAGCTCGTAGTGCGGACGATGCAAACAAACGACAGCGGCGAATACTCAGCCTCAAACCTTATTTCCGGCTTTTACGACGTAGCTATTGAGGCCCCTAACTTCAAGAAGCATCTGGAGAGCCGCGTCAAATTGGATGTCGGAGAGCACCACCCTGTTAACGTCTCGCTGGAAGCTGGCAACATTAGCGAAGTGGTCACTGTGGACGCCTCACAGGTCTCGGTTGAGGCGACGACTCCTACTGTCTCAACCACCATCAATGGCGACCAGGTGCGGGAACTCTCGCTTAACAATCGTAACTTTGTTTCCCTTGTAACCCTGGCTCCGGGTGTCAGTAATGATTTAGACGATCTGGTATTTACCGGAACCAACAATCCTGAGACGCAGGTGGTTAATCGGACCCTGATCGCCGTCAATGGCGCGCGAACGACGCAAAACACCTTTACCGTTGATGGCGCGGATGTGACTGACCGTGGCTCAAACTTAACTATTCAGGCTTATCCAAGCGTTGACTCTATCGGCGAGTTTAAGTTACTGCGCAGCCTCTGGTCCGCCGAAGCCGGCCGCAGTGGTGGCGGACAGGTCAACGTCGTTACTCGTTCGGGTGGTGAGAAATTCCACGGCAGCGCTTTTGAATTTATCCGCAATGAGGCCTTCAACGCTAACGACTTCGCCACCAACCGATCGGCTTCGGCTGGCCGAGACAGCCAGGGCCGCGCCAAGAAAAGACCGTTTCGCTACAACAACTATGGCTTTACTATCGGGGGTCCGATTTACTTCTGGAATTTCGGCGAAGGGAATGGCCCCATCGCCAGAAAGCTCAAACGAACGTTCTTTTTCTTCTCGGAAGAGCAGCGGCGCGACACTCGCTTCCCCACGCTGACCGCCTCCAACAGTAATCCGGGCGCGGTGCCCACCGCGGCAATGAAGGCGGGAATTTTCCCGGTCGATATCTGCCTCAGTGCGTCAAGTTCCACTACCTGCACGTCGGTGCTCCCAGCGGGAACGCCAATTGGTTCAGTCGTGCCTTTAAGTGGAGTGGCCCAACAATATGTCAGTCAGATCTGGAACAAGATCCCTGGTCCCACTAACCCGGCCACTCTGAACCTTGAATATCCGACTTTGAACATCGCCAAGTTCCGTCAGGAAATCATCAAGATTGACCATAACTTTACCAGCAACTTCAGCGCCTTTTACCGGTTTCAGAACGATAAGATCCCCACGATCGATGCTGATGGATCGATTGGCGGCCGCTCGAACCTTCCCTTCGTCAACCGGATGGTGTCGAATTCGCCAGGTAAGGCACATACCCTCCAAGCCACTTATATCGCCAGTCCGAGTGTGATTATTGAAGGTCGCTACGCCTATGGCTTTGGCGCCATCTTTACGAACACCATCGGTCTGATTTCGAGGGACGTCTCAAGCATTTCGGTTCCGTTACCCTACACCGTAGTCCGCGATGTGGTCCCCGCGCTGACTGTCCTGGGGTTCAGCCCGCTGACAGGGTTTAGCAACTACGACAACTTTTCCTGGAAGAAGAACATGAGCGGGAGTGTGGCGTGGGTTCACGAAAATCACACGATGAAGTTTGGCGCGATTTATTCGAAGGCCCGCAAGAACGAGAACGCTCTTTCCGGAACCAACCAGGGATCGTTCAGTGCTTTCAACAACACCATACCGTCCATTACGGCAGCCAGCGTGCGCGCGGCAACTACGCCGAATACAACGGTGAATAATCTCTATCAGAGTTGGGCCAACTTCCTGCAGGGGAACAACGTCACCTTCACCCAAACAAAGCTCGACACCAAAGTGGATCTGCGCCAGCAAAACCTTGAGTGGTTTGCGCAGGATGACTGGAAGCTCCGCCCCAATCTCACTTTGAATCTTGGCGTTCGTTATTCATATTTTGGCCCGGCTTGGGACAAGAATGGATTGTTATCTAACTTCGTTCCCAGCTTGTGGAATCCGGCCCAGGCGCCGCAGGTAACCGGAGCCGGAAACCGGGTCGCCGGGACCGGAAACTTCTGTAACGGCCTGATAGTGAATGCTCAGAATTACACTACTGGCCCGGCCGCATTCAACTGCACTCCGATTGCTTCGCCGTGGGGCAAGTATGTCTATCAGGTATCGAAGCACGATTACGCGCCGAGGGTCGGCGTGGCCTGGGATCCTTTCAAAAAGGGAACCACAGTCCTGCGTATGGGTTATGGCATTTATCATGACCAGTTCCCGCTGAGTACGGTCGAACTACTCGCCAACAACCCTCCTTATCAGGAGACGAAGACGGCCACTATTACCACCCTCGACAACCCGGTTCCCGCGAGCCTCTCAGTGGTCGCGTCGGCAACGGCGCCTGTGATAGGTCGCAGCATCCAGGCGGACTTCGATACGCCTTACATGCAACATTGGTCGGCGGACGTGCAGCATCAGTTTGGCAAGAAGACTGTAGTAACGGTCGGATATTATGGTTCGAAAGGAACGCACCTCATCGGCTTCTTCGAAGAGAACGATCTGCGTGCGGGGCAGGCGGTCGCATCGCAATGCGCTTCTGGTGCTAACACTCTGCAAACACCGGGAGTGGTAACCGCTGCTTGCCAGACGGCAGGAACAGCGTTCACCGCAACCCCGGCGATCATCGATCAGATTCGCCCGTATCGTGGCTATCGCGGTCTGAACTTCCTTGAGCCGCGGTTCAATTCAAACTATCACTCAATGCAGGTCTTCGCCCAGCGGCGTTTCACCGGAGCTTCGCAGTTCAATTTGGCTTACACGTGGGCGCATAACCTGACCGATAACCAAACTTCCACGGTTAGCACGGCGCCGCAGGACAGCACCAACATCCGGGCGGAATACGGCCGAGCGCTGATGGATCGCCGTCACGTATTGACCATGAACTACGTTTACGAATTGCCCTGGTATCGCAGCCAGCACAATTTCATCGGGAAAATCCTGGGTGGTTGGCAAGCTTCCGGAATCGCGACTTACCAAACCGGGCTGCCTTTCACTGTCACCAGCGCTACCTATGACCCGGCCGGGATCGGCTTCATCCCCGTGACGATCGCCGGGGGCCGTCCCCTGCTGTTGTGCGACCCTAACCAAGGCGCCGCGCGCTCAATCGACCAGTGGTTCAACACTGCTTGCTTTGCTCCGCAGAATGCCACCGGGATTGCTAACGTTCCCGGCAATGCTCCCCGCGGCGCGGTTGACGGGCCACCAACCAAGAAGGTGGATTTCACGATGACGAAGATCTTGAAGTTCAGCGAGAGTGTCAAACTCCAACTTCGCGCTGAGACTTACAACGTTTTCAACCACACCAACTTTAGAAGCTTGAGCACGGCGCGAAACGCCGCTACCTTTGGCCAGGTGACGACTTTCCGCGATCCGCGCATCATGCAATTTGGGATCAAGCTCCTTTTCTAAATGCCGTCAGTCTGTCATTGAAACCAACCCCGATGCCCGCAACGTTACAACGTTGCGGGCATTGGCTTCTGTCGTAGCATTCGATTAGCACGGCGCCGCGCCAACTGAGCGAAGCCCACAACGGGAAACCGTGAAAGACCGACACCTGCAAACGACCCTGCTGCGAAACGCCCGCCTAATCCTGCCAGACCGCATCGTCGCCAAGTCCAACCTGCTACTTCACGGCGCTCGGGTCGCTCAAATCCTGGAGCCAACCCAATTGCCCGCCGCGGACTCGGTAATAGATATTGATGGCTTTACCGTCTTTCCCGGCTTTATCGACGTGCATATTCATGGCGCGGCCGGAGTTGACACGAACGATACCGGCAGCGATGGGCTACGCACCGTCAGTCGTTTTCTGGTTCGCAACGGTGTGACCGCCTGGCTCCCCACTCTGGTCCCAGACTCCGAAGACAATTATCTAAAATCAATCACAGCAATCGACGAGTTCATGCGCCGCCAAGCTGCGGATGAAAACTTAACTGGCAGCCTCGGTTCCCGCGTGCTGGGCGTCCATTACGAAGGACCTTTCGTCAACGAGCATCAGTGTGGGGCATTGCGTTCTCAGTTCTTCAAAACGTTTGCAGCCGGGGACGAGTTACAAGCATTGCCGCGACTTCAGTGCCCAGGTGCGGTCCACATGATCACCATAGCGCCGGAAGTTAAAGGTGGGATTGTACTGGTGCGGCAGTTGGTACAGCACGATTGGATCGTTTCCCTCGGTCACACGCGCGCAACGATCGAGTTTTTGGATCAGGCGCTGACGGCGGGCGCGCGGCACATGACTCACTTTATGAATGCCATGCCGCCGCTGCATCAACGCGCTCCGGGTCCGGTTGGCTGGGGACTGCTCCATGATGACGTAACCTGCGACATTATCGCCGACGGGCAGCACCTGGACCCGGCGGTCCTTAGTTTGCTGGTGAAGTTGAAGGGAGTTGACGGTCTCGCGTTGATCAGCGACGCGATTGCGGCGGCGGGCCTTGGTGACGGCGATTACAGCATTTGGGGCGAAGCGATAGATGTCAAAGACGGCCGCACAAGTAACGCGCAGGGAAGCATCGCCGGCTCGGTAATCACACTGTTGGATGCGGTGCAGCGCATGCTGTCGCTGGGAGTATCAGAGATTGACGTCGCGCGCATGGCGTCCACGAATCCAGCGCGATTATTGAGGATTGACGGCGATTATGGGGCGATCGCTGAGGGGAAACGTGCGGATCTGGTGGCCCTGGATCAAACTGGCAAAGTCGGTTTGGTAATAATCGAAGGCCAAGTTGTTTTCAGGTTAGAACCGCGTCCGGTAGCGAACGGTTGATCTGGCGCTACCCGGCAAGTAACAGTGATAGTTCAATCGCCCGCAGCCGCAGGCGGTTGTGACTCGTAGAACCCGGCCCGGTCGTAAGATTTATCCAGCAGCTCAACCGGGTGACAAACGCGCAAGTCCATTTCGGCAAGGCGCGCCCCGGCTGCTATCTGCATATGACACCCGGCGTTCCCGGTGGCCAGCACCTGCGCTCCTGACTCTTCAATATGTTTAAGTTTTTCCGCCAGCACTTTTCCTGACAAATCTTCTTCCAGCAGGTTGTAAACACCGGCGCCGCCGCAGCAGACATCGCTGCCCTCGAGCGGCGTAAACTTCAGTTCCGGAATCGCGCCCAGCATTTTGAGCGACGCCTCGCCGGCATGCTGTCCGTGCAGCAAGTGGCAGGAACTGTCGTAGGTAATCGGCGCCGGACCAATTGCAGCGCCATCGCGAAGACCGGTCGCCTCAAGCTGCTGGCCGATATCCCTGACACGCTTGCTAAACTCAACCGCCTTGTCCCGATAGCCGGCATCGTCGCTGAGCAAGTGGCCATATGAAACCAACATGGCGCCGCAGCCGCCGGCGTTGGTGATGATGGGGAGATGCGCGTCGAGTTGTTTGGCCTCTGAAACGGCGACAGGCAGGAATGCCTGTCCTACTTCGAAGGCGTCGATATTTTGCCGGGCCAGACGCCGTGCGCTTTCAAGGTCTCCGGCGTGGGCATGCAGCGCGCCGCAACAAACTTGATTATCGGGGCTGGACACTGCGCAGCTATTAACCGCCAGCACTCGCTCAGTCGCTTGATTTACGCGAGCGAACAGGCCGTCGGTAACACACCCGCGAAATAGTTGTGCCTTTCCCCCTTCGGCTCCGTCAGGTACAGCCACCTCGACACTATCGAGCGCATTAGCGTTGCGGGTCGGCAAGGCCGGAGCCGAACTCTGCAGTAGCAACAGTGCAAACTCCATGCGCGGAGAGATCAGCTTCGCCAATCCGGTCCGCAATAGCAAAGATGCCACGCCGCTGTCTCGCATCAGGCGGCTGAAACCGAAGGCCGCGCGCAAACGCGCCGGTTGCAGCCAGACGTGGCGCAACACAAACCGCATCAGGGAATATCCAGGGCCGCGGCGCGCTGGCGCGGAAAGAATTTCCGCGCGGGCGGCTTCCAGCAGCTGACCGTACTGCACCCCCGCCGGGCAAACCGTTTCACAGGCGCGGCAACCCAGGCAGCGATCGATGTGTCGTTGGAAGGCAGTGGCCGTCTTCGCCAGGCGCTCTTCGGCAACTGCGCGCATCAGGTAGATGCGCCCGCGCGGACCATCATTCTCGTCTCCGGTGATGACGTAGGTGGGGCAGGCCTCCAGACACAGACCGCAGTGCACGCAGGCTAGGATCTTGTCTTCTTCGGCCGCGAGTATCGATGTCAGGGATGAAGCCAAGCTTTTTCCTGCCAGCCGTCTTCAGACGGCTTTCCCGAAGGGTTGCTAGCCCCAGCCGTTTTACGGCTGGGTCAAATGCGAGTTGGAGTGAGAGCCCGTTTCAACGGGCTTTGTTTTCTTGTCGGCCGCAATTGGATAAGGCCGTTAAAACGGCCTGATGGAAGTTTAGAAAGCAGTCTAACCAGCCGTAAAACGGCTGGTCTAGGAACCCTTCGGGAAAGCCGCGTAAACGCGGCTGCCGATTCCACGTGATTGCGACACCAGCGAACCCTTCAATACCCAACCGCGAATCCATCGCTTCGTCTGGGATCAGTAGCTCCAAGACGGATCCCGGTCTTCTCCTCGATCATGATCCCCTCGGCGTCACCCAGATATCGCGGTTTCGCCAGTTTGTGACCGCGCCCCAGCAGCGCTTTCTGCGTGTCGCCTGACAACCCATATGGCTCGAACACCAACTCGTCCGGCAACCACTGGTGATGGATGCGCGGCGCGTCAATGGCCTGCTGGATGTTCATATCAAAATCCACGACGTTCATGATCACGCACAAGGCTGTATTGATAATCGTCGGGCCGCCAGGACTGCCCACGGTAAACCATAAACTGCCGTCCTGACGCAGTACGAATGTCGGCGTCATCGCCGAGAGCGGACGTTTATGTGGGGCCACCGCGTTGCGCTCTCCCTGAATCAGGCCATACATGTTTGGCGTTCCCGGTTTAGCCGCGAAGTCATCCATCTCGTCATTCAGAATAATTCCGGTGCCTCTCGCCACGGCCGCCGATCCATACGAGTTGTTCAAGGTGTAGGTGTTCGCCACGGCGTTGCCCTCGGCGTCAACTACTGTGAAGTGTGTCGTCTCGTCCGATTCATAACCAGCCGGCCGGCCGGCACGCACTTCGTCGCTGGTTGAGGCGCGCTCGCTCTTGATCGAGCGGCGTAACTTAGCCGCATAATCTTTGTCCAACAATCCGGCAACCGGCACACGCACAAAATCAGAATCGCCCATATACTCCGCGCGATCGGCAAAAGCGCGACGCATCGCTTCCGTCATCAAGTGATAGCGTTCCGACGAGGCGGCATCCGTATTCTTTAAGTCATAGCCTTCCAGGATATTCAGCATCTCGATCAGCACGGCGCCCCCCGATGACGGCGGAGGCATGGAAATCACCTGATAGCCTCGATACGTCCCGCGCAGTGGTTCGCGTTCCTTCGCCACATAGCCCTGCATATCGGCCATCGTTAGCAGACCGTTGTGCCGCTTGACGTCTTCAACAATCAAACGCGCTGTCTGCCCCAGGTAAAACTCATTGGGACCGGCTTTTTGCATACGCCCAAAAGTCGCCGCCAGGTCAGGCTGGCGAAAGACTTCGCCTTCGTCGTAGAACTTTCCGTCGTTCAAGTAAATTCGTTTGGTTTCCGGATATTGCGAAAGGTACTCATCGTTTCCCCGTAGCGATCGCGCCAGGGAGTTGGTCACCACAAAGCCGTTTGCGGCCAGGCGCCGGGCGGGCTCGACCAGTTGGGCCCAATTAAGTTTGCCCGAGCCATACTTGCGCAGGGCCAGCTCCATCCCGCGCACCGTTCCCGGAACACCGGCGGCGCGGTAACCGACGAGCGATCCACCTTCGCCCTTGATCAGGTTGCCGTTTTGATCCAGATAGACGTCGCGCGTGGCGGCGGCGGGCGCCATCTCGCGATAGTCGATCGCCGTCGTAGTTCCATTCTTCAGGCGAACCATCATGAAGCCGCCGCCACCAAGATTGCCCGCTGAGGGATGGGTAACCGCCAAAGCGAAAGCCAC
This sequence comes from Blastocatellia bacterium, assembly GCA_033856235.1. Lineage (GTDB taxonomy): Bacteria > Acidobacteriota > Blastocatellia > Pyrinomonadales > Pyrinomonadaceae > DASXRU01. Next base: position 70,267 of record JAWVFI010000088.1, on the reverse strand, counting down.
CGCAATCGCGGCATCGACAGCGTTGCCGCCGCGCTTCATCACGTCCACACCCACCTGCGAGGCAACCTGGTTTGTGGAAGCAACCAGACCGTGACGCGCGCGCACCGGGTCGCGCGAGGCGGCGTGGGCCGTGTTCTGGTTTAGCGAGAATCGTGGGGCAATCTGTGTTGAGCAGACCGCCAACGCGACTAGGACGAACAGGAATGGCCGAAGGATCTTAGCAGTTGGGATTCTCATTTTTTGTTCTCGGTTTAAGGAACTGGTCCGCGGCTCTGCCGTTCGATGTGCGGAAAGGTCCGCCTTTCCATCATAGGGCCATAAAATCAGGAGGCTGCGCCTCCGGCGAGGCGTAGCCTCGCATTGGAAGGGCCTTAACGGAAAGGCGGAGCCTTTCCGCACATCAGGCGGCGAAGCCGCGCCGGAGTTAGTTAGATCCACTGAAAAATCGCCCAGGCGACAACCGACCATCGGGATCGAGTTGTTCTTTTACTCGTTGCATAAGCGCGGACGACGTGCCGCCATCTCCCCAGGAGTCAAACTCAGATTTAATTTCCGTGGAAGCGCTTTCCACGATTAGAGTTCCGCCAAGGGTTTTCGCGCAAGCCCGCAGGCGCTCCATAGCCCGCACCGCTTCGCGATAATAGAGCGGGGCCTTGGCAAAAACGCGCACCCGGCCATCGGCCGCACCGGCGTGCCACATCAACTCTGGATGCGAAGCTTCATCGACCTGCAGAACTTCCTCAAGGAACTTTGGCAACTGCGCAGGCAGCACGCTGGCGCGCGAGATCAACAGTCCGGTAAAGCGCAAAGGCAGCGCCGCCAGACTCTGCCAGAGAGCCTCTTCGTCTCCGGCCATGGTGGCAGAGGCAACGCCCGCTCGACGCAAGGTCGCCAGGGCGTGGGCCGTCTGATAGATCACAGCGGGCGACGAGCCGGCGAATTTTATCAGTAAAGTGTGATCAGTCTTCACTTGTTTGGTATCAAGCTGTCGCGCCAAGCGAGGCGAAAGGATTTCGATCGCCTGGGGCCGGCCGTGACCAGTGCACAGATTACGCGCCGCCGCGAGCAGGGAACTGAGCGGGCCTGAAGCTACAATCGTTCTCATAGCTGCCGGCACTGGCCGTAACTTGAAGGTCAAAGCCGTGATCAGGCCGAGTGTGCCGTAACTGCCGGTAAAGAGTTTGCATAGATCGTAGCCCGCCACATTCTTCACCACATTGCCGCCGGCCTTGATGATTCTGCCGTCCGCCAGCACAACCCGCATTCCAATCACGAAGTTTCGCGGGCGCCCGAGGGCGAAGCCTTGGACGCCCCCCAACCCGGTCGCTACGACGCCGCCCAGCGAAGCCCGTCCGTCGTCGGGTGGATCAAGTGGCAGCCACTGGCCGGCGAGGGCGAACTGTTTTTGACAAGTATCCAGGCCTGCCCCGGCTTCCGCACTCGCCACCAGGTCAGCGGGTTCGTGGGAAAGAATGCGTGTCAGCCGCCGCGTGCTAACTATTATATCCGCCCGCTGGATAACATTCCCCACCTCCAGCCAGGTGCCTGCGCCCATCGGCATCACCGTGAAACTATCTCGCGCAGCAAATTTCAAAAGTTCTGCAGCTTCCTCCTCGGAAGCGGGAGCCGCGACGATGGTTTGTTCCGAAAACAAAGTCCTGGCGGACGTGCTTGTCCGGTGATCCTGCGACAGCCGTTCAATATTGTTCGCGCCGACAATCCCCGCCACTGCGCCGGAGACCCGGTCGTCCTTGAGTTTGGTGGCTTGGCGCGCCCTGGTTTCGAACTGGTTCGTCCGGGCCCGGGGCGAAAGCCGCGCGCGCAACTCCGCGCCCCGGTTTGCCGTCGGTGCGAACACTCTCTGTGCATGCGGCAAAGTTGAGTTTTCAGAAAGTTGCGATGCGGCGTCCGGTTGAATCAAGGGTTCCATCGAGCCGTTTGGTATGGCGGTGTCCGGTTCAGGTGTCACGCTCTCCGTAGCCGCCGGCATTCTGTTGGTGACAACCGCGCGCGCTTCGCCGCAGCCTCGCGGAGCCGGAATGATCTTGCCGGGATTACATAAATTACTGGGATCGAATGCGGCGCGCACCTGCAGCATCACCGCCATATCGTCCGGAGAAAAGATCAAAGGCAGGTAACTGCTCTTGTCGAGCCCAACGCCATGTTCCCCCGTGATCGAGCCGCCGGCCCGGACGCAAGCTTCCATGATCTCGCGTCCCGCCTGGCGCACGCGCTCTAAATCATCTCCGCGACGCGCGTCGAAGCAGATCAATGGATGCAAGTTTCCATCCCCAGCATGAAAGACATTCGCCAGCAGCAGATCGTATCGGGCGCTGATGCGATACGTTTCGGCGAGCACTTCCGGAAGCCGCGATCGGGGAACCACCGCATCCTGGATCATCACATCCGGAGACAAGCGGCCCACGGCTCCGAACGCGCCTTTGCGGGCGGCCCAAAGCTTCTTCCGTTGAATGTCATCCTCGGCGCGGCTCACGGTACGCGCGCCATGTGCCTGGCAGATCGCTTCGACTTGCTCTGCCTCTTCATCCAGTCCCGCTTCGATTCCATCCAGTTCGATCAGCAACGCTGCATCCGCATCCTGTGGCAGGCCGGCAGCGAAAACGCTGGCCTCAACGGCGCGGATGATGGCGCCATCAAGCATCTCCAGTGCCGCCGGTATCAACCCAGCGGCTATGATGGCCGACACCGCACGGCTGGCCGCGTTAACGTCGGTAAAGTCAGCCAGCAACGTTCGCACCGCCGGGGGAATTGCGGACAGTCTGAGCGTCGCTTCGGTGGCAATCCCAAACGTACCTTCCGATCCCACAAAGACACCAAGCAAATCGTATCCGGCTTTCTCCACGCCGCCGCCGCCAAGATCGACCACCGCTCCGTCAGACAGAACCACACGCGCGCCCAACACGTGGTCGGTCGTAGTGCCATACTTTAGACAGTGAATGCCGCCGGCGTTTTCCGCGATGTTGCCTCCGATAGTGCACGCCGGTTGGCTCGAAGGGTCGGGGACATAATAGAGTCCATGCGGAAGCAACGCGCGCGATAAGTGTGCATTGACCAATCCCGTTTGCACTACGGCGAGCCGATTTTCGACGTCAATATTCAGAATGCGGCGCATGCGCGCCAGCTCAATCACGACGCCGCGATCGATGGCCAGTGCGCCGCCAGACAGACCTGTGCCGGCGCCGCGGGGTGCGAAGGAAACGCCCTCCCGGGCGAGAACCCGCAAAAGTTGGGACACCTGTTCGGTAGTTTGAGGAAAGACCACGGCGCGGGGCGCGTGTTTATGCTGCGGCAGCCCGTCGCATTCGTAAACGATTAACTCGTCGGGTTCAGAGAGAACGTTTTCGCTGTCTACGATAGCGCCCAGTTGATTTACAAGAGTATCCACGGCGATGCGACGGGCCTTCCTTAGCGAGCTGAAGGCGCAATGATACACCACGCGTTATCAAAGCAGGCGATACCCTGGGAATGAGGTCAGTGTCACCACGCGATAGCGGGTGGATCCATGCACTTCCATTGTCGATTCAACTCTTTTGATTTATTCGCGACGGAGCACGATCTAGCGGCAAAACGATCACGCTGGGCATGCCAAGAACCCACCCGCTACCGCATGGTGGTACTGACCTCACTCCGAAACTGAACCAGAAACCTGCGCTTCGGGTTGCTGCAGTTCGTCTCTGGGGATAAGATGCTCGTCGAATTGCCTTCTCTCCCAGCGTTTCCCCCCTGAACCCCCAAAATTACCCCCAGTAAACTCGAATAGGTGATGAAATGTTGAACCAAAGACTGCTTAGGATTCTCGCGTTGTCATCTACCTTTGGTCTTCTGCTGTCCTTATCGGGAACGGTGGCATTAGCCAAAAAGCCAAAGCCAGCCCCGCGAGGTGTACCTGTTCTGTGGCGCGCTCCGACAAACATTCGCGCGCGAGATCTCTTTCTTGGCCCTGGCGGCACGGCCATGAAACCTGATCTCCAAAACATCAAGTTTCTTGAAGACGAAAAGGGAGGTTACTCAACCAAGTTTCGTATCCGCGATGGATCGGGGCGCGAATGGGTGGCCAAGGTGGGGAAGGAAGCACAAGCCGAGACTGCGGCGGTGCGTTTGCTGTGGGCAACCGGCTATGAGACCGAAGTCAATTACCTGGTTCCCCGTTTGACGATTCCCGGGCGGGGAACGTTCGAGGACGTCCGGCTTGAGGCGAGACCAAAGTCAGAAAAACGCGCCGGCGAATGGAAGTGGACGGAAAACCCATTCGTGAACAAGCGCGAATTCCAGGGACTGAAGGTGATGATGTTGCTGTTGGGAAACTGGGACATTAAGGACTCTAACAATGAGATCGTTTCCGTGAAGGAGACAAAGCGGCTGCGCTATGTCATCAGCGATTTGGGCGCGACTTTTGGCAAGACCGGAAGCCTGCCGCTGTTCTGGCGCATCACTCGTAGTCGCAACAATCCTGAGGACTATGAGAAAGCAAGATTTATCGAAGGGGTAAGATCGAACCATGTCGTCAATTTCCGTTACGGTGGAAAGAAGCGAGAGATTTTTGACAACATCACGGAGGCGCAGGCGAAGTGGATGGGAACCTGGCTATCGCAACTCAGCCAGGGCCAAATCAGGGATGCGTTCCGGGCAGGGAACTACAGCGAAGAAGATATTTCGCTGCTGACGGAAGGAGTGATGGACCGCATCGCGCAACTGCGTAGTTTGCGAAGGGCCCGACGGAGATAAGCGATTTCGGATTGCAGGATGCGGATTGCGGAATTAAGAACCGCAGAAACGTGTGCTGAATCAGCCATCAGCAATCCGAATTCCGAATTCACATAAGCCCTCCCTCACGGTCGGGCTACTGCCCCGTTCTCAAATGCAATGGGGCGGACACGGAGTGCCGCCCCTACTCAGCTTGCCGTAATTTACGCCACCAGCTGTAACCGAAGTAAATCAAGAGCCCCACGCCAGCCGCAGCCGCCGCGGCCTTCGCTTCATCCCTGGTACTGCTCGTCAACAACCAAATCGCCAGCATAAAAGCGAGAACTGCAATCACGTCGCCACCTCGCAAGCGAAAGACCGCCGCCGCAATGTCTGACCTTTGCCGGAACACTGGCAGCGAAAGACAGGTAGCACTGTAAGTAACCAGTCTCGCAATCGCGCTAATGGTTAATGCAGCGACGAATGACGTTTTCAGTGTCAGGATCAACATCAGCGCCGCTGTCATAAGAATGGCGACGTGAGGCGTTAGGAATCGCGAATGCACTTTGGCGATTAACTGTGGCAACTGTCTTTGTTCAGCCATGGCGAACGGGACCCGCGAACCAGACAGTAAGAGGATATTCAAGTTGCCGGTGATTGAGATGATCGCCCCTGCGGAAATGATGACGCCTCCGGCTGTTCCCATGAAGTGCGTAGCGGCATCGGCCAAAGGCTTGGTGGACTGCGCCAACTCCGGCAGAGTGCCAACGCAAATCACCTGAATCAGTATGTAGCAGAAGGCAACAACCGCAATCGCGATGATCAAGGCCCGTGGCAAATGCTTTTTCGGGTCGCGGATTTCGCCCGCCGGAATCGCCGCCATCTCGAAACCGGTAAAAGCATAAATCAGCAGCAGCACGGATTGGGAAAAGGCCCCGGTGGTGGGGCGCGCCCCGAGTGCAAAAGCCTGAGGATTGAGAAAGAACAATCCTATTGCGATGAAGATCAGAATCGGAATCAACTTGCCGATCGTGAAGCAATTACTGACAATCGCGGCTTGCCTGACTCCCAGAACGTTAACTGCGGTCAGCGCGGCGACAACCAGGACGATGATTGCTGCTCGCCAGATTGGCGCGGCCGCGCCGGGCGCAAAATATCCCAGATAGTTGATCAGGAGATTGCAGTTGGCGGCGAACGCCGTCAAACGCGCGAGCCAAATCAACCAACCAATCTCGAAGGCCACCGTCGGGCCAAACGCCTCGCGCGCATATACGTATGGTCCACCTGTCTCTTCAAAGCGGCTGCCGACCTCCGCGAAGCACAGGATGATCATGGCGACCACGAGGGCGCAAACCACGAACGCTATCAAACTGTAGGAACCAATCAAGGCAAAAACTTTCGCCGGCAAGCCGAAGATCCCGGCGCCGATGATGCCGTTGACAGCGATGGCCACCAGGTCCCAGCGACGGATGCCTCTGGCCAATCCTTCGCCCGTAGTTCTTGCTGGTAAGTTTTTCATTGGGGTGCCTTATAATCTAATTCGTTCGCTGACACAATCTTTTCGATTTGGACCATCCAGCATGAATAACCGACAAAACCAAATATTATTCACCGCCACTTGCTTTGTAATCCTGCTCGCTGCGGTCGCGGCACTGGCCCAGTCGCCGCCCCCGATTGAGCCTCCATCGCCCGCTCTGCAGAATCTGGTGAATGAAGCGGCGCGCACGGCTTTGGAGAAATTCGCAGACACCAAGCTGAGTGAAAGCCAGTTATCGATAACGCTAATCGATCTCCGTGATGGACAGCATCCGCGTCAGGCGAGCTTTCGTGGTAACGAGCGTATTTACCCGGCCAGCGTGGTAAAACTTTTTTATCTGGCCGCGGTGCATCGCTGGCTGGAAGACGGAAAGATCAAGGAGACCGATGAATTAAAGCGCGCGGTACGCGATATGATCGTTGATTCTTCGAACGAAGCGACGCAGTACGTCGTAGACGTGCTGACGCACACGACTGCGGGTTATGAATTGCCTCCCAATGAGATGAAGAAGTGGCAGGAGCAACGTAACGTTGTGAATCGCTACTACAGCTCGCTCGGTTACAGCAATATCAATGTGAATCAAAAGACGTTTTGCGAAGACGCGTACGGCCGCGAGCGGATTTCGCGGGGGCCGAAAGGCGAGAATCGCAATAAGCTCACCACTGAAGCGACGGCGCGATTGCTGGCGGAGATCGTTACCGGTCGCGCAGTTACGCCGGCGCGGGGCAAAAAAATGATGGAGCTGCTGAAGCGCGAATTTGCGGGGACTAGCAAGGACGCTGACGATCAGGGCCACGGCTTCAGCGGGATTGCGCTGCAGGGAATCGAAGGCGCGCGGCTTTGGTCAAAGGCGGGATGGACGAGTAGCACCAGGCACGATGCCGCCTATATCGAACTGCCTGATGGATCGAAGTTCGTGCTGGTGACCTTCACAACCGACCACGCCAACGAACGAGAGATCATTCCGACTGTGGTCAGGGTGGTGATAGAGGGTATCAAGAACGTGAAGTGATCCTCGGAGACCAGACTGCAAAGCGTGACTCAAGCTCTTTACTGGGACCGCGGGCGTCTCGCCCGCAACGAATCGCTAATCGCAAGTTTTAGAAGACATTTTCGCGCTTTGCGCTCATTTGCGGGCGGGACGCCCGCGGTCCCAGTGAAGCGCTTGAGTGGTCTCGCCGTTATGGAGTGACATGGAAGATCTCTCCAAACACCACGCTCCGGTCAGCAACCTTTTCACCCAGCCCAGACACGCGAGCGATTGGAATCGTTATGCATTAACTACTGAGCAAATCAGTTTCTTTCACACAAACGGGTACCTTGCCGCTGTTCGCATGCTTGACGACGGTCAGATCGAGGCGCTGCGCGCGGAGCTGGCTCAGTTGATGGATCCGCAGCACCCGGGGCATCAACTCTTCTATGAATACCATTCAAACGAATCCTCGAATCCTGCGCAGACCCTGTTCCATGCGCTGGGTGCGTGGCGGATCGCGCCGGGCTTTCACGACCTTTTGTGGAACCCCGCTTTCTTAAAGCCGGCATCGCAGCTACTCGGCGCAGGCGTTCGCTTCTGGCACGATCAAATATTTTCCAAGCCGGAAGATCATGGTGGCCTGGTGGCATGGCATCAGGACTATTCTTATTGGACCAGGACGCAACCGATGGCCCATCTCTCCTGCTGGATTGGGTTGGACGATTCCACACGCGAGAACGGATGCGTGCATTACGTTCCCGGCAGTCATCAATGGAACCTCTTGCCCGTCACGGGCCTGGCCGATGACATGGACGCTATCCAATCTGTTTTGTCAGATGAACAAAAGCAAGAGTTCAGACCGCTCGCAATTGAATTGAAGCAGGGAGAAGCTTCATTCCATCACCCGTTGATGGTCCATGGCTCGTTTGAAAACCACACCGGCAAACCGCGAAGGGCGGTGGTGCTCAACGTTTTTGCCGACGGAGTGGTCTCGGCTTCTAATGAACCGCTGCTGCATGGCGTCCGGCCCATCGCCCCCGGACAAAGAATCGGCGGGCAGTTTTTTCCACTCCTCTTCTCTCACTGACGCGCCCCGGCATAGCGGGTGCTTTAAAATCATTAGTCTCGAACACCACAAACGGTAAACTCACAGTTAAACGGGTTTAGCCCTGTTGTGGAGCCGCCGAATTACGACATGAATTGAGGCCTGTAGGCATGACGGACGAAGTGCGCACCGAAGTCGAACAGATTAAACTGCAGGAGAACGTCAAAGAGGCGCTGAAGCAGACGGCAGGTGCGAAGGACGATGCCATGCCGGTGGCTGAAACCAAAGACAAACTTTGGCTGGGAACCCACTTAGTTCTGTTGTTGGGTTTGGGAGCGCTTTATTATGCGTTGAGCTTAAGGATCCTGGGCTTCGCGTCGCGCATCATTCCTTTATTACAAAAGCTGACGCTGAGCGCGATGGCCGTAATACTGGTGCTGGCAATCGCAAAGATCGTCCAAGTCTATCTAATCGGCCGCGTTGGCAGCACTGCCTCTCGCTACAACCTAAAGAGAATTCTGCGCCTCGCGATTGGGCTGCTGATGGCCCTAATCGTCATCTCCATTTTCTTTCAGGACTGGTATACCACCGTGGTTTCGGTGGGCTTGATTTCGCTGATTCTTGGGTTCGCGCTGCAAACTCCGATTACCAGTTTCATCGGCTGGATCTACATCCTGGCTAAGTCGCCATACCGTGTGGGTGATCGCATCAAGATCGGCGAAGCCACCGGCGATGTCATCGATGTCAGCTACATCGATACCACGCTGTGGGAGTTTGGTGGGGACTATCTTTCCACCGATCACCCCACGGGACGAGTGATAAAGTTTCCGAACTCCAAAGTCCTCAACACGGAGATCTACAACTACACCTGGGCGCTCTTTCCATACGTCTGGAACGAGATCAAATTCAATATTGCTTATCAGAGCGATCTGGAGTTCGTCTCACAGACGATGCAGGAAGTTGCCGAGAAGGAATTGGGAGAGGCCATGATGGAACGCGTGAAGGTGTTTCGCGAAATCCTGGCCCAGACGCCGGTCGATGAGTTGGAGGTGCAGGAACGTCCGGTAGTGCTGTTTCGTGTAAACAGCAATACCTGGCTGGACGCAATCGTGCGCTACGTAGTTCATCCGAAGCAAGCCGGCCGCGTGAAGTCTCGTATGATCAAAGAGCTATTGCAAAAACTGAATGCGGCGCCGGATCGTGTTCTCTTTCCCAAGGGCAATATGCGGTGATTGGCAGCTATCTTCATCCCGACGGAGGATCACAATGAACGAGATGTTTCGCAAGTTTTCTCAAAAGATGGCCCACGCGATGGGGACCTCATGGGCCTTCATTCTGGCGGCGCTGATAATCATCGTCTGGGCTGCCACAGGCCCGTTATTTGGTTATTCAGACACTTGGCAACTGGTCATCAATACCGGAACTACAATAGTCACCTTCCTGATGGTCTTCCTAATTCAAAACACCCAAAACCGTGACGCGAAGGCGTTCCACTTAAAGCTGGATGAGCTAATCAAAGGCGTCACTGGTGCGCGCACCGAGCTGGTGGATCTGGAAAATCTTTCTGACGAAGAGTTGGAGGAGTTGCACGAGCAGTTCAAGAAAATTCACGACCACGAGAGCCACAAGAACACGCGCTCGAAGTAGTCGGGATTCTGTTTGCCGCAGGGAACTTCTACCGCCAGCCGTTGTCTAACCTCTTAGATTCTCGCCTGAGAGGAGTGTTTCCATGGATTCGAGCGCTGAAAACAATCACACTGCCAAACCGCATATTAACGTCACGCCTTTGATCGACGTGCTCCTGGTCCTGCTGATCATCTTCATGGTGGTCACGCCGCTGAAGCCGGCGAGAATTGCCGCCAAAGTCCCCTCAAAGCCTGACCACACGGTCCACGTTGACCCGAACATAAAAACGTTATTAGTGACGATAAAGCGGGATCGCACCTTGATGCTCAACGGACTCACTAACATGGGCTCAATCGAGGACATGTCGAAACTAAGCGACACCCTTGCAGATCTTTTTCAAAAGCGGCGGCAAAATCATCTTTACCGCGATGAAATGATGCTCCGGACCGATGTGCCTGAGGATTTGCGAATCGAGCGGACAGTTTTCATTAAAGCGCCGCGCTCAATTTCGTATGGTGAAGTGGCGCGGGTCGTCGATGGCGTTAAAGGCTCCGGCGCGTCCCCATTGGGGTTAGCGATTTACGACCTTGACTAAGTGTTTCCAGACAGGTCGAAACCCAAATTCCCGGGAGTACCCCGTACCCCATCGAGTCGACGCTTGCGGTCGCTCCGTCGGTGTCCAATCCACCTGCATATCTGAAAAGTTTGTGCTGTTTTCGAGCTGGCGGCTGTCACAATAGAGCTCGGCTTCAGACTCTTGAAACCCTCTGATAGGCTGAAAATGAAGCCCGGAAAAACAGGTTGCCCTCCAGATGATCTGCTATTATGCGCGCAGATACGGCCTGTCAATCCAGCACCGCAACATTCATTACGGCATCTGCTGCGAAATGACATCGCTCCGCCAGAAGACCTGTGTTAGTTAATCGATCGAAGAAGGAGTCACTAAAGTGAAAACAGTAACAAAGATGCTCGCTCTCAGCCTCAGCACGGTGCTGTTGATCGGTATTTATGCCGGCTGCAACAAAGGACCGAGTGACGAAACCTTGACGCAGAATGTGCAGGCAAAGTTGAAGGCCGATCCGGCCCTGGCCACGGCCTTGATTAATGTCAGCACGGCGGCGGGAGTGGTATCGCTTTCCGGTGCAGTAAAATCCGAGGCGGAAAAAGCCAGCGCCGAACAACTTGCCCGCGGCGTCGCCGGGGTGAAATCAGTCGTTAATAATCTTACCGTCAAGGCGGCGGTTGTTATTGCGCCGGATGATCCGCTGAAGACGCAGGTCAACGCGAGTCTTGTCAAATATGGCATCACCGGAATTACGGTTGCAGTTGCCAATGGCGAGGTCACGCTAACGGGTGATATTCCCCGGGCGAAGCTGCAGGACGCCATGAAAGCGGCGAACGAAGCGCACCCGAAGAAGGTCAACAACAGAATGACGATTAAGTAGACGAAGGAGTTACGGCAAATGGCATTGACAGAAAAATACCAGTCACTGATCGATATCGCCAATCAGGGTGGTGTGAATAACCTGCAGGTCACCGAACAGGAGGGCGTGCTCTACGTCTCCGGTTCAACCTCAAATGGCGATACCAAGCAAAAAATGTGGGACGAATACAACCGGATCGATCCCGACTACCGGGCCAGCGATTTGGTCTTGAACATAGAGGTCGAAGGCGGCGGCTTCGAAGAATACACCGTCGTATCAGGTGACAATCTGACGAAAATTGCCAAACACTGGAACAAGAACTGGAAGGAAATCTGGGATGCCAACCGGACCGAAGTCCCGGATTACAACAAGATTTATCCCGGCCAGAAGCTGCGTATCCCTCGCTAACGTTTTCCGGACCGACCTGAATCGCCTTTGGTTCGCGGGCGGTCATGGCGGTCGGCTTTTTTCAGTAAGCGCCGTAAATGGATGGGTGACGCATGAAGTGTTTCCGACTTCGCATGATTTCGTTTGCTGTCGTGCTCATAGCGTTATCTGCCTTGGTTTTTCTCGATCCCAATCGCGCGTACCCGCGGGCAGGGAGCAACGTCTCCGCAGTCAGACCTGCGACTTCCTCTCCATTCATCGCGGCCGCAAAGCGTAATGCGTCGCTTCGTTACGATCTCAACTGGGCCTTTGGTGGTAAGCCGCAACGCGGTTGGTATCTTTACATTCGTCTCATCAATCGACTGCTGGATACGGATCGTGACGCCGGTTCCGAAGGCTTTGCCAGGCACGTAGCGCGCTGGCAAGAGAAACAGGGCTTGGCTGCGAGCGGCGTGCTCGACGAAGAAACGCTTTTCAAGATGATTGCAGAGTGGCAGGGAAAGCGTCTGAAGGACCGCACGCCGGCACAACCCGATCAACTGCTGACGGCGCCGATTTCCGACTTCTACGATCCCACTCGCGAAGAAGCGCTGCGTCTGGTTGAGCGGCAAACCTATGCCGCCTACAAACAGATGGTTCGGGCGGCGCTCAAGGAGAAGTCGCTCGGTCTGGCGCATGGCGCCGATAAGGGCGAGCTGGCCGCGACTGAAAAGTACCTGAAGATCATTTCGTCCTTTCGCTCGCGGGAGTATCAGGAAAAGCTGCGGCGCGAGTCACCCGGTTCCGGCGGCGCCGGACTGGCGGTCAACAGCCCGCACTTCACTGGGCGGGCCCTGGATATTTACGTGGGTGGCGATCCGGTCGATACCAAAGACTCAAACCGCGCGGTCCAAGTTCAGACCCCGGTCTATCGTTGGCTGGTGCGCAATGCCGAGCGCTTCGGTTTTGTTCCTTACTGTTATGAGCCTTGGCATTGGGAATACGTTGGGCGCTAGGCGAGGGAAGGGGTTAGGCAAAGGCGGAAAAACCCTATTTTTCCAGTTGTCATTTCCCATTGTTCATCAAATCGTTTTTCTCTAAACCAGTGGCAAACTTACCGACTAGAAGCGGGTTCCCGGCTTCGCCGCCTGATGTGCGGAAAGGCTTAGCCTTTCCGGCAACTGGAAATGTGTTTGGGGCTGCGCCCCGGAATAGGAGGGCATAGCCCAAACAGGATAGAGAGCGTTACGGAAGGGCTCAGCCCTTCCGCACATCAGGCGGCGCAGCCGCACCCGTCCGACGACAAATAAAAATGGAAAATGGAAAATGGAAAATTCTTTTCGTCTTCACCTGGTCCGGGTTCGCCGCTCAGGCCGCGGCGGCCGCGGAATCAGCGGAATTAGCTTTCCATCTTCCAGACCGCGCCCCTGCTCAATGCTGGCCGTGTCCACCACAAACACGCTTCGCCGCGTAGCTCTGGCAAGCATCTTACTAAGCACCGCGTCTGAAAGATTGGCGACGTCAACGTGCGAAGCTTCCAGTTCCGCGCGCAAACGCGCGGGCCGGTTTGTGCCGCGGCCGTAAACATCCGGGTAAATATGCAGCGCGCCGCCCTCAACCACAAGAGTGTCATAGTTGATATCGACGGGAATGGGTTCATCGAGGTTCACCACCAGCATCCGCTTGCTCCGCTTCGCCGCGGCGATGCGCTGGGGCGAAACCGTCGCGCTCCGCGCCGCAATAATCTTGTCAGCCAGATCGTAAAGCAGCGGCAGCGGCATTCGCACGCAACCATGCGACACGAGGTTGCCGACGTCCGTTGATTTCGCTGCCTGGTGAATCAGGTAGCTATCTCCGAGGGGAATCTTTAGTTTGCCGAGGGGGTTTCGCGGATCACTGGCCTTGATGACTTCACCGGGCTGGACGCCTGGCATCTCGCGCACCCAATCACTGCTGGGCGGGATCCAATCCGGGTTCCAAATCACCTGGGTCGCGGAGCGGTCGCCAATGTAAATCGGAAACTCTTTCCGGCCAACGCCGACATAGTACGACTTCACTTCTTTCCCGTTCTGCCACAAGGTCAGGCGAAACGAAGGCACGTTCAAGGTTATGCGAATGTCCGGCTGGCCTGCTTCGAACTCCGCCACCTCAATTCGTCCGCCGGTGATCCTGTCTGAGCGTTCGGACTCGTGAAGGTCGGCGGCTGTTTGCGAGAGGGCGACTTCAGCGGCCCCCGCCAGCGTGATGATGGTAGCGATTAAAACCAGGCGGCGAATGAAGTAATGTGGTTTCACGGCTGTGGTATTTGTATTTCCAGGGTTCAGAGCAAAGGGTTCAAATTGGGATCGCAGTTTGTCAGAGAGTCTCGGAATTGTGAAGCGGCCGAAACCAGCTAGACCGTCCTCTTGACACGGCGGGGGACAATAATCTACTAAGCACATATTCGCCGTTACGAGTCTTTGCAACGCTTCACCTGATTCAGACGACCATCGGGGCTGCTCTCACTGAACACCCCCAGACAGTCATAGAGTGGCCCCTGGTGGAGTCCTTACACAAACAACCATGGATTCTTGGAATCAGCGCTTCGCACAACGGCTCGGTCTGCTTATTGAAGGGCGACGAGATCGTGGTCGCGGTACAGGAAGAGCGCCTGACGCGACGGAAGCGACATCGGATATACGGAGCGGGCCCATCGCTGGCCATTGCGTATTGTTTGAGCTATGCCGGCCTTGAGCCCTCAGAACTAGCTCTCGTGGTTCTGTGTGTTCAGGGAGAGGCTCAGAACAAAGTGCATGATGTCCGGCTGGAGCCCTACTTGAAGGTCCTTGCTCACCGGATCCCGACGGTTGTTATCCCGCATCACCTCGGACATGCAGTCAGTACGTTTGCGACCTCAGGGTTCGAAGAAGCTGCGATCATGGTTGTGGACGGCACAGGTTCACCGATTAGCGATTTTACTCCGGCAGAAAAGAAACTTGTGAACGGATGTTTTGCTGACGGTTGGGAAACGATCTCACTCTATTCAGCGTCCGGCACCTCTGTCGTGCCGTTGGAAAAGCACGCAGCCGAGCGCGGGGCGTGGCTGGACATGCGGGACTCCGGAATGCCGTCGTTTGGCAGTTTGGGGGGAATGTTCTCCGCTGTTGCTCAACAAATCTTCGGGGAGCCAATGGACGCCGGAAAGGTGATGGGCCTGGCGCCGTACGGAGAGCCACAAATTCCGGCCGAGGATTTCTTCGAAATCGATCGCGGGCGCTTTTGCTTTAAAGACAAAGTCGGGCGGCAGTTCCGGCATGACGAACGATGGCCTCAACGGGCGTGTGAATATGAGATGTTGGCGGCATCGGTCCAGGCGGCTCTGGAAGAAGCATTGATGTACCTGGTGCGCCGGTGCCGGGAGTTGGTTAAGAGCGACAATCTTTGCTACGCCGGCGGCGTCGCTCTGAACAGTGTGGCCAACGAACGGATCATTCGCGAGTCGGGCTTCAAGAACGTCCACATCATTCCCGCGGCTGAGGATAGCGGCACGGCAATTGGTGCAGCCTATTACGGACTGTGGCAACTCACTCGCAAAAATTCGCGGCGACGAATGCTTAGCGATACTTGCGGCCGCAGTTATTCGCCTTTGGCTGTTTCATCCGCTATCAGCGAGATGCAAAACGTTAGAGCTATCTCCTCACAGAACATCATTGCAGATACGGTTGATTTGTTATGTGATGGGAAGATAGTCGGATGGTTTGACGGCGGGTCTGAACTTGGACCACGCGCCCTGGGTCAACGAAGCATTCTTTGCGACCCACGCCGTGCCGATGCGAAGGCGATCCTCAATCAGCGTGTCAAGATGCGGGAGAGTTTTCGTCCGTTCGCTCCTGCTGTCCTGCTTGAGGAGGCTGCCAATTGGTTTGAGTTTGGGAGCTCAACGCCTGATAGTCCATTCATGCTTCGCGTATGCAAAGTAAAGTCTGAAAAGAGCTACGCCGTACCGGCAATTGTTCACGTTGATGGCACCGGGCGATTGCAAACCGTTACCCGACAGGCTAACCCCAGGTTCTATGATTTGATCAGGTGTTTTTATGAGCGGACGGGTGTTCCGATGCTGCTTAACACTTCCTTCAACGTTATGGGAGAACCGATTATTGAAACTCCCAGGGACGCGCTGGCGTGCCTGCTGCACAGCGGTCTTGATTGCTGCGTCTTCGAAGAGGGAATCGCGTTCAAGGCGTAACGCAAACTGTTAGTTTGCGATTGAGAATGACACTCAACCTGGGCGCAAAACTAACAGTTTGCGTTACCGAAAACTAAACCCGGCTAAGAAATGTCAGATTCATCCAAAGCAGCACACTTCAAGTTGTTTATGCTCCGGGGGTTTTTGAGTCCCGACGTGTATGCAAGTCTCAGGAGTGCGGCGCTCACTTCGCCAACCACTCAAGCGCCAGTTTACATAGAAGGCTCCGACGAGAGGATCCATGAAACGGTTCGCAAGACGACCAGTTTTCATCCGGACGCGGAAACGATTTCCAGGATTCACGATCAGTTGCTGCAACAAAAAGCCCCGCTCGAAGAATACTTTCGGAGGCGACTCATCGATTGCGAGCCGCCGCAGTTCCTTCACTACCGCGAGGGCGACTTTTTTGTTCGCCACCAGGACGGCAATACCGAACAACTGGAATTTGATCATCTGAAGATTCGGAGAATTTCGATCGTAGTTTTCTTAAATAGTTTTTCGGCCGAGGCGAAAGCCGGCACGTTTTGTGGCGGCCAACTAAACTTTTACGACCAGGATGATAAGGCAGCGGCCGAGCCATGGGTCTTTAGCCTGAAGGGAGAAGCAGGGTTGTTGGTAGCTTTCCCCGCTGACACTTTCCACGAGGTTATGCCGGTGGTTCGCGGTGAGCGGTTTACGATCATCAGCTGGTTCCGATAGCCGACCCATTGTCGAGCATTGCCAGAGGTTGCTAAGCCCATCTGGCTAGCGTGTTAATTTCAAGTTCGCGTAGAGGTTCTAGTCCTCTCCAACTGGGAGGGGAACAAACGCTCACACAACTTCAAATTGGGCGCTCCCCTCTGAAATTCTATTGACAGGTTTGGAGGATAGGATTAGGCTTCGCCTGCTTCGTTTCCTTATCAAGTTTTGAACGAATAATCTGCCGGCAACGGTCTGTCCTTGTTGGCCTCACTTAGTCTAATTATCCGGTAAAGTCCCCGCGTTTCAGTGCACGTTCCCGATGAGCCGGGAGTTTAGAGGAGGGATTTTGGGATTCCGATTTGCAGCGTCGGTTGAAAACCAGCTCGCACTATTTTGGATGGCAGGTTTCCGTGGCCCGTCGTAGTTTCTAAACTGTGGCTGTCTTGCAGCCGCAACACCCTGGGAGATCAGCGATGAAGAATAAAGATGATCAGAAATCCAGCCCTGGCAAAGTACCGGGAGGTATCCCGGAAATGGCCCCGCAAGCGCCGGCAAAAGAGAGACCCGGCGTCCACCCGGAAATAGCTCCCCAGATCCGGCCCGAGATTCAGCCCGAAGTTCGGCCCGAGATTCGGCCAGAAATTCGTCCCGAGATCCGGCCAGAGATTCGGCCAGAGATTCGGCCAGAGATTCGGCCCGAGATTCGTCCGGAGGTTTATCCAGAGGTTAGGCCGATTCCGGAAGTATCGCCTGACAAACCGGGACGTGTGATTCCCGAAATTGCACCTGCCCGGCCGGGGCGGCCGATTCCAGAGGTGGCGCCAGCCTATCCCATTGCTGAAGTTGCGCCATCTCGTCCGATTCCCGAGGTTGCGCCTGATCGGTACCGGCCGCTCCCGGAAGTATCGCCCGATAAACCGTCCCGTCCGATTCCGGAGGTCGCACCTGACAGGCCTTACCGGCCATTGCCGGAGATTGCACCGGAGATCGCGCCAGAGAGGCCGGCGCGCCCGATTCCGGAAGTGGCGCCGGAAAGGCCGGCGCGTCCAATCCCGGAGATGGCGCCCGCTCCTCCGTCAAAGGTGCGACCTGAAGTTCACCCGGAAGTTGCGCCTAAGAAGAGTTAGCAAGGTACATCGCGAGCCAGGATCAATTGAGCACGATCTCGCACGGCGCTGAACGCGTCGTGCGAGAGTGCTGCGATGCTTGCTTCCGGATCGGGATTACTCCCTGCGGGCTGCTACCGGACAAGTTTTGACAGCCTCCTTAGCACCACACTTCGGTTAGGTAGTGAAAATCTTGCGCGTCGTTCCAGCGTCCTACTTTTATGGAAACCAACTTCCTCAAACCAATGGCCCTCGTTAGCATGCCGACTCTTTCGGCACGCTTTCCTTCGTTTCAGCTCGGCCTGCTGAAACCAACGCTGGAGCGGGCGGGCATTCCAGTCCAGACGTTTTCACTGTTCATGTATTTCGGAACATTTGTGGGATGGAACATCAATGAGACCTTGGCGGATGTCTATCCCAGCATGATCGGAGAATGGCTCTGGACCAAAGCTGCCTTCGGCGATTTTGCCGCCAACGAAGAATACTTCGAGCTTTACAAAGAAAATCTTGCCGGCATCTGCCAACAAGCTCGCTGCTCGTTGGCCGACCTGCAACGCATCCGGGACGAGGCCGCGCCGGCTTTCATTGACTTTTGTGTCAATAGCGTCGATTGGAGCCGGTTTGGCGTGATCGGGTTCTCGGTTGTGTTTCAACAAATGCTGGCCAGTATTGCTCTGGCCGAAGCCCTGAAGCGTCGCTATCCCGACATACCGATAATCATGGGCGGCGCCGGCTTTGAAGATGACATCGCCGAAGAGGTCATCAAGGGTTGTCCCCAGATTGACTACATTCATTGTGGCGATGCCGATGAAACTCTGCCGCAGTTTGTCGGCCGGTTGTACCGCCAGGAATCCATGGCCGGCATGCCTGGGATCATGTGGCGCGATAATGACCGGATAGCCTTCGCGGGAAGAGCGCCTAATCTCTCAGATATGAACACGACTCCGGTGCCCGATTTTGATGAGTACTTCTATGCCCGGAAAGAGAGCGGTTACGAAGAGTATGACGAATCGCAGGAAGTCATGTTGCCCATTGAAACCGCCCGCGGCTGTTGGTGGGGAGTGAAGAACCACTGCACCTTTTGCGGCCTGAACCGGGCCGGTATGGAATTCAGATCCAAGCGCGTTGAGGACGTTATCGACCAGCTCGATTGTTTATCGCGCCGTTACGGCGTCTTAAACTTCAACGCCATCGACAACATCATTGCTCCGGAATATATCGATGCGCTCTTCAGCCAACTTGCCGCCGCCAATACTGACATTAAGATCCACTACGAAGTTCGGCCAAGCCTGTCGCGCGCGCAATTGAAACAGATGCGCAAGGGCGGGCTCTTTTCAATCCAGCCGGGAGTGGAGAGTCTTTCGACGCACATCCTGAAGCTGATGCGGAAACATACAACCGGCGTACGGAACCTGGAATTGATCAAATGGTGCACCTATTACGGAATCAATAACCTCTACAACGTCTTACTGAGATTTCCCGGCGAGACGGCGGCTGACTACAGAGCGCAGTGTGACGTGATCGCCAAAATTCATCACTGGCAGGCTCCCTGGGCGATTGCCAAAGCGCGCGCCGATCGCGGCTCACCAATGTACAGCGAGCCCGAAACACAGTCGGTCACCCGGTTGATACCGTCGCCTTGCTATGAGTACCTGTTTCCTAAAGGCAGGTTCGACCTGCAACGCGTCTCCTACTATTTTGAACACGAAATGGACAATACGCTGGCAGATGCGGAGTACGACGAGATCTTTGCAGCCGTCGGCGCCTGGCAGCAACGCTGGCAGAAGGGTCCGCGGCCGTATCTGCGATATCGCAAGGCATTGGCCACCATCTCAATTGAAGATGGACGCAACGGTTCGCCCAGCGTGATTACCTTTTCCGATCTTCAAGCGACGCTCTACGAATACTGCGCGGATGCTCGCAGCCCGAAGGAAATTGCGGCGCGCTTCGACGATGCGCCCTGGGTTGAGGCGGCCCTGGCAGAGTTCGTCGATCGAGATCTGATGGTGTACCTGGATAATCGCTATCTGAGTCTGGCCCTGCCGGAAAACCCCTACTTTTAGGGCTCTTGGTGGTGCGCTAAGTTGTAACGCAAACTTTAGTTTGCGAGGCTGGATGGCTTGCACAAAAGTCATTCGAAAGGTCTTTTCGCCCCCTCTCCGCAAGCGGAGAGGGGGATGGGGGGAGAGGTTGCCGGCGCAACCCCCCCCACCCCTAACCCCTCCCCGTTTACGGGGAGGGGCAGACAGAAGGCCAATCGAAAGTTTCATGCAAGCTTTGCGATAGTGTCCAACTTGCGCGCAAACTAAAATTTGCGTTACATCGCTAAACCAAGACACACAACTAAACATCGATGTTGCGCGACGCCCAATCGACCACGCTCGCATCTCTTCCTGAGAATTTTCATTCGGCACGTGTCGAGTTGCTCGAGCTGCTTCGTCGGGACGGTATTCTTCGCCGCTCGGCTAATCAGCCGGTGCTTTCCCGCGACGGTACTTCAGCTCGCTGGATGCTTGATTCATTGGCCGTCACGCTTTCTCCCAGAGGAGCACAACTGGCGGGCCAGTGTATCCTCGAACTACTCAAGCGTTTCGACGGGTTTCAAATCGCAACTTATGGTTTGACGGCCGTGCCTATTCTTCAGTCGTGTCTGCTGCTGGACAACCGCTACCGTGGTCTCCTGGTGCGCAAGGAACGAAAGCAACACGGGTCCTTAAAACTAATCGAAGGAGTCATCGACCCCGCGGAGCCGATTGTGCTGATCGATGATTCCGTTAGTTCGGGAACCTGCATGACTGAAGCCACTGAGCGTTTGGAAGAAGCGGGGCTGCGCGTTGAGGGGGGCATCTGTCTGGTGCGGTTCGGCTGGTACGGTGGTTATGCGCTGATGCAGGAACGTGGCTACCATATGGAAGCGGTTTACGATATTTGGGACGACTTTATTGCCCAGATGCCCGATGAAGAAAAGCCGCTGGCGAACCCTTCGAAATGGTTTCCGGAATTCCGCTGGAGTCCGGAACGAGCTGCCGAAGGCCTTCATCCCGCCGAGCTCGCCCGCCAGATAGTTTCGCACTACCTAATCTCCGGCGAACTGCTGCGCCCGCCGGAGAAGTTGCACGCTGAATACAATTCAGAGGGCGGCGCCTGGGTCAGCATTCGTTCTCGCTCTGATCTTCACCAACGATTCGGACGCGATGGGTTTTGGCACTTTCCCGGCGAGCAGTGCGGCTCCGCGGCCGAGGATGTAGTGATGGCTTCGCTACGCACGGCGGTTGATCTGCCCGCCGGCGATGCCGGAATGCAGTTGTTAGAGCAGAGTGCGTTTGCAGTGACCTTCTTCAGTGCGTTGGAACACTGTCACCCAGGTCAACTCGACAACGATCGCTACGGGATCGTGGTCAGGAGTTTAGAGCGCCGGGACAAAATGGGAGGCGCACTCCCGCGCATGCCGGGCATCGCCAGTGAATGGCAACAGTTTCAGCATGCACGAATGAAGAATGGCCAACTGGTATCCTTTGAACCTTACGAGCTGTATCGGCACGATGTAGTCAAGGTCATCGAACCGGAAGCGACCTGGCAACCGACCGGTGTGCCGGCTCCGGACACAGTTCCCTGGCACGAAAATCCGAAGGTTTGCGGGCGCATCGCAGAGCGTGGCCGTGACCTTGTCCTGTCGGAGTTATTCGGGATTCCGGAGACCACAGCTGAGTTAACTGACGGTGCGGGCATTTCTGATCTCGATTCGCTTTACCTGACCATCTATGTCAATGGTCACTTGCGCGGCTGTATGGGATCGGTGATTGGCGACCTCGATGAGGGCCTAAGAACAATTGCGAAATCCGCTCTGCATGACGATCGATTCACGGCAGACAAAACGAGCGATCCTCAGTCGGTGGCCGTGAGCGTGTCATTTCTCTTCAACCCGTTGGAGTTGGGGGAACTGCCGGCGAAGGAGGTTGTTAAGTACTATCGCCACGGTGAACAAACGCTGATGGTTTATCGGGGCGAGCAGGTGGGATTGCTCTTGCCGTTTGTGGCCACGATGTGGAACCTGGATGCTGCTGCTTTTGCAGACGCTGTGCTGGAAAAAGCCGGTTTGGCTGACCCGCCTTACTACTGGTGCCGCTTCGACTGTGTTACGTGGCTGGCCGAGAGCGACGGCGTGAGCGCAACCTGCGGGGGCTTTATTAAAAAGCACGAGCAGTTGAGGGCGGAAGAATTAATCGAACGTAATGCCGCGCTGCACACGCGGTATTTACTTAGACACCTGAAAGAGGACGGAACGCTTTATTCGCGGTATCAGCCATTTCAGGATACGGTCTCTGAACAAGTTGATCTGGCGAGGCTGGCTCACGCCGCCTGGGTTCTAGCGCGCGCCGGAAAGTCGCAGGGGAGGGAAGAAGTCATAATTGCCGGAAGCAAGGTAATCGATGCTCTGT
Source organism: Blastocatellia bacterium (assembly GCA_033856235.1). Lineage (GTDB taxonomy): Bacteria > Acidobacteriota > Blastocatellia > Pyrinomonadales > Pyrinomonadaceae > DASXRU01. Next base: position 48,141 of record JAWVFI010000088.1, on the reverse strand, counting down.
TACTAAAGATCCTTCCGGATGGCGAGTTGATTTGGCAAAGCGACGTCGGTGAGGTTACGAGTGTTGCGGAGCTGGCATTTCTGCTGCTGGCGCTCAGCAACTTACCTGAAGATGACTCGCGGAATGCGCAGGTAGCGCCGCTGGCCGTGACGCTCTGGTCGAGCATCGACCCGCTCTCCGGACGTATTTCCACACATCGAAAGTCCGGCGAATCCTCAGAAGCTTTTCAGGATTACTTTCCCGGCCAGGTCCTCCTCGCGCTCGGGGTTGCCTGCGAGGTTGAGGCGTCACAAATCGACTCAGAAAAACTGCGGCGCTGCTTCCGTTATTACCGTCACCGCTTTCGCCATAACCGTCACTTCGGTCAGGTCACCTGGCTAATGCAGGCTTGCAGTAAGTGGTGGCAGGTCACTGGCGATTTATGTTTCGCCGAAATGGCGTTTGAGGTGGGCGATTGGTTGCTTGGATATCAGCAGGAAAAGACCGGCGCTTTCATCAATGACCATCAACCGGAGACTCCCGGGTACACCACAGCCGTTTACCTGGAAGGGATCGCTGCTGCAGTTCATGTCGCCGCCGCTCTCAACGACGAGACGCGTTATCAGGCGTATCGCGGATCGTTCCTCCGGGGCTCAATGTTTCTGGATCGCTTAGTGCTGCAGGAGCGTGATCGATCCATACTTCCCAATCCAGAGTGGGCCGTTGGCGGTCTTCGTCAGGGACTGCATTACAGCGAGGTGCGCATTGACTTTGTCCAGCATGCCTTATCGGCGAGTCTGGAGTTCACTAATCTGTAACGCAAACTGTTACTTTGCGGCCACTAGCGCGGTACAGAAACTCTTGACATGCCGGGCGCAATAAACTATTAAGCACCTATTCTTTGTGTCGTCTTTGCTTTTTGTAACCTTCACCTAACGAAGACAAGGGAGGCCCTTAATGCCTGCTCGCAAGAAAACTCCTCAAACCCGTAAAGCATCATCGTCAAAGGTCGGCAAAGCAAGTTCCGCGGCTGCCAGGGGCGGCGCTGTACCGCCGTATGGTGTGCCCATTCGCGAGGCAATTGCGCGTGGAGATATGCGCGAGATGAGAATGTTGGCTGCCAGCACCCGCAAGTGGTTTAGCGAAGTCAGCTTTGCCCTCGCAAAGCTTGAAAGCTCTCTGAAGAAATCCGGAGCTTGATTCACAACTCCAGACCAACCAATTAACGGGATCTACGCCCGGAAAGGACAATTATGCCCGCAAGAAAACCTCCCAAGAAATCCGCGAAAAAGTCCTCCACCAAAGCCGCCGCAAAAGGGAAGCCCCTCGACCTGAAGGCAGTCAGCGCCGGTCGGATAGTGTTGTACGGCATCCCGATTCGCGATGCGATCAAGCGCGGCGACGTTAGCGAAATGCGACAACTGGCGGCAGTGGCGCGACGCCACGTCTCAGACGTCCAGACGGCTCTGGACGAACTTGAGAAGTCGATCGGCAAATAATGACCCTGCTGCGTTCATGATTTCGCAAACCCGTTGCCAGGGCGCGCCTGCTTCGGGGTTCGGTAACGCAAACTGTTTAGTTTGCGCGCTCATTGAATTCTGTTGCCATCGCAAACTACCAGTTTGCGTTACAAATCGGGGAACAACCCCATTTCCTACACTCACGCTAACCCTCAAGGAGAAGCTATGCCAGCACGTAAATCAACCAGGAAAACTGCGACACCAAAAAAGACTTCGCCCATCCGCGCGCTGTACGGCCCACCAATCCGGGATGCAATCAAGCGCGGCAACGCAGCGGAGATGAAGAAAGTGGCCGCGGAGGCACGCAAACAGCTTAGCGAGGTCAAAGCCGCCCTCGTCGCGTTAGAGAAAAAAATTGCCGGCAAATAAAACCCGGCGGGAACAAATCATGCCCGAACCGACGCGCTATCTTTCTTCCAAAGATCGCTCGGCGTTTACACCTGTGCACGCCGTCTGGGAGCTGACGCTTGCTTGCGATCTCAAATGCCAGCACTGCGGTTCCCGGGCCGGCAAGCGCCGGTCCGAAGAGCTGACGACTGACGAATGCCTCGATCTCGTGCGGCAACTCGCCGCCATGGGCACTCGTGAAGTGACTCTGATCGGCGGCGAAGCCTACCTCCGCCGCGACTGGCTGCAAATCATTCGTGAGATCCGGAACCAGGGCATGGACTGCACGCTGCAGTCGGGCGGCCTGCATTTGAGCGAACAACGCCTCGAGGCAGCCGTCGCCGCTGGATTGCAAGCCGTGGGTCTATCGATCGACGGCCTGGAAGATGTCCACGACAGGTTGAGAGGCGTGAAGGGTTCCTTCACCGCGGCCTTCAACGCCCTTGAAGCTGTGAAGAAGTATGGCATCACCGCCAGCGTCAATACTCAAATTACATCGCTGGTGATTCCCCAGTTGCGCGATTTGATGGGCCTGTTCATAGCCGCCGGCGCCCGGAACTGGCAAATTCAACTCACAGTCGCAATGGGAAGGGCCGCAGATCATCCGGAACTCTTACTCCAACCCTATGAAATGTTGGAATTGATGCCGCTGCTGGCCGAACTCTATCAGGAGGGCGCAGACCAGGGATTGTTGCTCCAGCCAGGAAATAACATTGGTTACTTCGGTCCTTATGAATCGTTGTGGCGCGGCAGCGGCGACGAGCGAGTCTATTGGACCAGTTGTAATGCCGGAGAAAACACACTCGGGATCGAAGCGGATGGAACCATCAAAGGTTGCCCTTCGCTGCCGACCTCACCTTACTCTGGCGGGAACATACGCGATCTGACGCTCGATCACATCTGGTGGAAAACTGATGAGCTAAGTATCAATCGTGAGCGGACCACTGAAGACTTGTGGGGCTTTTGCCGCGGTTGTTACTACGCCGACGTGTGCAAAGCGGGCTGCACCTGGACCACGCACGTCCTGTTTGGCCGGGCCGGCAACAATCCTTATTGTCATCACCGGACGCTGGAATTATCAAAGCAGGGGCTGCGCGAGAGAATTGCCCAGGTCGAGAAAGCGCCCGGCATTCCGTTCGATCACGGGCGGTTCGAGCTAATCCTGGAGAAAGCCGATGGCCGGGACGCATCTCGAGTGAGTTCGGCTGGCGGGGAAGAGCAGCTCGGGGCAACTGTGGGTGCGATACCTCTGTCAGGAAGTGCGCTGGTGCAGATCGGATCAGTCAAGAATGGCCGGGGGAGGAAACAGCCAAAACCGACTTCGGCAAATGGATCGGCGAGTTTGATAATTTGCCGCAGCTGCCAACGGCATGTCAGGCGCGATACAAAAGTCTGCCCGTTTTGCGACGGGAACATTGCCGCTCTGACCAGGCAACACGACCGGGAGTTACGCGCCGCACGCAAAGCCTACCAGCGCCTGGCGGACCTGCTGGAACTAGTTCCGTGAAATCGAGGCGCTCAGAGTTCAACCTTTAGGTTGCCGTTCCCAAACATGCAAGCTAAGGCTTTGTACTCTAGACCCCGTTATTCGCTAATCTTTCTTTTCCCAGTCAGCGCGCGTCATCGGTGTGATTGGTTCCTGACCTTTTCCTGCCAGCGCCGAGTTAATGCCCGGCAATTCTCTCGCCAGCCAAGCGTCGAAATCTTTGACCACGTCGGCTAACTCGCGGGCGATCGCATCCGTACGGTCGACTTGAGTTTGCGAGGGGCGCCCTTCATAGCCATTCACGTTGGAATAAAGGTCAGCCAGATTTTCGCGCAAACGTTCTTCGCCGGTGATCGCGCCGCCTTCCTTAGTCGCGACAATCTTGCGCCGCAGCTCATCGACTTGCTTCGCGGCCGCGCGCAGTCGCTCCGCCAATGGATCGTTCGCCGGCAGCTTCGCAGCTCGCGCTTCCAATGCCATCCGCACGCCGTTGATGCGCTCAACCGCAAATGACATTTCATTCAGCAGGTTGTAGAGCTTCATTGCCAGATCAAACTGTGCTTTTCGGTCCTTCGCGGTATGGGTGGCGCGTGGATCGGAAATGATTTGCAACGACTTTGTATAGACGTTTTTGTCCTTAGTCAGTTTTACGGTGTAAGTCCCGGGCAAGACTCTTGGGCCAACAGTTGCGCCGAAGGCAGCGCTGGCCGCCGGCGGAACTCGCGGTCCCTTCATTCGCATGGACCAGACCACGCGGTTCAATCCGCGCCGCTTGCTGCTGGGAATCGTGCTTACGAGTTTGCCTGCGGGATCAAAGACTTCGATCTTCATGTCGCCGAAGATATGTCGCTTCTTTTGATAGAAGACAATCACGGCTTCGTCCGGTGGATTTGATCCGGTGAACGAGGCATCACCATTCGCCCAACCGCCGCCCGCGGAGATCTGTTGGACCACGGGCTTGCCCTGCAGGAAGTCGGCTTCCTTGGCCAGGGTCTCCGGCGTCAGGGTGCGCAACGGCGAGATGTCGTCGATGATCCAGATGCCGCGTCCGTGCGTAGCAATGACCAAATCATGATCGCGAGGGTGAATCGCCAGATCGCGTACTGCGACGCTGGGCAGGTCGCCGCCTTTGTACTGGGCCCACTGTTTTCCGTTATCCAGAGAGATCCATAAACCGAATTCCGTCCCGACAAAGATCAAATCGCTGTTGACCGTGTCTTCCTTAACCACATGGGCATACCCGCGCATGCGGCTATTTGCCGGCACCACGGACGCCCAGGTCTTGCCAAAGTCGGTCGTCTTGTAAACATAAGGCCGCATGTCCCCGAGCATGTGCAGGTCGAAGGTCGCGTAAGCCGTGCCTTCCGCAAAATGTCCGGCGTCGATCGAGGAAACCCAGGCGTTGTGCGGCAACCCGGAAATATTACTGACGACATTTGTCCAGCTCTTGCCGCCGTTGCGGGTGATCTGCAAATTGCCGTCGTCAGTTCCCACCCAGATCAGATTGGGGTTCCGGGGTGACTCAGCGATTGCGTAGATCGTCGTGTGCATTTCGGCGGAGGAATTGTCCACGGTAACTCCACCTGACTGCTCCTGTTTCTGCTTTTCCGGATCGTTGGTAGTCAGGTCAGGCGAGATACGTTCCCAAGTCTGTCCATGATCTTTGGATCGAAAGAGAAACTGTCCGCCCAGATACACTGTGCCGTTCTGCGTCGGACTGATGTGGATCGGGGTGTTCCAATTGAAGCGCAGCTTTCCTTCCTTGTACTGGGGAAGTGGCTGAATACCGCGCGATTCATGGGTCTTGCGATTGACGCGGCCAATGTTGCCGCCCTGCGACTCAGCATAGATGTACGTCGGGTCTGACGGGTCAACAAACATCCAGAAGCCATCGCCGCCATACATGTTTTCCCAACGGCTGTTGGTGATGCCTCCGGGATACTGCGAGTCGCCAACCCAGGAACTGTTGTCCTGCAGTCCGCCGTAAACGTGGTAGGGCATGTCCATATCCACGCTGACATGATAGAACTGCGAAACCGGCAGGTTCTCAGCCTTCCACCAGCGATTGCCGCCATCGTACGAATACCAGAGACCTCCATCATCGCCAGTAATTAAGTGATCAGTATTGTCAGGATCGATCCAAACGTCGTGAAAGTCGCCATGCGCGGCGCCGGAGATGTTACTGAAGCTTTTGCCGCCGTCGTTGCTGGCGATCAGCGATCCGCCGGTCTTGTACAGCTTGTTCTCGTCCTTTGGATCGACGATCAGGTTGGCGAAATACCATGGGCGCCAAATCATATTCTGACTGCGATCAAGCGCCACCCAGGTTTTCCCGCCATCGTCAGAACGATAAAGACCGTCCTTCGGCATGACAGCTTCAATGGTGGCATAGACCACATTTGGTTTTCCCGGGGCGACGGCGGTCGCGATGCGGCCCCAGGGTTTTGGCGGGAGCCCTTTGGCGTTCTTTTCATCAAGTTCCGTCCACGACGTCCCGCCATCCATGCTCTTAAAGAGGCCGCTGCCGCTGAAGGCGTTCGGTCCATCACCGCCGGAACGAAATGTCCAACCCTGACGACGAAAGTCCCACATGCCGGCGTACAAGATTTGAGGATTCTTGCTGTCCATCGACATCATTGAACAGCCGGTCGAGGCATTAGCGCCTTTTAAGATCTTCGTCCACGTCTTACCGCCGTCGGTAGTGCGGTAAACTCCGCGCTGATCGCCATCACTCCAAAGCTTTCCGGGAGCGCAGACGTAGACGTTGTTCGCGTTACTGGGGTCGACAACGATCCTGGCAATGCGCTCAGAATCGTTCAGGCCGACATTGGTCCAATTGTCGCCGCCGTCAGTCGACTTGTAGATTCCATTTCCCACGGAAGTGCTGTTGCGCGTCCAGGACTCGCCTGTACCCACCCAGATCGTTTTGGGGTTTTTCGGATCGACAGTTACCGCCCCAATGGATTGCACCGGCTCTTTGTCGAACACGGGCTTGAACGTCGTGCCGCCGTTAACGGACTTCCATACCCCGCCACTGGCTGAGCCGACATAGATCGTCAGGCGTTGACCTTCCTTCGTAGCAGCGACCGACGTAATGCGCCCGCTCATCGCCGCGGACCCGATGTTCCGCGCGCCCAGTCCGGAGATGGTTTCGGAATCGACTTTTACCGGCGCCGGTGTCTGAGCCGCAGCGGTTACGCCCATCAGAAGAAAAAGACCGAGGGTGGAAAAGACGGGGGCCATTTTTCGCATCATAGGTTTGTTCCTTGCTGGTTTTCTCTTTAATCGTTTCGCGCGCCGCCGCGACCTTAATTGCGGTTATGGTTTCACGACGGCTGGCATGGAAAAGCGTCGATCGTCGATTGGCACGTTGGCTTCAATCTTTTCGTAGGCGATCTTTTGTTTGAATTGACTGCCTTTGCCGCCGACCTCTATTGAATGTGGGATGTACCAGCCGTCAACTTCCTTGTAATCACCCAGCACGGTTTCGAACTCAACTTCCGCTCCGCGAATCATGCGCTTGGTATCAATCTTGATGGGAACGTAATAGTCGGTGTCCATGTAGAAATACTGGACTTCGCCATTGGCCATGGTGACTTTCAGCTTGAAAGTATCCGTGCCCTCGACCTCGTCCATACCTACGTATTCGACCTTGTTGCCTTTTTGCTTGTAATTGACGAGGGGACCATCAAAGTCGGACGAGTCGATAATAGATTTGAGCTCCGCTTCACTCATGGTCTCCGGGTCCTTCTTTCCCTGCCACGGAGTAATCCGCCATCCGGTCTTGCCGTCGTAGGCGCTGCTGCCGGTCAGACCCTGAATCGTAACGTCCTGACGCACGAAGTTTGGGCGCTTGTTTTCTTCGACGATCGGAATCTCGAACCCGCCGCCGGCGATGACCTTGGCGGTACGCCGCAGTGACTTTACGGCCTGAATCTTTTCCATCCCGCCCACAGTCTTTATGTATTTGGCCACAATTTCGTCAGCGGTTTGGGCCGCGGCAGACACCGCAAAGAGGGCCAAGACGGCAGCGGCGAAGATAACTTTACGCATGGATGTTCTCCTTAAACAGATGGCAAGTGCGGGACGATGCTGATGTAATACGGTTTGAATACTCAGGAGGTTTTGGAAACTTTAGGTTTCGAGCCGTTAACGCTCTCTGAGCAGGAGAGCTTTGAATCCGACTTGCTCAAAGTGGTGGTCAGCGGTGAGAGCTTCTGTTATTCCCTTGCTTTCCATTACGACGAAGGAAATACAATCGGTTAACGACCAATCCTTGTCGAGTCTATTTCGGTAACGCTCAATGCCCAGCGCAAAGATTCCCGGCTCAGCATCGACGATCCGCATATTTGGATCTGTCTGCAAATCATCAAACAAAGATACGAAGGCGGGACGGAAGCGCGGAGCAGAAAAAGTGTTGGCCACTTCAGTCAATATCCAAGCGTGGTGAGTATTGGATATCGCAGTTGGCCTGTTACTTCAATCGCGCGATCATGAGTCTGATCGGTTTGCAGGAGTAATGCGACATAGTAACCACTATCGGCGAACACGGAGGTCATTTAGTTTTGGCCGTTCCGTAGAGGTAGTGATCCAGGTTTTCCGAGAGGTCGGTGGGCAATTCAGAATCCGAGATCGCGCCGGCGTGGTTGAGCAGCATCTCTCTTAATTGGTTTACGTCAGGAACGGAATCAGGCGGCGCTGTCTCTCCAACTGGCTCGATTCTAACCACGGTTCCATCGGGAAGCCTTTGACCATTCTCAATGACAATGACACCCTTGACCACTTTACCTGTCAGTTGTGTTGGTTCGGTTGCCATTATCGCCTCAGCACAGGTTCTGCCATTGCAATCTAAGTGCTTCCCTCGTGGGGGAAACGCAGCCACGACTGCAATTTGCTGTTTTCAATTATTTCTGGTCTCTCATTTTCGCCCCTATTTCGAACCTTTAAATAGTAGACATGATGTCCATTATAACCCAGAATAACCAAAGACCGAATCAGCGATGAAAAGTTGAACATCAGAATTGAGCTTATGATCACGGAGTGCGCCGGCAGAGCGAAGCGGCGACGAGGCTTTGGATTAGCATTGTCTCTCAGCAATGGTCCGAGGATCGAAAGCGGTGTCGGCGCTTCGCTCCGCCACCGCACTCCAAAAGAGGCGCTTCAAGCTGGTCGTGGGCGTTATGAGAACGATGGAGGCGCGTTACACCGATACCTACGCGAAGCGACAGGGACGGTGGAGTAGTCGCTTCGTAGTTGACGCGTCTGCCGGAGGAAGCGAATTTGGTGCTGACAAAGAAAAGCGGCAGGTCTTATCAACCTGCCGCTTTTGATCTTATGGTGAGCCGAGCAGGGCTCGAACCTGCGACCCGCTGATTAAGAGTGCGTTCCGAGACACTCCAGCAGGTTACGGCTCTTACGATTTAATAACATCTGTCACAGGTTGCAGCCGCCAGCGAGTCTATCTGTTACCGCCTACTATTTCCAGTTTGTCTGTGTTCTTGTCACAAGTTTGTCGCAAGTTTTCCGCGTCGTTCAAAAACTGCATTCCATCGTCAAGACACCTTTTACAGTGAGATTAGGAATGCCGCATGAGAGTCACACCCTCACTACCTTGCCGTATGGGACTGAAACCAATGTGACCGCCGTGAAAGAGAAGCGACCTATTGTAATTCAACGAAACTTGGCGGCATGGATAGCACTTTATCGCACTTGGAGGACTCACGGGAATGCTTATTGGAGGTTTTATGGACGCGCGTGAACTTGTCCTTGGCTCCAGAAAGGCACTTTGATTCGTCAAAAGTTTCGGCACAGATTCCTGTTCACAATTTATGGTTGTTCATAATACGTGAACATGCATATAATGTGAACAGCCGCGGAAGCTCAATAGACCAGCTTACCGGCAATCACTTCTAAAATGAGTGCTAAATCAAATACTACTCAATTTGGCGACAGTATCCTCCAAGAGGCAATTGCTAGCTTATTGGATTCAACTGGACTCAAAGTCTCGGTCTCGAAGGTAAAGTCGAGCCGGGATAAGCGTCATGACGCCGTTATTGGCATCAAGGAAGGGAAGAGAACAAGGTATCTAGCTGTTGAGGTCAAGGGGCAAGTCAATAGCGATACGCTCGGCTCCGCCATCGTCTCAGTGTCTAAGAACAACAAAGCAGGCGATCCCACGGCGCTTGTTACTAGATACATCAACCCATCTCAGGCTCAAAAGCTACGGGAACTCGGCGTCGAGTTCTTCGACACTGCCGGAAACGCCTTTCTTCGCGAAAAAGGTCTTTATGTTTTTGTCTCAGGTCGCCGTACACAGGATTCGAAACTTCCCGTGCGCAACGCCCGCGCGTTCAATCCCACAGGATCGCGACTGGTGTTCGCGCTACTATGTCATCCAGGCTTGGAAAACAAGCCCTATAGAGATCTGGCGAAAGCGGCAGGTATTTCTCTGGGTGCTGTTGATTGGATCATGACAGACCTGAAGTCGCTTGGGCACTTGGCTGATCGAGGTGCACGAGGAAGGCGCCTATTGAACAAAAAGGAACTCCTCAAGCGATGGGTAACGGCCTATCCCGAACAGCTGCGCCCTAAATTGCTTATCGGGCGCTATCATAAGCCGGGGCAGCGCAATTGGTGGGACGATGTCTCTCTGCCACCAGAGGCATTTTGGAGCGGCGAAGTCGGAGCCAAATGGCTCACACGTTATCTCAGTCCGCAAACGGTGACGATTTACTCCGAAACAAGTCTTCCTAAGCTGCAAGCACAATACGGCCTTCGTCGCGACGCGAACGGCGAAGTTGAATTATTGCGAAAGTTTTGGCGCTTCGATCACTGGGATGAAAGGTCGCTTAAGGTCGCTCCGCCTTTACTAGTCTATGCCGACCTAGTAATGACCGCCAATGATCGAAATTTGGAGACCGCCGAGATGATATATGACCGACATATCTCTCGACTTGTCGAGTAAACTACCCGCTGGCCAGGTAAGCATCATCCGGCGGGTTGTTCAAACTGCGGCAAGTCTCAAACTCACGGCCTTATTCATTGTCGGCGCACAAGCCAGAGATCTGATCTTACAGCACGCCTACGATGTTCCCATTCATCGTAAAACGGACGATATTGATTTTGGCATAGTTGTAGAAAACTGGGATGAGTACACCAAATTGCGTAATGCTTTGATCGCCCGAGAAGGTTTCCAACAACACCCGAAGAAGCGGCAGAGACTACTACACGGCGAGGACGTAATAGTTGATCTTGTCCCATTCGGAGCGCTCGAGGAAAAAGCTGGTGAAATTGCATGGCCGCCCGATTTTTCAGTTGTGATGTCCACCATTGGTTTTCGTGAGGCATACGATAACTCAATTGAGGTTCGTGTTGCGGACGACCTCGTGGTCAAAGTTGCATCACTAGCAGGTCTCGCACTGCTAAAACTCGTCGCTTGGTCCGATCGCCATTTTGAACGTGATGCCCAAGATCTTGGACTAATCATGCGCCATTACCTGGACGCCGGTAATCAGGATCGCTTGTACGCCGAGGGAGGGGACTCGTCCGACCTCCTTCTCGAAGACGACTTTGATTATGAAGCAGCAAGTGCGCGAATTCTCGGACGGGACGTGGGCATGTTGTTAACTGACGAAAGTCGCGCGCTCATCGAACACGTTCTGTCAGAAGAAACTAAGGATGCTGACACAGGCGCGCTTGCGACCGCAATGGTGCGAAATAATGCGAACTATCATGGCGATTTCGACCTCGCGCAATCACGGCTTGCTGATACTTACTTAGGAATAACTGAAATAGTTAAGGGTTGAGAATTAGTTGAAAGTGAGGAACATCTCGAGGGCATAGCAATGGAGCGAAGGCTTTCCACGATTGTGAACACGTTGATCGGGTCTGGATTTCAGCTCGTCAATGTAACAAGTAAGCCGTCCTATCTATTGCTTCGCGCCTATCGCACAGATGAGTTTGGAGTTCGTCAACGTTATGTCTTCGCCTACTCTGGCGACAATACTCTTAAGGCACCGGCGGTTGCGGGGCTCCGAAAGGTTGCCGCTAACGACACTGCGCCGCTTGTGATTATCGGGACCGCTGAGAAGTCCGACCCACCTTTACCGATCCTTACCTTGGATCAGTTCGTGGGGCATATGGGAGGCTCAGTTCCCACTTTCTTACCCTTGGAGATCAAGTACCCAACGCAGTTAACCGAGCTCGCCTTCAACAAGAAACCTCCAGGGCTGATTGGAAAAGCAGACAACCTGTTCGAGGCTTACGTGCACGCTGGGCTTCAATTCCTCCTGCAAAGAAGGGTGATCCGCTATGGACAGGATCGTCTCTTCGAGACCGTACCGGACGGTTTAGTACTGGGGAGGAATTCGGTGCAACTGCTTTATGACTGTAAAGCCTATAAGAATGGTTACCCACTCTCTCGCGATGCAATTAGACAGTTCGCGGACTATGTTCGCAGCTTTCATCAACGATATGAGAGCTATATCGGCAGACTACACGCGTTCCTTGTCATTTCGGGCAAATTCCAGAGTGATGCCACCTTAGACACACGATCGCAGGAACTTTATTCGGAGTGTCAGGTGCCGCTGGTTTTTATGAACGCCGCAACCTTGGGAGAGATTGTAACTCTATTCGCGAATGCGCCCCGCTATCGTTCGACAATCGACTGGAAAGTGATTTTCTCGGCTACTACAATTAAGGCTAACGCCGTCAAAGCACAATTAACCTCTCGTAAGAAGGATAAGGTAATCGGATCTTAGGAGACTCATTTGGGAACTTCAGTAAATCAGCGTTCACCAGATACTCTTAATTGGCGCGCAGCTCAAGCCACTTACGAAGATCCGGGTATTCCTATTGAAAGAGTGCTGCAAGAGATCTGGCGTGCAGCAAGTGGCCGGGACGACGAAACCTTCAGCGTCCAGCTCTCCGAGCCAATTGTTTTTAGGTTGCGCGATATCGCGCTTAATGCCAAGTCTCCGATGGAAGCGGCCGCACTCGCCGGCCGTGCGATTGCCGAAACCAAACAGACATCCCTTGTTGCCGACATCGCTTTACGCGCTGCGGTTCAGGCTTCAACCTCTCCCAATCGAGCTCAGACTTATAGCGAGCGGGTATTTGCGGAGGCTTCGAATTATCTGATCTCTCGCGATCTTCCCGGTTACATAGGAACGGTGGGACGCAATTCAACGGTAGCCGAATCAGTTCAATTCAAAGCTTCTGTTTTGCGTGCAGCGTCGGAAGCTGTTCGAGAGGTGGGTGTTCCCACACTCTCAACTGCAAGGGCTTGGCAAAAGCATACTGCCGCTGTGCTGAACAGACTACGAGGACAAACTCGTTGAGTGAATCACGCGCCATCGTGTTCCTTGACAAGATCAAAAGCACCAGTGCGGACTTGGTGTTGCAACCTGGCGCAAATCTGTACACGGGTATCAAACCTTTCGCCCGGTCTTTCAGCGCGCCAACATCTTTGGAGGCGGATCTCTTCGTAGTCGCGTCAACGATCTTTGCTTGCGACCTGGCTTTCAAGCGGGGCGAAAGAGAGAACATCACGCGCAGTATTGAGGTGACCGTTCCAGTCGTTAATTTGCAGGCCTTCGAACGCGTCAAGCAGCTCCTGGAGTATCTTCTCTTCGTTCTTTCGCATGATAGTTGGACGTTCAAGTTTGAGCGGGCTAAGGGTACCCCAGAAAGCGCTCGCGACTGGGCGGATGTAAACGGTAAGACCTTGCTCTTTTCCGGGGGACTCGATTCCCTAGCTGGGGCGATAGACTTAATCGATGAGCTCGGCCCCGAGAATGTTCAGCTCGCCAGTCATGTCACGGCCAACTTACTGACCAAGTCCAGTCAGGATCAGTTAGCGGAGTATCTCACTAAGAAATATAAGAAGGCCGTCGAACGAATTGTTGTGCGAAGCGGAGGTCGAAAGTACAAATCACTCACATTTCCCTCCGACACCGACCGCGAAGAAACGCAGCGCACACGGTCTTTCATGTTCTTGACCATTGCCGCCTTGGCTGCGCGCCGAACTGGGCGCAGCAAACTTGTGATGATCGCCGAAAATGGTCAGATGGCGATCCACTTACCGCTGAGCGCTGCTAGAATTGGTGCATTCTCAACCCATACCGCTCATCCAGAGTTCGTGGCTCAAGCGAGTGAATTCTTTGCCCAACTACTTCAATACCCAATTACGATTGAGAATCCCTATGTCTATCGCACCAAGGCTGAAGTGGTGGAAAAGCTCGTGGCCACTCATAAGAATGCGGTTGCGCTCTCGGTGAGTTGTTGGCGTGGGTCGCGATTAGGAAAGAGCTTCAATCATTGCGGGCAGTGCATTCCCTGTCTTATCAGAAGGATTGCTCTCGAATACCACGACCTCCGTCTCGCAGAGTATGAACGTGACTTGCTGGTGGAAGATGTTGCATCTCTACCCCCGACTGACGATGGTAAGCGTAATCTCGCCGAACTTGGTGAATTTGCCTATGCGTTTACTACGCAAACCGACGGCGAACTAATGCTCAGCTACCCAGACCTGATTAATGAACATTTCGATGCAAACGCAGCGATTGCTATGTATCGTAGGTTTGCAAAGGAAACTTCCGCTGTTTTCGCCAGCTACCCGAAAGTTGCCGGGTTCATTGGTATTGCGAAGACGCCTACTAGCCGAAAGGGCAAGTCAAGCAAGGGTGGGAAGAGGAGCGCATGAAGATCCCACTGCGTGAGCTCGAACAAGTGCGGCAGGACCCGCGGGCCTACCTTCGAAAGAGGGAGCGCCCAAGCGGCGGTGAATTCTACGGAAAGAGCAAATACCTCACTCTCCAGGGGGCGGTCTTTCACTATCATGAGGAAAAGGGTGATCTTGACAGTGCCAGAGAGTACCTTAAAGACGCCTACGTGAGGCTATTTAAGGATCAAAGGTCCCTTCAGGAAAGCATGGACCAGCTCAATAATTATGCCGCTGCCTTTAGGCGCTTAGGCAATAGCGTCTTCAAAGTTCGAGATCAACTTAAACTGTCACTGCCCGAGACAATCTCACGGGAAGTAAGTCTAACGGCGAGGATTCCGAGACTGGATCTGACTACGAAGGGGTATGCCGTGTGGCTCTTCTCTAAGGTACCGGTGGACTTGAGAAGTGAGCTGAGGCTACCCTTAATCCAAGAGACCTATTCGAAAAAGTTGTCTGCGGCGCTCGATGAGATCACCGTCGGCGTGTATGACTTTGCGACTGAAAACTACGAGAGTTACAGCTTCACTCAACGAGAAGTTAACCGAGCAACCACTGAACTTGGACAATTGGTTGATCGTCTCATCGCCATTGCCCGACCGAAGACTCTGAGAGAGTTCTAATAGGCACGGCTAAGCTCTTTGGCTGGGAACCAAACATCATCGTCGTGTCATCCTTGGCAATCTGTACTGGTAACTTAAGACCGGGCAGCTCACGGGAGTTAAAGAAAGGACAAAAACGGATCTGTTTCGCGAATCCTTCGCTAGAGTACTGGGTTCCCACAAGAAAGTGGTAACGCGGCCCTAAGTCTGTTTCTTCGATACTTTTTTACGCGCGCGACGTGCCTTAAACCAATCCTGCTTGTAAATCGGCGTTCCAAAAACTCTCTCTTCTAGCTTCGCGAACTGAATACCGTCTAAAACCCCCGGTGCTGCGAATTGATGAAAATATGCTCGCTTGACGAGTCCTTGGTAGCTCAAAGTCGTCTTCGTCTCATGCTTCAATCTTACAATTACCTCAGCGGTGCAATCGCCCATCCCGATACCGTGCTCTTCCATCCATGAGATAAAATCCGCTTCGGGGAAGATTAGTTCAGCTGCAAAGATTTCGGCGCCAATCTCGATTGGTTCGTTAACGTTTTTCGTGTGACAGTAAGTCAATGTCAGTTGCTTATCAGTAAGGAAGTGTTTCAATTCATGACCCATCGTGAAAATAAGCGGATCGTCGGGCAGGCGCTTGTCCAACATAACGGAAGCTCCCAATCCGTCATTAATAATTGCGCCTCTCAGATTCTTAAGGCGGTGAGGCCATAGATCAATTGTGATTTCGTAGAACTTGTAGATCCGCCGCATATCTGACCGGAGCACACGGGGCGAGTCCAGCCCGTGTTCAGTACGAACCTGGCGGGCCAAGGACTTCAACTGTTCGTAGTATTGTGATCGGTTCACTTTTCCTTCTTAGCTTTACGACCGGCGCGTGGTCTACCCTTATTCTCATAAAGTGCCCTTGCTCGTCTAAACTCGGCATACCTTCGAACTTCTTCAAGATCTTCTGGCAACAGCCCTTTGGCCGTTCGCAGTAGCGCGACCGTGTTCTCATCAGCACTGATGTCTTCGGGAGGGAGAAAATACAGAATGGACTTGCCGAAGAACCGAGCAAGCGTCTCCAGATCCATCAGATCCGGACGGTATGCGCCGGTTTCCCATCTGGAAATTGTATTTGGCGCCACGCCGATTTTGTTTGCGAGCATCTCCTGCGATAAGCCCTCGCCTGAGTTATAGGTCCGACGCAGTTCGCGGATCTGCTGCGCAACATAGTCGAATAGGTCCATCGATTCTCCTCTATAGTTGGATTTACTGATTGCGGACAAAATTATCCTGTTTTTGTTGACTCGGGGCAGCCACTTGGCTATTATACGCATCTGTAGTGCTATTTCAACATCTTTGTGGGAGTGTAGAAGATCATAACGACATAGTTTTCAGGGTAGCTCTTAGCTGGTTTTGAATTTCAACGATTGATTCCGAGACCTCAAACGAGAACTCGCTTCAACAACGCCACAACCTGCACTTAGAGTAGCTACACCTCAATTAGAACTCTTTTGAACTGAGCAAGTCCTATGAAAGATACTGCCAGAAACCCGGAAGGGATAGCGCGTCAGTGCCTATTGCCTGACGACGAGTTCCTGCCCGCGTGGTCTTCAATCAAGCTTCCTAAGGGCGCGCACGAACGACTCTTGGCCCAATCGCTTCTTTCCTTCACGATTCGGCAGAAGCTGCCGTTTGAGGTAGCTCCGTTGCATGGCTTGATCCTTTTGACTGGGCCTCCAGGCACCGGAAAAACCACTGTCGGTCGAGGACTTGCGAATCAGGTAGCCCGGCAGCTTCGGGGTAATAAGTGCACCTACGTCGAAGTTGATCCACACGCTCTTATGAGTTCGGCGCACGGACGCAGCCAGCAGTCAGTCGCGAAGTTATTCGAACAGACGATTCCGGAGCTCGCGATCCACGGGCCTGCTTTGGTGCTCCTCGACGAGATCGAGACCCTTGTCGTTTCTCGGCATCACCTGAGCCTTGAAGCCAATCCGATTGATGTGCATCGCGCCACAGATGCGGCATTAGCGGGCCTGGATCGCTTGACTCGGGAGCACAGCAATGTGCTGCTAATTGCGACCACTAACTTTGCTAAAGTGCTGGACCAGGCTTTGGTTTCGCGCGCTGATCACATTGAGGAGTTTGAGTTGCCGGATGAAATCGCTCGTCGGGAGATCATCCTGGAGACTTTGGGCGCGGTTGGGAGCGTTTGGAAGAAGGTACGTACTATTGAAGGAGATGTGGCGAGATTGGCCAAGGCTGCTGAGGGCCTCGACGGGAGGCGAATCCGAAAGCAGATCTTTGTCGCCATGGGATCGGATCTTGAAACCGCCAAAGATCCGAACAAGCTAACCAGAGCGCAAATCGAATCAGCTTTCAAGCAAGTAAGAAAGAGCCTCAAGGAGATGGAACAATGAGGGTGAGACGGGATGTGAGTTCGATACCTTTCAGGTCGGCTAGCGACACTTGGGCGCAAATTATTGATTTGGTGACCGGTCCCGATTCGCGCGATGTGCAGCAAATCACAGGTGCGGCGGGAGTAATGGGCTCAATCATTACTGATGAGCACCTTGCGACCCGCGCGCTGATCATTGAAGGTGTAGGTCCGCAACTCCTTGTTTACTGCAGGCATGGGATGAAGGCAATGGAGGAAGGCGGTGATATCGATTCACTTACATGGAATCCCACCGCGGGTGACTGGACTATGCGAGTTCCATGCGATTCAGAAAATATCGCGTGGGTGCGCGCTGCGCTCACGGCGAGTTCCCCTCGGATCAAAGTTTTCGATATGAGCGAGCCCGAAACGGACGAACGCTTCGATGAAGCTGACGGAAAGGCGAATGCAGTAGTGGTCGATTGGAATGTGAAAGGACTATCGTGATGGCGACCCCAGCCCATTCCCTTACTCGCGCGTTTGCGCGAACGCAAAGCATAGTGTTCTTGAGCGACAACTTGCGCAATGTACTGCGAGAGGTTATCCGCGAGAACGGAATCAGTCCTAATAAGCTTATGCAGGACTGGGTCACGATTGAGCGCGGCATTCGTGCTTGGTTGGAATCGAGCCACTTGACGAATGTTGTGGTCGAGTTTTTCAAGCCCGGTGCCTCCACCGCATCTGCGCGTTGGGATCTTCCGACGGGGTATGACGGATCGGGCGTCGATGACGATATGTGGCTGGACAAGGACTACCTTAGACAATTAATAGCAAAGTCCAAACGTCCGAGCAGTGACTGCACCTATCGAATCGTCCTTTGTACGCGTCCGGGCGCAAAGCACGTTGATGGATTCACAGACTGCACGTTCCTTTCAACCGGATCGATGGCAGCCAGACACGCAGGAACCGTGATTGCCACCGGTCATCTGACAGCTGGGGTGACGTACTGGAGGTAGTTTCAATGTTAAGTACCGACGAGGCCTTTGAAAAGTTCCGAAAGCGATTGGAACTTAGTGAAACGGAAAGCCGGGACGCCGCGAGACGGCATGCTGAGGTGCGGGGCTGCATTCGCGGCGGCTTTGACGTGAAGACTGATTTTCTATCTGGTTCTTACAAACGCCACACAAAGACCAAGCCGTTGAAGGACGTCGATGTCCTATTCGTGCTCGGCGAGAAGGAGAAGTGGCGTCGCGACAAACCTCCGATCGCTATGCTTCAGGCGTTCGAAAGTTGTTTGAAGGCTAAGTACACTGATGTTCAAATTTGCCGGCGCGCCGTCACAGTGGAATTCGAGAAGGCCTACTATCCTGAAGATCACGAGGGCAAGGTGCTTAGCATCGACGCTGTAGCGGCTTTTGAATCCGGCGATGACGAATATGAGATCCCCGACAAGATTACGGGTACATGGATCAAAACGAATCCGAAGAAGCACAAAGAACAAGCGACGGCAACGAA
The DNA here is from genome assembly GCA_033856235.1 of Blastocatellia bacterium. Taxonomy (GTDB): domain Bacteria; phylum Acidobacteriota; class Blastocatellia; order Pyrinomonadales; family Pyrinomonadaceae; genus DASXRU01. Next base: position 29,570 of record JAWVFI010000088.1, on the reverse strand, counting down.
TGAGGAGTTGGGCGGACGCTGGGTTCCGATTGTGAAAATGCTGAAAGGATGGAATCGGGCAAATGGCAAGCCAATCAAACCATCATTTCTAATCGAGGTGATGGCAGAAGAGCTTGTCCAGGCGCCGTTTTCCCGATACCCAGACGAAATCCGTACGTGCTTCGCCTCGATGGAGGCTACGGTTGGAGATACATGGAATGACCCGGCGGGGCTGGGTCCACCGGTTTCCGACCAGATGTCGCCAGCCCTGATCAAAGATGCGCAGACGGCTCTGAAAGAGGCGCAGCGTAAGGCAGCATTGGCGGCTCGGGCCGCAGAGACTGGTCGTCAGGGTGAGGCCTTGCGAATCTGGCGGGAGATACTGGGGGACTATTTCCCGCTGTCATAGTGAGGGGTAATTTCAAATATGAACGAATGGTCACTTCCTAGACTTCTGGCGGGACTGCACGAAGATATTCAACACCGACTCGCAACAGCTCGTCGAACGTTCGCGCATCCCGGAACAAAGGGTAACGCCAGCGAAAACGTTTGGCGCCAGTTGTTTCAGACATATTTGCCCCAGCGTTACCAGTGCGAAACAGCACATGTGGTGGATAGTTTGGGCTCTTTCAGTGAACAGATCGATGTAGTGGTATTTGATCGCCAATACTCACCTTTCATATTCCGCTTCGAGGAGCAGAAGGTCATTCCTGCTGAAAGCGTCTACGCCGTGTTTGAGGCAAAGCAAACTATCAATGCTGACCACGTATCCTACGCTCAGAAGAAAGTGGAGAGCGTGCGAAAGCTATCGCGTACAAGTCTTCCTATTCCATACGCGAGAGGCGTGTATCCTGCGAAGCCCCTTACGCATATCCTGGGAGGTCTGTTGACGTTCGAGAGCGATTGGACTCCTCCATTAGGTGAGTCTCTTTTGGCCGCACTAGAGGAAGGTAGTTCTGAGGGTCTGCTCGATCTTGGGTGCGTGGCCGCTCACGGGATTTTTGGGTGCGAGACGACTGACTGTTACACGTTAACTCCTCAGTCAAAGCCCGCGACGGCATTTCTGTTTGAATTGATCGCCAGGCTGCAAAATACGGCGACAGTACCTATGATCGACATCCGCGCATATGCACGTTGGTTATCACCAGAGTCCGAGATCCCGGCGAAGTGACGTGTCAAATCCAGCTCCCTAGCCCGCTTGTATGGGGTCCTCTCAACGGATCGCCGGGTCTGGTTCACCTTCGACATACCACGTCAATTTTGGAAAGCTTACTCGACCTCGCCCTGTCTCCAAGAGAACGAAGGCGCCGAATTTGTAATGATATGAATTCTGCTCGCTGTTTTCTGTGAACGCAGCGAGCTTGGAATGGTCATGGCCGTGATCGATTCGACTGCCTTTCTTCTTGACCTCAACAACCAGGAGGTTCTCATTGTTAGTTCCCCTCCGGTGCACAATGATGTCGGGATAAACAGAGAGCTCAAGTAGCTCATCGATTGCGAAATCGCGCGTAAGCCTTGCCTGCGTGGTGTCCTTCAGTACGAAGATAGCCTTGGGCTCATAAAAGCCCTTTACAACATTCCGGTTATATTCGCAGTCTACGTTTAGATCCGGTATCCGCCGTTGCAGATATTCTGCTAGTTTGTGAGTGATAGCTCTTTCCGAGACATCATTTTCCAACAGCAGCGCGTCCCTTGAGAGTAGCTCGGCTAGACTCGCCGTGAGGATCTCTTCAACCTCAATGCGACCTATCATCATACCTGCCTCCTCACTCGACTTTACTTTGAGCTTCTTCAAACAGCTCAATTTTAGAGATACATCTCAGTCTGCCAATGATGCATTGGCAGATTGATCGCCTTTCAAACGCAGTTATTTTGAAACACGCGAGTCTAGCTGTGCAGAACCGTATAACACACTCGCACCGCTGATAGGCTCTTCGACTTGAGGCGTCTTGCGACAGACTACCGATAACTAGAGATTATTCATTGGCTGAAAACTCCGAAAATCCCCATATTGGCTTGGTTTGCTTCATCGCAGACCCATTCGATCCTCCTGGACACGAGCGCTACGGCGGCGGCCACTTATTCATTTTCGACCTTGGTCGCTTCCTCGTTCAGCAAGGTTATCGGGTCAGCTTCTTCACCAGACGAAACAGTTTGACTAAGCCAACTTTCGACCAACTAGGATCGCTGTGTTCGATCTATCGCTTAGACGTGGGACCGCCCGAAGAGCTGGCTCCGGCGATTGTGGGTACTTACGTCGATGATTTGTTCCGTGCATTTGAAGCGACCTTGCACGATGGAAACCTCGAATTCTCGGCACTGCATAGCCATTACTGGATTGCCGGTGAAATTGTGCGGAGATTCTGCGCTGAACGTAACGTAAGACACATACATTCTGTCTTATCACTCGGTCGCGTGAATCGTGAGAAAAAGGAATCAAGCTATGGGAGTTCGTTGGATCGTGAGTCAAGAGAAGTTGCAGTGATGAATTCTGCGGATGCCGTTATTGTGGTCTGCCCCTCCGAGCTGGCAGACGTTGTGCGCCTTTATCCAGAGGTAGATTCCTCGCGAATCCATACTATTCCTTATGGAGTTGACCCGGATGAGTTCTATCCAAGACCTCAATCAGAAGGTGATTTTGTTCGCCGGCAGACTCTCGGATTCCCGTAAGGGACTGAGCTTGTTTCTTGAAGCAGTCGAGATCCTCACTGGCCTCACAGGATTACCCTCCTTTGCCATTTGGATCGTTGGTGGCAGCCTCAGAGAAGTTCGCCAGGTTTCTTTCATGATTGATAGGCTGAGGGCCTTGGCCGAGCTGCGCCATCAGGGGCGCATTCTTCTTTGGGGCCGGGTTGAAAATTCTGCGTTGGCAGAAATCTACAGCCGAGCCTACGTCACAGTGATTCCATCTCACCGCGAAGAGTTCGGCATCGTCGCTGTGGAGGCGATGATGTGTGGATGCCCAGTGGTGGCTGCAAACACAGGTGGCCTTGCAGATGTGATCGTGGCCGGCGAGACCGGAACCCTCTTCGAACCGGGTGATTCATTAGCGCTCGCAGCAAGTGTTTGCACTTATCTACGCAATGCTCAACAGCGCGACGTATATGGCGCCGCTGGCAGACAGCGAGCACAGCGCTTGTTTGCTAAGGGTTCCGCGCTGAACCGTGTCGCGTGCCTATACGATTCGGACTCCGCGCCGAGAACAGCCCCAGAATCTTGTTCGCGGAAGAGCGACAGTTTGACACCCGACAGGCTAGAAAGACTTCAAACTGTATTCGACACTAAAGAGTTATCTATCAGCCGGGCGAACACTGGCAGGCATCCAGTATTCATGGTCGAACACGGGGATCGTCAATACATTGCAAAGTTCTTCACTCCAAGATTCTCTCTGCAGGCTTCTCTGTTTCCCTCAGCCAATACTTTGTCGCTTGCAAGGGGCGGCAAGATTAGTTATTGCCGCGAGATTTTCAATAAAGACAATCCCGTGGCTCCCACAATCAAATTCTTCGAAGGGGGTTCGGAACCGTTAATTCTTACTGAGCGAGCCGAACAAATCGAAGGCGCGAGTGAGGAAACCGACGAATCGGTCTGCAAAGCCCTACGAAGGAGTCGGGATCATAACCCTTTATTAGAGTGTCCTGAGGCTTCCGAATACCTTGCTTCTTTGTCAGCTTTCGCTGACAGTCCAACCAAGGTGAATCTGGATCGCTTCGATCTCGCCTCAGCCATACTGAATTCGCGGATGACCGAAGGGGAACTAACGCTGTGTCGTACTCATCCACAGGTTGAGCTCAAGCGCTTCCAGTGGCTGATGAATGACAATGTGTGGCCCATTCCATTGGATTTTCGCATCCGTTGTAATCAGATCCTTCAGCTACTCTTGGAAAGCCAGGACATCATAGTGGAGAAGCCTCTTCTGGCTCACGGCGATCCGAAACCAGAACATATTCTCTTAGGAGGATCAGGTGAAATATTAATTGCCGACTTTGAGCATTCCAGATATGCGGTGGGTCCTGCTGACATGGCGCTATGGTTGAGTTTCACAGGCATTCGCGGTCGCTTGGAAACCAATGCACTCGATGTCGTGCGACGTGTTTGTCGGCATAGTCAAACTCGTCAAGAACGCTATCTCTGTATTTGCTGGATTGTTTCAGAAGTAATTTTCTTTGCCTTGCACCGCTTCTCGTGTGGCGAAAGTCGCGAGATGCGAGTCACGCATAATTTCTTACGCGATCTAGGGATGGTATTGCTGAATAGTGAGGTCATTCAGTAATGATGAAAAACGATTCACCACTTAGCTTCTTGCAATGACGCCCGCGTAGTCCCGGAAGGCTATCAAGCCTATCATCAACAACGCTTTTTGCCAGCGATTTGGCTACCGCAAGAATGGGCTCTGGAATATCGCCAGTCATTTCTTGGTGAGCGGCAGAGTGTTTTGCTCGCAAGACCATGTTCGCCAACGCCAAGACGAGGCGCGTTTTTGAGAACGCAGGTCGTTCGTCCAAAGACACTGTGCCTTCAAGTGATGGCATCGAACTGAGCGTTATTTTGTCAGTCGCTAAACTTCGATCGGCGTCGCCGAGAACAAAATAGGTTGTCGCCATGTTCGCGCGAACTCTCCACAAGCGCCGTCCAATTCCATGACGAAAGCCCAAACGATCCGCTTTGCGAAATAGGTCAAGAGCCTCTGCCGGGTCTCCACGCATTAGCTCTAGGCAGCCGAGGTTCAGCAGACAGCGCAATTCAGAATTTTCAAGTCCGTAATCGCGGCTAAGGAGCAGCGCTTCCTCTAGCTGATGCCCAGCGGCTTCCAGTTTGTCATTTAACAAATCCAGGTGCGCGACATCAATAAGGCTATGCACCTTTCGGTCTGGCAGACTGTGCGAGTCGGCTATCCTAAGTGCGCGCGACCAGTGGTGCCGCGTTTGATCCCAATCAAGGTAGAAATATGTAGCCCCAAGGTTTGCTCGGACCTGCGTTGCCAGAGACCAGTCCGGACAACCGCGTTCTCGTAGTGAGCGAATTAGAGTCGCTCTTGATTCATCCAATTGGCCCGTCTGTCGATAGGCTATTGCCAGACGAACCAGATTCTGTGCACGTCGGCTGCTGACCTCCGAAGAGGGCTTGAGCCCCGCGAACATGCTCTCAGACTCTTCGTGGAGTTTCAGCGACTGATGCGGTCTATCCGAGTTAAACTCTTGTCGTCCCTGGTACATCTTGAGCGTCGCCCTTAAGGCTTTATCCTTTAGTCGCTCTGCGAGCATTTGCCCTTCAGTTAACGCTCGGTCAATCGAAGGGGAACCTCCGCTTCCTACGGCTACAAGGTGCTCAACATATCTCAGCAAAAGCTCTGCGGTCTCTTGCTCCCGGTGCAGACGGCCTAGTTCTTCCCGAGTGCATTGCTCTGCGACAGCAATAGCTTCATCGAAGGACGGTTTGTACCTTCCCTCCTGTACGTCGAAAACGATGGCAGCAACATTCTGATCGGTCACTGTCAGCGCAAGTCCTAGCGCATGCGCAGCTTCCATATGTCGTTTAGCATTCCGCGCCGTATCTGCTTGCTTTAGAGAGTAGCTCCAACATTCATTTCCTAAACCAGCTTGATACGCCAACGATGCGAGCGCTGCGTTTCCTGCCTTGCCGACTGACTCTTCAAAAAGACCTCTAGCAATCCGTCGCTGCCGAAATGAACCCATGTCTTGCAGGAGAACCCGGCGAATTAGGTCGTGATCAAACTGAAGTTCGGACGGTGAAGAGGTGGACGAACGTAGGACTTCCAGGAGACGACATTCCCCGATTGCTTTCTCGAGTGCGCCGCGTTTCGCCCCCGGAGCACTTCTTAGACAGATCTCCACATCAAAAGTGTTACCAAGACAGGCGCCACTATCGAGAAAGTCCGCCAACCAATCAGGGTGCCTTTCTCTTAACCCAAGCAACCGAAAGTGAGTTGCTTTACGGAGTCGCTGGCTATCTATGGACTGCAGCAAGGCATCTGGCTCAGTTAAACGCCACACGCCATTCTTGTTGGACGGTTCAAGAATCTTGAGTTCCAGCAAGAGTCCTAATGCTTCGCGTATGGCAAACGGCGTCGTTCCGACTTGGTCCACAATCGCTTCCGCATAGTGCTGTTCGATCGTCGGGATTGCTTCGCTGATTAGCGCAAGGGCTTCACCACGAGTGAAAGCGGTCAATTGAAACTGCGGGACATCATTTCCAACCCGCATCGTCTCCATTGACGCTCTCCACTCACTACGAACCGCGTCATCATTCCAGACGGAATCCTCTCGTGTCGTGAACAAGGTAAAGACTCTGCTGCCTCCTAAGTTCGCAAGACTCGATCTCAACGATCGCAGCAAACCTATTGTCGAGGGCAAGCATTTATGAAGATCCTCGAAGACCAAGATGATTGGACTCGTCTCCGCTCGCTTAGTGAGAATCAACGCGAGAACATCTCCGAGCTGAGACATGTTAAAGGGAAAAGCGCCGCGTTCATCAGGACGGCAGAGATGTCTAGCTAACGCCGTTGAAGAACCTTCCGGCAGCCCTGATTTGGTTAGCCAATCGGCCAAAATGGCCGAGAGTTCCTCCGTCACTTCATCCAACGGAATCGGAAACACTTGCGCCAGCAGAGAGAGAGCGACCGCGTCGGCTGTTTGCTCGTTTGCCCCATCGAGGAACACCTCGTAAACGCCTTGGCTCAACCAAATCGCACGAAGTTCTCTAACCGAGTGGGATTTTCCTGCGCCCGCAATTGCCACCAAATCGACCGCCCCAGAACCACTAGATTTGAGCCAAGTCTCTAGCTCGGAACGTAATTGCCGATACTTGTTTAGCCTGGAGGTCGGCATCGTCTCAGGGAGAATTGTGCCGTGTACTTGGCAACTCTCAGGACCGCGCTTGATTACTGCTTTCACCGGTCGGCCCTCGGCATCGGTAATCGAAAGAGAGAACGACCGTAGCGTCAACTGTTGAGGTTCATTCGGGAAGACTGCAAAGACGGTACGAAAATGTTCACCCGCGGCGAGAGTGTTCTGCACGACTCCTGATCTTGCGGTGATTGATACCCTGGTCGGCGTACGGTGTTTCAGATGTAATCGCACTAGATCGTACGGACTTGGGGAGCCAGCGACCGCACAATCTGCAACGATAAAGACAGGCTCTTTTATGGATCGTTCGATTCTATGAGGAGCGCTGACGTGACGAACCGTGGAATCGGTAGTGATGCGTAGCGTTACAGTCAAGGAGTTGCCGTGTCCAATATCAAACCTTGCTGTGCTTCGTTTTTTGGTGTCCGATTTGGGCCCTACGACTCTTTCAGCAACTTGTATTAGCGTTCGGCCGTCGATCAGACCAAATTGTTTTCCGTTTTGCAGAGCATGTCGTTCGAGATCTTTTTTGAATTGACTCGTGAAGCCTCGATTTGAAACAAAGACTATCTTGGTCACATATTCAAGTGACGATCGGAAGATAGTGCCGCCGACATCGTGGTGGTTGATATTCTTTGAAGAACGCTTCTTAACCTCAACCCAGAGGGTAATAAGGACACCCAGCGTAGGGGTCGCTAATGACCTTGGGGTGGTTGAGGATTGATCAAGTCGACTACCACCAAAAACCACTGTTCCTTCACCATCGCGGGAGCCATCGGAGCCTATATCACCTCCCGAGCGCTTTTCAGTCCGCGCAATTGACAGACCGAGGGGTTCGTAATAGCGCTTCAGCACTTCGATTGTGAAACGTTCGAAATCTTCCCATTTTGCCGTTTGAAGAGCTTCGTAAGAGAAATGCTCCAGCGACAGGTTGTTGGAGGGTTGGTGGGGGTGCGGACTCACTATGAATAATCTCTAGTTATCCAAACTTATCAGTCGAGGCTGCGCAAAAGCGAGTTTGCAAGGGCACGGGATCGTGAAGGTTACAGCCTCAGAGTAATTTCAACGATCAACGATAGGTCCGCCTTACTCTGAAAGTCAATTGGGTCTTTGGGACACGGTAACCCTTATTGTGAAGATACACGCCAGAATCGCTCCCATGCAGATACAGATAATTCTCTGTTATCAATAGTTGGTGAAGCGCGTCATTATTGCGCCAAAATGCTTTTCGAACAACTGTTTGTGTCAACTGCAAGAATTCTTGAGCACCGCTTAATGGACTTCTCGCCGCTTGAAACTGTTCAGGGAGAAAACTAGACTACCTGCGTTTTCAGACCCACCGGTTAAACAACTTAACAAGCTTTTCCAACTCGATCGTCCAGAAAGGACCTGTTTAGGTATGTGCCCCTATGCAACTGCTGCAGGCAATCACAGAATTTTTGAGTGGCTATTTCTCGACCCATGACCGCAGTGCCAAGACCTTGACGGCTTACCGTTCCGACTTGGAGCAGTTCGGTAAATTTGCGGGTAGTGAGGTTTCGCTTCAATCCGTCTCCGCTGTTGTCATCGAGAACTGGGCTGCCCAACTCCGCGGGAACGGCTATTCTCCGGCTTCTATGCGACGCAAGATCGTAGTACTCAAGGTGTTTTGTTCGTATTGGCTGCGCCGAGGTGAGCTGACCGAATCACCCTTCTGGCGTGTGAAACTAAGTCTCGGGCGCATTGAGCAACTTCCTCGAGCGCTAAGTCGCATCGAAATGCAAAATCTGTTGGCTCAAGCAGGCCGTAGCTGCCCGAGCGCGGATGTTCCGCGAAAGGGCTGTGTTTTGGCGAAGCTTGAGCCGATCGCTGCATTACGAGGTTACCGTGCCTTCAGAAACCTCGCGCTTGTTGATCTGCTCTTTGCTACCGGCATGCGAGTAGGAGAGGCTTCGGGGCTCAACGTGGAAGACTTCGCCATTGCAGAATTGGCTTTCAGAATACGTGGTAAAGGAGGCCGTCATAGACTGGGTTTTGTGGTGGACAGGAAATCCGTTCAAATTCAGTCCCAACATCTTGAAGCACGGACAAGACTCAAGTGTCAGAGTGAGGCGCTCTTCGTGAATGCAACAGGTCAACGCCTTTCTACCCAGGGTATGGCCAATATCATTTCGCAGTTTCGTCGAGATGCCGGCATCGAGCGCCATGTCACGCCGCACATGTTAAGACATACGGTTGCAACGCTTCTTCTTCGAAATGGGGTAGATATTCGAGTCGTCCAGGAATTTCTTGGCCATGCATCAATTGCCACCACCCAACGATACACGCATGTTGCGAAGGAACATCTCATCAGCGTGCTCAGAAAGCATCATCCCTCCTTGAAGTTGCGGGCTTGAGCTGTTGTTCCGCAGATTCAAGATACAAGTCTTTGGGCGATTCGATCGGCGAGCCAGCGGCCGATCCGTCCATCGAATTTGCTGGTGAACTTCAGCGGGATTTCAGGATCGAGGAAATCAGGCAGACGGTCCATATTGCGTTTGACTTCATATGCGGTGGCTTTCTCGCCGGTCATTAATTCCTTGTGGTCGTCGGGATCGCCAATGGGATCATAGATGTATCTGAAGGACAGATCATCGTACTCCGGGATAAGTTTTGGATCCCGTTCCTTAGAGAAAAAGACTGACGGCACCAGATGATCAGTATGGAAGAAGCCGTGATAGTGGCTTGGTGAATACGGATGCAGGTCGGAGGCCTCTCGAATTGGTGGTTCTTCTTTCTGTTCTCGCGCAACCAACCGCGTGGCGGGGCAATGAGTCAGTCCCTTGATCTTCTTTTCGTTCCCGTACGCGTTCTTGATCGTGCGCATCGCGTTGTCGAGACCGTGAGTTTTCTCTTTGATTGTGATCTCACTAGAGCCGGCTCGGGTCAATTCAAAGTGGCCCAGCGCGTTCGATGTGATCATGATGCCGCCCGGTGTTCGGTGATCATGCCACCACCGGCCGTCGCCTTGTGCGCAAAAAACGTTCGGCAAGGTTCCGAATTTCAGAAACGTCTGGGGTCCGGTGCGAAGAAATACATACTCGCGTTGAGGCACGATCATATCGTCGTCAATGGGTTCCACCTCCATATACAGCTCCAACAGCCGTCGACAGATCTCCTTCAGTTTGTCACCGGGTTCCTTAGTAACCAGACTCTGGCTGAGCAGCAGAACCATAAACGACGAATAAGACCCTTCCAGGGCATATCTCTTCCAAGCTTGGCGATGGTCCTGAATGGTATCCCTTAAGTCCTCATCGCCTCTCTTCATGCGCAGAAGTTCATGCTCCTCAAGCATGCAGATGAAGACCGATTTTGTCTTCGCGGCGGCTTTCCCAAAGAGACATGGTTGACCGGTAGCTACCCACTTTCGATAAGTATTCAGCTTCTTCCACTTGTTGTAACGAGGGTTGAAAAGGATCGCGTGAGCAGCTTCGATATCCTCGGAAAACGGGTGCGTCTGCCGGAAGCGATCTGGACTACCATGAAACTTGAGGTCTAACAGCATTTCTGCCAATTGAGGTTTCATTTTTCCTGCACCTTATCTTCAAGTGTGAGAGAAACGTCCCGGTTGTCGAAGACTTCGACCCAAAGGTCGCCGGTTTCCTTTAAGACACCATACTCCAGAAACGCTGGTCGAGATGTTTGGTCCTCGTAGAGCGGCCGGCTAAAGAGAAAGGTCCCGCGATGGTTGGCGGCATACTTTTCCATTGCAACATAACGCTTGCCTTCATCAGACCAACCGCGATTGAGATCGCGACTTTGAATAAAAACGTTTACTTCCAATCTGTCAACTGCGCCGCCGACTGAATGGGCAATAAAGTGTCCCTTGTCGCATTTCTGTCCAAAAGTTCTCTCGGTTGGTCCGACCCAGCCCTTCAGCCGATAGTCGTCTCTCGTCATCGAGGGCGGTTCAGAAATTCCTAGGACCGCGACTAGTCGGTCTTCGATCAGAGAATAGGGAATCGCGCCGCTAACCTCCAAATAGGAATAGTTGTCGTAGACAAATTCGAAGGAGTTGTGGCGAATGCACACCAGACTCGTCTCTCGACTGCTCATGCGTTCGTACGCCTGGCGCCAATGTGAGGGCAACTGTTCTCGTAGAAAGGCAATCTTGTTATCAATTGAGCAGTCTGCGACTTCTGCAATTAGACTTTGATAGTCTAGGTCCATCGATGAACTTCTCACGGAGGAAATATATCACCGTTTGTATTACCCCTTAGGCCTTGCCGTTCGTTTTAGAAACAAGACTTTCATCCAGGCAGGGGTGAATGCTGTGCTCGCCTAGATGTACCGATAGCGACGCCCTATGGTGCATCTTACCGATGCGGCAGGCCAACGTTTTCTGACCCTAAACTCATACGGCCCACTTAGCGTACATCAGCTAGGAGCGCGAAGTTCGGTTTTCCGCACGATGCAATGGGAGTCAAGCTGCGAGTGAGCTCTCGCGGGAGGTTAAAGACCAGAAACCGTTTGCCGACAAGTAGAAGATCAATCTGGAGATCTACGCCGAACGCTAGACCCACCCACAGAACCAGGAGAGATTATTGAGCTTACTAGCGGCAGTGTCGCTCGCCGCCAGGAACGGGAGGTTGCGGCCGGGCCGCTAGAAGACTTCTTTGCTCCGGCGTATGGGGTGGAAAAGCCCTGGTTGTTACCGGCCTGGGCCTGGACCACAAAGGCTTTCTGGTGAAAATTTCGATGAACAATCGCGCCAACTTGTGATATCTTGCAGCCGCAATCCGGACGAAAATAAGGCATTTCTGAGGTCCATGCCAAAAAGGAACCGTCATTTGTTCACTGATTGTTTGCCTTTTGTTGGCTAATTGTGCGCTTGGGGTTGCGCGAAGGAGTGGTTTTCTTTAGACTCTGTGGTTGGTCTACCCCCATTTGCCCGACTGAGGACCTCATATTGAAAAGCAGCAAACCTCGGAAGTCAAGGAGCAATAACAATCTCAAACAAGAACCAGACAAAAACATCTCCCCGGAGCTAACCATACCGGAAGCCGAAATCATGTTAACGATCTGGGAAAGCAATTATCCCATTAACAACGCTGAGATCGCGCGGCGGCATTACGAATACTTCCAACCGAAAGAGCGAAAAGACGAAGATACTGTGCGCGGGATTATCAGTCGAATTCATCAGCGCGAGCAGCACTTCAACCGGAATTATCTGGTCTCGCGCTCGCGTCCCAAGAAACATGAAATAGCGCAAGATCCTCAACGGCATCCCAAACCAACTGTGCACTCGCAGGCATCAGCCATCATGCTACTTGAATTGCGCAATGGGTACCTAAAGCAAAAACCAAAAAAGGAAATACTGCGCGCATCGTTCGAGAAGTATCTGCGCGATAAATATGCGCAGCCCGAGATAGACGTTGACGATCGTCTTTTTAAGGACGCCGCAGATGTCAGCGCCCGTCTCGAAATCGCCGAGTCCAGCGGTTACGTGCGCTTCAGGAATTATGGCAAAGCAGCCGGCATCGAAGCCGATGCTCGCCTGGGTGATGATCTCGACTACCTGTTGCTAATAGTAGAGGACTATGCTCAACAACTGATGGACCAACCGCAATCAGACAACCAACAGCTTGACCTGCAGAAGTTGTTGGCCGCTTTTGGACGTCCGAACTCGGGCGGTAACCGAGACTCGAAGGGAGCAAGAGCATAATGCCGGATGTGAAAGGCTGTAAGGAACGGCCGGCGATTGGCCGTGACGTCGATGGTCCCATCCTTGACGAAGCGGAGATGAAGCAGGTCTGTCGCTTTGTGAGCAAGCTCGCGGATAATGTTAGCGCCGGTGAGGTGACTCACCGTGGCAACGTGGTGAAAGTTAAAATCGAGGCCGAAGCCATCACGCTGGAATGCGTCAATCGCAAGGATAGCTGTATCGGCTTTGAGAGCTATCAAATGCCTGACGGTCGCAGTCTGCAAGTTTGCCCGAGGCTCAGCCCTTTGGGTAACGTTCTCACCGCAACCAGAAAATCAGTTGACAGCCGAAAAGTTGGGAAATATCTGTACAAGCTGCAGCTGCAGGATGGTCACCGGTATTGGTACGTGCAATACACTGTGGGTGGAAAGAGCAAGCCGCTTTATCTGGGCAAAGATGAGCCAACCTTCGATCCGAAAAAAGACATTTCCCGTGTTAAGCGGAAGCGCGCGCGCAAAAGCAAACAGGCGGCTGCTGGCACCGTGGCGGGTTGATCTTAGCTTCGCTCTCTCATCTACTGCATGTTCCACGCACCTTAATCCCTAGACTTGATTAGGCTTGTCCGTATCCACCGTAAATTCGGCGGACGGGAGTGCAATTTCCTGCCGGTCTTCTCTTATAATTGTTCTACTTTGACCTTGACAAAATCTTGCCACTTCTCTTATTCTCCCTCCAGATTCCTCTTATTAATGTTCCAAGGGTTAGGGTTCATAAAAGGTTTACCGACGGATCTAGGGCATTTTTCATCTCGATCGTTAAAGACTGGATAGCCAGAGCCTACGATTTGGACCAAAAAAGCAGAAAACCCCAAGGATTTCCTTGGCACGCCTCGTCAGAAACAATAAGGCGGGGCAATTGTCATCTCGCAGAAAACCCCGCGTGGCTGTTCCCCAGCGGCCCGTTGTTTGGCCATCTGATTTTGGTGAGTGGCGATGCAACTCTGCCCGACATGCCAACACTGCTACGAGGACCAGGATTCTTCCTGCTCGATACCTGACCACGAGCCGCTCACTTTCCAACGGTCCGGCACCCGAATAATAAACGGACGATATCGGCTCGACAAACTCGTGGGCGCCGGAGGTAACGGCGCAGTCTATCAAGCCACGCACCTCCAGCTAAACCGACCCTGCGCCATCAAGCTGCAACGACTCGATCGCAACGGTCTGGATCCTAACGGCCGGATGCGGCTGCGACGAGAAGCGTTGGTTGCCTGCCAACTGGACCATCCAAACGTAGTGCGCATTTACGACTTCGGCACGAATGTTGTCACCATTCGCAGGCAAAACCGCACCCGCACTGAAGATGAACTATTCATCGCCATGGAATTGCTTCAGGGCCGCACGCTCGAGTGGTACCTGAAACGTAACCGCTTGCTGCGCGCTGAAGATGCCGTGTTGATTGCGCGCCAGATTGCCGCAGGTCTGGCGGAACTCCACGCGCAGGGAGTTATTCATCGTGATCTGAAACCGGCCAACGTGATGCTGACTGTCGATCGTCACGGCGAATTAGTGGTGAAGATTATCGATCTCGGTGCCGTCAAGCTCGTCGATCCGCTGGCACTGCCCGACGACATCAATCTTACCGGTACCCTGTTTATCGGTTCGTCACTTTACGCTTCACCGGAAATGTGCCGGGCCGATCCGCTGGATACCAGATCGGATCTTTACAGTCTGGGGCTGATTGTTTACGAGATGCTCGCCGGTCACCGCGCTTTTGATTTCAGCCTTTTCCCCATCCTTCTTTACAAGCACGCGTTCGAAGAACCGCAACCCCTTACTGGAATACCGGAGCAATTGCTGCAGCTGGTTGTTGATGCGATGAAGAAGAATCCGGATCATCGTTTGCAGAGCGCCGCGGAATTTATCGACCGTTGCGCCGAGTTTGAACAGTTGTCTGGTCTTGATTGTCGCAACTCATCTGGACTTGTCAATGCGCTCCGCGATTCGGGTTGTAAACCGACCGTTGTCACTGTTTCAGCGAGTGATGATGAAGAGACTCGGGTGGCTGCTCGTTTGGTTGTAGGAACAGTTCTGAGCCTCGATGCAGCCGGCATCAGGGTGGATTTGGAAAACGGAGTCAAAGCAATCGTTGCCTGGGAGGACCTGCAACCAGGTGCCGGGGAAAAATTCGTTTCGCCGGTAAAACCAGGTCAGCGCATTCAGGCCGCGGTTAAGCACGGCGGGAATGGCAATGGCTTGATGCATCTGTCAAGTCCAGTTGCCCTCTCGCCTCCCACCCCGCCCCAGCAACAGCCTAAACCGAAAAAGGAATACGTCGCGCCACCAAAAAAAGCAGCGCCGGCCCGTTCCAACAAACTCGCTATTAAGCTCGCTACTCAAGAGCGCGCTCGGGTGGCCATCGCAGTCATATTCCTGGTGGCGTTTGCAGTTCTCTCAATGATTGCCGTCGCCGGCTGGGCGATGCGATCCCGGCCAACAACCAACAATCAAACACCCGTCGTGAATACGGCTCCACCGGCCGAATCGTATGTGCCGCAGATTGGCGACGAGGCTGAAACGACCACCGATGTGAATATCCGAGAAAAGCATAGCGCTCGGAGTCGGAAAGTTGGCTTGGCGGAAAAAGGTTCGCGGGTCCGCGTTCTCGAAGCCCATCGCAATTGGCGCCGAATTCTGGTGCTCCAACACGGCCGCGAAAAGGAAGACGAAGGTTCCGAGGACGAGGGGTGGATCGACGCTGACAATCTCAAACGGGTAGACGGGAGTCAGAGGTAGGAGGTCACAATGCTAGACTGGGGAAGAAGCGAAATTTTGAACCTAATTGCCTTGCCACTGTTGATGGTGGGTACCTTTGCCACCACGGCAACCATTCCTTATCCCCGTCTGAGAAAAACGTTGCACGTCGCGATGTTGGTCATTGTGATCGGAGACGTCGGGGCGGTGGTATGGTTAATTTATCGAGATTATTGGACGGTCACTCCGACCCCCTCACCTAGGGTGCCTCAACCTACTCCATCACCAAAGCCATCGCCACCACGAACACCTTTTCAAACCTCGCAAATCGAGTTTCGGGCGTCGCCGGCAGATACTGCCGCCACTCGCAGGAACTACTGCCTCGTGGCCGATTTCAATGGATCCATCACGGCCAACGAGCAATCGATTGATGTCACCATCAACGAAGCGAACCTCGACCTGTGTCGCTACAGCAATCACGGGACTCGACTGGTTTCGATTCGGGTAGGAATCTCAACAAGTGCCGCCGCCAAAGGACGGGTTATCTGGAGTCAGCGAACCATTATCGCGCCCCGGTTGAATCCAGGCGAGACCTATAACCTGAGTGACCCATTGCGTCTGTCCATTCGCAAAGCACGCTGGAACAACCTGCCTCAATCTGTCGTGTTCGTTGAAGTTGCGAACCGCGCGAATGATTCTGGTCGTGAGAATCGCTACCGACTGATCTCTGGAAACAACAACCTCACCTCAAACTAGAAACGCAACGAGAGAGAGGAGGCTCGTATGTATTGTCTGACACTTGCTCAACTGATCGCGCTTGAAACTGCGATTGTAGCGCTGCTTACTTACCTTACATCGATGTTCATTCCGGAGGTGCGCCGATTCCTGCATCTTGAACCGGCAATTGCAACTTCAACTATAGCCGAAGTCGTATTTAAGGCGCTTGCCTCGCTGTTGATCCTACTGGGCGCCTTCTTCCTGTTTTGGTTTCTCTGGTGCCATACCAGCATTAGCCGCGCGGCCCAACCACCACCGATCTCAGGACCAGGAGTTGGTCCAATCGTCGAAGGTCCCAGTGTCGACGTCGACGGGGCGCGCTTCACACTCTATACGTTTATGAAGGGTTATCACTGGAGATACGGTGCCGTAGAAGCGCAATTCAACCAGCGCACAATTCCCGAGCAGGAGATGATCAACTATCTCGCGCAACTGAAGGAAACGATCTCGCTGGGTGAAGCATTGATCTGTATCGGTACTGCCTCGCAAGACGTTCAGAAGGACGAGCCCTTTGAAGAACAGCGTGCTGGCACACGCGCAACCCAACTGGCTCTTTGGGTGAATCCTGCCGTCAGCAAAGCGAATCAACTGCGACCACCCGATCAACCGGTACAAGTCTATCTCCTGAATCTTGGTCATTACCGCGAAGTGCCAGACAACGACGACCAGCGGATGATCGTTTTTGTGAGAGTGCGAAAGCTTGATCCGAACGTATCTATCGACGAGTTGTTATCACCAGCGAACCGCGAAGATCTCAAGCGGAAGCTGAAAGAAAAGGAATTTCCGTTCTCGTTCGATTCGTACTCGCTCTTTGAGTTGGTTAAGAATACTTAGGATAAACTGGCGGCAGGCGATCTGGTCACCGCGAACACGATTCTGTTTGGCAAGGTAAAGACTCCAAGATCCGACAAAGTCCCTATCGCAGTCTGCCAGTTTTTACGTTGACGCGGTCGAGCCGTTTGGCATAAAAGCAGATCGTTCTGCAAATCTGCAAAACGGAAGTAAGGGGCCTCACCATGACCAAATACCAAAACCAAATTCCACCAGCCCTGGCTGTTCTTGCGTCTTTCCTCTTACTTGCTTCCTACAGCACCATCATTCTGGCGCAAACCAAACCGGCGTCCCGGATCACCGCAACGGCTAGGGCGAGACGTGACCTCAAACTAAGTGGAGGCTTCATTCAATATTGGAACGACATGATGGAGTGGGAATGGCAGGACGCAGGTGCTCCCTCCAGAATGCCGTATCCGGTCAACTGGACGTTCATGGTGAAATCGATGCGAGATATCGGCATGACTATGGTCGTCATTCAACAGCTGGAATACAAGCAGACTGGGGAAGACGAGCCGACGCGGCTGTACAAGGTTAGCGATACATCTCCGGCTCTGCCGCGCCAGGACGACACCACTGAAAAGATCTTAGTAGCTGCAGATCCTGATATGACTGTGTTTCTCGGTTTGGTTGATGCCCAGGATTGGAAATTTGAGTCGATCGACAAACCCATTGATGAACTTGAGAACTATTTGCTCGGTGAACAGAAAGGCTTGGCAACCAAAAGCATCGCCGCTGCAGACCGGATATGGGCGCTTTATCACAGCCATGGCTCCTTCAAAGCCTGGTACGTTCCGCTCGAAATATGGAACTTCAACTTTACCGATAACAGTCCCGAACTTCGGAAGAAGAAGATTGAACTGGTGCGACGGTTCTGGAAGAAAATAACTGATCATCTGGCCATCCTAGATCGCAGGGACAATAAGAAACGGAGGGTGGCGATTGCGCCGTACTTTAATCCGACACTGGCTGATGCCAAAGCGACGGAGGGGCTCTACAGTGAGCTATTGAACGGCGCCGGCATCAACATTCTGATGCTTCAGGATGGCGTTGGCGCGCGTTCCATGGACTCGGATTGGCCCAAGCTGCGGGAATACTATGGGGCCTTTCGAAGTGCCTGTAAGAGAACCAGCGTCGAATTTTGGACGGACACCGAAATATATCAACCGACAACCAGAGCTGCCGATATCGAGCGTCTCAAAAAGCAGCTGGAGATCGAATCTGAATTCACTGACACGGCTGTTGCTTGGGATTTTTACCAGTACATGAATCCGGTGGTGGACGACTGTTGTTTTGACGAGGAGGGAAGGCAAATCAAGTGCAAGAACCCCACCGACCCTGGTTTGGTGTGCGTAAGTAAGAATAATCGGCCAATCATTAATGCGTCAGCGACTGACCGACGTACACTGTATGAAGCCTACAAAAAGCTGATCGCAGACGTCGGCCCCCGCGTCTCAAAGAGCCACCGAAATCGTCGTCGATAGAATCTCCTTATTTTTGGCTAGGAATCGCTCACTTAGCACCTAACCGGCTGCAGTCCGGTTTACGGGCCATCATATGAAGTCGTCGGCTTTTCTTCGCCCACCTCCTCTCGAATCGATTCCGCGATCCGCGTTGAATAGACGGTCACATATTCCTCCTCCAACCACTTCCGCAAGGGAGCTAGATGCTGGGACTCAAGTAACTTGGCGAAGACGGCGCTCGGTTTTGTTAGATTATGACTGCTCACAAATTGAATAAAGTTCTTCAGAGTAGTCTGCGCGAAATCCAGCATGAGCCAGTAGTCTCTCACCGTGGCCACGCCGATATCTGATCCATGCACAATCGTCGATCTCCGCTCGTAGACTCCCAACACTTTTTGCGGCATCTGGTAATTCTCTGAATTAACTTCCTGACCGAGCAAGTATCCACGGTAAGCGATCTTCTCTCCTTTGAGGCGGTCAGCTTTTGTGGTGAGCAATGTCTCCAACGCAGTGCAGAGAAAAGATATTTTTATGTCGGGATCAACCTCTGAAATCGACGAACCGATCCAGTGCAGCGTCCTTTCTATTGGACCCCGCACCTTAGGAGGCAACTGATTGATCCGTTCGAAGTCCCGATTGGCTTCCCCAACGTGTTCTTTTAAGAAATCCGGGTAGTCGTATGCGATCGCTGTGTTCTTTTTATCGAAACCCCAGCTAACGACTTTGCCAGTGCTCTCATTCCTGA
This sequence comes from Blastocatellia bacterium, assembly GCA_033856235.1. Classification (GTDB taxonomy): domain Bacteria; phylum Acidobacteriota; class Blastocatellia; order Pyrinomonadales; family Pyrinomonadaceae; genus DASXRU01. The sequence goes on along the minus strand of JAWVFI010000088.1, from coordinate 10,494 downwards.
CCGCGTACTCAGTCGAGAGCTCAAAATACAACTGTTGGTCATGGATGAACTCGACTTTGAGATAGCTCTGCAACACCCTGAGCCGGCGCGTGGCCTTAAGCCTCGCCCGCGTGACCATCTCAGCAACGTTTGTACCCTTTTCGCTTACTATGATGACCGTTTGATTCTCGAAAGCGTCGAGACCTATAGGGACATTCTTTTTAGGATCAAACCCCCACTTGGCGAGCTGGTCGCTGTCATATTGGGTGATGATGCAATCCCAGAATTGAATGTCCTCAACCTTGACACTCAGGTTTACGACTCGGAACAATACTTTAAAATCTTCTTCCGGCTTGAGGACTTCTTCCAGAAATTCATTAATGCGGCCTTTCAGTTTAGCCTGATTCTTGTACTCGTCCTTGTGCTCGAGTACTTCCAGGATGAGTCCGCTAAGTTTGTCGTTGAGTTGGCGAGGTTCCAGGTGTTCAGTTCGCTGGTCCTTTCTTAGTTCCCGGTAGCTTGTGTAGAGAAAGTTCTTTTCGTTGCCGGTGAATTTGAGACCCTGTTCCTGGAACACTTGTGGCGCCGCTGGCTCGGGCACCCACCCACAAAGATACATCCAGAAAAGCTTTTTTTGATCGAGGGACTTGCCACACCCCTGCAGGTAGGACTGCAGTAACGTGTTCAAGTGTTTATCGTGTTTCATAGCGCTAAACCTACTCTTGTGGCTTCGATTATCTCCGATTGTTGGCGGGAGAGCGCAAGCCATCCTTCTACACGCCAACCTAACGCAAATACAAGTGATTCAGGAAACGAAGACAAAAACCTCCTGATTCCGAGGTCGTAGTTGCGCGCGCTCACGCGCACCCTAATTCAATAAGGCCTCGGCCTGCATTCCACTTCGTTCCATTCCAGCCGAGAAATCCAATTTAGTTTCCCCCTCTACGGGCCGATTGTTCCACGAGAGCCCGTCCGCACAACTCTCCGCTTCACTCCAAGTGCTCCACTCCGTTTCGCCCCTGCGGGTGTGCGTTCGGGCACCCACTCGTGTCCCAACGTCCCTACGAGGGGGAAACACTGTTTTAAGCCCCAACCAAAGACACGCACAGCGAAAGGAGCACCGAACATGCAACATCATTCCAAACCAGCGCCCGACGTTCCCAAGTGGTCAGCATTGTTAGTTGAAGCAGTCAACAAGCCAGGTCTGATCATGGAAGCTTACTCCGCTTTTCACAACTACTCGATCGGAAATCAAATTCTTGCCCTCGTGCAATGCCAATTGCGCGGACTTGAACCCGGCCCGATCAATACCTTTCCCGGCTGGCAAGCACTAGGCCGAACCGTCAAACGCGGCGAGCGAGCCTTGATCCTTTGCATGCCGATCAGTGGCAAGGTTCGCGACGAGGAAGCGCCGGAGAGCAACGGCGAGAACGGCGACCGCAGATTCACCAGCTTTATGCATAAGGCGCGATGGTTCGCAATCAGCCAGACCGTCGGCGACGAATTCACGCCGCCGCGCTTGCCAGAGTGGGAAGCCGAGCGAGCACTAGCCGCCCTCGACATCGAGCAGATCGCATTTACTGACACAGACGGCAACTGTCAGGGATACGCGAAGAAGCGACAGATCGCGATCAATCCCGTGGCCCAACTCCCGCACAAGACCCTATTCCACGAGACGGCACACGTCATTCTAGGCCACACCAGCGAAGCCGATTTTGCCGATACAGAACGGACGCCGAAGAACCTGCGCGAAGTAGAAGCGGAGGCTGTCGCCTTGCTTTGTTGCGAAGCCTTGACCCTTGAAGGCGCGGACTTCTGCCGAGGCTATATCCAGAACTGGCTACGCCCCGCCATTGGTTACCACGGCGACGCCATCCCCGAAAAGAGCGCACAGAAGATTTTCCGTGCGGCTGATCAAATCCTGCGAGCCGGACGACTACAGGCAAGCGAGAACGAAACTGAACATTGAGGAACGAGAAGGGGCTAGGAAAGCGCGTCAACGCTCGCCTAGCCCAGGCACCAACTTTTCACCCGCTAAAGGAGAAATGATCGATGCGACGAAACCATAACACAACCACGCAAACCAGCGTGACGCGCTTTACGTTAGGCCAGACCTTCATCACGCCCGGAGCCGAAGAAGCGATCCAGATCGCCGGACAGACTGCGATTGAGTTCTTGCGCCGTCATATGTCCTGCGATTGGGGAGAGCTTTCCGAGGACGATGTTCTTGAGAACGAGCTTTCACTTGAGCAGGGTTTCCGACTGTTGAGCAACTACCAAACAGTCAAGGGCCAACCGCTTTGGATCATCACCGAGGCAGACCGAAGTGCGACGACGGTCTTGCTTCCGTCTGAGTACTAACGACAGCCAAAGAAGAGAGTGGCGCGGGTGCTGTTACCACCCGCGCCGCTTACACCACGAGTTGCCCAACTTAAGGAGAAAGCGAAATGCGAGACGACGACGCCCGACAGGTTGAAAAGACGGAATTGGGTTTCACTCTCCAGCTTTCTCTTTTTGCTCGTGCCTCACAGCCGGCGCCAGAGGTTGAGTAAATTCAGTTCGCCCTGAACTTCGGATGAGTGATAACAATATGCAATCGCTACCTATCGTCAGTTGCGCTGAAGAACCGGGTTGCCCCAGCGACGCCAGCCAAGTTTCCGCCGCCTCAATAATGGGTTGCTATCTTTGTCCGGTGGTCGTATCTACTTTATCCAAGGCATTGGACGGCAATCGGCTTCTCGCTGCCCAAGCCATGCGGCTTCTATTGCGGCTAGATGCAGACTTGAGAGAAGCCCGCGCGGATTGGAACCGGGACCGATTCCGGCGACTTATGCGCTTGCGTCCAAAAGCTGTGAAGCGCCTGCGGAGACGATGGGCAATACTCAATCCCTTGCCTCGATTACCGCTCGGAAGTTTGAGCCGGCGATACCACGCCAACCTAGTCCGTTACCTCTACGAGTTCAAACGCTAAACCCAGCGCTGACTGCTTCTCATTACAGCTTCAAGCCACATAGGGGCGCGGAATGCGAGCCGTCGTTTTGTCGCTGGGGCCATAGCCGACGCCAAAAAAGCGGAGTGCGAACCGTCACTTACGTTACTCCCTCAACTGCCTTAGCTATATGCGGGATTTGGAAAATGAAGACCAAAAACTCGCTAGGCCTAGGTTCGGGTTTCGCGCGCTCACGCGCACCCCTGTCCTCCCGAGAAGCCTCTTTAACGCCGCGTGACTTGTCCGCCTTTTTGCCCATTTACGTTTCTCGCTGTTTGACCTTTATGTCCGTTTACCGGTCGCCCACTGGCGGTCCTGAAAAAACATTGTCTTGATAGTTATGCGGCTGGGAGTTTGACCTTGGTTTGTCGTCTTAGATGGTAGGCAAAAAGGCAATAAAGCAGGGCAATAAAGTGGGCAGACAAGATAGAGCTTAATAATCGCTCTCGGTTTAGCCGTAAGACCTTTGTTATCAACAACCTTGTTATCAGGAAAATAAATAAATAAAACTGGGCAAACTGGGAATTAGCAAAACTACCTTAGATTCATCATTTGCAGCCTTTTTTTTGGTCCGCAACGAAGCGGAGACTTTACTCAGAGATAAAGTGAGAAATGGACATGAATAAGCGATTGAGAAACAGCAAAAGAGGTCTTACAAAGAAGGTAACGTCCATAAACTTCTATGTCGACCAGGCTACTCAGATTCAAGCCATCATGGAAGCCACTGGCGAAACAAAAGAGGCGCCGTTGGTACGACTATTGGTGGATGAGGCACTCGCGGCCCGTCGTCGGAAATCCGTTCAGAGCGCAGAGCCCGAGCCGCCTCCGCCATCGCAGGATATTTCTGAGACGCTTCTGACCCTCCAGACGCTTATGTTGAGGATGATCGGTCAGGGGGAGAGCACTCGCCAGATGCAGAGTGTGAGCTTGGAACTCATACAGGAGGCAGTGGCGGAAGCCCGTAGCGGAAAAATGAATGTTTGGGAGTTTTTAGTGGCGCCAGGTCTCAGCGATAAGGGCAAAAAAGCTGGCGAGATTGCGCACCTCTTAGACGAACAAAACGAAGACGCGAAAGACTACGCTTATGGTTTGGCCGAGGAAATCAAAAACGAACTAGACGCAGACGACTCGGATTCGACCGGCAACACGGTTGATGATGACGATCGCCAGGAGAGCTTCGTCTATGACCCATCTGATACTTCAGGAAACGGCGGATCAGCAACATAATTGATATCCAGCCGAATAGATGTAGTTGTGTTTTACAACAGGTAGCCCGAGTTCAGGTGCTGAGATCAACTACAAGTCTCTTGTTCCCACCTGCAAAGTCCCGCTTTTGAACGTCATTTGGCTCAACGACTAAAACAAGTGCCTTTTCTCTCATCATGGCACGCGGCTTGAAATCACATCACAACGGACCAAATACAAATACGCACGAGGCAATATCGGAGTTCGAGGCCGATCGCCTATTGCGTGTGTGACTAATGAAAAATTGAGGCCTTTCCGAAATTCGGAATCGAGAAATGCACATGCAGACTGAAACGACCAGCAAAGGCGAACTGAGATATCTGACCGTTGCGCAGCTAGCCGAACGCCTACAGATAAGTGAGAGCACAATCTATGGTTGGGTAGACCGTGATTACATCCCGTTTCTCAGGGCCGGCGATCTGCTCCGGTTTGATCCAACTAAGATCGACGATTGGATGACAGCGGCCGCGAATCGCAAGCGTGAACGGAAGCGCACGCTCCATGTACGTATGATAAAGTAGGCCCGCTCCTGGCGGCTGCAACCGGAAGGGAGCAACTGAATGGCAGTTCGGAAACGCGGGTCTCGATATCACTACGATTTCATGATCCGCAACCAGAGGTATAGGGGCGCGATACCCGAAGCCCGCACAAAGGCTGAAGCCGAGCAAGCAGAGATAAAGACCAAGAACAAGGTCTATGAACGCAAGTATGGAAAACTCTCTGCCAGCAGAAACTTCGCCGAGTTTGTGAATGAGACATATTTGCCTTGGGCCAGGGCGAACAAGCGTTCCAGTCGTGACGATGAACTACACGCAAGTGTTTTTTGTCGGCACTTTGGGAAGAAGGCTTTGGATGAAATTGATCAGCAGATGATCGAGGATTTCAAGGTCAAGAGAATGAAAACAATCACTCGCTATGGTAGGTCGCGAAAACCCGCATCGGTGAACCGGGAACTTGCGATCCTATCTGGCATATTCACGATGGCTGTTAACTACGAAGAAATAGTTCAGAATCCTTGTAGAAAGGTAGAGTCACTGCCGGAAAACAACCAGCGAACGCGGCACTTGTCCTTCGACGAGGAAGATAGATTGTTCGCTGCGCTAACTGGCGATCGGCAGCATCTGCGAACTCTCGTGACCGTGGCGCTCTACTCAGGACCACGGCGAGGGGAGTTGCTAAAGCTTTGTTGGTCAAATGTAGACTTTGACCTTAACGCCATCAATTTCACCGAAACAAAAACCAACCGAGACCGTTCCGTTCCAATGGGGCCAATCGTGCAGGAAGCTTTACTAGACCTGCGCACCCAGGCCGGCGATGCGGAATATGTCTTCACCAATCCGGATACCGAAACACGGTATACCGACATCAAGAAGTCCTTCTCAGCAGCATGCCGAGAAGCCGGTATCACCAATTTCACCTTTCATGACTTGCGTCACACGTTTGGTACTCGGTTAGCCGATGCTGGCGTGGATGTTGTGAAGATCAAAGAGTTGATGGGTCACTCTTCGATTGTGACAACCATGCGTTACATTCACGCAACCGACCAAGGAAAGCGTGGGGCGATCACTGTCTTGTCAGAGTATCGCAAGCAGCGACGTCACAAGTTTGTCACAAACGAAAAGCGGCAGGCTCTTCAACCTGCCGCAAGTCATTGAAAATAATGGTGAGCCGAGCAGGGCTCGAACCTGCGACCCGCTGATTAAGAGTCAGCTGCTCTACCAACTGAGCTATCGGCCCATAAGCGGAAGGAAATTATACGTGCCAGCTTTAGGGTGTCAAGCGAATGGCTCGCTACGTTGGCAACACCTGGTAAGGCTGAGTTTGTGCCACTATGCGGCAGCGCAGGCGTTTTGGGAAAGAATCTCCTGCACGGCCGCGATTAGTTTTTCAATGTGGGGCTTCGGGACATATGCGTCGGCGCCGGCGGCGAGGCTTTCCAGCCGGTGGATTTCATAAGCATCACCGGAATATAGAATCACCGGAATGCCCGGGCAGCATTCCTTTAGCTGCACGCACAAATCGGCGCCCATACCATCCGGTAAACGACGGTCGAGGATGAATAGATCGAACTCACTGGCCTGGGCCAACACCAGCGCTTGCTGAACAGTGGCGGCGGTGATCACTTCATAGTCAGACAGGCTTAGAAGTTGTTGGAACATAATCGCGGAATCTTCGTGATCGTCCACGTAGAGGATGCGGCACCGTTCGGACATGGGGAACCTCCTGGAATGTCGGGGAATCTTACGAGCGCAAAACTAACACTTTGCAGCCGAAAAACGAAGAACGAAATGAAGTTTCAGCGGCGAATGTCTGGCCTTACTGACGCCGGGTCGTGTCACGGAGTTTTAGTAGCTCATTGAACTCCATCATTTCCGGATCTTCGGGCTCAAGCTCCAGATACCTCTTTAACGCCGCCAGGCATTTATCCCAATCGCTGAGCCGGTGATAAACCAGAGCCAGGTTGTAGTGTGCGCGTGAGAACGCCGGTTCGATCAGCGCGGCGGCTTCGTAATGTAAGAGCGCCAGGCGGAAATCGCCGATGTCGTAGTAAAGACTGGCCAGATTATAGTGGCCCTCCAGGTGGCGCGGCTCGTGCTTCAACGCCAGGGTGAAACTATCCAACGCTTTGGTGGCGTCGCCTCGGCCCAATTCCACAATCCCCAGGTTGCAATAAGCTTCCGCAATGTTATCGCCCTCGCTGATGGCCTCGGCATAAACCTCGGCAGCCTTTGGGTCACCTTGTTCGTCGAGCGCCAGGGCCTCTTCAAAAGGAGTGAGCAGGCGGGCGACCGGAGCCGGTGCGGCGCGGAACAGGCTCAGTTGGCCCTGCAGTTCAAACTCTATCTGTTTGATACTCAGGCCCTGGGCGCGTAACTCGCGCACCCGGCGAAACTGAGTCAGGGCGTGAAAATCGTAAGTGGCGTCCTTGCCGGCCGAGGAAGCAGCGGCCTGAATGATGCCCTGCTCGGTCCAGCGTCGAATGGTGCGTTCAGTCAGTCCAAACAGCTGCTTGATCTCGCGAGCCGAGTAACTGGATTTGACGCGTTGATAATCCGCCTTGACGGGAGCAGGTGAGGGGAAGGGAATGACCTTATTACTTTTCTCAGTCATCTTGTCAGAACCGCCTGCGGTAGCGGGCGGTTGATCTTGCATTAAACAGGCAACTAACTGCTGAGGGTTAACCGCCCGCTACCGCAGGCGGTTCTGACAATCTCAGGAAGCTTTTCGCTTGCGCGCGGCGACCAGCTTTGGCTTCACCAGAGTGAGCGGTGCCTTCTTCTTCGTCTTGCTCACGGCCTTGACCATGGGCTTTCGCGCCGATTTCTGTAAGCTCTGCTTCAGCGCTGTCATGATATCAAGTTTGGGCAATTCTTCAACCTCTTCATACTCCACGACCTTCTTGCCCTTGATCTTCGAATCGATCAGTTTCTGCAGCGCTTCGTGGTAATGGTCCACCATTTCTATCTCGGAAATATCGGTGGCCATCTGCTCGACCAAAGTGGTGGCCATTTTCAATTCCCGCTTGTCCAACTTAGTGTCGGCATCCAGATCCGGGACGTCGCCCATCTTTCTAATCTCGTTCGGATAGTGGAGCTTCTGCAGGATGAGACCATTCTCGTGCGGAAAGAGGGCGACCAGGTCCTCGCGATCGCGCAAGACGACTTTGCCCAGCCCGATCTTGCCGGTTTGCTTCATTACTTCGCGCAGCAACGCGTATGGCTTTTCGGCCACTGGTCCATCGGGGCCGGCAAAGTAAGGCGCATCGTAAAAAGTCGAAGGGATTTGCGACGCGTCCACGAAGCCCACGATATCGACGGCCCGGTTGGTCTTGATCTTGACCTTGGCAATCTCTTCGGGCTCGACGATCGCATAACGATCTTTCTCGTACTGGTAGCCTTTGGTGATTTGGTCGGTGGTAACTATCTGATCGCACTTCTTGCAACGCTTGTCATAACCGATGGGACCAAAATCGTCGCGGTGCAGTTGGTTGAACTGAATCTTCTCCGAAGTTTCCAAGGCGTTATAAACGCGGACCGGGATGGCAACCAGCAGGAAACGAATGTGGCCTTTCCAGATAGATCGCATAACAGGGGCCTCTCAGGTAGTAGCGGCCGGCGTCAGCCAGCCAGAATTGGCGGAAAAACCTCCGCCCTTAGACAGTCAAACCGGCTCTGGGCCGGTGAATTGGCCGCCATTATGCGGTTCTGGCCGTCTGGAGTAAAGAAATAATTGACAAACGGGCGTCCGGCTACCGGGCGATCACCAGATCGTCGAAGGCCACGTCACTGCCGCCGCTGCTATAAAACCCGGCCATGCCTTTAGCTGAACCCGGAACCGCTGTCACGCTGGTCATTACGTGGCCGTTGACGGAAAACGTTAGCTGACTCTCACGGGCCACAACTTCGAGCTGGTTGGTGCTGGAGCCGCCGCGAATGAAAGGCGAGCGCGTCCATTCTCTCAAGGCATCTTTGTTGCCGCCCACATGATGGACCACTTGATAGCTCGGCGCGTCGCCAGTCCGGATCAGAAACGCGTAGTTCTCGACCGTCTTGCCGTCTTTCCATTGCGAGCTGTGGATTACCAGGCCGTGTCCCCCGATGGTGGAGGCGCCTTCGACGTTGCGCGTGGTCACGCGCACAGTTGAGTTGTCAGTCTGGTAATTATTATTAGGCCCGTAGATGATCATGTAGCCGCCCTTGATGGCGCGGAGATGATATTCCCCGTCCTTGTACCACGCTGAACCGTAGGGATAAGTGCCGGTACGCCAGTTCTGAGCCGAAAAGTCGTCGTTAAAGGCGGGCCTCGTGGGATTCACATTCGCATTCCATTGATTGGTATTGCGATTCGCCAATCGGATATTGCTATTGCGATTAGCGTTCATGGCGGCCAGGGCCACCACCAGGATGACAACGCCCACCCCCATGACTCCGAGGATCGCGACGATACCAATTATCCATGGCCAGGCGCTGCGCCGGGGCGGCTGGGGCCCGGGCATCGGCGACCAGTTTGTCGAAGGCCGCATTTGATTAATCATCGGCGCGACCTGAGATTGGGGCGGCGCCGGCGGGTTGGTATAACGAGAACCAGTCGATGGGGCCGTGGTCGCGGGAGAGTAAACCGGCGGCGGCACGTTCGCCTCAACCAGCGGCGATCCGTCATGCAGACAAAAGCTTAAAGCCTCGTCAGTGTAGGTGCGGTTGCAGTTTGGGCAGCGTCTCATAGGGTGGTTGCGTCTTAAAAAAAAACGCGGCGTCAGGCCGCCGCGGACCAAAGTGGCGACAGGTCGCCGCACTCCAAAGGGCGTCACGCGCCCAAAGAATAAAGCGGCGTAAATCCCGCGTCAATGAAAACGCAGGATCCTCGCCGCCTCAAATCAATCGCTCAGTACTTTGACTGCTTAAGCTGAAGCCGCTTTCGCTTCCGCTTTAGCAGCTTCCATGCGCGCGCCGAGTTCTTCCGCTTGCTCCTCGGTCAAAACCTTGCGCGCGTTCTTGAACATCTCGCCTTCTTCTTCTCCAACGTGATGCTCGACGTTTTCCTGCAGCACCTTCAGCTTGGCGCCCCACTCTTCCTCGTCCTTTGAGAGGGAGTCGAGTTCCGCCAGCAGCGTCTTGACGACCTTGTGCTCTTCGTAGCCTTCCAGAATTATGTCGTGCGTTTCGTCCGCTTCCTTCAGGGCCGGATAGAAAATCGTTTCCTCCACCCGGGCGTGAACGTCGAGTTCGCCCTTTAACTGCGCAAACAGCTCTTCCCGAGTCTTTACGCCGCGCTCAGTTGTTGGCTCAAGTTTTTCAAAAATACCCGCGACCTTCTTATGATCTTCCTTCAATAGTTGAAATGCGTTCATGACTAAACCTCCGTGTCTGGTTGTATCGCGTAAATTGCCGGGCTATGCACTTAAACGATACGCATTCCGGCTTGTAGGAGGATAGGTGCAACCCAAGTGCCACAATGGGGGCCAAGGGGCAAAGGGCAGAGTGCAAAGGGAGGGAACAAAGGGGCAAGGGAAGAGCGAGGGCCTGCCCCCCGCTCTTTAAGTCGACCGCCGGGCGCGGTCTACGTCGCGTTGAGATCAATGCAGCACTGGCTGCAGCGAATTGCTTTCAACGGGATTGTGGCCAGACAAAATGGGCAATCCTGAGTGGTCGGCGCTCCGGTGTCCTGCTTGTTCTTGATGGCGTTCGCGGTCTTGACCATCAGAAAAACTACGAACGCAACGATGACGAATGTGATGATGTCATTGATCAGCGCTCCGTAGGCGATGACGGGAATCCCTTTGG
>JAWVFI010000087.1:0-9849 GCA_033856235.1 Blastocatellia bacterium | reverse complement strand
CGCGGCGTTGCTGGGTCAGGCTTTCGCCCATTGCCCAAAATTCCCGACTGCTGCCTCCCGTAGGAGTCTGACCCGTATGTCAGTGTCAGTGTGGCCGACCGCCCTCTCAGGCCGGCTACGGATCGTTGCCTTGGTAAGCCGTTACCTTACCAACTAGCTAATCCGCCGCAGGCTCCTCTTCAGACGCGAGGTCTTTCGATCCCCCGCTTTAACAACTGTCACCATTAGGTGCCGCTGCATTATGCGGTATTAGCAACCGTTTCCGATTGTTATTCCCCATCCAAAGGTAGATTACCTACGTGTTACTCACCCGTGCGCCACTCTACTTGCCTCCCGAAGGAAGCTTTCGCGTTCGACTTGCATGTCTGAGGCACGCCGCCAGCGTTGATTCTGAGCCAGGATCAAACTCTCGTTAGAATTTGTTCTCTGGAACATTATCGATAACTGGTTAAAAGTATCCGATAATGACTCTTCTTTAAAGAGTTTTACGCGAACTTTATCGTTCAGCGTTTTGACTCTCAAAGGTCATTGATATGGACACGCTCTATCTAGTTTTCAAAGATCGATTTAGTCGGGTTTAGATGTTCCCGAAACCCTCGGGTTGCTTCACTGACGCATAAATGTCGTCCCAAGCAAACGCGCATTCTAACGATCGAAGGAGTGTCTGTCAAGCGCGCTATGAACAATTTACCAAAACACGTGAAACGCTCAACATTCCACTGCAAACCATCCCATGAGGAAGAACAAACGGAGGATCCTGCCGACATAGAAAAGCGACTTCTGGTTACCTTCGCTTCTTCACTTTGGCAGCTTCACCGGGGGCAGCGACCCTGAGAACACCCCGGTCATCGCGATAAAGACTGTACTGCGCGTCTTTGATCTGGCCGCTTTCGTCTTTAACCCTGACCGTGAAAGTCTTATTGGGATTCCGGCCCTCAACTCGCAACGGCAGAAAACCCTGTAAGTCTGGACTACGGTAACCAGTGTAGTGTTCCTGGTTGTGCTTGTCGTAGCCCAACACGTAGATCCGGTCGAAATCCGGCTCATCCACCTTGTGAGGCTCGCGGGAACTGCTCTTTTCCAGGATCACCCAACTCCCAGGCTTGGTCTCCTTCTGCACGCCCTTGCCGCTGTTTGCTTCGCTTTCTTCCGCAGCATCGTCATCAATCTTGCGCCAGGCAACAAACTCACGGCCGGTGCGATAGAAAATAATGTCGCTCGGAACTGTTAGCTCCACCTGTTTGCCGTAAATCCATCCCGCCGGAGCCGGCGAGATCGTAGGCGCGAGGCGGACTTTGTACCAGAGCTCATTCGGCTCTTCAGGTTCCTTTTCCGCATCGGCGTCTTTCTTCCCTTTAGGTGAACTCGCTGGTCCGCTTCCAGGCTTGGGAGCGGTGTCACTCTCGATCGTCTCGGAAGCTCCCGGCTTTGGCACACGTTTCCATCCCACGATCTCAAAAGTGGAACCGCTGTCCAGCTTCATCATGATGTTATCGTTGCTACCCCGGTCCGGCGTCAGGCGCAAATTAGAACTGGCGTGTAACTGCCCTGTAGCCTGCGCCGGCGTGTCCTTGTCTTCCTCTTTAAGCTTGCGCGAGCTTTCCAACACCGTGTCCGGCATCACATTTCTTGCTTCGATCCAGCCCTCAGTACTCTCCTCATTATGGGCCCGAACCCGCAACCACTTTTCACCAGTATCGGGCACGCTCGAGGTGTCGAGAATATCAAGTTGATCGTTGCGCGCGACCTCGAGAAGATTGGCAGCCACCACGGCCGTTGAGCTGCGGATCTGCGCGCGCCGGGCCACAACTACACCGGTGTCGCCCTTCTTGGCGAGGGTGCTACACCCGGCCAAATACAGGGCGAGAGTAACGATCACCATCACTCCGAGGATCCCTCGAGCACTGGGGGACCTTCGCGTTAATCGACTAGAGATTTCTGTCATTTCCGGTGCAACCTATTTTCGCTTCAATGATTATTTCTAGACCCACGTGTTTCGCTATTGTAACCCAACCTGCGCAACAGGTCGCGCTGCTCGCGGTTTAGATCAGGGCTCACGGTGATCATGGTTCGCATGCCAAAGCTTTCAACGCGAAGCCCGAAACGCGCCAGCAGATGCGCAAGCTCAAGGCGGACCGGCGCGCGGACATAACGGGACGCGAAGTCTTCCATCCCGGACATTCGAGACAGTGCTTCAATTACGGCTTCGTTTCCCTGCGCTCTCGGCAGTCCGGCGCGATGACGGCGAAAGACTTCGCGGTACACATCTTCCAACGAGCGCTTATTACCGGTATGAATTCTCAGGGTCAAGTCATAGAGGAAAGCCACTACCATTGCCTTCTGATAGACTACGGCGGGGTTCGTGGTCCATCGTCGTTGGGAAGCGTCAATCAGTGAAAGGCTGGCGCCCGTCTCCGACGATGAATAAGTATCAGCTGCCCGCCCGACCGCGTTCAGGAGATCTTGAAAAGTCACGAGGTTCAGTCGCTGCGCGGCGCGCAGTGCCTGATAGATGGTGAAGCCTTCATAGAACCAATCATAGTCCCCTTCCAGCGCGAGCCCATTGGGAACCCATAGATGAAAGAGTTCATGTGTCAAAGGCAAACTGAGCTGTACCAGCGCCGCTGTTTTTGCCGGCTGCAATCCAGCCAGCAAGAAAACTGTACTGCCGCGAGTCTCTGCGCTCCAGCGTTGAGGGCTTTCAGGTTTCGGGAAAGGGGAAAGGATGACTAAAGCTCGCTCGCCGGGCACCCCACCCATAGTATTGGCATGGGTTTCCATGATGCTTTTGGTCATGACCATGAGATCGTCAGGGGAAACCACCCATTGCCCCGATGCTGCGAAGGTCAATTCCATTCCCTTCACCTGAACGGTTCGGCGCTGCAGGTCTCTGCTTGTGAAAAACACGGCGGTGTCGGGATCGTTCAGGCTGAACTGTGTGCTGGAAATACTTTTCTCTACAGACGACACAAGCCATTGCTGGGGTAGCTCAAAAGACAGCACCACTGTTTGGCCAGGTCGGGTTGGCGCGGTCAAAGCCGGCAGCAGGTCCGCAGGCATGAGCACTCCGCGATCAGCCGTAAGCCATGAGACAAACGGGGCATCTTCGGAGCGCCCAGGTGGATCCAGTTTCACTTCATAGCGAAAACGGCTTGCCGGCGCTGCGGCGCTATATTCACCAGGGGCGATTCTTCTCACTTCCACGCTTTTGCCGTGGCTGTCGCTCAAGGTCAGATTTTCGATTCGATCGCCTAAAGCCAGTAAGCCCCCGTAAGTTTTGCGAAAGCTCCATTTTTGACTAGGCTCAACCAGTTCTCCCTCAATTACTAATCGAGGCGGAGAGAGCGATTCGACTTTGATATGAAAGTCAGCGACGCGACCATCCTCGGCGTTCGCAGCATTCGTTTTAGTAGCGCAGCCGAGAAGCAAAAAGACGAACGCCATAACAAACAGTGGCCTATTCATTGCTCTTAGACATGGGATCAGCAACTCGTACGTTCGTTCTAACATCTTATCTGGTTCCGATTCTGCGCGGGTTGGCCCAAGAATGGCCCAGCCAACATTGACAGGGATATGACCCGCTCCTAAAATACATCGGAAATCTAACACAACGCTCGAAACGATGACCAAGTCTCCCGTGGCAACATTGCGGCGAAACCGCACTCGCATACTAGCGGCCTTGCTGTTGGCCCTCGTATTGCACGGCGGAACCGCAGGCTTAACCCATAGCCACGGGCGTTCCTCTTCACCTCGCGCAGTCAGCACAACCCAAAGCACCGCTTCGTTTGCTGCATCTCAGAGTTCCCTGACACCTCTCAAGTCATCGAATTGCGAATGCCTCATTTGCCAGCTCCAGCAGAATCTTTCGGTAACGATTCTTGCAAAGACACTGCACCTCGATTCGCAGGCAGCGTCGCCCGGCAATTTCATCATCACTTCCGTCACCTATACGGCTGAGGCCCTGAATCAAGGCCACGGTCGCGCTCCACCTCTTACATCCCTGGTCTAAAAGCACAAAACGCCATTAACGCGCCAACTGCGCGCGTAGTCTTTCTTGGCGTACCACTTCCAACTCCGCCATCAATGTGGCAAGGGGTTGGGATTCCATCACCGTTCTACGGATGTAAAGAGGAGATTCATAATGTTTCGCAATAAAATTAAGCTGCTCGGGCTTCTTTTGACGTTATTGGTTTTCGTAGCACTCACAGCTTCGGCACAAACGCGGATCGGAACTGTTACTGGCTCCGTGAAGGATCCAAATGGGGCGCTGGTTCCCGGAGCCACTGTTATCATCAGCCAGCCTGTCACCGGTTATAAGCAGAGCGTACAAACGGATAGCCAGGGGGCTTTTCGCCTGGTCAATGTTCCATTCAATACTTATCACCTTCGCGCCGAAGCATCTGGGTTTCAGGCCGCGGAACAATCGATAGATCTCGAGAGCGCTCTACCCACCGACATCGATCTTACAGTTGGTGTTGGTGTAGAGGCCGCCAACGTTACCGTCACCGCCGATAATTCGGGTTTGCTTGAGGCCGACCGCACGTCGTCGGATACAGATATTAGTCAAACAGTTCTCGAACGGCCTACTGGCGCGGCTCCGTCGCGCGCCATTGAGAGCATCGTCGCCTCCACGCCAGGCTTTGTCACCGACGATAACGGCCGCATGCATCCCCGAGGCTCGGAATCGCAGGTGCAATACGTTGTCGATGGAGTACCGATCACAGATAACCTGTCGGCAATCTTCTCTACCAGCCTTGACTCCCGCACTATGCGCACCGTTGAAGTGCTGACTGGTGGTATCCCGGCGGAGTTTGGCGACCGGCTGGCAGGCGTTATCAACGTCAATACGCGCTCGGGATTAGAAGGGCCAACGCAAGGTGGCGTGTCATTTTCTGGCGGAAGTTTTTCAACCGGGGAGGTTGGGGCTGACTTTGCTACCCACACGAAGAAGTTCGGGTTTCTCACAAATCTTTCCGCTTCGACTTCACAGAGGTATCTCGACCCGCCTACACTCGATAACTTCCATAACTTCGGGCGCAGCGGCAAGGGCTTCTTCAGGCTCGACTACACTCTCAGCCAGAACGACAGCTTGCGCGGGACATTCACGTTTGGCGGCACAAACTTCCAGGTTCCCAACCGCTTGGAGCAGCAACTGGGCGGCCAGAATCAACGCCAGCGCAATCGTGACAACTCGCAAAACGTTACGCTGGATCATATTTTCTCGCCGAGTATGCTGGGGCAGATTTCGTTCTTCAACAGACATAGCTCGGCGCAGTTATTGAGCAACAGCAAATCGACGCCCGTGGTCGCAACTCAGGATCGTACGCTGCAGAACACAGGCGTGCTCGCCTCAGTTTCACTAACGCAAGGCACTCACAGCGTCAAATTCGGCGGTCAGGTAACCGTAACGCCGGTGCGCGAGGAATTCAGTTTCTATCCGACTGTTCCCTTCGACGATCTGGTGGACGAAAATGGGAGCACCGTCTCCAATCCCGTCAACGCCTTCACTGCTTCGAACCCTTTCTTATTTAACGGCCACCAGACGGGAAGGACCTTCAGCGCGTACGTCCAGGATCGATTTACTGTCCTCAAGAATTTAACTCTTGATGCCGGGGTTCGTTACGACAACTACCGGCTGTTGATACAGGAGCAGGCCCTCAGCCCTCGCATTGGCGTGGCCTATTATATTCCTCGGACCAACACCACCTTGCGGGCTTCTTATAATCGTTTGTTTCAACCGCCTCCCGCTGAGAGTTTGTTGTTGGCAAGCTCCCAGCAGGCGGCAGCGATCTCGCCGATTGCAGTCCTAACCGGAGTGACCACGGTAAAACCGATATTGCCCGACAAAGAGAACGTCTTTGAAGCTGGCGCACAACAGTTGGTCTCAAAATACTTCCGCGTAAACCTGACCGTCTATCAGAAACGGATCGAGAACTTCTCCGACAAGGATCAGTTTTTCGAAACGGGCCTTATCTTTCCAATTGCAATTTCGGCTGGGCGCGTGACTGGCGAAGAGCTTCGAATTGAATCGACTGACATCAAGGGCTTTCACGGTTTTCTTTCATACGCCAACGCCCGCGCCTATGGCGTGACGCCAATCAACGGCGGGCTGTTCCTCGGTGAGGATCCGCAGGACCTGCAGGTCTCAGGTTTGAAGTTTGCCAATGACCACGATCAACGCAACGAGCTGCAGTTTCAGCTGGGCTATACTCATCGCCGATCGGGCGTCTACGCCATCTTCAATGGCAGGTACGATTCCGGAGTGCCCACAGATGTCGAGTCCGGCACGACTCTCGCGCAGTTCGTAGCGGATGGCTTTGACCCCCGGCTGTATCAGGAAATCGATTTCGCCAGGGGACGAGTGAAACCCCGAATGGTTTTGGACCTGTCGGTGGGAGCGGATCTCTTCCAAAAAGAACGCACTTCGCTGAACTTTCAGTTTGATGTGCAGAATCTGACCAATCAACTTTTTCTCTACAACTTTGAATCGGTTTTCAGCGGTACCCATGTCGGTTACCCACGACTCCTGAGCGCTCGACTGAGTCTCAGATTCAAGTAAGGACAGGAGCGAGAGTTTCCAGGACGGCGGCGGGAAGAGTTCAACTCTCCCGCCGTTTTTCGCTATGAGTTGCTCGTCAAAATCCGGTTGACAGATCTCGCAGAAGACCAATAGAATAAGCCCCGTTCAGCGTCCCCGTCTGGCAACATTTTGTAGGAAATTCGTCGTGAGCCTCGTCAAAATTATCGTCGTCACTATTCTGGTGATTCTGAGCATACTGCTGTTCGGGCGCTTCTTGTTCTAGCTCGAAGGTCTGGATGCCATCACTCTCCGACGCGTTCGTTGGGATTCTCCTGTCTGCGCGCCTTTCCCCTCCACTATTGCTAAAACCGGGCTCAGTATTCTTTGCCGTCGTGCTGGTCTGCGCTTTGGGTGTTTGTCGTTCGGCCTGCGCCCAGGAGATTGAACCGGACGATGTCGTGAAGATGCGCACCGATATGGTTACGGTGCCCGTCGTTGTCGTCGATTCCCGGGGTCGCCGGGTATTCGGACTCCAGCAGGACGACTTTGTGTTGAGGACAGAAGGATCACCCCAGCCCATTGCCTTCTTTGTCGCAGGTGCCTCGCGCGTAGCTCTGTTATTCCTGCTCGACGCGTCAGGTAGCGCGAGGTCGTATTTGGCGGATCAGCGCGAAGCGGCTCTTTCTCTCGTATCTCAGTTTGGACCACAGTCCGAGGTGGCAGTCGTTCAGTTCAGTGATATCACGAACGTCAGGTCCCAATTCTCAAAAGACATCCAGGCAGCCCTTAAGGGTTTCGATTTCCCGGCTAACTCGGGCCGACATACGGCGATCTTCGACAGCGCTGTGAAGGCGCTTCAACTTTTGCACCAACGCGGAAAAGATCCCACCGAGCGACGGATTGTAATAGTCACAAGTGATGGACTCGATACCGCCAGCAAAGTAAAAGCTTCAGACGTTATTGATCGCGCGCGCAACGAAAACGTTTCCTTCTACGTTATTCAATTCCCGCTTTTTGCAGTTTCCGAAGGCCACGTAAAGGCGCGGCCTACATCTGGCGGCTTTCGCCATTTAGCCGAGAGAACCGGCGGTCACTATTTCGTAACCCGAGATGCCGCCGCTGCGTTAGCTGCCCCTTCTCAGCTCGATCTGTCGGCGATCTTCAAAGCGATTGCTGAGGATTTGGCGGGACAATACCTGTTGGGCTTCTATCCTGATGCAGCTTTTCGTGATGGTCGTCCTCATAAGCTCCAAGTTGGTCTAGCAAAAACAGCGCGTGACGTTCACACTAAGACTCTGCGCGACGAGTTTAGATTGGCGAACTGAGGGTAACCTGGTGTCCATAAGCCACAACAGCGGAATTGGTTCGGTAAGAATCCGGAGAGCGATCATCAGCGTTTCCGACAAAACCGGTATTATCCCGTTTGCTCGTCAACTCCGGGACTTGGACGTCGAGATCATAAGCACCGGCGGCAGCGCGAAGCTTTTGCGCGATGAAGGAATCGAGGTTCGGGACGTTGCCGAGTTGACGGGGTGGCCCGAGATGATGGACGGACGAGTGAAAACCCTTCACCCATCGATCCATGGCGGGATACTGGCGATCCGCGATGATCCCAAGCATGAATCCGCCATGAAGAGCCATGGTATCGAGCCAATAGACCTGGTGGTAGTAAATCTCTATCCCTTTGAAGAAACCGTCGGGCGTACGGGGGTTACACTTGACGAGGCCATCGAACAGATTGATATTGGCGGACCGGCAATGATTCGTTCAGCCGCAAAGAATTACCGAGATGTAGCCGTGGTGATTAATCCGGCAGCGTACGAATCCATTGGCAAGAGACTCCTGCAGAACGCCGGCGCTCTCACTCTTGAGGATCGATTCGACTTGGCGCGCCAAGCCTTTCAGCGCACTGCGTCCTACGACCGCAAAGTTTTTGACTACCTCGCCAATCAGCAGCAACCCGATTCCGGATCCGGCTCGGAGGTATTCGGCGAGACTTACCAACTCGCCCTGAGCAAAATTACTAACCTCCGATATGGCGAAAACCCTCATCAACAAGCTGCACTATATGAAGTTGGACAGACCGATCGGCTAGGGGTGGCGCATGCGAAGCTGCTAAACGGCAAAGAAATGTCTTTCAACAATTATGTTGATGCCGATGCGGCGTGGCAGTTGGTCAATGATTTTGAAGAAGGTTCCTGCGCAATCATCAAGCACACGAATCCGGCGGGCGTGGCATTGAATGCTTCCACCGAAGAGGCATACCGGCGCGCCCTCGCTACTGACCCCGTATCGGCATTCGGCGGTATCGTTGCGTTCAATCGCGAGGTCGATGGGGCTACGGCGAAGGTGCTTTGTGAGATTTTCACTGAGGTCGTGCTTGCCCCCGCTTATGAAGCGAAAGCGCTTGAATTTCTTTGCACGAAGAAGAATCTTCGCGTGTTGCTGACGAGCTCGCTTTTACCGGCCGATAGGATGGAATACAAAAAGATCACTGGAGGAATGTTAGTTCAGACAGGCGATCATCATCGGTTGAATCGCGAGGAGCTCAAGGTTGTAACCAAACGTGTGCCGACAGATGATGAGTGGAAGGATCTTCTCTTTGCCTGGACCGTCTGCAAACACACAAAATCAAACGCGATCGTCTATGCGCGAGACCAGCAGACAGTGGGTGTTGGTGCGGGCCAAATGTCGCGAGTTGACTCAGTGAAGATTGGCGCGATGCGAGCTCGGTTGGCTTTGAAAGGATCGGTTCTGGCCTCGGATGCGTTCTTCCCCTTTCGGGATGGTCTTGACGAAGCTGGCCAGCATAGCATCTCGGCTGTGATCCAACCGGGCGGTTCCGTTCGCGATGGAGAAGTCATTACGGCTGCGAACGAGTTAGGATTGGCAATGGTCTTCACGGGGATCCGGCACTTCAGACACTAAGATGGAATGCCGAACGGCAGTCAGTGTTTCACAGAAGCGTCCTTGCTCTTTGCCCGATCTTTGTTGATACTTCGAGACCCTATGTTACAAGACAAACACGGAATCATTTTCGGCGTAGCCAACAAGCGTTCTATCGCCTGGGCAACAGCGCAAGCGTTGCACCAATCTGGCGCTCGCCTCGCTTTTACTTATCAGGGCGAGCGGCTGCAGGAGAATGTCGAGGCGCTCACTGGCGCCGAAATGCCTGACGCGCTAGTCCTGCCATGCGATGTCACCCAACCGAACGAAGTCGCGAGTACCTTCGAGCGGGTGGGCCAGGAGTTTGGCAAACTGGATTTTCTAATCCATAGCATTGCCTTCGCTCCGCGCGAGGCGCTTGAAGGCGAATACCTGGACACTAC
>JAWVFI010000086.1:0-19010 GCA_033856235.1 Blastocatellia bacterium | reverse complement strand
TGTTTGAAGACCAGCCTTTCCAGAATGGCCGCCTGAGGGTTCGGCGTTGTGGCTACCAGCTCCCAGTCCTTGTTCTTCTTAAAAAATGTCTTTACGCCGAACGCCGCTCCCCAATAGAGATTGCTGTTGGGATTATCACCATTGCCGAGCGACGCCGATACCGGGACGATACCCTGGTTGACGTTGTCACAGAGAGCCACGAAAACATGAATTAAGGGGATGTCGTTGCGCGCCGCTTCTGCGCGTGGCGAGGTAGTCACACTGGCTGGCAGTGGCGCGACGTTGCCCCCGTGACTGGTCGAACAAGCGAACCCGACACCAGCAAGGCACCCGAGTAGGAAGAGAACGACTTTCATATGTGGTTGAGTGGTTAGACTCCGCGAAGCGGCGATAGTTCCAGGAAGTCGGATTTCTTTGTCACAGCGGCTTGCCGCCGGACAGTGCGGTAAGGCTCTGCCTTACCGATCGCCATTCTTTTGATTGCTGAGGCTACGCCTCAGTTAGAGGCATAGCCTCAAAAAGGGAAAGGGCCTAACCGGAAAGGCAAGCCTTTCCGCACTGTGCTGCGGCAAAGCCGCAAAACTCGTATTTGCTTGAACCGGAGATGTCGGGGGATCTGGAAGTCTCAAACGGCGGAACTCGACAATTCGGCGACAATTTCGCGCATGGCGGCGCGACCTTTATCAACTTCGTCCGGGCCGAGGGACACGGCGCCGACGACGGCGTGGCCACCACCGCCATAGCGCTCGCAAATCGTCGCGATGTTATGCGTCCGCGGCTTCGGACTCCACGGGTTTGAGCCGACGGAGATCTTCGTGCGGTGCGTCCCCCTGGTCAGGGCGACGGTGTAGGTGGCCTCCGGAAACAGGTAGTACGGAATGAATTTGTTAAAGCCTTCGTAGCCTTCCTCGACCAGATCGAACTGGACGACGCCATTTGCCTGCGTGGCCCTGGCGCGAATCGCGGCCATCGTTTCCAGGTGCTGGGCAAGGATAGGTTGAAAGCGACGCTGCACATCGGCGCTGGTCGCAACTTCCTCGAGCGACTTCACGGTCAAGGCGCGTATCGTCTGCTCCACGAAACTGTCGTCGGGGTCGGCTTCGATCACTTGCATTAATTGCAGGGCCGGCTCTTTCAACTCCACACATTGAGCTGCCGATTCATACAACGCCCCGTCGATCACGTGGGCCCAATGGATCAGCGACTTGATCGGCTGGTCATCGAAGCCGAATTGCGAGCAGGCGACGGCGGCGATGAACTCAGTGCATGACTTGCGAGTCGCGTCGAGGAATTTCTTTCCCGAGGTATCGGCGCGAAAATGCGCTTCGTCTGCGGGCGTTAAAAACGCGGACTGATGATGATCGAACCACCAGGTGAGTTTCCCGGCCGGCGAGTATTTGAAATCGACTATCGCGTTCTCATCACCGTCGAGCAACTTTTCATCAAACAGATTATCGGGCCGGTGCAACAAGCCCTGATAGTCCACCTCCGCCTCAGGCTGGATACACTCTTTGTAGAAGCGTGTAAAAGTTGCCGCGGAAGCGACTCCGTCAAAGCAATGGCCGTGATAAAGGACGCGAAGTTTCATGCAGGTTTCTGTTTCCGTTTACGACAGGGTAGCGAGTAAAGCTCGCAATCGTAGCAATGAAACCGTTTGATGCAAAGTCGGGGACTGGATTACGGACGAGCCACAGTGTGAGGAAGAGTCAGCTCTTCACTGGGAGCGCGGGCGTCCCGCCCGCAAATGAGCGCGCAGCGCGAAGAGTCCTGGTACGTCATTGTCCCAAGCTTTGCGGGCGGGACGCCCCGCGGTCCCAGTTAAGAGCTTGAGTGATCCTCACAAAGGCCATCGTCCAGGCAGAACAAAAGCGCAAAGGCAACTCAGTCCTGATCGGTTGCCTTTGCGCTTTAGCGAAAGCTTGTTAGTTTTGAAACTCTGCTAGTTCTTACATGGCACGATGGCCGCAGCGCTCTTCGCGCCCAGGCGCTCGCCGATGAACTTGTCCACGTCGGCCTCGATCAACTCGCCATTTACCACCCACGCGTTTTCGGTCAGGACATCGCCGGTCGGCTTCAGTTTTGCGGGCTCGAGAAAGATATTCCACGGCGACCCCCAGTTTCGCGTATCGCCCGTGGATTGGCGATAGGCGTAATGGCTGGTCGTGGCTTTCGCTTCTCGTCCCTCTGACTCCACGACCACCGGATAAGGGGCGCCGGCTTCACCAAAATATGCCAGCGTGTCGGCGCGCGCTGCATACTCGGCAACTCCGACTACTTCCAAACCCTGGGCTTTGTATTTCTCATACAGCCGGGCCGCCACCGGCGCTTCGTTGCGCCAGTTAGGACACCAGGGAGCGAAGTACACCACCAGCACCAGCTTCTTCCCGCGAGCGAGTGAACGCAGATCCACCGGCTTGTTGTCCTTCAAATCATTGAAGGTCCAGTTCTTGTAATTAACGGTCTTTTCCTGGAGCGGCGAGTATTCGTGGTTCCCTTGCGCCTGTAACGCAGGCACAAAGGTTAAAGCGACAATGATGAAACCGAAAAGCTGCTTCATAATTAGACTCCTGATCCATTTTGCTATTAACGCCGGGCTGTGGCGGGCACTTCGCTCAACAAAGGCTTGATGAGGTTCTCGAATACGGCCCGGTCACGTTGTCCGATAAACTTTTCGCGAATGCGGCCTTCGCGGTCGATGATGTGGGTCACCGGCAGGCCAGGCCCGTTGCCAAACTTCTCGCCCACCGCTTCCGCGCCGCGGAGCACAGTGTATTCCTGCCTCACGTCCTTTTGAAATTCCTTAATCACGTCAACTGAGTCGGTGGGTGAAGTTGACACGCCCACCACTTCCAGTCCCTGCGATTTCAGATCGCGGTACATGGCGTTGAACTCCGGAATTTCCGCGCGACAGGGAATGCACCAGGTGGCCCAGAAGTTTAAGAGCACAACGCGGCCGCGCAAATCAGCAAGGCGAAAAGTTTTCCCGTCGAGAGTTTGAAATTCCACATCGGGCGCGGCCGGAAAATTGAGACCCGCTTTTGGTGTCGTCGGGAGCAGCGGAATCGGCGCCGGAGGTCTGATCCAATTCTCAGCGTTCGGCATGAGCGCGGCGAGCTTCGAACTGGCCAACAGCGTCGAATATCCGCTGGCCACCAGCAAGCCAATAAGGATAAGCACCACGCCGGAAAATATTTCGACCTTGTGCAGGTGCTGGCGGAACTTCGAATAGAAGCCGAGAAATTGATTGATAGCCAACCCGGTTACTAAAAATGGGAGCGCCAGTCCGGCTGAATAAAAAGCCGAAAGGACGAGGCCGCCCTTCCAGCCGCCGCTGGTCGCCGCCAACCCGATGATGCCACCCAGGATGGGACCAATGCATGGCGTCCAGCCCGCGGCGAATGCTATTCCAAGTGTCAAAGAGCCCAGCATGCCGCGCGGCTTTTCATCCGAAAACTTACGAGTGTCGCGATAGAGCGCCGTAATCTTCAACAAACCAATCAGGTGCAGACCAAACGCGATAATTACCAAGCCGCCAACGATTCGCACCCAGGGATTGCTCAAGACGGCCGAGCCCAGCCAACCAGCCGTGGCTCCGAGGGCGAGAAAAATAATCGACAAACCCGCATTAAACGCGAGCGAGTTGAAAATTACAGCCCGCCGGGCTGAGGCCTTTGATCCGCCGTCTTTCAAACGATCGATGCTGACCCCGGACATCAGGGAGATATAACCCGGCACGAGGGGCAGGACGCAGGGGCTCAGGAATGAAGCCAGCCCAGCTAGAAAAGCGATGCCAATAGTAATGTTTGAGCCTTGCATAACAGCAGTTGAAGTCTAGCGCTATCCCGTCACTTTCACCTAATTGTCAGTTGTCGTTCCCTGAAAATCTCATTAGCACCGCACTTCAGTGCGGTGGCTCAGGTAGCAATGCCAGCCAGTAACGTTCAATTAGCGGCCAGCGAAGACCTGACTGAAGTCAGGTGTTAATGAGATCCTCGGTTATTTCCTTTGAATTCCAGCATTGCCCGCATCCTTTTGTGCCTCAGGCCCCGGCTCTTCCACCAGCTTCTTGATCATTCGCCCCAGCGCGGCGACTTCTTCCGGATTTGCCCCGATGCTGATAAACCGCAGCACTCCGCGGCGATCAATCAGGAACGTTGTGGGAATCGAAAGCACTCCATAGTTGACATCGTTGGCGCTGGTATCGGCGACGGCGAAACCATAAGGCAAATGGTTCTTCTGTTTGAACTCTTTCAAATACTTCAGCTCGGCCGCCGGTTCCAGCTCGCGGCCCTCCGCCCGGCCAAAGAAATTTGTGACGCCGACAATCACCAGCCCGTTGTCTTTATAAGACTCGTGCCATTGCTGCAACTTTGGGAAGGTCGCCCGGCACGGACCGCACCAGGGCGCCCAGAAATCCAACAAAACCACGCGGCCATGCAAGTCGCTAAGTTTCGCCGGCTTTTGATCGATCCATTCCTTCGCCACAATGTCCGGCGGTAGTGAAGTGTTGTCCGGAACTTGATCGAACACTTTTGATAACTCGGCCGCCGGCACCGTACCAATCAGACGTCGCGTCGCCTGCCGATAAAGATTTCCGGAGGGAAAGCTGAGCGCCTGCCGGCGTAAATCCTGTAGCAGGGAAATCGCTTCCTCAGTCTTGTTCAACTTCAAATCAATCTCGAACAGAACGCCGCTGGCAGTCAATAAGAAGTCATCGCGATGAAACGCATCCGTGGCCCGCGTGCTGGCGACGCGAGCAGCCTTAAGCATTTCCTGTGCGTGCGGTGCCGCATGTTCATAGTCTTTGGCTTTGACATAGGCAGCCGCGACCAGACTTTGCAGCGTATATAGATCCTCTGCCGTTTGCGGCTGGTGCGTGAGAAATTGAAGCAACATGGCTTCCACTTCCTCAAACTGATTTCTTCTGGCCGCCTCGGTTATCAAAGTCCGCCGGGCGCTCTGCGCATTGACCTCATTAGGTTTTGGATTCGTAGCCAGGTAAGAGCGCAAGGTGGTCAACATCACGTCCCCTTCACCGGCAACGTTGTTGAGCATTGCCAGGTAAAAAAGATCAGTGCCGGCGACGCCGCGCCGGGTCAGCGTTGCGATGTGGCGCGTGGCCAGGTCCTTTTGTTCCTGCCGCGTCTGCGCTTCCATCCTGGGGTCGTATGGCAGCTTCTTCGCATTGAACTCCGCAAACTTCCGTCTCAGATATTCGTTGGCTTCATCATAAAGAACGGCCGCTGAGCGCTTGTCTACGGCGACGGTTTCCTTTGCTGGCGGCTTTGTTCCCGGCTCCTGAGCGGAAGGTGGCGGAGGAGCAGCCGGTGCGGATTGCGCGCTCGCTGGTTCACTTTTCAAAACCAACCCCGCGACCACACTCAAAATAAAGAAGGAAAGAAAACGTTTCATAGACAAACTCAACACTCTCACTGCACCCCGGCAAAACGAAAGCGATCAGGCGAAAACGCGTCAAGCAACGTTGCCGTCAGTCCTCCGCACGAACTGCCAACGACCGCATCGGCAATCAACTCGCCGGTTATTGGCGCCAGCAGAATTCCATTGCGGAAATGGCCGGTGGCGTAAATTAAGCCCTCAATATCGCTGCATGTCCCCAGGACCGGCAAACCGTCATCCGCTCGAGGCCTCAATCCGGCCCAGGAATCGATCAACGGCAGATTACCCAGGCCGGGAATAATTTCCAGCGCCTGCTCCGTCAACGTATGAATGCCCGTCGTGGTCACCCGCTTCTCAAAGCCGGCGTGTTCGGAGGTCGAGCCCGCCAACAACCGGCCATCGCTACGCGGAACCAAGTAACCCCGCGGACTGTAAAGAACATGCTGAGCCAGGCGCGGATTGGTTTCAAAACAGAGCATCTGACCGCGCACAGGTTCGATGCGAACTCGCGGCATCGGTATGTCCGGCGGCAGGTCGGGTAGAGAGATAGACGAGCTCCACGCACCGGCCGCAATGATCGCGTGGCGCGTAAAGATCGTACCTTGGGAAGTTTCCACGGCCCGAACTCGCTCCCGCTCAGTACGTATTCCGCCGACGTCACAACCGCCGGCTAATTCAACCCCCAAACGTTCATTTGCAGTTGTCAGCGCCGCCACTAGCCTCCGGTTATCCACCTGCATGTCTCGTGGAAATCTAAGCGCGCTCAGGATCGCTGGTGAAATGCCTGGCTCAAAGGTGCGAGCTTCAGAAGCGCTCAACCGTTCCAGATCGTAACCGGCGGCAGTTTGCCATTGATAACGATGGGCGGCTTCCGCTTCGTCTGCGGCAGTGAAAGCCAGATACAGAGTTCCCGTCTGATCGAGTTCAATGTCCGTGCCGCTCTCTTCCCGCAGCGCTGCGGCCCAGGCGGGATACAGGTCGCGGCTTTGACACGCAAGTTGGAAAAACTCGTCGGCCTGATTTGCTTCCGCCTGGGGACCGATGATGCCGGCAGCAGCCGATGACGCTTCGGCGCCCCACCGCCCCCTTTCCACAATCAGGACCCGGGACACGCCACGCAGCGCCAGGGCGCGCCCGATCGCCAGACCAATCACGCCGCCACCGATGATCACCACATCAGCACTCGTGGAAGGTAAATCTGTTTCGCTATTCAACATCGGGACTTCGCACCTTTAACATTCAAACCGGGTTTGTGAACCTTGAAACTGCTGCGCTTTCAAGATTGGCCCGGTCGCTAACGCTCCCGGTTCTGCGGTTGAGTGACGCGCTTTTAGCGCGTCCGTCCAGCCGCACCTTCCGCTACCGGCCCTCGTCGGTTGTCACTTTCCCTGGTTACGCTTATCCTTTTGGAAAGAAGGAAACGAGGAAGTGGCAAGGTTCAAGCGCCGTGAACCGAGGATCAAGCTCCTGAAATTCATAGACCAAAAAGCCAGTCAAATCACTTATGAAACATACTATCACACTGATTCCGGGCGATGGGATTGGCCCGGAAGTGGCTTCCCAGGTGGTGCGAATCATCGAAGCTTCGGGCGTCGATATCACCTGGGAAAGGCATTATGCAGGAGCAGAAGCGCTGGAGAAATTTGGCGACACACTACCGCAGGATCTGCTGGAATCCATCAAGCGCAACAAGGTCGGACTTAAAGGCCCGGTCACCACGCCAGTCGGCAAGGGCTTCACCTCCGTGAACGTCGGCCTGCGCAAGGCTTTGAATTTGTACGCCAACCTGCGGCCCATTCGCGCACTGCCGAACATTCCCTGTCGCAACCCCGACCTCGATATTGTCGTCGTGCGCGAGAATACTGAGAGCCTGTATTCAGGCATTGAACACGAGGTGGTCCCGGGCGTCATTGAGAGCTTGAAGATTATTACTGATAAAGCTTCGACCATGATTGCGCAGTTCGCGTTCGAGTTCGCGAAAAGCGAAAAGCGAAAGAAGATTACTTGCACGCACAAAGCGAACATCATGAAGATGTCCGACGGGCTGTTCCTATCCTGCTTTCACAAGGTCGCGAAGCAATATCCGGAGATCCAGGCTGAAGACAAAATCATCGACAATGCCTGCATGCAGCTGGTCATGCGCCCCGAACAATTTGATGTGCTGCTGTGTGAGAATCTGTATGGCGACATCGTTTCCGATCTGTGCGCCGGCCTGATTGGCGGTCTCGGCCTGGTGCCCGGCGCAAACATCGGTGAGAAGGGCGCCGTTTTCGAAGCCGTGCATGGCTCAGCGCCAGATATTGCCGGTCAGGGAATAGCGAATCCGACGGCTTTGCTGCAATCCGGCATCCTGATGCTGCGCTACATCGAAGAGCGCGCAGCAGCAGACAAGATCGAAAACGCGATGCTCCGGACATTCGAAGAGGGCAAAGTCCGCACGCGCGACATCGGCGGGACGTCGGGGACAGTCGAGTTTGCCGACGCCATAGTTGCTAACATGCGGTAACGATCTACCGGCTGAAGCGCGGGGGTAAACCCCAGCCGCGTTCACGCGGCTTCCCCGAAGGGTTACTAACCCAGCGCTTCTAGCGCTGGGTTGACGTAGGGCCGGTTAATCACAGCGCGCTTCAGCGTGCTTACAAATGTGGGGTATCACGGCAATTTTGACGACGGCTGAAGCCCTTGAGAGAGCCTGCTGAAGCAGGCTACCGTGGAGCTTTCGTCCCGCGACCCAGCCGTTAAACGGCTGGGCTAGTAACCCTTCGGGAAAGCGGCGTAAACGCCGTTAGGAATTTACTAAGAGATGTTACTGACCCTCGTAATCCTGCGTTTGGCCCTTAGCGCCATCTTTGGCGTGGCGGCAATCACAAAATTTCTGGATCCTGAAGGCGCGCGCGGGGCGGTGAAGAACTTCGCTGCACCCGATCGATTTGCGCCCGCAATTGCGGTGCTCCTGCCGTTGACTGAACTGGCCATTGCCATCGCCCTGCTATTTTCAGCCACAGTCTGGTACAGCGCCGCTGCAGCTCTCCTGCTGCTGTTGCTGTTTGTAGTGGCCATTGGTTACAACCTCAAACAGGGTCGAACGCATGATTGTCATTGCTTCGGCCAGCTTTACTCGCGGCCTTTGGGTTGGCCCACGCTGGCGCGCAATATCGCCTTTGCCATCGGCGCCGGTGTCGTGCTGTGGCAACAACCCCTGCAAACGAATGACGGTTTGTTAAGCCTGCTGCAAAGCTTGAGCAAAGGGCAGTGGCTGATCCTGTTCGCGCTGGCGATGGGCGCCGCCGGCGCGCTGTTCTATGCCTATAAGCAAAACCAAAAAGAATCTGTTAACCCTTCACACGGGTCGAAGGGCCTGGCGATTGGCACGCTCGCGCCTGATTTTGAATTGAAGGATTACGAAGGCGGGAAGACTTCCCTGTCCGCGCTGCTTGAACCTCGCCAGCCACTGATGCTGGTTTTTGTTAGTCCGCACTGTGGCCCATGTGTGGTGTTCTTCAAGCAGATTGGAAACTGGCAGCGAGAGTATGAGCGCGAGCTTACGATCGCTATCATTAGTAAGGGCACGATCAAAGAGAACTTTGTGAACGTTGCTCGAAACGGCCTGCGCACTATCCTGCTACAGGAAGCCCAGGAGGTGGCCGAGGCCTATGGCTCGAATGTGACGCCGAGCGCCGTCGTGGTCACTCCCCAAGGCAGCATCGCCAGCGAGGTCGTACCTGGAGCAGAGGAAATCACAAAGCTACTGAATGCCACGCTGGGGAAGCCGCAGCCCGCTTCCCCCTCCCAACAAACCCTCAGTGAGGAAGCTCTGTTGGTTCAGTAACAGCCTGGCGTTAGTTGCAAAAGAACTTCAGTCCCTGGCGGGTTCAAACTTAAGTTTACGCTTGGCGGAAACGGTAGGAAGACGAGGAGGCAAGCTGAAGCTTGAACTCTATACACCTGTGAAGGGATGTTGAGCTTCAGTACCTGAGGTGTACAGTCCAAACTTCAGTTTGCGTGGGCAAACCCGCCTACCTTAATTAAATCTCAATACCAAACTGAAATAAAGATCGCTACGGCAAAATCGAAGGTCGCGCAGATTGGCGGAAACCAATCAACCACGCGGGTGCGAATTCGCCGGGGATGATGACAGAGGTCCCAAAGCCCGTGCAGCACATACCCCAGCGCCAGCCAGCGCGACGATTGCCACAAACCCAGAAACGCGCATCCGAAAATAACCGCCGACACGCCAACTTCGACACCCAGCCAGGAAGCGCGACCATCCGATAACGCCGCTCCCGCATAAAGGCATGCCGTGTAAGCTAACAGCAACGCATACAGTTGCAGCGCCACCACGGGCGAAGCGAAACCAAACAGAAATATCGCCAACAGTGCGAGCGCCAGTCCGATTACAATCAGCTTAATATATGTTTTCACTGTGTAGCCGCAGGCGAATCAAACAGGATGGGAAGCCCCACTTGTTTAGGAGCGGGCTACTGCCCGCTCGATCGAGAATTACCCTTGCTCTAACACGACTGCTTACGAACTAAGTGCGTAAGCCTCTTTCAACCAACGAACCAATTCATCGTCAACATCGGCGGGTTTTGTAAGCTTCACCTCATGATGAAAGCGCCGTGCGGATGTTTGCTCTGATTTGTGAATGCGCGGACTCCGCAAAGGACGATCGCTCTTGATCGTCAACACGATTGAGTCTTTGCGGGTCGCAACGCCAGCCAGCGCGGTTTCGTTCACCAGATGAATCGAGGTTTTCTTCGGGTCCTCACTGATTGGCCCGATTTTCTTCAGGCTCCGCAAAAGCCGGTCATATATCTGACGCACGTTGGGGGTTTTGCCTTCGAAGTGACTATTGATCGTGAAATCATTGGCGGGGGGATTCATAGTGACGGATCACTTACACCATCCGCTACCGGGAAGCAAGGCTTTCAAGGACAGTGGGAGAGGCAGGAAATGCCTGTCCTACCTTGCGGCTTGAACGCGTTGGAGAAATCGTTTGGCGATCTTGTGGGCCACTGACGGGGCCAGGCCGAAGAGGTCGGCCCGCGCGGAACCACTGGTGAGCACAATCTGCGTTCGCGGATCGATGCCGCTGTAAATAAATTTTCGCCCCGGGACTTTGCGTCCTACTTCCAGGATCAGATCAGCGTTACCTTCTTCCTTGGTAACCAAAAGCCCGAGGGCGCTAAACTCAGGCCGCTGACGCATCTCGTTTTCCAGATCTGAGGATTTCAGATAAGCCGACTTCGAGCGAATGAAGAGAACGCGTGCCCCTCGCAGGACCGCGTTGGGGTTGTAATCGGCCCGGATTGGAAATACTTCCTTCGCCTGATCCTTCTCCGTAGGCACAGTCTTAACCGGATCTTGCGAGATGACGCGGGCAGAGTCTGATGTTAAGGAGTTTTGACGCGCTCGCCCACTTTGGGCCGAAGTCGGGATAACCGACACCATCACGACTATTAAGATGAGCAAAGTTTTTCGTAAATGAGAATTCATAGATGTCTTCCGTTCGACCCAGTCTTCTGAGGATGAGATTAAGCGGGAAGCCGCCTCTCTGTCCTCCTACTTATGACAGTTCCTGAGGTGTCATAAGAAGTCAGAACCCACTGCGGTAGCGGGCGGTTGATCTCCGACAAAGCCCTCCATCATCGGTTAAACCGCCCGCTACTGCAGCGGTACTGACCGGATGTACGCTTTTGATTTTCCCTATCAGGAGGTTGTATTGCTATACAACGCAGTAAAGGAAGTCTCGATACGATTTGCGTGAATTATGACGTAACCCTGCGGCATGCTTCTTGATAATAATAACTTTCACATGGGTGGGCTGATACTCGCGCCATCGCGGGTTGCCCCCTCAAAATTCTAACCAAGAACAATGGAGGGTTAAGACTATGCCTGAAGACAGAAATGAACAGAGCGGAAATCCGAAGACTTCCAGCGCAGCAGCCGGTGCCCAATCAGGTCAGGCTCAGGGCGGTCAGGAACAGGGAAGCAATCAACAATCGAAACAACCGAGCGGCCAAACCGGACAGGGAGGCCAGGGCTCGTCGCAACAGAATTATGAGGGCGGTGGCGGTCAGGGTGGGAACGCCCAAGAGGGCGGCGGAACCAACGCTCAAAAAGGTGGACAGGGCGATCAGAAACGGTAACTTGGGTGGTCGCCAATTAAGATGCGCATGATCGGTAACTTGACAACCGATCATGCGCATTTTTTTGTGGCGGTCCGAGGATACGCAAACTAACAGTTTGGGTTACGTCTTATTTGATGCGCCGCGTGCTGCCGTCGCCACTAATGTTTTTGCTGGAAGCGCGGGCCACGCGCTCAGCTTCAGCGAACACGCGCAGAAAGTTCTCACCCAGAATCTTTCGTATGTCTTTTTCGCTGTAACCGCGCTTCAGCAGTTCATAAGTGATGTTCGGCAGCATTGATACATCCTGCGCGCCCTCCGGCATGTCAACAGCGCCGTCAAAATCCGCTCCGATGCCTACATGATCGATTCCGGCAACCTTCACGATGTGATCGATGTGATCGATTAACTTTGAAAGGGGCAGCGGCGGCAGCGGGTGCGCCGCATCAAGTTTGTCGCCTTCCTCCGCCAGTCTTTCCGGATCGTCTTTATACCTGGCGTCGAGCACCTCCTGCTCAGTTTTCAAGCGCCGGTTGCGCTCTTCATTTTGCGGAGTCACGGTGGCCGCATCGACAAACACACTGTAGAAATTCACTTGGATCACGCCGCCGTTTTTGGCGATCCGGCGCAGCAGATCGTCGGGAATGTTTCGCGGCACGTTACTGAGCGCTCGCGCCGATGAATGAGAAGCAATGATTGGCGCCTTCGAGATGTCCAGCGCGTCGCTCATCGTTTCATCGGAAACGTGAGAGACATCGATCAGCATTCCCAGGCGGTTCATCTCGCGCACTACCTCTTCGCCAAATGGTGAAAGGCCGTGATGTTTCTTTTCGCCGCGCCCCGCATCAGCCCAGTCGTTGGTGTTGTTCCAGGTAAGCGTAATGTAACGGACGCCCAGGCGGTGAAACTCGCGCAGCGCCGCGAGCGAATTCTCGATCGCATGACCACCTTCAATGCCCATCAGGGCGGCAATCTTTTTCTGCTTCTTGGCGCGCCGGATGTCCGCCGCAGTCGTGGCCATCATCAGATCGTTGGGATGCCGCTCCACGGCGCGATAGACCGCGTCGATCATGTCGAGGGCGCGCCGCGCCGCGCCGCCGTGGGCCACGTACCAGGGCCGCACATAGAGAGAAAAGAACTCCGCCGTCAAACCGCCCTGCTTCATGCGCTCAATACTGGTGCGATAAGGAAATGGCGGTGCGCCGCTCAGATCGTAATCGTCATTCGTCATCGGCGTGGTGACGTCATTGTGAGTATCGATGACAATCGCCCGCCGATGGATCTCGAGGGCTTTTTTCCAGAGCTTCTCGTCGCGGGGCGTTGCAGATGACGTAGATGTTTGCGGCTGACGATCCCTCCTGTCGAAACCCAATGAAGAAGTTGCGAGTGAAATAGAAAGCGCACCGAGAGATATCAAACAGCAGACTTTTCGCAAGTACATGAGCACACCTTTCAATTAAGAAGAAAATCAAGGAATGTTTAGCAGCGCCATAGTGCTAGCAACGCGGAAGGAGGTCAAGCGTCACCGGGTGTGCGGGCCTTACCTACGGGGAGCGGCGCATTTTTGAAGTTGAGCGCCTGTTGATGCTTCGCTTCGAAGTACTACTTACGTCAATCCAATAGTTGCGAGCAGATTCAGTAACAATCCTGCGAGGAGAAAATGCGAAATTATGCTTCGTACCAGCACGGGCCGGCTTTGGGAATCGCGCGCCAATTCCCATACCTCCTGCATTATGGCGCCAAAGAACTGCTTCACTTTTTCCCGCCGGTCCAGCGGCACCGGATCCACCCAAAACAATGAACTCCACGGATAGACTGTGATCTGCTTTCCTTGTTCCAGGCGATGCTGGCTGATTTCTGCGCGCAAGTGTTTCCGATGACGCAGGGCAATTCGCCCGGTAAGCCAGAGGCCCGCCAGCATGACCAGGGCAGTGAACCAACGCTGCCCCTGTTTTCTCCAAAAGTCAGTCACGCCGGCAACCAAATGGTTTGTCAGGAGTTTCAATCGGGCCACCCGCGAAAGCCGCGGTGCAGGTTTTGCCGGCGGCGCCCACCCTGGTTTTCCGTAAACTGTCCGCGTTGACGGTTGCCACCCGGAAGTGCCGCGCGGAAGTTGATAACCGGGATACGCCGCCTTCACATCAGGGTAGGAAACCATGCGCGACCCGGCATGCAGCCCGGCCTGATAAATATCGCGCCAGTAAGGACTAAAATTGGCCAGTCGCTCGTGGCAAACCGCCGCGCTGTAAAGCGAGTCGCGTCCCGCCCGCGTGCGCGGAAAGCGACTTGCCACATCCAAATAAATCTTCAGCGCGCGGGCAATTGTCTCGTGCTCCTGCATGTAACTCCAGAGAATCTGTGATTCATTGAGCGCACGATACCGGGATCCGCCTGCCAATTGCGACAGGTTCCAATAACGTTGTCCCGCCCAGGCGACCGGGTTGTAGAAGAGCAGGTGGCTTGACTCGTATTGATAACTGGCAAGTTGATAGAGAGCTTCGGCCTGCTGTTCGTCGCCCTCGGCTCGGGCAGCCGAATTCTCCAACGCCTCCAGCTCGTT
Source organism: Blastocatellia bacterium (assembly GCA_033856235.1). Lineage (GTDB taxonomy): Bacteria > Acidobacteriota > Blastocatellia > Pyrinomonadales > Pyrinomonadaceae > DASXRU01. The sequence continues at coordinate 4,925 of JAWVFI010000086.1, read as the reverse complement.
CGCCGTTTGCACATCGCGCATGATCATGACCGGTGTGATGACCGGTGGCTCAGACCCATATTGGGCTCGTTTGGGATCCGCGCAACCAAAGGTATCGCCGGGAGAGTAATAGCATGGGTTTTCGCCCGCGTAGATGCTGTAATCCTGAGGGGCAAAAGTCTTCACCTGTTGCAACGTTTGGCGCGCCTCCTCCCAACGATTGCCACGCAAGTAACGAATCGCCAACGCATAAAGCAGTTCATTCCGCTTTGGCGATGCCGGATGTTGTTGAATAAAAGCGGAGAGTCCCTCCGGCGTCATCAGTGTATCTATGAAGTAAGCGGTGTCGAGCTTGTAATCGAGTGCTATGTATTGCTCCAGCGCGCCGTCCAGGTCACCTGCGTCCTCCAGAACCATGGCCAAAGTACGCCGGGCGCCTTCAACGTAACGCCCCGTCGGATAGTCCCTCAATAGCGTACGAAAACTCTCGCGGGCAACGTCGAAGTGACGTCGCCGGTGTTCGGCAACCCCACGCGTCCAGAGACATTCGGATCGCTGCTCGGCGGTTATCGGGCCGCGCAATGCGCGTTGAGCGAATTCCACCGCTGCATCGTTGTCGCCAAGCTCCAGGCTGGCTTGTGCCGCCCGCAGCTCGAAGCCAACGCCGACGGGCAATCTGGGGTAGCGTTGGATTAATCGCTTAGCAAACTCAAGGGTGCGCAGCAACTCTCGACGCCCGGTTAGTTCGCGATCTTCCTGCCACTCTTTATCTTGTTCAGCATAGGGCTTGGTATCGCCGTCCTCGTAAGAGGGATAAGTAGCGCCGGGGTCGATCGAGTAGTTGTAAATATTGTGATAAGCATACGCGAGCGCTGCCTCCGGTTCCGTTTCGAGCTGCTTTTCCACGCGAGTCATTTCTTCGTTGCTCGCAGAATGCCGTACATAGTTAAGTGAAAACGCCGCTTCAAGTCTGGCGTTTTCGTCCCGCTTGTCACCCAGCAGGCGGTAGTATTCAACCAAGGCGCCGGCGCGGTCGTCCTTGCGGAGCAGGAGGTGCGCGATCCAGCCTCGCGCATCATTAGAGTATTGTCCGTGTGGATAATCCCGCATCAATTTCCTGAACGCCGCCAGCGCGTTGGGGTGCGAGCGCTCAGCCATGACGACGGACGACGCGGAGGGTTCAGCCGAAGGTTCACCCGATTTCTTTGCCGCAGCCTCGGTCTCATGCGCGCTCGCCCCGTCAACTTCCAAACTGACCTTCATCTCAGCAACTGCCGCCATGAATAGTGCAGCTTCGCGCTTTTCGCTGCCTCGAAATTCGCGCGCCAGCGCCGCAAACCCCCGCGCCGCCTCGCTAAACTCCTTCCGGCTGTAAAGTTGGGCCGCCTTTAGATACGCACGGTTGTCGTTAAGATTGGGGTCGCGCCCAACCAGATCCAGGACGGGCTGAACCTCTTCGGTCCCGGGTTTCCCATCGTAAACGCGTCGCGCATTAAGATATGTCTGGACCAGGGCTGCGCTGGTGCCGCGATCCAGGGCAGTCAAGGCGTCCAGCCTGTCGATTGCCGAATTGCGCCGTTCCTGACGATCGCGGGGCTGTACCCAAAGGTTTCGAGCAATTCTGGTGCGCTCGAGGTATTGCCTGAGCACGTCCCGAACTAAATGCAGATCGCTACCCTTTTCGGCGGCGTCAGCGCGATCCCACAGGTTATCCAGTTCCAGAGTTTGCTTTTCTGCGTCACTGTAAGGATCGGAAGTTTGTTGCACGTCCTCCGAATCCCAAGCGGCGCGGCGCTCATTCATTCCGTTCGCCATCGTCGGCAGCGGCGGCAGCCGTCCCATCTCGCGCTCAGTTTGATAATCGTTAAAGCGAACCGAGTGCTGCGTACCCATCCAGGCACATCCAAGCGCCGTCGCCGCTACGGCAACAATCACTACCATTACGTTTCCCAGGTCTCGCATCGAACTTCGCCTGGTGATTAGTCTGGCTTTCAATGTTTTCCGGTTCATCGTTCTTCAATTCCCTCAGCGATTACGTCGCTTCGGTTCGAGTAATAGCGGCCTTCATCTGTTTGCATCTCGATCGCGATGGGTACGTGCGGCGGCAGATCGATATTCAGGGTCAGGGCCACACGCAGTATCTGGCCGGGTGCCAGCATGTGCGGCCGGATGCGAATCACGTTGGCACGTTGCGGGCTGCATGGTTCCGATCGTGACTGCCCTTCAGAATCGGGGGTGTTACAAAGCGTTTCGCCGGAGGCCGGTGTTTGGTGCCGGAGTTCAGCGATGCTTCCCGGGGTCAGGGTTAGGTCAACTTGTAAACTTCCCGTTAGTGCGTTTCCTGTCCCCGTGTTCTTCAGTTCAACTATCCAGTTTCGCCCCGGCGATTGATCTTTGATCCCGGCCGGCCGGGCGCGCCTGATGACAACCTCGATCGCTATTCGGGATTGCTGATCGGCAAGAGCTGCAGCCACTTGCTCCAACGTCAGAGTGGAGGGATCGTCACGGGTGGGCAGGCGAAACACACAGATGCCGAGGAGTTTTCCTCCTGCCAGCTCACGCACCGTACGCGCGCTAACACGCAGCGAGCCGGTGCTGGGCGAGTCGATCACCAGGTAATCGCCGGCCTGCATGGCGAGGTCGTCAATCACCGAATCATTCCGGGCCCGATAGACATAACGCCATTCAGTGGTGCCGGAAAACGCGCGTCGTTCGATTAGATCGAGATTGGCATCAGCCGCCAGGCGCGCCGGATCCATGTCCCCGCGCACGGTAATCAGCTCGCCACCTTTGCTGTAGAGCAGGACGTAGCTGTAGGCGGCAAGTCCCGCATAAAAAGGCCGGTTCAACTTGCGCGCGCGGGTAACTGCATGGGCCAGCATCTGCGGCGAGGAGATGGGGATTGACTGGTTCCGGCGTTCGGGAATCTTCGCGCCATAGCATTGCGGAATCCAAAAATCGACCTGGTCCAGCACGCTATTCAGGTCGTCGGAGTCCATCCACGTGGGCAGGCCGGTAATGGAAAGCTGTATGTTCCGGTCCAAATGGGCCCGGAGCGCACGCAGTGTGCGAGCGTAATGCGGCAGCAGTCTGGTGGGCACATCGATGTCCACCTGCAAACCGGCCACTGACGAGCCATCAGTACGAGCTCGCTCGACATCTGCTGCAAAAGCGCCCGCGATAGTCGCGGCCAGTAATTCTTCGTCGGCGCTCTCAAGTTGCGCCAGCAAGGGTCGGGTCGCGTTGTAAACCAGGTGGAGTTCGATTCCCTGCGGCAGCCTGCCGCTCAGGCCGCGAATGCGTTGCAAAGTCCCTTTGTGGTAATCGATTTGTCCGGCGCGCAAGAAGAGTGAGCGCGCATGGGCCACCTGCATGGCGTCGCTGACATCCGCCTGGGAAGGAGGATCGTTACGCCAAGCCCAAAAAGCGATAGGCACCTTGCCAGCGGCCCAAGCCCTCGGTTGACGCTGAATGGTCCAACCGATCAGTACCAATCCAATTCCGCAAACAGCGCAGATAGCCGTCAGTTTTGGAGAAGTGCGCCAGAGTTGTTGCGCCCAGCCGGTCATGATTCCTCTGTTCCACAGAAGTCTCGAAGAGCATTTGGATTATTGACGAAAGCGGCAGAGGGTTATAGGGGAGTTGCAACAGCGCCCACGCGCGCATTCCGGCCCCGGCAACTGTGGCATGCCACATTACGAACCGGACGGTTTTCGAGCTATCATCGTCGCCATGTCCATCCTGATCGCCGAAGACAACGTGGGCCAGCGCGCTTACCTGCGCGAGGTGCTGGAGCGCGAATTCCCCGCGCATCTTCCCGTGCTGGAGGCCGGGGACGGCGAAGAGACTGTGAACCTGGCCCTGGAGCACAAGCCCGACGTTTCGATTCTGGACATCCAGATGCCCAAGCTTTCGGGAGTGAAAGCGGCGCGCGCCATCTGGCGAGACTTCCCTACGGCCCGAATAATCTTCTGGACCCAGTTCCCGCACGAGATCTACATCAACGAGATTCGCAAGATCGTGAAGTCGGTCGACCCGCCACCGGCCTACGGTTTCATTCACAAGAACAATCCCGAATCACGGTTCCTGCGCTTTGTCGCCGCCGTGCTGGAAGACGGCGCGGACATGATCGATCCAGCGTTTAAGGATTCGTTCAAAAGGCCGCTGTTGACCGAGTTCGAAGCCGAAGCCCTTTACTACCTCGCTCTCGGTCTCTCGAACTGGGCCATCGCGCGCAAGTGTTCCCTGAGTTTGCGTGGCGTGGAAAGCCGTCTGGCTACGCTCTACGAAAAGCTTTTCGTTTCGACTGCCGAAGGAACGCCGCACGAAGGTTACGACAAGCTCGCCTACAACGTGCGCACGCGCGCTTTCTTTGAAGCCCTGCGGCGTGGGCTGTTGAATAACGACGAGTTGGAGAAAGCCGCTGGAGAACTGGAAGCCTGGATCGAACGCGATCGGAAGAAGTTTATCGAAGAGCAGAAGCGCGAGACAAAGAAGCGATAGCCCGCTGGCCAAACTGTTTGTCATATTCGACTTGAACGCCAATATCGCCACCTCCTACCCCCGAAAGCGTTGCGGCAGAGCCGCGCTTAAATCCCAACGCCAGAGACCACAAGCGAAAGCTCGCTCTGGATACTCCCTGCTCATCGCCTACTGGTTGCTGCTGATGATTCTGCTGATCCTGGCCCTTTCTTCATCAGCGCAAAACCAACCACCGGTCGCCCTTCCCTCTCCGACTCCCACACCATCGCCTTCGCCTTCACCGTCTCCGACGCCGCCGCCGAACCTGCATCAATGGGGCGCGGTGACTTCGTTTCATGGGCTGCCGTCTGATCGCACGCATGCGATCGCGCAGACGGAGTTCGGCATCACGTGGTTTGCAACCGACGGAGGACTGGCACGCTATGACGGGCGGCGCACCAACTCCATCTCCGCCGAAGGGATGC